>NZ_JAUSZH010000001.1:3535000-4135000 GCF_030817355.1 Streptomyces sp. V1I1 | reverse complement strand
GTCCCGTACGACCACGGCGCACAGATACAGCGTCCCCAGCAGATGCAGGGCGATCGCCACCTGATAGCCCTCGGGCGGCAGCCCCTGGTGCTTGGGGCTGGTGGTGTACGCGAGGTACATCCAGATACCCAGGAAGTAAATGACCTCGCAGGCCTGCCAGATCAGGAAGTCCCGCCAGCGCGGCCTGGCCAGCGCGGCGAGCGGAATCAGCCACAGTACGTACTGCGGCGAGTAGACCTTGTTGGTGATGATGAACGCCGCGACGACGAGGAAGACGAGCTGAGCGAAACGGGGCCGCCGGGGCGCACTCAGCGACAGCGCCGCGATGCCCGCGCACGCCAGGATCATCAGCAGCGTCGCGTAGGTGTTCACGGAGTCGACTTCCAGCGGCTCACCCGTGCGCTGCGTGATGATCAGCCAGAACGAGCCGAAGTCGACCTGCCGCTCCTGGCTGAAGGTGTAGAACTTCTTCCACCCCTCCGGCGCCATCAGCATCACGGGCAGGTTCACCACCAGCCAGGCACCGGCCGCGCCGAGCGCCGCGGTGGCGAACTCTCGCCATTTGCCTGCCCTCCAGCACAGCAGGAGCAACGGACCCAGCAGCAGTACGGGATAGAGCTTGGCGGCGGTCGCGAGCCCGATGAGGATGCCGAAGGCCAGCGCCCGGCCGCGTGACCACATGAGCATCGCGGCGGCTGTGAGCGCCACGGCCAGCAGGTCCCAGTTGATGGTGGCGGTGAGCGCGAAGGCGGGCGCCAGAGCCAACAGCAGGGCGTCCCAGGGGCGGCGACGGTGTGTGCGGGCCACACAGACGGCGATGACCGCGGTGCAGATCATCAGCATGCCCGCATTGACCATCCAGTACATCTGCTCCTGGTTCTGCATGGAGCCGCCGGCCAGATTGAGCCACGACGCGACCTGCATGAAGACACCCGTGAGGACCGGGTACTCGAGGTACTCCATGTCGCCGGGCAGCCGGTCGAAGTACGGGATGAGCCCTTCGGAGAAACCACGCCCCAGGTAGAGGTGCGGAATGTCGGAGTAGCAGGCGTGGGTGTACTGGGAGCTCGTGCCCCGGAACCAGGCCCAGTTGTAACAGGGCATCTTCTGCACCATGCCGAGCGCGAACATGCCGATCGCCACCAATGCGATGACACGTACGGGAGTGAGCCAGCCACTGCTGCCTCGCCAGGCCCAGCGGCCGGCCGGACCGCCGATCAGCTCGCTGCCGGACGCGGCGACGGGGTCACGCCGTGTGGGCCGTACGTCAGGCCGCTCCGGCCGGCCCGGTCGGTCCTGGTACACGCTCGTCTCTTCTGCGCTGGGCATGGTGCACATCCTGCCGTACGGGGTTTGGGATACGGCGAGGGCCGCCGCCCCCGGAGCGCACAGGTGTGTGCGTACCGGGTGCGGCGGCCCTCATGGCGTTGCCGGAGCTTGGACCGGCGGCCGCTAACTGCTCGGGCCTCCGATGAACCCTCCGTTGCCGTTACCGCCGCCGTTACCGTTGGTTCCCGGTGGCGTTGTCGTCGGACTGATCGACGGGGTGCCGGTCGGGTCGCCGCTTCCGCCATTGCCGCCATTGCCACCCGTGGTGCCGCAGGTCCAGTCCTCCCACGGTTTGCAGGACTGGCTCGGGTCGGGGCTGCCCGAAGGCGTGGTGGACGGCGTGCCCGACGGGGTCGAGGACGGGGTGCCGGAGGGCGTGTTGGACGGCGACGGGGGCGGACTCGAGGCGCCGCCGCCCCAGTAAGCCTCGGCGTCGAGGGGCTCGGGCTCCGGGAAGGTCAGCTTCGGCGCGCCCTTGAGCGCCTCCGACATGTACGTCTGCCAGATCTCGGACGGGAACGACGCACCGTGGATCTTGTCCTGGCCACCGGTGCCGTACATCTCGAGGAACTCGCGCTTCTTGCCGCTCTTCTCGTTGTCGTCGAGCCGGTACATGTCGATGGCGGTCGACAGCTGCGGCGTGTAGCCCACGAACCACGCCGACTTGTTGCCGTCGGTGGTACCCGTCTTGCCGGCGACCTCGCGGCCGGGGAGCCGGGCGTTCTTGCCGGTGCCCTCGGGATCGTCGACGACATCCCTCAGCACATCGGTCACATTGCTCGCGACGGCACTGGTGAAGGCCGGCTCGGGCTTGTCGTCGTGCTCGTAGACCGTCGTGCCCTGGTAGTCGACCTTGGTAACGGAGAACGGATCCATCTGCTCGCCGTTGGCCGCGAAGGTCGCGTAGGAGCCGGCCATGCGGATCGCGCTGGGGTCCGAGATACCGATCGAGAAGGAGGGGACGTCCGACTTCGACAGGGAGGAATCGAGCAGGCCTGCGTTGATGGCGGCTTCCCTGACCTTAGGAATGCCGACGTCCATGCCCAGCTGCACGAAGGGCGAGTTGGCGGAGTGGATCATGGCTTCACGCAGGTTGATGTTCTTGTACGACTCATCGCCGTCGTTGCGCTGAAGCCATTCCTTTCCTTCCTCGTTCTGCCAGACGGTGCCGTCGTAGTTCTTGATCTTGAGCTTGTTCTTGCCGTTGTACACGGTCTTGTCAGGGTCGACCTTGTGGCGGTACTCGTCTCCCTGGTCTTCGGGCTCACTCGGGTCGCGCACGCCGTCCCGCATCGCCGCGGCCAGTACGAACGGCTTGAAGGTCGATCCGACCTGGGCGCCGGTCTGGTCGGCGTTGTTGGTGAAGTGCTTGGTGGCGTCCTCGCCACCGTAGATGGCGACGATCTTGCCGGTCTTCGGTTCTACCGAGGCGCCGCCGAACTGGACGAAGGTGTCGGTCTTCGGGCGCTTGTCCGGCTTGATGTTGGCATCCCGAACCTTCTTGACCGCGGTCGCGAGCTTCTTGACCTTGTCCTCGTCGAAGGTCGTGTGGATCTCGTAGCCGCCACGCGCGAGGTCGTCGGCCTCGATGCCCTTGTCGTTGTTGTTGAGGAAGTTCGACTTGGCCAGGGCCACCAGATAACCCACCTGGCCGCCCAGCTGTGCGTTCTTCTTGGGCGGGTCGATCTTCGGGAGCTTGGTGAACTTGGCCCGTTCAGCGGCACTGAGGTGGTTGTCCTTGACCATCTCGTCGAGGATCCAGTTCATGCGCTCGGTAGCGCGAGCCTTGTTGGCCGCCGGTGTTGCTGCGGGGTCAATGTCCTCGGCGCCGGCGGGGTCGAAGTAGGTCGCACCCTTGAGGAGCGAGGCGAGGAACGCACACTCGCTGGGGTTCAGATCCTTGGCGTTCTTGTTGTAGTACGTACGGGCCGCGGCCTGGATGCCGTAGGCACCGCGTCCGTAGTACGAGGTGTTCAGGTAGCCGGCCATGATCTCCGGCTTGTCCATGTCGGTGCCGACCCTTATGGAGATGAACAGCTCCTTGAACTTACGGCTCAGGGTCTGGGACTGGTCGCCGAGCCGCGCGTTCTTCACGTACTGCTGGGTGATGGTGGAGCCACCCTGGGTCTGCCCGCCCTTGGCCATGTTGAACAGAGCCCGGCCGATGCCCATCGGGTCGATTCCCGAGTCGGTCTTGAACGTCTTGTTCTCCGCCGAGATCACCGCGTTCTGCATGGCTTCGGGGATCTGCTCGATGCCCACGATCTGCCGGTTGATCTCTCCACCGGTGGCGGCCATCTGGCGGCCGTCCGCCCAGTAGTAGACGTTGTTCTGCGCCTCAGCCGTCTTGTCCGGGTCGGGTACCTCCACCATGGCGTACGCAATGGTCGCGGCGGCCATCAGGCTGCCGACGAAGCCCAGGCAGAGTCCGGTGACAAGCTTCCAGGAGGGCACCCACCGGCGCCATCCGTACTTGTTGTGACGCGGGTAGTCGATCATCCGCTTCTTGGACGGCCGCCCGCCGTGACCACGGCCAGGACCGTCATGGCCCCCGCCGCCGCCTCCGCGGCGGCCGCCTCCCCGGCCTCCGTGGCCGGCACCCGCGCCTTCGTCCACGCGCCGGCGACCACCGCCGTTGCGCTGTGCGGCGCGGCGGGCCTCGGCCCGGCCGCCGTACGGACGCTCCTCGCCGGACGAAGCGGAAGGAGACCCTGCGGTGGTACCCCGGGACGGGGCTGCGCGGCGGCCAGACGGCTGCGGGGCGGCGCGCCTGGCCGCGGCACGTCCGCCACCCTGCGACTGCGGCGGTTTGCGACGGTGCTCGCTCATCGAACGACTACTCCTCGGGCAGGCGAGACGCCTGGAAGCGGCAGTTGAGTTCCGGTCCCCCCGAAATGGATACGGACCAGCCCCGCGAAGGGCTCATCCGCTGTGCATCCCCGGCGATGACGCTCTCAGGCGTCCCGTGGTTCCCGGTGGTCTGCATGGCGCACAGACTACGCACGGTCAAAACCCACCTAGTGCCAAAGTTCACCCCAAATCAGGCAACTTGCTCGCTATGAATTGACGATGTGACGCCGTTCACCATGGCCCCTCTTGTCGCAGCAGGAACGTCGTTCTATCGTGCTGATGTATCGAGTCGATACATCAGCACGACATAAGCGACCGGGACGGCGAGGGAGGCGACGATGAGCAGGCGCTCCGGCATCCTCGAATTCGCCGTGCTGGGTCTGCTCCGTGAGGCCCCGATGCACGGGTACGAGCTGCGGAAACGGCTCAATACCTCGCTGGGAATCTTCCGGGCCTTCAGTTACGGGACCCTCTACCCCTGTCTCAAGACGCTGGTCGCCAACGGCTGGTTGATCGAGGAGCCGGGTAGCGCTCCCGAGGATGCACTCGCCGCTTCACTCGCAGGGCGCCGCGCCAAGATCGTCTACCGATTGACGGCGGAAGGTAAGGAACACTTCGAGGAGCTGCTCTCCCACACCGGCCCGGACACCTGGGAAGACGAGCACTTCGCTGCTCGCTTCGCCTTCTTCGGGCAGACGGAGCGCGAGGTGCGGATGCGGGTGCTGGAGGGTCGCCGCAGCCGGCTGGAGGAGCGTCTGGAGAAGATGCGCGCCTCCCTGGCACGCACCCGCGAGCGCCTCGACGACTACACGCTTGAGCTGCAGCGACACGGCATGGAGTCCGTGGAGCGCGAAGTGCGCTGGCTGAACGAGCTCATTGAGAGCGAGCGAGCGGGACGGGATCAGCGACAGCCCGCCTCCGAGAGCTCGGCTCAGCAGGACAACACATCTGGAGAGACGGGCGGCCTGCCCCGGCACAGGGGTGCCGAGTCCTCCGGGGGAACACCCCCCGGGCACTCAACCCCGCCGGATCCGTCCGACGACACCGCCAAGTGATGCCTTGCGGTCCGCAGGGTTTCATCCGGAATACCGAGATCAAACAGGGAGCAACCGGAATGGGTTCGGTTCGCGTAGCCATCGTCGGCGTGGGCAACTGCGCCGCCTCGCTGGTGCAGGGCGTCGAGTACTACAAGGACGCCGACCCGGCCGGCAAGGTGCCGGGTCTGATGCACGTCCAGTTCGGCGACTACCACATCTCTGACGTCGAGTTCGTGGCCGCCTTCGACGTGGACGCCAAGAAGGTCGGCCTCGACCTTGCGGATGCCATCGGCGCCAGTGAGAACAACACCATCAAGATCTGCGACGTGCCGAACTCCGGTGTGACCGTCCAGCGCGGCCACACCCTCGACGGCCTGGGCAAGTACTACCGCCAGACCATCGAGGAGTCCGCCGAGGCCCCGGTCGACATCGTCCAGACCCTCAAGGACAAGCAGGTCGACGTCCTGATCTGCTACCTGCCCGTCGGGTCCGAGGACGCTGCGAAGTACTACGCGCAGTGCGCCATCGACGCCAAGGTCGCCTTCGTCAACGCTCTCCCGGTCTTCATCGCCGGCACCAAGGAGTGGGCGGACAAGTTCACCGAGGCGGGTGTCCCGATCGTCGGTGACGACATCAAGTCGCAGGTCGGCGCCACCATCACGCACCGTGTGATGGCGAAGCTCTTCGAAGACCGCGGTGTCCGCCTCGAGCGCACCATGCAGCTGAACGTCGGCGGCAACATGGACTTCAAGAACATGCTCGAGCGTGACCGTCTGGAGTCCAAGAAGATCTCCAAGACGCAGTCCGTCACCTCGCAGATCCGCGACCGTGACCTGGGCGCCGACAATGTCCACATCGGCCCGTCGGACTACGTGGCCTGGCTGGACGACCGCAAGTGGGCGTACGTGCGCCTCGAGGGCCGCGCCTTCGGCGATGTCCCGCTGAGCCTTGAGTACAAGCTCGAGGTGTGGGACTCCCCGAACTCCGCGGGTGTCATCATCGACGCCCTGCGCGCCGCGAAGATCGCCAAGGACCGCGGCATCGGCGGCCCGATCCTCTCCGCGTCCTCGTACTTCATGAAGTCCCCGCCGGTGCAGTACTTCGACGACGAAGCCCTCGAGAACGTCGAGAAGTTCATCAAGGGCGAGGTCGAGCGCTAAGCGTTCGCCTGCTCGTCCGAGGAGGGTCCCCTGGTAATCCGCCCGGGGACCCTCCTCGTATGTGACGCTTGATCGCATGCCTGTCGTACGTGATCTGCGCGTACTCCTGCGCCTGACGAACTTCCGCCGACTTCTGGCGGTCCGGCTCCTCTCCCAGTCCGCCGACGGCGTCTATCAGGTCGCGCTCGCCACGTACGTCGTTTTCTCCCCGGAGAAACAGACCTCGCCGACCGCGATCGCCTCGGCCATGGCGGTGCTGCTGCTGCCGTACTCCTTGATCGGCCCCTTCGCCGGCGTCCTGCTGGACCGCTGGCAGCGCAGGCAGGTCTTCCTGTACGGGAATCTGCTGCGGGCGCTCCTCGCGAGCGGGACGGCGGTGCTGATTCTCGCCTCCGTACCCGACTGGCTCTTCTATGCCTCGGCTCTGTCCGTCACAGCCGTCAACCGCTTTGTACTGGCCGGGCTCTCCGCCTCACTGCCCCGGGTGGTCGACTCCGACCGGCTCGTCATGGCCAACTCCCTGTCTCCGACGGCCGGCACACTCGCCGCGACCGCGGGCGGCGGACTCGCCTTCGCGGTACGGCTGGTGTCCGCGGACTCCGACGCCGCTGTGGTCCTGCTGGGCGCCGCGCTCTATCTCTGCTCGGCTCTGGCCTCGCTCCGGATGCCACGTGAACTGCTCGGTCCCGAGCAGGAGTTGGTGCAGCCGCGACTGGCCGCCGCCCTGGCCTCCACCGCGCGCGGACTGGTGGGCGGACTGCGGCACCTGACCGAGCGCCGGGCGGCGGCCCGTGTGATGGCCGCGATGACGCTGATGCGCTTCTGCTACGGGGCGCTGACGGTCATGGTGCTGATGCTCTGCCGGTACGCCTGGTCCGAGAAGGAGTCGGACGGCCTGGCCCTGCTGGGTCTGGCCATCGCCATCTCGGGCGCGGGGTTCTTCGCGGCGGCAGTGGTGACCCCGTGGGCGGTCGGCCGACTCGGCCAGTTCGGATGGATGGTGGCGTGCGCGGCGGCGGCAGCCGTTCTTGAACCGGCTCTGGGGCTGCCGTTCGAGCCCGAGCCGATATTGGTCGCCGCGTTCATCCTGGGGCTCATCACCCAGGGCGCGAAGATCGCCACGGACACGGTGGTGCAGACATCGGTGGACGACGCCTACCGGGGCAGGATCTTCTCCCTCTACGACGTGCTGTTCAACGTCGCCTTCGTGGGCGCGGCGGCCATCGCCGCGCTGATGCTGCCGCCTGACGGCCGGTCGGTCCACCTGGTGGTCGTAGTCGCGGTCATCTACGCGGCCGTCGCGGCAACTATGGCCCGTTGGAGCCGTGTTGGCGCGGTGATATAGCGTGCCCGCGTCAAACAATGGATCGCACATGTTTACGGGGGACTTCCCGCATGACCTATCCGCCGCAGCAGGGCCAAGGCGCGTACGGACACCCTGACCCGTACGCGCAGCAGCCTCAGCAGCCGTACCCCCCGCAGCCCGGCTACGGATATCCGCAGCAGCCCCAGCCGGGGTATGGACACCCGCAGCAGCAGCAGTGGGGCGCCCCGCCGCCCCCGGCGCCCTCCCGTCGCGGCGGCCTCGACACCAAGACCATCCTGAAGATCATCGTTGCTGTCATAGCCGTAATCGCCTTCGGCATCTTCTATCTGCTGAGCCAGGACGACGCCGACAAGGCGGAGGCCGGCGACTGCATGAAGAACAGCGGATCAACGGTCACTCCCGACCTGGAGGTCGTGGATTGCGGCGACACAAAGGCCGCGTACAAGGTCGTCGAGGTGCACCCCGACACGACGGACAGGAACCTCTGCAGGGGCAAGTCCGACCTTGGCTACTTCGAGCAGACGAGTGGCGGGCGGCGCAGCTCGGGCAAGCAGTTCGTGCTCTGCCTGAATGAGATCAAGAAGTAGTCGCATACGCGGAGGGGCGATGTTTCACGTGAAACATCGCCCCTCCGCTCATCGATCCGGCTCCATGTTTCACGTGAAACATGGAGCCGTTTCACGCTCAGCCCTGCGTCGCCCACCACTCCTTGAGGGCCGCGACCGCCGCATCATGCTCCATCGGACCGTTCTCCAGGCGCAGCTCCAGCAGGAACGCGTACGCCTTGCCGATCACCGGGCCGGGGCCCACACCCAAGATCTCCTGGATCTGATTGCCATCCAGGTCGGGCCGGATCGCGTCCAGCTCCTCCTGCTCCTTCAACTGCGCGATGCGCTCCTCAAGCCCGTCATAGGCCCGGGAGAGGGCGGTGGCTTTGCGCTTGTTCCGCGTGGTGCAGTCCGAGCGGGTCAGCTTGTGCAGCCGCTCCAGCTGCGGCCCGGCATCGCGTACGTACCTCCGCACTGCCGAGTCCGTCCACTCCCCGGTCCCGTAGCCGTGGAAGCGCAGATGCAGCTCCACCAGCCGCGAGACGTCCTTGATCATGTCATTGGAGTACTTGAGCGCGGCCATCCGCTTCTTGGTCATCTTCGCGCCCACCACCTCGTGGTGATGGAAGGAGACCCGGCCGTCGTTCTCGAAGCGCCGTGTCCGTGGCTTTCCGATGTCATGGAGAAGCGCAGCCAGCCGCAGCACCAGATCCGGGCCGTCCTCCTCCAGATCCATCGCCTGTTCCAGGACGGTCAGGGAGTGCTCGTACACATCCTTGTGGCGGTGGTGCTCGTCACTCTCCAGACGCAGCGCGGGCAGCTCGGGCAGCACATGGTCGGCCAGGCCGGAGTCGACGAGCAGCGCCAGCCCCTTGCGGGGGTGGGCGGAGAGGATCAGCTTGTTCAGCTCATCGCGTACCCGCTCGGCGGAGACGATGTCGATCCGGTCAGCCATCTCCTTCATCGCGGCGACGACCTCGGCTGCCACCTTGAAGTCGAGCTGCGCAGCGAAACGGGCGGCCCGCATCATGCGCAGCGGGTCGTCGGAGAAGGACTCCTCGGGCGTACCCGGGGTCCGCAGGACTCGCGCGGCGAGGTCCTCGAGACCGCCGTGCGGATCGATGAACTCCTTCTCCGGCAGCGCCACGGCCATCGCGTTCACGGTGAAGTCACGCCGGGCGAGGTCTTCCTCAATCGAGTCGCCGTAGGACACCTCAGGCTTGCGCGAGGTCCTGTCGTACGCCTCCGAGCGGTACGTCGTGACCTCGATCTGGTAGCCCTGCTTCTGACAGCCGACCGTGCCGAAGGCGATCCCGACCTCCCAGACCGAGTCCGCCCACGGACGGACGATCTTCAGCACGTCGTCGGGGCGGGCATCCGTCGTGAAGTCCAGGTCATTGCCGAGCCGGCCGAGTAGCGCATCCCGGACCGAGCCGCCGACCAGGGCAAGACTGAACCCGGCCTCCTGAAAGCGGCGGGCAAGGTCGTCGGCGACAGGGGACACCCGCAGCAGTTCGCTCACCGCGCGGCGTTGCACCTGGCTCAGTGCAGTGGGGTTGTCTTCATTGGCGTTCGGCACAACAGAAAAGGGTACGTGCCCCGCCGACCGCAGCGCCCCTGTTTATGACGCCGATCCGATCATGTGGGGCACTCCGCGGCACTTCGACACAGCGCACCTCGTTACCATGCGTGGACGCAACCAGCGACACCCACCAACGGCAACAGACGACGAGGACGGACGAGCGCGTGGCCGAGGCGGCAGACTTCCAGGGGATGAATCCTTCTCCTGCCCGCCGGTGGCTCCGGCGCACAGCCTCCGTGATCCTGGGCGTCCCGCTTGTGGCCGGACTGCTGTGCGGCCCGGCCACGCCAGCCGCGCACGCGGCCGAGAACGCCTCGGGCTCCCCCACAGTCGATGTGTCTCTCGACACTCTGACGCCGACCGCCCCCGGCAAGAGCGACACGCTCACGATCTCCGGCACGGTGATCAACAAGGGCAAGCAGACCGTCACCGACGCCGAGATCGATCTACGGGTGGGACAGAAGCTGTCCAGCAGGGCCTCCATCGACCGCGTCGCCCAGCAGACCAGCTATACGCCGGGCACCGATGGCTCGCCGATCGGCGACAAGTACACAGTCAAGATCCCCAAGCTCGTCTCCGACATCAGCCGCGAGTTCACGCTCTCCATCCCGGTCAATGAGCTCGAACTCGACGACGACGGCGTCTACCAGCTCGGTGTGTCCTTGTCGGGTCAGACCCCGGACGAGCCGTTCGACCAGGTCCTGGGCATCGAGCGGACCCTCCTCCCGTGGCAGCCCGAGGCTGTTGAGAAGAAGACCCAGTTCACCTATCTCTGGCCGCTGATCTCCTCGACCCACCTCACCTCGGAGACGGGATCGGACGAGCAGCAGACTCCGGTCTTCGAGGACGAGACGCTGGCCACTGAGCTCGCCCCGGGCGGACGGCTGGACCAGCTCGTCTCCCTCGGCACCGATCTGCCCGTCACCTGGGTCGTCGACCCGGATCTACTGGCCAGCGTCGATGCGATGACCAGGAACTACCAGGTCAAGAGTGGGGCCACCACTGTCCCGGGCAAGAACCAGGCCGTTGCCAAGCGGTGGCTGAGCGCCGTCGAGGCCGCGGTCCACGGCCGCAAGGTGGTCGCGCTGCCGTTCGCCGACCCTGATCTGGCGTCCCTGGCGCACCGCGGCAAGAACATCTCCGGATCCCTCAGCCATCTGCAGTCGGCAACCAAGGTCGCGGAAACGACCGTGGAGACGATCCTCCATGTGAAGCCGTCCATCGACTTCGCGTGGCCCGTCGACGGCGCCATCGACTCCTCGATCGTCGATGTCGCCACCTCGGCCGGCGCCCACAAAGTGATCTCCCGCAGCGACAGCCTGCGGGACGATCTGTCGTACACACCCAGCGCGGCGCGCCCCATCGGCGGCGGGACAACGGCAGTGGTCGCCGACGCCCGGCTCTCCACCGCCTTCCAGGGCGACATGATCAAGACCGGGAATTCCACCCTCGCGGTTCAGGAGTTCCTCGCCCAGACACTTGCGCTGACCCTCCAGGCCCCCAGCAACCAGCGGAGCATCGTCGTCGCCCCGCAACGGATCCCGAGCGCGTCCCAGGCGCAGTCCATGGCACGCGCGCTGCAAGCCCTCGAGGCCCAGCGCTGGACGCAGCCGCTCGACCTGGTCGCTGCCGCGGGCGCCAAGCCCGACGCCAACGCCGCGACCAAGGTGCCCGGCAGCTCCCGCTATCCCGAGCAGCTACGCAGGCAGGAGTTGCGGCCTCAGGCGTTCCGCGACATCAGGAACACACAGAACACCCTCGACAACTTCAAGGTCATCCTCACCGCGCAGGACCGGGTGGAGACCCCGTTCGGCAGGGCGATCGACAGGGAGATGTCCACTTCCTGGCGTGGCAACCCGGTGGGGGCCCAGCTGTACCGCGCCGGTGTGCGGGCCTACCTGCAGAGCCTCACCGAAGAGGTGCAGCTGATTGAGAAGTCGGCGATCACCTTGTCGGGGCGCAGTGCGACGATCCCGGTCACCGTGCAGAACAGGCTGGTCCAGGGGATCGACCACCTGGTGCTGCGGCTGACGTCGGACAACGCCACCCGCCTCAACCTCGACCAGGACAAGGCCACAGCCCAGCAGCCGATCAAGGTCGAGGGCGGCCACAGCCAGTCGGTGAAGTTCACCGCGGCGGCCAACGCAAACGGCCCGGTGCAGATGACGGCCCAGCTCTTCACCGAGGACGGAAAGCCGTACGGCGATCCAATGAGGTTCACGGTGAAGGTCTCCGAGATCACTCCCACCGTGATGCTCGTCATCGCCGGCGGTGTGCTGCTGCTCGTCCTGGCAGGCGTCAGGATGTACACCCAGCGCAAGCGCGCGGCTGCGCGAGACGCGGCCACGGAGGATGCGGAAGGCTCAAAGGGCTCAGGGTCAGAGGGCTCGGAGTCAGAGGGCTCCGAGGCAGAAGGCTCCGAGGGCTCAGAGGGCTCAGAGGGCTCAGAGGGTGACATCAGCAGCCCCGATCCCGGGCAGGCGAGTGACCCGGCACCGGACACCGGACCGGGAAGCGGCGACCCGTCGGGCACGGGTGAGAAAGTGGACCGTTGAGCGATGTCGTGGCCCGTGGGCCGGGGACGATGAGGTGGGGTTGCAATGAACGCGCCGTACGACGGTGACAGTGGTCAGGGCGCGGGCGGAGCTGTGCCTTCTCCGGGCCCGACCCCGGATCCCCCGCTGCAGGGCCAGGGGCCTCCGCCGCCACAACCGGACCCCGACCCATACACCCAGGATCCGTACATCCAGGACGCCTACGACCGTGATCCTTACCGGGCGCAGGATCTGTCGACCCAGGACCCTGTGACCGAGGCGCTGTACGACCGCGCATCCCACCCACCGCCGCCCCCCGGCACGTACCAGGAGCCTCAGCCGCTGTATCAGCAGCCCCCGACACAGCAGCACGCACCGGACCCCCGCGTCTGGGCGCAGACCCCGCCGCCCGAGCCGGCCGGCCCCTCCCGTCATCTGCCGTACGGGGACGACGCCAGGACCACCCAGTTCACGGGCGTGGACGACCTGGTCACCCGGGCCGGCGAGGAGGAGCCGGAGCCCGACGCGTTCGCACACCTCTTCCGGGACCAGCAGGCCTCCGGCCGCCCCACCCCGCCCTCGGAACCCATCCCGGCGGCACCGGCCCCCAGGAAGTCCGGCGGCCGGGCCTCCAGCCTGCTGAAGTCCAGCGCGGTAATGGCGGCCGGCACGTTGGTGTCCCGCCTCACCGGTTTTGTACGCAGCCTGGTGATCACCGCTGCTCTCGGCGCCGCCCTGCTCGGTGACACCTACACCGTCGCGTACACCCTGCCGACGATGATCTACATCCTCACCGTCGGAGGCGGCCTCAACTCTGTGTTCGTACCGCAGCTGGTGCGGGCGATGAAGAACGACGATGACGGCGGCGAGGCATACGCCAACCGGCTACTGACGCTCGTCATGGTGGCGCTCGGCGCCATCGTCGCCATCGCGGTGTTCGCGGCTCCGCTGCTGATCCAGCTCATGTCGGACACCATCGCCTCCAATGCGGCGGCAGACAGTGTCGCCGTCACCTTCGCCCGCTACTGCTTGCCCACGATCTTCTTCATGGGCGTGCACGTGGTCATGGGACAGATCCTCAACGCCCGTGGGAAGTTCGGCGCGATGATGTGGACCCCGGTCCTCAACAACATCGTCATGATCACCACGTTCGGCCTGTTCATCTGGGTGTACGGCACCTCCGCCGAGTCGCAGATGGGCGTACAGACGATTCCGCCGGAAGGCGTGCGGCTGCTGGGCATCGGCACTCTGCTGGGCCTGGTGGTCCAGGCCCTGGCGATGATCCCGTACCTGCGTGAGACCGGTTTCAGGTTCCGGCCGCGGTTCGACTGGAAGGGCCACGGTCTCGGCAAGACCGTCAAGCTGGCCAAGTGGACCGTGCTGTTCGTCCTCGCCAACCAGGCGGGCGTGCTGGTCGTCACCCAGCTCGCCACCGCCGCCGGTGAGGCGTCCGGCAGGGACGGCGCGGGTTTCATCGCGTACACCAACGCCCAGCTGATCTGGGGCATGCCGCAGGCCATCATCACCGTCTCGGTCATGGCCGCCCTGCTGCCGCGGATCTCCCGCGCCGCCCACGACGACGACCCGGGCGCGGTGCGCGACGACATCTCTCAAGGGCTGCGCAACTCCGCAGTCGCGATCGTTCCGGTGGCCTTCGCGTTCCTGGCTCTCGGCGTCCCCATGTCCAGCCTGCTGTTCGCCTCCAGCGGCCAGGAAGCCGCCCGCGGCATGGGCTTCATCCTGATGGCGTTCGGCCTCGGCCTCATCCCGTACTCCGTCCAGTACGTCGTGCTGCGTGGCTTCTACGCGTACGAGGACACCAGGACGCCCTTCTACAACACGGTCATCGTCGCCGCGGTCAACGCCGCCGCCTCCGCCGCCTGCTATGTCGTGCTGCCCGCCCGCTGGGCAGTAGTCGGCATGGCGGCCTCCTACGGTCTCGCCTACGCCGTCGGCGTCGGCATCGCCTGGCGCCGGCTCAAGAACCGCCTCGGCGGGGATCTGGACGGCGCACACGTCATGCGCACGTATGCACGTCTCTGCTTGGCCTCCGTCCCCGCGGCGGCGGCCGCCGGCGCGGTCGCCTTCGTCATCGTCAAGGGGCTCGGGGGCGGCGCCCTCGGCTCGCTCGCCGCGCTGGCCGGGGGCGGGATCGTGCTGCTGGGCGTCTTCTTCGTCGCCGCGAAGCGGATGCGCATCGAGGAGCTCAACGCCATGGTCGGCATGGTGCGCGGCCGCCTCGGCCGCTAGCGGGCGCGCAGTCCCGCACAACCATCGTCGGCCGCCGTGTGTCGTGCATAGCGGCCGACTGTGGGCACAATTGGCATGGCTGTTGAATATGCGCAACGGATGGGGAGGCAGGAGCGACGGTGGCGGAACGTAGCACGGCTGCCGTCGACGTGGCCGACAACAGCGGAGACGATCCGCTGACCGCCCAGGCGGGCAAGGCCACGACCGACGGGGCGGCGGAATCCCAGGACACGGCGGAGAAGACCGCACCGGACACGGGCAGCGAACGGCAGGGAGCCGAACCCGCCATCGCCACGCCCGAACTGCACAGTGGTCACAAACTCGCCAGACGCTACCGACTCGAGGAGTGCGTCACCCGTCTGGACGGTTTCAGCAGTTGGCGCGCAGTCGACGAGAAATTGCGCCGTGCTGTCGGCGTCCATCTACTCCCTGCCGACCATCCGCGGGCCCGCTCCGTACTCGCGGCGGCCCGCTCCTCGGCGCTTCTCGGCGACCCTCGCTTCGTACAGGTCCTCGACGCCGTCGAGGAGAACGACCTCGTCTACGTCGTCCACGAGTGGCTTCCCGACGCGACGGAGCTCACCGCGCTGCTGGCCATGGGCCCCATGGAGCCGCACGACGCGTACCAGCTCGTCGACCAGCTCTCCCAGGCGATGGCCGCGGCGCACCGTGAGGGGCTGGCCCATCTCAGGCTGACGCCCGGCGCGGTGCTGCGGACCTCGACCGGGCAATACCGGATCCGCGGTCTCGCCGTGAATGCCGCCCTGCGCGGGATCACTGCTGATGGTCCGCAGCGCGCCGACACCGAGGCGATCGGCGCCCTGCTGTACGCCGCGCTGACTCAGCGCTGGCCATACGAGAGCGACGCCTACGGCCTCTCCGGGCTGCCCAAGGGCGTCGGGCTCATCGCCCCCGACCAGGTGCGGGCCGGTGTCCACCGCGGGCTCTCGGAGCTCGCCATGCGAGCTCTGGTCAACGACGGCGCCACGGCGTCCCGCCAGGAGCCGCCGTGCACCACGCCCGACGAACTCGCAAAGGCCGTCGCTGCGATGCCTCGCATCCGCCCGCCGGAGCCTGCGTTCACCTCACCGCCCGAGTACCAGCGCACCACGTACCAGCAGGGCACGTATGGCCGTCCTGCCGCCCGACCGAACGCCACGGCCCCCCAGCCGGTTCCCAGCCCGCCCGCGCCTCTCCAGAGCCGTACCGGCAAGGTCCTCAAGTGGACGGTGGCGGCTCTGCTCATCGCCGCGCTGGGACTCGGCAGCTGGCAGGTCGCCGACAAGCTGATCGACCGCGACAAGGACCCGGTCGATCCGGGCACCTCGCAGACGAACAACGGCGAGAAGAACAACGGGGTCCAGACCGGCAAGCCGGTCGCCATCACTGGCGCCCATGACTTCGACCCCCTCGGGGACGGCTCCGAGAAGCCTGCCGGGATAAAGAACAGCTACGACGGCGATCCGGCCACCTACTGGAACACCGATGGCTACCTCAGCGCGGACTTCGGCCGGTTGAAGGCGGGCGTAGGCATCGTTCTGGACCTCGGCAAGGTCCAGCAGGTCGGCACCGTGAACGTGTCCTTCCTCGGTGGCGAGACATCTGTGGAACTGCGGACCGCGCCCGAGGATGCCTCGTCCGAGCCGACGACCCTCGACGGCTTCACCAAGGTCTCCGACGGATCCGGTTCGAATGTGTCCCTCAAGCCCGGCAAGCCCGTGCGGGCACGGTACGTTCTGGTCTGGCTGACCGAACTGCCGCAGACCGACGAGGGCAACTTCCGGGGCAAGGTCTCCGAGATCAAGATCACCAGCTGACGGCATCAGGGGAGGGGGCTCACCGTTGGACGACGCGACACTCGGCGACACAAGCGACCAGGACCTTCTGGCCCGCCACGTCGCGGGGGACCCGGATGCCTTCGGTGAGCTTGTACGGCGCCACCGCGACAGGCTCTGGGCCGTCGCCCTGCGCACCCTGGGGGACCGAGAGGAGGCCGCGGACGCGGTTCAGGACGCCCTGGTGTCGGCCTTCAGGGCCGCCCACACCTTCCGCGGCCAGTCCGCCGTGACCACCTGGCTCCACCGCATCACCGTCAATGCGTGTCTCGACCGGGCCCGCAAGGCGGCCTCGCGTAAGACCTCCCCCGTCGACGACACCGAGCGCCTGGAGCAGCTCCTCGAGCCTCATGAATCCGCCGAGGCCCCGGCGGAGCGTCAGGATCTGCACCGCGAACTCCTGGCCGCGCTGGCAAAACTTCCCCTCGACCAGCGGGCAGCGCTGGTTCTGGTGGACATGCAGGGCTACCCGGTGGCGGAGGCGGCCAGCGTCCTCGATGTGCCGATCGGGACCGTCAAGAGCCGCTGTGCGCGCGGTCGGGCACGACTGTTGCCGATGCTCACTCATCTGCGCGGTGATGCCGGGGATAGCACCGAGCTCAGCATGGGAAGGAACCGGACGCCCGGGGCATCCGTCCCACCGGCGTCGGGACAAAGGTACGCAGGGCCAAATGATCCTGCAGCTGTGAAGGGCGGAGGTGGGCGCGCGTGACATCCACGGCCGACACGACTCAGCACCCGGACGTCTCGGAAATCTCCGACCTCACCGAGGGGCTGCTCACTCCGTCCCGCACAGCCGATGTGCGACAGCATCTGGACGGCTGTTCGCTGTGCGCCGAGGTACATGCGTCTCTCGAAGAAATCCGCGGACTCCTCGGCACGCTCCCCGGTGCCCACCGAATGCCCGCTGACGTCGTCGGCCGCATCGATGCCGCGCTGGCCGCCGAGGCTCTGCTGGACTCCACCGCGCCCGTACAGACCGCGGATGTTTCACGTGAAACAGAGCCCGCTGCAGTGCCCGCTGCACAGCTGGCGGAGACCGCTCCTGCCGACCGGCCGACAGGGCACGCGCGCGCTGCCACCGGTCCCGGCCGCGGCCGCCAGACCCGGCGGCGGCGCAAGGCTGTCCTGGGTGCCGTCCTCGGGGCGGCGGCAATCAGTATGAGCGTCCTGCTCCTCCAGTCGTTCCAGTCCGCGAGCAACAGCTCCGCCCAGAAGGATGCGAGCGTCAGCTCCGCGGCCGGCGACTCCCACGAATTCTCTGCGTCAGGCCTCGAGGATCGCGTACAGGCGCTGATCGCCACGAGCCCAACCCAAGCGGAGCCACGAATGGAGAAGGGGCCGTCCATCGACAGCCACTCCAACTCCAATTCGCCCAAGCGCACACCGGACGTCGCGGTACCGCCCTGTATCCAGAAGGGCACCGGCCGGCCCGATGCTCCGATCGCCGCGGAGCGGGGCCAGTACGAGGGCGGCAATGCCTACCTCGTGGTGCTGCCGCATTCCACGGACAGCGAGCAGGTCCAGGCGTATGTGATCGATGCGGCCTGCATCAACACCGCGCCCGCGCCCACCGGCAAGCTGCTGCTGACGAACTCCTACCCTCGCTACTGACACACGGCGCTGCGCCGCTCGGACATCCCGGGAATGCAAGCCCCGTAGGATCCGTTGGGTGGGGTGAGAGTCATTGACCGGCCCCCGTAGGCAGCAGACAGTCCACAGAGACGAGGAAGAAACCTGTGAGCGACGTCCGTAACGTGATCATCATCGGCTCCGGGCCGGCCGGCTACACGGCGGCGCTCTACACGGCGCGCGCTTCGTTGCAGCCGCTGGTGTTCGAGGGTGCAGTCACCGCCGGCGGTGCGCTGATGAACACGACCGAGGTGGAGAACTTCCCCGGCTTCCGCGACGGCATCATGGGTCCGGATCTGATGGACAACATGCGCGCCCAGGCCGAGCGCTTCGGCGCCGAACTCGTTCCGGACGACGTCGTCTCCGTCGACCTCACCGGCGAGATCAAGACCGTCACTGACACCGCGGGCATCGTCCACCGGGCCAAGGCCGTCATCGTCACCACCGGCTCCCAGCATCGCAAGCTCGGCCTGCCTAACGAGGACACGCTCTCCGGACGCGGCGTCTCCTGGTGCGCCACCTGCGACGGGTTCTTCTTCAAGGACCAGGACATCGCCGTGATCGGCGGTGGCGACACCGCGATGGAGGAAGCGACCTTCCTCTCCCGCTTCGCCAAGTCCGTCACCATCGTCCACCGCCGCGACACCCTGCGTGCCTCCAAGGCCATGCAGGACCGCGCCTTCGCCGACCCGAAGATCTCCTTCGCCTGGCACAGCGAGGTCGCCCAGATCCATGGCGAGCAGAAGCTCACCGGTCTGACTCTGCGCAACACCAAGTCCTGCGAGACCTCTGAGCTTCCGGTCACCGGGCTGTTTATCGCCGTCGGCCATGACCCGCGGACCGAGCTCTTCAAGGGCCAGCTCGATCTGGACGACGAGGGCTACCTGAAGGTCGATGCCCCGTCGACGCGCACCAACCTGACGGGTGTCTTCGCAGCGGGTGACGTCGTCGACCACACCTACCGTCAAGCCATCACCGCCGCCGGCACCGGCTGCTCCGCCGCCCTCGATGCCGAGCGCTACCTCGCCGCGCTCGCCGACAGCGAGAAGGCCGCCAAGCCGGAGAAGATCGCCGAGCCGGAGAAGACCCCCGCGGTCTGACCCCTAACCATCCTCCTCCCACCCCGCAAAGAATTAAGGAGGCCGCCGTGGCCGGCGCCCTGAAGAACGTGACAGATGACACCTTCGAAGAAGATGTCCTCAAGAGCGACAAGCCCGTGCTGGTGGACTTCTGGGCCGCCTGGTGCGGTCCCTGCCGCCAGATCGCGCCGTCCCTCGAGGCCATCGCGGCGGAGCACGGCGACAAGATCGAGATCGTCAAGCTCAACATCGACGAGAACCCGGCCACCGCGGCCAAGTACGGCGTCATGTCCATCCCGACGCTGAACGTCTACCACAACGGCGAGGTCGCCAAGACGATCGTCGGTGCCAAGCCGAAGGCCGCAATCGTCCGCGACCTTGAGGGGTTCATCGGCGAGTAGTCCGAGCAGTCGGCTCGGTTGTTTCACGTGAAACACGAATGGGCTCATCCCTCAGGGGGTGAGCCCATTTTCGCGTTCGGAGTCACAGGGGCCGCAGCACCGGCTCCTTCTGCACAGCCCCCAGCAGCCGGTCCAGAGCCAGCTCCACGTCTTCCTTCCAGGAGAGGGTGGTCCGTAGCTCCAGCCTCAGTCGGGGATACGTCGGGTGCGGACGGACCGTCTTGAAGCCCACGGCAAGCAAATGATCGGCGGGCAGCACGCAGGCCGGCTCTTTCCAGCGGGCATCGCCGAATGCCTCGATCGCGCGGAAGCCTCGCCGCAGCAGATCCTTGGCCACTGTCTGCACGATGACCCGGCCGAGCCCCTGTCCCTGATAGCCCGGACTGATCCAGGCAGTCATCAGCTGGACGGCGTCCGGTGAGACAGGGCTCGTGGGGAAGGCCGTGGAGCGCGGCACATAGGCCGGAGGCGCGTACAGAACGAAGCCGACCGGCACCTCGTCGACATAGACAACCCGGCCGCAAGAGCCCCACTCCAGGAGCACGGCGGAGATCCAGGCCTCTTTCTCCAGCTCGGGCGTGCCCGCCTTTACCGCGGCTTCGCCGCTGACCGGATCAAGCTCCCAGAAGACGCACGCACGACAACGCTTGGGAAGGTCCGAAAGGTTGTCCAACGTGAGCGGTACAAGCCGACGCCCCATGAAGGCTGTTCCTCGCTTCCCTCACCTGCCGCGCTACGGGCGGCTGCCAGCGCGCTCCGCTCCTGGAGCAGGCTGCTGATGAAACCTCCGACTGCCCCAAGGCCCAAGCCTGCTGTCACCAGTTGGCTGCGGCTCACCGTTCGCATTGCCCTCGCCGTCCCTCTGAGGTGGATCAAGGTGGATGCGCTATACCAGAACGCATCGTATCCACCCAGGCCTGGCACGGATACTGTCCTACGGCAAAGGGCGGATCGTGTCCGGTCAGCCAACCGGAGACGACCCGCCCTTTGCGACACTGCGCGGGCCTCAGCCCTCGTCGTCCTCCTCGGGCTCCTCGGCGAGTCCCTGCTCCAGGACCCGTCCCTCGCCGGGAGCGAGGGTGCCGAGGATGCGCTCCAGATCGTCTATCGAAGCGAATTCGACGACGATCTTTCCCTTCTTCTGGCCGAGGTCGACCTTCACCCGGGTCTCGAAGCGATCCGAGAGCCGAGAGGCGAGGTCCGTGAGCGCCGGCGACAGCCGCGCTCCGGCCCGCGGACTCTTCGGCTTGGAGGTGCTCTTGGGGCTCGAGTTGATCAGGGTCACGATCTCTTCGACCGCCCGCACCGAAAGCCCCTCGGCCACGATCCGGTGGGCGAGCCGGTCCTGCTCCTCGGAGTCCTCCACCGAGAGCAGCGCCCGGGCATGACCGGCCGAGAGCACACCTGCGGCGACCCTGCGCTGGACGGGAGGCGACAGGCGCAGCAGGCGAAGCGTGTTGGACACCTGCGGACGCGAGCGTCCGATCCGGTCGGCCAGCTGGTCGTGCGTGCAGTTGAAGTCCTTGAGCAGCTGGTCGTAGGCGGCAGCCTCTTCCAGCGGGTTCAGCTGTGCGCGGTGCAGGTTCTCAAGCAGCGCGTCCAGCAGGAGCTTCTCGTCGTCCGTGTGCCGGACGATCGCCGGAATGCGCTCCAGACCGGCCTCGCGGCAGGCCCTCCAGCGACGCTCGCCCATGATGAGCTCGTAGCGCTCGGGCCCCAACTGCCGTACGACGACAGGCTGGAGAAGCCCTACTTCCTTGATGGACGTGACCAGCTCCGCGAGGGCGTCCTCGTCGAAGACCTCACGCGGCTGGCGCGGGTTGGGCGTGATGGCGTCGAGCGGCAGCTCGGCGAAGTGCGCGCCGGCCGGCTCAGCGGGCTGCGCTGCCTCCTCCGGCTCCGGCGCCGGTGTGATCGCCTCGGGAGCAGTGGCGGCCGCCGGTAGCGTCGTGACCTTGGCTGCTGCCACACCCCGTTCCGCGGTCAGCACCGGAGCCGCTCCCGGAGAGCTCGAAGCCCCGGAAGGGGGCACCTGCTTCTCCTGGGGAGCGGCAGGGATCAGCGCACCGAGCCCACGCCCCAATCCTCTACGTCGCTCGCTCACTGGATCCCCTCCGACATGTTCTGCTGGCTGTTCTGACTGCCCACATGGGCTTGCTGCGGGTCGTAGTGAATCCCGACCCCACGCAGCGCGATCTCACGAGCCGCCTCAAGATACGACAGGGAGCCGCTGGAACCCGGATCGTAGGTCAGCACCGTCTGTCCGTAACTAGGGGCCTCGGAAATACGCACCGAGCGCGGGATGCTCGTCCGCAGCACCTCGTCACCGAAGTGGCTGCGCACCTCATCAGCCACCTGCGAGGCAAGACGAGTTCTGCCGTCGTACATGGTGAGCAGAATCGTCGAGACGTGCAGCGTCGGGTTGAGATGCCCGCGCACCAGGTCCACGTTCCTGAGCAGCTGTCCCAAGCCTTCCAGCGCGTAGTACTCGCACTGGATGGGGATCAGCACCTCCGCACCGGCGACCAGCGCATTGACGGTCAGCAGACCGAGCGACGGCGGGCAGTCGATGAGGATGTAGTCCAGCGGCTGCTCGTAAGCCTGGATGGCTCGCTGCAGTCGGCTCTCCCGCGCCACCAGCGACACCAGCTCGATCTCCGCACCGGCGAGATCGATGGTGGCGGGGGCGCAGAAGAGGCCTTCGACGTCCGGGACTGGCTGGACCACATCGGAGAGCGGCCTGCTCTCCACCAGGACGTCATAGATCGAGGGGACTTCAGCGTGGTGATCGATCCCCAGCGCCGTGGAGGCGTTTCCCTGTGGATCCAGGTCGACCACCAGAACGCGCGCGCCGTGCAGCGCGAGCGAGGCGGCGAGGTTGACCGTGGTGGTGGTCTTCCCCACGCCGCCCTTCTGGTTGGCGACAACCATGACGCGCGTCTGCTCAGGTCGGGGCAGACCTTCACCGGCACGCCCCAGCGCCTCCACGGCCAGCTGGGCAGCTCGGCCAATGGGGGTGTCGTCCATCGGGGGCGGTGTTTCACGTGAAACATCGTCCCCCGGCGACTCGGTACGGGGACCGGGGACCGGATCGGTCATCGGTCCCGCGATGTTGGCGTCGGACCGCAAGGATTCACTCTCCTCGACATCAGGCTCGCAATAAGCAGAGCCTGCCATGCTTTCGGGGTCGTGAACCAGCGAGGCCCGTGGTTCTGTGGATGAATCCACCTCTGTGGACAATTCCGTAGCCCTCGCGAAGGGCTTGCGGTCCCGCATCGGGGCGGCAGCACGGCCGCGGCTGATGATTCCCTGCAGCAGTGAGCGACGTTTCACGTGAAACACGATGCACGCGACGCAGGACTGCGGGCGCACGACACTCCGAAATGCGTACGTATGGCAGCTTGTATGGAGCATCGCTGATAGACAGTACGAACTGCTATGGATCAGCGACGCCGACGGGTACGGCTGGTCCGGGCGGCCTTGGCCCGCTTCGCTGCGAAGCGCACTCCGCCAGGGCTCTCCCCGACCTCTACACGCACCACAGTGGACAGCGGATCAACGAGCCCCTCACCGACATGCAGCACCGAGGTCGCCACGACGCCGAGCTTACTCAGTGCCGCCCGGGCTCCCTGGATCTCCTCCTCGGCGGTGTCGCCCTTGAGCGCGAGCATCTCTCCGTAGGGACGCAGCAGCGGCACCCCCCAGCCCGCCAGCCGGTCCAGCGGCGCCACGGCACGCGCCGTCACCACATGCACCGGAGGGAGCTTGCCCAGGACCTCCTCGGCACGGCCCCGGACCACGGTCACATGGTCCAGGCCCAGCAGCTCGACGACTTCCTGAAGGAAGTTCGTGCGCCGCAGCAGAGGTTCAAGGAGCGTGATCTTCAGATCCGGGCGCACCAGCGCCAGCGGAATACCCGGTAGGCCGGCCCCCGAACCCACGTCGCAGACCGTCACACCCTCCGGAACGACCTCGGAGAGCACCGCACAGTTCAGAAGATGCCGTTCCCACAGCCGCGGCACCTCACGGGGACCGATCAGGCCACGCTTGACTCCGACGTCCGCGAGCAGCTCCGCATACCGCACGGCCTCCGGAAAGAACTCTCCGAATACCGTCCGCGCCACTTCGGGCGCCTGGGGAAGCTCTGCTGGCTCCGTCACGGGAACCGTCCTTCCGTACCGCACTGTCGCACTGTCGCACTGTGGACTGTGGTGGCTGGCTGACTGACTATCAGGCTGACAAAGATCGGCCCCGCCTGCGAACAGACGGGGCCGACAGAACGATGGAGGTCAGGCGGGGAGTACGACGACGAAGCGCTGCGGCTCCTCGCCCTCGGACTCGCTGCGCAGACCCGCCGCGGCGACCGCGTCATGCACGACCTTGCGCTCGAACGGCGTCATCGGGTCCAGCTTCACCGGCTGACCGGTGCCCTTCACCTCGTCGGCGGCCTTGGCGCCGAGCTCGGCGAGCTCCGTGCGCTTCCTGGCCCGGAAGCCCGCGATGTCCAGCATCAGCCGACTGCGGTCCCCCGTCTCCCGGTGCACGGCGAGCCGCGTCAGCTCCTGGAGCGCCTCCAGGACCTCGCCGTCACGGCCCACGAGCTTCTGCAGATCCCGGCTGCCCGAGTCACTGATGATCGAGACCGCGGCCCGGTCGGCCTCGACGTCCATGTCGATGTCACCGTCGAGATCGGCGATGTCGAGCAGACCCTCGAGGTAGTCGGCCGCGATCTCCCCTTCCTGCTCGAGGCGGGTCAGGGTGTCGCCACCCTCGGCGGCGGCGGAGATGGTGCCTTCCGTCACGGATGGACTCCTTCTTACTTCTTGGACGACGGGTGCTTGGGCCGCTGCTGGCCCTTGCGCTGTCCGGACTTGGGCTGCTGGCGTGCGGAACCTGAGGCAGGCTTCCCCGCCGGCTTCGGCTTGGTGTCTCCCCCGGAGCCTCCGGCCTGGGAGGCACTCCCGGAGCGCGCATCCTTCTCGAGCGAGAGCCTCGACTCGGAGTCGGCGGAATCGGAGCTCTTGGCTGCGCCCTGCTGCGCAGCGGCGGACTGACGCTTCGACTTGGTCTGACGCTTGGGCTGCTGCCGCCTCTGCGCGGGGCCGCCGTCGGCCTCGGCGACTGCCGTGTCACTCTTGGCCACCGTGCCGTCCGGCTGGGCAGCGAAGCCCGCCTTGGCCAGGCCTGTGATGAACCGACGCTCGTTCTCGTTGCGGTCCGCGCCCTTGGCCACGATCGCCTGGATGACATTGCGCTTGCGACGCGACCGAACTTCACTGTGGGCGGTGACGCTCTTCAGCAGGCGCTGCAGGTAGTGGTCCTGGGCCTTGCTGCCCGGCGTCGGGTTCTGGTTGATCACGTACATCTGCTGGCCCATGGTCCACACGTTGGTGGTCAGCCAGTAGACGAGGACACCGACGGGGAAGTTGATGCCCATCACGGCGAAGATGACCGGGAAGATGTACATCAACATCTTCTGCTGCTGCATGTACGGCGTCTTGACCGTCAGGTCGACGTTCTTCTGCATCAGCTGGCGCTGGGTGTAGAACTGCGACGCCGACATCAGGACGATCATGATCGCGGTGACGATGCGTACATCGGTCAGCGAGGCGTTGAGTGCGGCGACCTTCTCCGTGCTGTCCGTGAACTTCGACGCCAGAGGGGCACCGAAGATGTGCGCCTGCCGGGCGCTGTCCAGCAGCGATTCATTGATAACACCGACGGTCTTGCCCGAGGCGATGCTGGAGAGCACGTGGTACAGGGCGAAGAAGAACGGCGACTGCGCGAGGATCGGAAGGCACGAGGAGAGCGGGTTGGTGCCCGTCTCCTTGTACAGCTTCATCATCTCTTCGGACTGACGCTGCTTGTCGCTCTTGTAGCGCTCCTGGATCGCCTTCATCTTCGGCTGGAGCGCCTGCATGTTCCGGGTCGACTTGATCTGCTTCACAAAGAGCGGGATCAGACAGATCCGGATGAGGATCACCAACGACACGATGGACAGTCCCCAGGCCCAGCCCGTGTCGGGGCCGAAGATCGCCCCGTAGAGCGTGTGGAACTGGACGATGACCCACGAAACAGGTGTGGTGATAAAGCTGAAGAGACTGGCAATCGTGTCCACTAATCAGGCTCCTTGAGCATTGGGCGAGGTCTCTGCGGCCGCACTCGGGGGTTCGGGGGTCGACTCCCGGGGAGGCACATCGGCGGCGGAGTGCCCGCCCTTGCTGCCACGCAAGGCGTCGCGCAGCATTTCATGCCATCGCGGACGCTTGCGCGGCGGCACATGATCCACGCCACCCGGCGACCATGGATTGCATCGCAGGATGCGCCAGGCGGTCAGTGCTGTGCCCTTGACCGCGCCGTGCCGGTCGATGGCCGTATATCCGTAGTGGGAACACGACGGGTAGTACCTGCAGACAGGCCCCAGCAGCGGGCTGATCGTCCACTGGTACAGCTTGATCAGAGCCAGCAGCGGGTACTTCATCGCGCGCCCCCTCCCAGCAGCCGCTGAAGAGCGGCATCCAGGTCTCGGGCCAGCTGTGCATAATCGGCGTCGCCCGCGCCGGGCAGCGCCCGTACGACCACCAGGCTACCGGGGGGCAGCTCGGCGAGCCGGTCGCGTATCAGGTGGCGCAGTCTCCGCTTGACCTTGTTGCGTACCACCGCCCCGCCCACGGCCTTGCTTACAACGAAACCCGCACACGTCGGGGGAGCGCTCTCCCCAGGCGCGTGCGGGTCCGTTGCACCGCTGCGTAGGTGGACGACGAGGAGCGGGCGGCCGGCCCGGCGTCCTCGGCGTACCGCGGTCGCGAAGTCCTCGCGCCGCCTCAGCCGATTCTCGGTAGGCAGCACGTCATGACCTGTACGCGATCAGGCGGACAGGCTTGCGCGACCCTTGCCACGGCGGTTCGCGAGAATCGCGCGGCCGGCACGGGTGCGCATCCGCAGGCGGAAGCCGTGGGTCTTGGCGCGACGACGGTTGTTCGGCTGGAAGGTGCGCTTGCTCACTCGGGGGCTCCAGAAATGATTCGTTGGTGGCGGGACATCGCCTGGCTGTCACCGTGCGCCCACGAGTAGCTCGCGTTTACGCCCGAGTGCACCGCTTCACGATCACAGACCGTGATCTTTGCCCATCGGAGGCAGGCGGCAGCAGCCATCGACAACTCGACCTGGTTACGGTACGCGCGGCTACGCCATCCGGTCAAACCAGGGTCACGGCATGGTCCACTGTGCACAGGCTGTGGACAACAACTTGAACCGCGCGGGTCGCCCTGACTACCGTGGCTGAACTCCAATTCCTTTCCTGCCTGTCTTCCCATCCCGTCCCGAGAACCACACATTCGTGGGACCTGCGAGAGAGCGTGCCTTGTGGCTGACGTACCTGCCGATCTTGCCGCAGTGTGGCCACGAGTGCTGGAACAGCTCCTCGCGGAGGGCCAGCAGGGCATCGAGCCCAAGGACAAGCAGTGGATCGAGCGCTGCCAGCCACTCGCACTGGTGGCCGACACCGCGCTCCTCGCCGTACCCAATGAATGGGGCAAGCGCGTCCTCGAGGGCCGCCTCGCCCCGTTGATCAGCGAGACCCTCAGCCGTGAGTGCGGTCGGCCGATCCGGATCGCCATCACCGTGGACGACTCTGTGGGCGAGCCTCCGGCTCAGCAGTCACCCCCCACGCAGCAGCAGGCTCCTCGCTATCAGGGCGGCCCGCAGCACGACGAGCGGCAGAACGACCCGTATGACGACTACGGACACCGGCCCGACGACGACCGGCTGCCGAACGTCCGTCCTGCCTACCCCGAGTACCAGCAGCATCAGCAGCAGCGCCCTGAACCCGGCGCCTGGCCGCGTACACAGGAGGACCTCTCCTGGCAGCAGCCGAGGCTCGGTGGCTTCCAGGACCGCGACCCGTACGCCACCGCCCGGCTGCGCCAGCCCCAGCACGACTACCGGCAGCCGCAGCCGCCCGAGCGCCAGCAGTACGAGCAGCCGCGCCCGGAGCGCCACGGCCAGGCACCCCATCGCAGCGCTCCCGGGGGCGCACCCGGACCGCTGGGCGCTCAGCCCTCGCCGGCGCCCGGTCCCGGTGAGCCGCATGCCCGCCTGAACCCGAAGTACCTCTTCGACACCTTCGTCATCGGCGCTTCCAACCGGTTCGCGCACGCCGCGGCGGTCGCGGTCGCGGAGGCGCCGGCCAAGGCGTACAACCCCCTGTTCATCTATGGGGAGTCGGGGCTCGGAAAGACCCACCTGCTGCACGCCATCGGGCACTACGCGCGCAGCCTCTACCCCGGCACCCGGGTGCGGTATGTGAGCTCGGAGGAGTTCACCAACGAGTTCATCAACTCGATCCGCGACGGCAAGGGCGACACGTTCCGCAAGCGCTACCGCGATGTGGACATCCTGCTGGTCGACGACATCCAGTTCCTGGCGAGCAAGGAGTCGACGCAGGAGGAGTTCTTCCACACCTTCAATACGCTCCACAACGCCAACAAGCAGATCGTGCTGTCCTCGGACCGGCCGCCCAAGCAGCTGGTGACGCTGGAAGACCGGCTGCGGAACCGCTTCGAGTGGGGTCTGACCACCGACGTACAGCCGCCGGAGCTGGAGACGCGGATCGCGATCCTCCGTAAGAAGGCGGTGCAGGAGCAGCTCAACGCCCCGCCAGAGGTGCTGGAGTTCATCGCCTCCCGGATCTCACGCAACATCCGCGAGCTGGAGGGCGCGCTGATCCGGGTGACCGCGTTCGCTT
Source organism: Streptomyces sp. V1I1 (assembly GCF_030817355.1). Classification (NCBI taxonomy): domain Bacteria; kingdom Bacillati; phylum Actinomycetota; class Actinomycetes; order Kitasatosporales; family Streptomycetaceae; genus Streptomyces; species Streptomyces sp. V1I1. The sequence goes on along the minus strand of NZ_JAUSZH010000001.1, from coordinate 4,106,690 downwards.
CGCTCAACCGGCAGCCGGTGGATCTCGGGCTCACCGAGATCGTGCTCAAGGATCTGATCCCGGGTGGGGAGGACGCGGCTCCCGAGATCACCGCGAGCGCGATCATGGCGGCGACCGCCGACTACTTCGGTCTGACGGTGGAGGATCTCTGCGGATCGTCACGCAGCCGAGTGCTGGTGACCGCCCGCCAGATCGCGATGTATCTGTGCCGTGAGCTCACCGATCTGTCCCTGCCGAAGATCGGCGCGCAATTCGGCGGCCGTGACCATACGACCGTGATGCACGCGGACCGCAAGATCCGCGCGCTGATGGCCGAGCGGCGCTCCATCTACAACCAGGTCACCGAGCTCACCAACCGCATCAAGAACGGCTGACGCAGCCACCCAAGAGGCCTTCGAGGGCGCCCCGGGACGAGGTCCCGGGGCGCCCTTCGTCGTTCCAGAGGCCTCGCCGTGCCCCTCCAGAACCTCTCCCGCACCCCTCCTCCAGATGTCCGGTGTTCGAATAGTCGGCTCCCAGGAGGTGTTCTCCACAGATCTGGGGACGACCTTCCGTCCACAGCCTGGGGACTGGAAAGTTGTCCAGATTGCGTCCACAGGGGCGGTTGCTGAGACTTCATCACACCAGGTCAGGCGCTTGTGGATTTGTGGCCAACCGTGCTCCACAGACTGTGGACACAGAAGCCCTCCACAGGGCTCGATCAAGGTTGTCCACCGGCAGCCCACAGGCAGCGCCGCGTTGCCCACAGCTTTCCCACACCCCTGTCCACTGTTCGGCAACGAAACACCCGGGATCACTGTGTCGAGTGAAAGGCGTCACACCAATGAGGTCGGTTGGCCTGTGGGGAACGTGGGTAAAACTGGGGACAGCACTGGGGAGAAGTCCCCTCGGGCTGTGCATCGGATGTGCAGAACTTTCGGGCGTCCACAGAACCACTGGGTTGTCCACCGGCTCCGCCCACAGGCCCGGTGGACAAAAAAACGGGTCTGACCTGCATGGATGGCGTTATCCACCGTTTCCACAGGCCCTACTACTACTCCCACTTAGAGTTACCGGGAAATTCGCTTCGAAGAAGGCCCTGTGCACAACTCGAGCCCGGAGCGCCCCACACCTCTTGCCACGACTTGACCCCGACCCGCACCGACTGTCGGTGCCGTACGTCAGACTGGTCCCCGGCGACACAGCCGACGACGAAGGCCAGCAAGGGCGAGCCAGCAACAGCAGGAGGCGGTTCCGGTGAAGATCCGGGTGGAGCGCGATGTACTCGCGGAGGCGGTGGCCTGGGTGGCCCGGAGCCTCCCGGCCCGTCCGCCGGCGCCCGTACTCGCGGGCCTTCTTCTGAAGGCGGAGGACGGCGCCCTCAGCTTCTCGAGCTTCGACTACGAGGTCTCGGCCCGCGTCTCCGTGGAGGCGGAGGTGGACGAGGACGGCACCGTCCTGGTCTCCGGCCGACTGCTCGCAGACATCTGCCGCGCCCTCCCCAACCGCCCGGTGGAGATTTCCACAGACGGTGTACGGGCGACCGTCGTCTGTGGCTCCTCGCGATTCACACTCCACACCCTGCCTGTGGAGGAGTACCCGGCGCTGCCGCAGATGCCGACCGCGACCGGCACCGTGCCCGGTGAGGTCTTCGCCTCCGCCGCCGCGCAGGTTGCCATCGCCGCCGGCCGCGACGACACGCTCCCGGTGCTCACCGGCGTACGTATCGAGATCGAGGGCGACACCGTCACGCTGGCCTCCACCGACCGCTACCGCTTCGCTGTCCGCGAGTTCCTGTGGAAGCCGGAGAACCCGGACGCGTCCGCTGTCGCGCTGGTGCCCGCCAAGACGCTGCTCGACACCGCCAAGGCGCTGACCAGCGGTGACACGGTCACCCTCGCGCTCTCGGGCTCGGGTGCGGGCGAGGGGCTCATCGGTTTCGAGGGCGCGGGGCGGCGGACCACGACCCGGCTGCTCGAGGGCGATCTGCCGAAGTACCGGACGCTGTTCCCCACCGAGTTCAACTCGGTCGCCGTGATCGAGACCGCACCCTTCGTCGAGGCCGTCAAGCGAGTGGCCCTGGTCGCCGAGCGGAACACCCCGGTGCGGCTCAGCTTCGAGCAGGGCGTGCTGATCCTGGAGGCCGGTTCCAGCGACGATGCACAGGCTGTGGAGCGCGTCGACGCGAACCTCGATGGCGACGACATCTCGATCGCCTTCAACCCGACCTTCCTGCTCGACGGCCTGAGCGCCATCGACTCGCCGGTTGCCCAGCTCTCGTTCACCACCTCCACCAAGCCGGCGCTGCTGAGCGGCAAGCCGGCTGTGGATGCCGAGGCGGACGAGGCGTACAAGTACCTGATCATGCCTGTGCGGCTGTCCGGCTGAGTCCGGTTGGTCCGCCCGAGGGCTGATCCCGACGGGCCTGCTCACGCCCGAGCAGGCCCGTCGGGCGTCGGTACCGGCCGGGCGTAGGCTCGGATCCGGGTACGAATCGGCATACAACGCTTAAGGAATTTGTGATGGAGCTCGGTCTCGTCGGCCTCGGCAAGATGGGCGGCAACATGCGCGAGCGCATCCGCCGCGCAGGCCACACCGTCATCGGCTACGACCGTAACCACGACGTCGCCGATGTCCACAGCCTCGAAGAGCTTGTGGGCAAGCTGAAGGGCCCGCGGGTCGTCTGGGTGATGGTCCCGGCCGGATCCGCGACCCAGTCCACCATCGACGAGCTGGCCGCCCTGCTGTCCCCCGGCGACATCGTGGTGGACGGCGGCAACTCCCGCTGGACGGACGACGAGCGGCACGCCGTAGAGCTGGGCATCAAGGGCATCGGCTTCGTCGACTGCGGTGTGTCCGGCGGCGTCTGGGGCCTGGAGAACGGCTACGCGCTGATGTACGGCGGCCATGCCGAGCACGTCGCGAAGGTGCAGCCGGTCTTCGACGCGCTGAAGCCCGAGGGCGAGTTCGGCTCGGTGCACGCGGGCAAGGTCGGCGCGGGCCACTTCGCGAAGATGGTCCACAACGGCATCGAGTACGCCATGATGCAGGCCTACGCCGAGGGCTGGGAGCTGCTGGAGAAGGTCAACTCGGTCACCGACGTACGCGAGGTCTTCCGCTCCTGGCAGGAGGGCACGGTCATCCGTTCCTGGCTGCTCGACCTGGCGGTCAACGCGCTGGACCAGGACGAGCACCTGGACCAGCTGCGCGGTTATGCAGAGGACTCCGGCGAGGGCCGGTGGACTGTGGAAGCCGCGATCGACAACGCGGTGCCGCTGCCCGCGATCACCGCGTCGCTGTTCGCGCGGTTCGCGTCTCGTCAGGACGACTCCCCGCAGATGAAGATGGTCGCGGCGCTGCGCAACCAGTTCGGCGGCCACGCGGTCGAGAACAAGAAGTAGCCCTGAGCCGGGGGAGGTCGGCGTACACCCATGCACGTCACGCATTTGTCGCTGGCCGACTTCCGCTCGTACGCCCGGGTCGAGGTCCCGCTCGACCCGGGCGTCTCCGTGTTCGTGGGGGCGAACGGGCAGGGCAAGACCAATCTCGTCGAGGCGGTCGGCTATCTGGCGACGCTGTCCAGTCACCGGGTCTCCTCTGACGCGCCGCTGGTGCGGATGGGGGCGGACCGTGCGGTGATCCGGGCCGCCGTCACGCAGGGCGAGCGCTCCCAGCTGGTCGAGCTGGAGCTCAATCCGGGCAAGGCGAACCGGGCCCGTATCAACAGGTCTTCGCAGGTCAGACCGCGTGATGTGCTGGGGATAGTGCGGTCGGTGCTGTTCGCGCCGGAGGATCTGGCGCTGGTGAAGGGCGATCCCGGCGAGCGGCGGCGGTTCCTCGACGAGCTGGTCACGGCGCGGTCGCCGCGGATGGCGGGGGTGCGGTCCGACTACGAGCGCGTGCTCAAACAGCGCAACACCCTGCTGAAGTCGGCGGCGATGGCGCGGCGGCACGGCGGGCGCGTGGGGGCAACTCCAGGGACGAAGTCCGGCGGGGCGGATCTGTCGACGCTGGATGTGTGGGACCAGCATCTGGCGCGGGCCGGCGCGGAGTTGCTGGCGCAGCGGATCGAACTGATCGCGGCGCTGGAGCCGCTGGCGGAGAAGGCGTACGAGCAGGTGGCGCCGGGGGGCGGGCCAGTGGCGCTGGAGTACCGTTCCTCCGCCGGTGGCAGTGCGGGTGCGGGTGCGGCCGGGGTGCAGGGGCGCGACGCGCTGTACGAGCAGCTGATCGGCGCGCTGACGGAGGTGCGCAAGCAGGAGATCGAGCGGGGCGTGACGCTGGTCGGGCCGCACCGGGACGACCTGTTGCTCAAGCTGGGGCAGCTGCCGGCGAAGGGGTACGCCAGCCATGGCGAGTCCTGGTCGTACGCGCTGGCGCTGCGGCTGGCCTCCTACGACCTTCTCCGCGCGGAGGGCAATGAGCCCGTGCTGGTGCTCGACGATGTCTTCGCGGAGCTGGACGCGCGGCGTCGGGAGCGGCTGGCGGAACTGGTGGCTCCGGGTGAGCAGGTGCTGGTGACCGCGGCGGTCGAGGACGATGTGCCGGGGGTGCTGGCGGGGACGCGGTACGCGGTGGCGGACGGGGCGGTGGAACGCGTATGAGCGAGGACCCCGGCGAGGACCCCGGCGGCGAGCCCGTTCAGACGCCGAAGGTGCCCGAGTCGTCGGGCGTCGACCTGGCGCGGGTCGCGCTGCGCGCGGCGAAGGAGCAGGCGAAGGCGCGGGGTGCGGCGGCGCAGCAGAAGAAGCAGGCCAGGCGGGGCGGGGGGCTGCGGTCGGGGGCGCGTGCGGACGGCCGCGATCCGCTCCCGCTGGGTGCCGCGATCAACCGGCTGATCACCGAGCGGGGCTGGGAGACGCCGGCCGCGGTGGGCGGGGTGATGGGGCGCTGGCCGCAGATCGTGGGCGAGGACCTGGCGAACCACTGTGTGCCGTTGAAGTACGACGAAGATCCTGACGAGCGCGTGCTGACGGTGCAGTGCGACTCGACGGCGTGGGCGACGCAGCTGCGGCTGCTGGCGCCGAGGCTGGTGGCGCGGCTGAACGAGGACTTGGGTCACGGGACGGTACGGCTGATCAAGGTGCTGGGGCCCGGGGGGCCGCAGAAGGGGTACGGGCCGCTGAGAGCGCCGGGGAGTGTGGGGCCGGGCGACACGTACGGCTGAGGGGGGTGTCTCTCCCCACCCCCCTTCCCGAAACCGGGGCTGCGCCCCGGACCTCCAGGATTTTCGGCGGCGCCACCCGTAACGAGCGAAACCCCACAAGTTGTGTGAGGTGTCTCTCACCACAGCCAGAACATAGTCAGACCGTAGCGAGTGGTTGACAGGCCGAAGCGCTCAACGCCCGTGTGAGCCTCCTGGAGCCCCTTCCTGGATATGGGGAGTCGGACCATCACGGTTCAGGGCGGCACATGCGGACGCAGCTACCGGCAAACCCCCATTCGTGTCGGCGGTACCGGTAGACTGGTGGACAATCCCGCCCACTCGCGGAACATGTCGAACGACGCAGCCGCTCCCGCCTGCCCGGAGAACGGCTTGTGCTGTGCCAGAAAGGGCGCTTCGTGGCCGATTCCGGCAACCCCAACGAGAACATTCCGTCCACTCCTGCCGGTGGAAACGGCGAGGTATCCGCCTCGTACGACGCCAGCGCGATCACAGTCCTCGAGGGTCTGGACGCGGTCCGCAAGCGCCCCGGCATGTACATCGGCTCGACCGGTGAGCGTGGACTTCACCACCTTGTGCAAGAGGTCGTCGACAACTCCGTCGACGAGGCCCTCGCCGGGCACGCGGACACCATCGACGTCATGATCCTTGCCGACGGTGGCGTACGCGTGGTCGACAACGGCCGCGGTATCCCGGTGGACATTGTCCCGTCCGAGGGCAAGCCGGCCGTCGAGGTGGTGCTGACCGTTCTGCACGCAGGCGGCAAGTTCGGCGGCGGCGGCTACGCCGTCTCCGGCGGTCTGCACGGCGTCGGCGTATCGGTCGTCAACGCCCTGTCGTCCAAGCTCTCCGTCGAGGTCAAGCGCGACGGCTACCGCTGGACGCAGGACTACAAGCTCGGTGTCCCGACCGCGCCCCTCGCGAAGAACGAGCCCACGGACGAGACCGGCACCACGGTGACGTTCTGGGCCGACGGCGACATCTTCGAGACGACCGAGTACTCCTTCGAGACGCTCTCCCGCCGTTTCCAGGAGATGGCCTTCCTCAATAAGGGCCTGACCCTGACGCTGACGGACGAGCGCGAGTCGGCGAAGGCCACCGTAGGTGCCGACGCCCCCGAGGAGCCGGACGAGGAGCCGCCCGCACGCGCGGTGACGTACTACTACGAAGGCGGCATCGTCGACTTCGTCAAGTACCTCAACTCCCGCAAGGGCGAGCTCATCCACCCGACCGTCATCGACATCGAGGCCGAGGACAAGGAGCGGATGCTCTCGGTCGAGATCGCGATGCAGTGGAACTCTCAGTACACCGAGGGTGTGTACTCCTTCGCGAACACGATCCACACCCACGAGGGCGGTACCCACGAAGAGGGCTTCCGGTCCGCTCTGACGGGCCTGGTCAACCGGTACGCGCGCGACAAGAAGCTGCTGCGCGAGAAGGACGACAACCTCTCCGGCGAGGACATCCGCGAGGGTCTGACCGCGATCATCTCGGTCAAGCTGGGCGAGCCGCAGTTCGAGGGCCAGACCAAGACCAAGCTGGGCAACACGGAGGCGAAGACCTTCGTGCAGAAGGTCGTGCACGAGCACCTCACCGACTGGTTCGACCGCAATCCCAATGAGGCCGCGGACATCATCCGCAAGTCCATCCAGGCGCAGACGGCGCGCGTCGCGGCCCGCAAGGCCCGCGACCTGACCCGTCGCAAGGGCCTGCTGGAGTCGGCTTCGCTGCCGGGCAAGCTGAGTGACTGCCAGTCCAACGACCCGACGAAGTGCGAGATCTTCATCGTCGAGGGTGACTCCGCCGGCGGCTCGGCGAAGTCCGGCCGTAACCCGATGTACCAGGCGATCCTGCCCATCCGAGGCAAGATCCTGAACGTCGAGAAGGCGCGGATCGACAAGATCCTGCAGAACACCGAGGTCCAGGCGCTGATCTCGGCCTTCGGTACCGGAGTCCACGAGGACTTCGACATCGAGAAGCTCCGCTATCACAAGATCATCCTGATGGCGGACGCCGACGTCGACGGCCAGCACATCAACACGCTGCTGCTGACCTTCCTGTTCCGCTTCATGCGGCCGCTGGTCGAGGCCGGGCACGTCTACCTCTCGCGCCCGCCGCTCTACAAGATCAAGTGGGGTCGGGACGACTTCGAGTACGCGTACTCGGACCGTGAGCGCGACGCGCTCGTCGAGCTCGGCAAGCAGAACGGCAAGCGGATCAAGGAAGACTCGATCCAGCGCTTCAAGGGTCTCGGCGAGATGAACGCCGAGGAGCTGCGCATCACCACGATGGACGTGGACCACCGCGTGCTCGGCCAGGTCACGCTCGACGACGCGGCGCAGGCCGACGACCTGTTCTCGGTGCTGATGGGCGAGGACGTCGAGGCGCGGCGCTCGTTCATTCAGCGCAATGCCAAGGACGTCCGCTTCCTCGACATCTGAGTCGGTCTGTCGCTGACCGCTTCGAAAGGATTTTGACCAGCAATGGCCGACGAGAACACTCCCGCCACGACTGAAGAAGAAGACCCGACGCTGCGGATCGAGCCCGTCGGGCTCGAGACCGAGATGCAGCGCTCGTATCTCGACTACGCGATGTCCGTCATCGTCTCCCGTGCGCTGCCTGACGTACGGGACGGTCTCAAGCCCGTCCACCGGCGCGTGCTGTACGCGATGTACGACGGCGGCTACCGGCCCGAGAAGGGCTTCTACAAGTGCGCCCGCGTCGTCGGTGACGTCATGGGTACGTACCACCCGCACGGCGACTCCTCGATCTACGACGCGCTCGTGCGTCTCGCCCAGCCGTGGTCGATGCGCATGCCTCTGGTGGACTCCAACGGCAACTTCGGTTCTCCGGGCAACGACCCGGCCGCCGCCATGCGGTACACCGAGTGCAAGCTGATGCCGCAGTCGATGGAGATGCTCCGGGACATCGACGAGGAGACCGTCGACTTCCAGGACAACTACGACGGCCGTAACCAGGAGCCGACGGTCCTGCCGGCGCGCTTCCCGAACCTCCTGGTCAACGGCTCGGCCGGCATCGCGGTCGGTATGGCGACCAACATCCCGCCGCACAATCTGCGCGAGGTCGCGGCCGGCGCGCAGTGGGCGCTGGAGCACCCCGAGGCCACCCACGAGGAGCTGCTCGACGCACTCATCGAGCGGATCAAGGGCCCGGACTTCCCGTCCGGTGCGCTGGTCGTGGGCCGCAAGGGCATCGAGGAGGCGTACCGCACCGGTCGCGGCTCCATCACGATGCGCGCGGTCGTCGAGGTCGAGGAGATCCAGGGTCGGCAGTGCCTGGTCGTCACGGAGCTTCCCTACCAGACCAACCCGGACAATCTCGCGCAGAAGATCGCCGACCTGGTGAAGGACGGCAAGATCGGCGGCATCGCGGACGTCCGTGACGAGACCTCGTCCCGTACGGGACAGCGCCTGGTCATCGTGCTCAAGCGTGACGCGGTCGCGAAGGTCGTGCTGAACAACCTCTACAAGCACACCGACCTGCAGACGAACTTCGGCGCGAACATGCTGGCGCTGGTCGACGGCGTGCCGCGCACGCTGTCGCTGGACGCCTTCATCCGCCACTGGGTGCACCACCAGATCGAGGTCATCGTCCGGCGTACGAAGTTCCGCCTGCGCAAGGCGGAGGAGCGGGCGCACATCCTGCGCGGTCTGCTCAAGGCGCTGGACGCGATCGACGAGGTCATCGCGCTGATCCGGCGCAGTGACACGGTCGAGGTCGCGCGCGAGGGCCTGATGGGCCTGCTCACGATCGACGAGATCCAGGCCAACGCCATCCTCGAGATGCAGCTGCGCCGACTGGCCGCCCTGGAGCGCCAGAAGATCGTCGCAGAGCACGACGAACTGCAGGCGAAGATCAACGAGTACAACGCGATCCTGGCCTCGCCCGAGAAGCAGCGTCGGATCGTCAGCGAGGAACTGGCCGTCATCGTCGAGAAGTTCGGCGACGACCGGCGCTCCAAGCTGGTGCCCTTCGACGGCGACATGTCCATTGAGGACCTGATCGCCGAGGAGGACATCGTCGTCACGATCACGCGTGGCGGCTATGTGAAGCGCACGAAGACGGACGACTACCGCTCGCAGAAGCGCGGCGGTAAGGGCGTACGCGGCACGAAGCTGAAGGAAGACGACATCGTCGACCACTTCTTCGTCTCCACGACGCACCACTGGCTGCTGTTCTTCACCAACAAGGGCCGTGTCTACCGCGCCAAGGCGTACGAACTCCCCGACGCCGGCCGGGAGGCGCGCGGTCAGCATGTCGCCAACCTGCTGGCCTTCCAGCCGGACGAGCAGATCGCCGAGATCCTGGCGATCCGCGACTACAACGCCGCGCCCTACCTGGTGCTCGCCACCAAGGGCGGTCTGGTGAAGAAGACGTCTCTGAAGGATTACGACTCGCCCCGCTCGGGTGGCGTCATCGCGATCAATCTCCGTGAGACGGAGGACGGCAGCGACGACGAGCTGATCGGCGCCGAGCTGGTGTCGGCCGAGGACGATCTGCTTCTCATCAGCAAGAAGGCGCAGTCGATCCGGTTCACCGCGACCGACGACGCGCTGCGTCCGATGGGGCGTGCGACGTCGGGTGTGAAGGGCATGAGTTTCCGTGAGGGCGACGAACTGCTCTCGATGAATGTCGTCCGGCCCGGTACGTTCGTGTTCACTGCCACCGATGGTGGGTACGCGAAGCGGACCGCCGTCGACGAGTACCGCGTCCAGGGTCGCGGCGGCCTCGGCATCAAGGCCGCCAAGATTGTGGAGGACCGCGGTTCGCTCGTGGGTGCGCTGGTGGTCGAGGAGACGGATGAGATCCTGGCCATCACCCTGGGGGGCGGTGTGATTCGTACGCGAGTCAACGAAGTCAGGGAGACGGGCCGTGACACCATGGGCGTCCAACTGATCAACCTGGGCAAGCGCGATGCCGTGGTCGGTATCGCGCGTAACGCCGAGGCGGGTCGCGAGGCCGAAGAGGTCGACGGGACCGAAGAGGCCGACGGTGAGGCGGTCGAGGCGGTGGTCGAGGGCACGGAGCCTTCGGCCGGGGAGCACGAGGAGTAAAGCGTGAGTGGAGCCACGGGCGCCGGATCGGCCGATTCCGGAGCGAACGGTGCCCGTGGCCCTGCCGCGGACTCCCAGGGGGTTACGGTGACGGACACCCGGGGGCACACACCCCCGTACGAGAGGTTTGGCGGCGAGCAGCCGGCGCCGCAGCAGGCCGGGCAGCAGCCGTACCACCCGCCGCAGGCGTATCCCTCGCCCCAGGGCGGTGGCGGCGTGCCGCAGACGGGCGGCGCTGTGCGCCGGCCGCGGACCGGGGCGAGTACGACGCCGCGTACCCGCAAGGCGAGGCTGCGGGTGGCCAAGGCCGATCCCTGGTCGGTGATGAAGGTCAGCTTCCTGCTCTCCATCGCGCTGGGCATCTGCACGGTGATCGCGGCCGCGGTGCTGTGGATGGTCATGGACGCGATGGGCGTTTTCTCCACGGTCGGCGGGACGATCAGCGAGGCCACCGGCTCCAACGAGAGCAATGGCTTCGACCTTCAGTCGTTCCTTTCGCTGCCGCGGGTGCTCATCTTCACCTCGGTCATCGCGGTGATCGATGTGGTGCTGGCCACAGCGCTGGCGACGCTCGGGGCGTTCATCTACAACCTGTCCGCGGGTTTCGTCGGTGGCGTGGAGCTGACCCTGGCGGAGGACGAGTAACCAATTTTGGTACTGCCCCGGACGTGCGCTAATCTTCAGAGGTCAGCGCGCAGCGCGGCGGGGCTATAGCTCAGTTGGTTAGAGCGCATCCCTGATAAGGATGAGGCCACAGGTTCAAATCCTGTTAGCCCCACCAGCAAGAAGACCCCTAGGCGATCAAGCCTGGGGGTCTTTTGCATCAGTAGCTGACATGAGCCGATGAGCGGATCTTCCAATAGGTCGGCGAGCAGAGCCGCAGCCTCGCGCCGGTCCTTATCCACAACGTGTGTATAGATGTCCATTGTCATGCTGATCTGGTTGTGCCGGAGGATCGCCTGGGCGACCTTGGGGTGCACCTTCAGAAAGGCCCAGCAGCGTCCCGCAGGTGTGCCGAGCAAGCCGCACCGTGATCCGACGACCACCAGACCGCTTGATGAGCGCAGTGAAGGTGCGGGAGAAGCCACCCGGCTCGATCATGCCGCCGTGCTCGGCCGAGAAGATCAGATCGTGGCCCGCCTCCTGCTTCCAGCTCGCACCGCCGATCTTCCGCTCCAGCTCCTGCAGATACCGGCGCTCTCAAGCACGGTGGCGCAGAACTTCGGCAGCGGGAGCACGGCCTGGGAGGACTCGGTATTGAGATGCTTGAGCACCAGGCCACCATGTACCCGCTGCACCTGTTTGACCGGCGTGAACTGCTCGTTCTCGAAGTCGATGTCCTGCCGGCCCAGGCCCAGGACCTCACTCCGCCGCAGACCGAGGACGAGCACCAGGACGCAGGCCGCGTAGAGCCGATGGGACCGGGCCGTACGCAGAAAGGTAATCGCCTCCCGCGCCGTCCACGGCTTGGTCTCTCCCTTGCTCACCTTCGGCATGTCCACCGGCTCAGCGACATTGCGCGTCAGCAGCTCTTCCCGACGAGCCCGGTTGAGCGCGTTCCGCAGCACCCGCAGCACCTCGAAGCGGGTAGCCGCCGGCACCTCCTCGTGCTCCTCCAGCGCCGTCATGAATGTCCGGACCTGGGCGGGCGTCAGCCGGACCAACGCCTTCTTGCCCAGGTGCGGAACGAGGTAAAGGCGCGCCTTGGACTCGTACTTGACGTACATGTTGTACTCCCGGTTCGGCTTCACGATGTGCTCAAGCCAGTAGGCCAGCCACTGCCCGACCGTCCAGGTCCGGGAAGGCACCGGGACGCCGTTGCGCTCCTGGTCCTGGAGCTTGCCCAGCTTCTCGGCAGCTTCGTCGTACGTCGAGCCATAGACGAACTTCCGCACCCGATGTCCATCGGTGTTGGTGACATAGGCAGCACCCTGATAGCGGCCGTCCTTGCGCTTCGTGATGGTGCCCCCGCCGTTGGGGCGACGCTTGGCCATCAGGCCGCCTCCTCAAGTCGGGACACGAGGTACGCGTGCAGGGCGTCCACAGGGACACGGCGACTACGGCCAATGGTCAGCGAAGGCAAGCGCCTGGTGCGGATCAGGTCATAGACCGTGGAGCGGCCAACCTTGAGCTTGGTCATGACCTCGGGCACGGTCAGCACTTCGTCAGTCACCACGGGCCCCACATCATTGAGTTGGAGTTCTGACAGAGACTCGCGGGCCGTTTCTCGGTTGACTCGGATGTCTTCGGCGATGGACGCGGCGAGAGCGGATTCGCCGGGGGTGTGGCCGTGGCCTGCGCAGCGCCAATCGGCGAGGACAAGGGTGGTTTCCGGCTCGGGCAGGCCGAGTGCCTGGCGTTGCTCGGTGGCGCGGTAGTCGGCACGGACCCACACTCCCCGATCCGGGACCCACGTCGAGCAAGACCAGGGGGCCACTCGGACACATTGCGGGCAGGGGACAAACCTGCCCGAGTAGCCGGACAGCCTACGGCCCCCTGATCATGCACGACCCCAAACCAGGCAGGACACCGGCCAAAGCCGTTCCACCGACCTCAGGCCGACAGGAGCTCCTCACGCCAGGGTCCCGGGCTATGGTGATCCGCGATTCCGTACAGCGTCGGGGATACCCGCGGTCGATGCACGACATCCGGACGGATGGGGCCTTCGACGGCCCTGTGCCGCTTGGGCGTGTCATGTGCTGGCTGGGCCGGAGGTGACGTTTCTTGATCGGTGTGCGCTGTCTTCATTGGGACCGGTACGGCCGGTCCAAGGAATGAAGGAAGGAGCGCATGTGCGCTTCACACATGCTGCGTTGACCGTCGGGCTCGCGGTTGCGACCAGCCTGTCGCTGGCGGGGACCGCCAGCGCGGGGGGAACGGTGGAGGCGGGCCGTATCACCGCCACGGACTACTCTGCGGGGTCGCCCGCCACGGTCGCGCTGGACCCGGCGACGGGCTCCGTTACCACCACGTTCGCCCAGGCCGCAGAGGACGGGGTCCTCTCGCCCAAGGGCTCCCGGGTCGCATACATCCAACGCCGGGACACGTGCATACCGCAGGACGAGGGCTGCATGTACGCCCGCGACCTGGTGATCGCCGACGCCGACGGCAGCGACCGGCGCGTCCTGGCCGAGGGCGTCCAGCCCGAAGACGCCACCGCGCCGTATGTCGGACACCCTGACTGGTCCCCGAGCGGTAAGCGGATCGTCTACGACAGCCCACGCGGCCTGGAGTGGATCGCCGCGGACGGCTCCGGCGCTGAGGTCCTCACTTCCGGCAGCCGCGGGACGTTCTCCCCGGACGGCCGGAGCATCGCCTTCCTGAAGGCCACCTCGTACGAGACGCCTAACGGCTGGGAGTACGGCTCCGACGTCTACATCCTGAACCTGGCCACCCGCGAGGTCCGTGCCGTCACAACCGACCACCAGGCATTGTCGACGCCCGCCGATTGGTCCCCCGACGGGCAGCGCGTCGTCCACTCCGCGGGGCACGGTATGCGCATCACCGACGTGGCGACCGGCGCCGTCACCGAGCCGCAGTGGTCGATGCCCCTCTCCAGCATCCAGAACCCGGTCTTCTCCCCTGACAGCAGCCGGATCGCCTTCACCGCCGTCGACGACTCCGCCGGCACAAGCCGGGCCTATGTCGTCGACGCCGCCGACGGCGGGAACCTTCGCGCGCTCACCGACCGTCCCGTGACCCTCACGGACTGGCTGGCCAACTAGGGCAGCAGGACCCGACCCCGGCAGGCTTCGGCGGCCGTCCGTCCGGGAGGGCGTACGGCCGCCATCTCCGGCGCGCAAAAGCGTCCACCCCTGCCGGAGAGCAAGCGCACCATGACGGGGCCGCTTCGGGTCGGCCAAGACGACCACGGCCAAGAAGACAACCGCAGCCGCCACGGAGACCACGGCACGCAAGAAGACCACCGGCAGGAAGCCGAAGAGCGCCTCTTACGTCCGGGCACGAGGTCGCCACCCTGGCAATGGCGGCCATGTCAAGCGTCGTCTTCCCGTCGACATCAGTAGCTGACACCAACAGCAGCAAACAAAGGCGGTCCGCAGCGGACACGAGCGGAGGACCTGCCGGGAAACTCTCGCCAGCGACTACGGTGGACAGTGGCTCCCGATCGACCTGATAAGGATGAGGCCACAGGTTCAAATCCTGTTAGGCCCACAGTTGTGATTCGGCCCGGACGGAGCTTCTCCGTCCGGGCCGATCGCTTTGTCCGGGGCCCGAGTTGGGGCGTTCGCCGGTCCCTCGCACGTCATACGTAGGTCACCGATCGGTATCGGTCGGTGTGTATAGTCGGGCGCCAGAAGTCCTCATACGTCAAGGAAAGACGAGGTCGCGCGGTGAAGAAGCTTCTCCTGGTCGCACTGGCCGCCATCGGCGGGCTCCTCGTGTACCGCCAGATCCAGGCGGATCGCGCCGAGCAGGATCTGTGGACGGAGGCGACCGACTCCGTGCCCGCAGGTTCGGGTGTGTGAGACGCAGCAGTCTTGGTACGAAGCCCCGGTCGCTGAAGCGGCCGGGGCTTCCTGCTGCCCGCAGCCTGCCCGCTGCACACAACCTCCCCCGCTGTGGCGTGACCGTGACAATCTTGCTCTTGAATTCACCGAAGCAAATCATTAGGTTGCAAGAGCAAACTTCGGGGACTCGGGAGGGAACCACGGGTGAAGGCACGACTGGGCCGCCGTACGGCGGTGGCAACGATCGGCGCGGCGCTGCTCGCCCTGGCGGCGGGCCCGCTGCCGGTGGCGAGTGCGGCCGCGCAGGTCGGGCAAGCGGGGCGGAACGGGCAGGCAGGAGAAGCGAGTCGGGCGGGGGAGGCGAGTCGGGCGGGGCAAGCGCGGCAGGCTGAAGCGCCGGACGGCAAGAGCGGCCTGGTGATGGTGCTCGACTCCTCCGGTTCCATGGCCGACGACGACGGCAGCGGGCAGACCCGGATGGCCTCCGCCCGCGCGGCCGTCGGGACCGTCGTCGACGCCCTCCCCGACGGCTTTCCCACCGGTCTGCGGGTCTACGGCGCCGATCAGCCCAAGGGCTGCACAGACACCCGGCTGGTCCGGCCCGTCGAGCCGCTCGACCGTGCGGGCATGAAGCAGGCCGTGGGGGCGCTGCGGCCCAAGGGCGACACCCCCATCGGGCTCTCGCTGCAGAAGGCCGCCGAGGACCTCCCGAAACCCGCGGACGGCGCGATCGGGACCCGTACGATCCTGCTGATCTCCGACGGTGACGACAACTGCGGCTCTCCGCCGCCCTGTGAGGTTGCCGAGAAGCTCTCCAAAGACGGCGTCGGGCTGCGCATCGACACGGTCGGATTCCAGGTGCGGGGCGCGGCGCGGCAGCAGCTGGAGTGCATCGCGAAGGCGGGCAACGGGCGCTACTACGACGCACCCGACGCCAAGGCGCTCGCCCGCCAGCTTCAGCGCTCGGCCCAGCTGTCGGCCGACGGATACCGCTTCAGCGGCAAGCGGGTCGAGGGCGCGCTGCGCCGGGACGCGGCGCCCTCTCTCGTACCGGGGCAGTATCTGGACACGATCGGACCCGGCGAGCAGCGCTACTACGCGGTGGACCTGGATGCCGAATCCACTGTGGAGTTTTCCGCGACGGCGGTGCCGCAGCCCGGGGCGGCGGTCGACACCTTCGACGTCCTGCGCACCAGGATTGCGTACGGCACTGACAGTGCCTGCGCCACCAGCACCGAGCACTTCTTCCAGAAGGAGGGAGCGACCCCTCTGACCTGGGCCGTTGCCCGGATTCCAAGCGAGAAGGGCACAAGTAGCTGCGACAAGGCGGGCCGGTACTGGCTGGTCGTCGAGCGGGAGAGCAAGAAGGACTCGGCCGCCGGGCGCTGGCCGCTGGAGCTGACGTACGGCGTCGAACAGCCGCTGCCCAAGGATGTGACGCCGGCTCAGTCGCAGCCTGAGTACGGGAAGGGCGACAAGGACGCCCTGCTGCCGACCGGGGACCCGCGCGACGTGACGGGCGGCACCGGCTTCAACGACGCCAAGGAGATCGGGCAGGGCGTGTGGCGGGACAAGGTGCTGCCGTCGCAGACGCTCTGGTACAAGGTCCCGGTCGGCTGGGGGCAGCAGCTCCGGTACGACGTGGAGTTCGCCAACGAGCCCACTGTGGACGGCGCTTCGTCGGTGTGGTCCTACGGAGCGACGGAGGTCTTCACACCAGGGCGGGCGCCGGTCGGCGGCGGCACCGCGGAGTTCAGCCCGCAGACCATCTACAACGGCCGGCCCATGGCGCTGGAGATGGGCACCGTGCCGGTCGCCTGGACCAACCGCCACGAGTCTCACCCCAATGTCGTCCCGGTGCACACCAAGGGCGGTTTCTACATCGCCGTCACGCTCGGCGCGAAGGCCGCCGAGATCGCCGAGAACCCGCAGATCGGTGTGGTGCTCCGGGTGGCGGTGATGGGCGACGAGCTGGCCGGGCCGCAGCACAACGCGCCGGCTCTCGCGAACAAGGCGGACAAGAAGGGTGATTCGGCTGCCCGCGCAGACAGCGATGCGACCGGCGGGGCAGGATGGACCGGCACCGTGATCGCCGCAGCAGCAGGCGGGGCGGTCATCCTGATCGCGGGTCTGGTGCTCGTACTGGTACGGCGCAAGCCGGCGACGGGCACCGCCACGGACACGACCACACCAAGGAGAAGCGCGTGAAGAGGCAGCGCGGCAGGGGCCGGGTGGCGCTGGCCGGCATGGCGGCGATGTGCGCGGTGGCGGCGCTGCCCGGGCAGGCGTGGGCGGTCGGCGAGCCCAATCCGTACGCCTTCGACAGCGAGGCCAAGGCAGTGCGGGGCTCGGCGGTCAACAGCGACGGGCCGCCTCTGACGGCCGGATCGACCTACAAGGACACGATCAGGCCCGGCGAGAAGCGCTACTACCGTGTCGACCTGGACGCCAGGGCCAATGCGTACGTCTCGGCGGTGGCCGTCCCCAAGCTGGCCACCAAGGTCGGGTACGCGGACAAGCTGTCGGTGAGCATCGAGGACCGCTCCGGGACCAAGTGCGGTGACGACGACGCCCAGTTCGGCTCCGCCACGTACGTCAGGCCGGTCGCCGCGTACGCGGACCGGACGATCGACAAGGACAGCAGCAGCTGCCAGGAGGCGGGCGCGTACTACGTGCTTTTGGAGCGGACCAGTGAGGGCACGTCGACGCCCGAGCCATGGGATGTGGAGATCCGTTTCGCCTCGGAGCCGGGGCTGAAGTCAGCCGGCCCGACGGCACCGCCCGAGGACTGGCCCTCCGCATCGCCAGCCGTGCCCGGCGGCGGCCCGGAAGAGCGGCACGGCGGCACGAGCTTCACCGACGCCACCGGCCTCACGCAGGGCGAGTGGCAGGACGAGATCACGCCCGGCCAGACGCTCTTCTACCGGGTGCCGGTCGACTGGGGGCAGCAGATCTTCGCCAGTGCCGACCTCGGCACCAGCGCGGCGGACGACAGCGCGCAGGGCGTCGGCAACGCCCTCGTGCTGGCTCTGCACAACCCGGCCCGCGGGATGGTGCAGGACGCGTCGAGCGTGTACTACGACGGCAAGCAGAAGTCGCTGGCGATGGATCCGCTGCCGCCCGTGGCGTACGAGAACCGCTACGACTCCGGCTCGACCAGCGCCATGCGGTTCGCCGGCTGGTACTACCTCTCGGTCACGCTCAACCCGGAAGTCGGCGAGGAGTACGGCCAGCAGCCGATCCCGCTGATCCTGCGGGTGAACGTCGAGGGCGAGGCGCAGAGCGCTCCTGCGTACGCGGGGCCCGCGGGGGACTTCGAGGTCACCAAGGACGACCAGGAGGCCGCGGACAGCGGGAAGAGCGCGCCGGAGGCGGCGAAGAGCGACACGATGCAGCTGGTCGCCGCCGCGGGGATCGGTGCCGGGATCGTGCTGGTGCTCGGGCTCGGGGTGTGGACGCTGCTGGCACGGCGGCGGACGGCGACCGCGGGCGCGGGGCTGGGGGCGGCGGCGCCGGGTCCTGTCGGGCAGGGGCAGGCGCCCGGGCCGGGGCAGTACGGGCCGCCGCCCTCCTGGTAGTTCAGGACTGGCGGCTCAGGACTGGGTCAGCGCCCAGATGCCGACCGCGAAACAGAGCAGAGCAACGAGCAGCACCGGGACCGCAACCTTCGGGGGCGGTCCCGGTCGCTTTGTGGCCGCCGTCGGAATCGGTGCGTTCGGGAGCGGAACCTGCGGGCTCTGAGCGGTGTAAGCACGAGTAAGAGCTTGTTCGTACTGCACCGGAGCGGTCTGCGACTGCGCGGGCTGCTCGGGCACTGGGGTGTAAAGGGGGGAGGCGCTGTGCGCCGGTACGGGTGTGGGGGTGGGGATCGGCGTGGGGGTCGGCGTTGGCTCCGCGGCCGCAGGCATGGGGGGAGGAGTGGACGGCTGTGCCGCGTACGGCAGTTGTGTGCTGTGCTGCTGCACGGGCGGCTGCTGCGGTGGCGGGGCCAGATGGAAACTGCCGGTCTCCGACGGTGGGAGCGGCTGCTGCACGGGAGCCTGCGCTCCCTGCTGACCCGCCTGCTGACCTGGCTGGGGGTCGGTTACGGGACCGGAGGGGCCGAATCCCGCGGGGAGTGGCCCGATCTGGTCGAAGACCTCGACCGGCTCGTCGTCGGCGCCGGGCTCCGGCAGCATCTCGACGGCCGCTGTAAGCGCCTTGCGCGCGCCCGTGGCGGTACGGAACCGGGCCTGCGGGTCGGGCTGCAGCAGACCGGCCAGCACCTGCCACAGAGGTTCCGGCATGCCCTGGGGGGCGCCGGGAGTGCCGTGGCTGGCGAAGTGCTCGACCAGAGCCCGGGAGTCGGGCTTCTGGCCCTGGAGCAGATAGAGCGCGACCAGGCCGACCGCGAAGAGATCGGCCGTGAAGTCCGGTTCCGCGCCCATCATCTGCTCGGGCGCGAAATAACCGGGCGTGCCCACCACATAGTTGGTCTCGGTCAGCCGCGGCTCACCCTTGCGCATCGAGATCCCGAAGTCGGACAGCCGCAGATACGGCCGTCCGGTACCGGTGGCCTCCAGCAGGATGTTCGCCGGCTTGATGTCGCGGTGCACGACCCCCTCCGCGTGCACCGCGGCCAGACCGGACAGCAGCTGATCGAGCAGGGTGCACACGAAACGGGGCGGCAGCGGGCCGTAGTCGCCGATCACATGCGCCAGCGACCCGCCGCTCACCAGATCCATGGTGAACAGCACCTTGTCGTCGTCCGCGGCCCAACTGGCCGGGGCGAGGACATGGGGATGATCGATCCGCAGAGCCTGCTCGCGGACGAAGCGCAACAGTGTGTGCGCATCGCTCTGCTGCAGCACCTTGGCCGCCACATAGCGTCGGCGCCGGTGGTCCCAGGCGCGCCAGACCGCACCGACACCGCCGCGCCCGATCGGGTCGATCAGTTCATACCGACCAGCGAATACCTCACCCATTGCGCTGCGCCCGCTCCCCGTCCCCTTGTGAGGCGTCCTGCCTCGATCAGCTTTGGTGCGACTCGTAGTGGGCGACCGCGTCCGCCGTGCGCCCGGCGCCGTACACCCGGAGGAACTCTGCCAGTTCGGGGTGGCTCGGGGCGAGGGAGTCCGCCGCATCGATGATGTCGCCCGCCGCCGAGACGGAGCGCAACAGCGACTGGATCTCGCGTACGACGCGGCGCACTGTCGGCGCGCCAGAGCTGCTCGTGCTGTGGCTGGTGCCAGTCAGCACGGAGCCGCCCTGCGACTTCTTGATCTCTTCCATCCGGTCGGTGGCCTCGACCGCGCTGACGCTGCCGTCGGCGACCTGACTCGACAACTCCTGCAGCGCCTGCACCCGTTGGACCACCGCAGGATTGCCGATCTTGGCCCGCTGGCCACTCATCAGCTGGGAGAGCATCGGCGCCGACAGCCCGAGCACCGCCGCGAGGCGAGCCTGGTTCAGACCCAGATCATCGATGAGCCGACGGAAGAGCGCCCCCAGCGGCTCTCCGTACCAGCTGCGCTGCAGTTCTCTGGCTCTTGCGGTCGTTTCCTGCTGTGCGGCGTCCATCGCGTCTCCCCATCGCTTCCCCAAGCGGCTTCGCTGCTGCGAACCTCGCCGAGCATCTTACGGAGCGTGGTCGCCGACCGGGAGCCCTAATCCTTTTGCAGGATCACGGGGGTCACCCGGTACTCTGGTCTGCGGCGGTGGCCGAGGCATGTGTCTGCTCGGTCCTATCCACCTTTCCGGGGCCTTAGCTCAGTTGGTAGAGCGCTGTCTTTGCATGGCAGATGTCAGGGGTTCGACTCCCCTAGGCTCCACGCTTCAAGACCCCCTTTGACCTGTGGAAACACGGTTGGAGGGGGTCTTTTTCATACGAAGGGCACGGCGCACCCTTCGCCGCGCGCCTGGCCGCCCGTACGTCCGAGCCGGGCCTCCGGACCGCCCGAGGACTTTCTGGAGCCCGCAGTCGAAGTCGTCCTCGCGGATCTCCTGCGGGTCCTCGCAGCGCTGTGCGCCATCCCCGCTCGTCATTGCCGCCGCGGGCGACGGCCGCCACTGGACCGTACGGGTGGTGTTCATCCGAAGAACTGCACGGCGGCGGCGTAGATCCCCCACTTCCCAAGATGCGTACACATCATGAGGAAGGTATGTAGATCGCTCAACCCGAAAGCGAGGGGTCATGGCCGCCTTCAAGGTCAGGAATCTGTGGACCGCGTTCATCACCGCGCTCTTTGCGCTGCTTGGGTCGGTGGGGCTGACCACCGCCGCCAACGCCGCTCAGCAGCCGGCCGTGCGGACGCCGGGCCGGCTGGACCTGCCGAAGCAGGCGCGTCCGCAGGCTGTCCGGGCGACAGTGGCCCCCACTACACGATGGAGCCCCATCGCGCGCGGCTGGGCACTGCCGCCCACCATCAAGCAGCGCATCCGCGCCGAAGCCCATGGCTCCTCACCCGCCACCAGGCACCGGCCCGTGGTCGACGCCTACGGCGCCTACAGCGCGCTGAGCACCGTCTCCGCCCCCGGCGCGGATCTGGCGCTCGCAGCCGCATGAGGCGCCGGGAGCTCACACTCCTCCCGACGCCACCGGCCACAAGGGCGGTATGCGATCAGCGACGGTCGTCGCGGTCTCGAGCCTCCGCCTCGGCCTGCTTCGCCTGCACCTCAGGATCGAGATCTTCCGGTCCAGTGCCGTCGACGGACGTCAGCGGTGCGCGGTCGGAGACCTCCGTGGCAGCGGGCGGTTCCACCAGCCAATCGGGGTTGGCCTGCTTGTCCCACCACTTCCAGGCGGCGAAAGCTCCGCCGGCCAGCACGCCGATGATCGCGAGACCCTTGGCGAGACGTCCGGCCCTGGACCGCCGTTCGCGCTTCCTCACCAGCTTCTGAATGTCCTTCGCCGTCACCTGTCCGCGCAGAGCGGCCAGTGCGGCAGTGGAGCGGGCCGCAGCCTCTTCCCCTACTGGCTGAGCGACGGCCACCGCGTGCTCGACACGCGGCACGGTGTAATCCGCCGCCTGGCGAGCGGCCTTACGGGCCTTCACCGCAGCTCGGTGTGCGGCTTTGTCGACCTTGGGCGGCACATGCGGCGCTACTCGCGCGTCGTACTGATAACGGGCCTGATTCGCGGCCTTCGAGACTTTGGGCGCGAGCCGTACGCGAGCCTCGTGTGCATAATGCGCCGTTTGGTGCTTGGCCGTGCCGGCGTAGGGCGCCACCACTTCCGCGGCGTGCAGCACGCTCTCCTTCGCCGTACCGGTCGCGGCGCGCACGCTGTCCATGCGGGTCACGGGATCCTCCTCCTCGGTGGCGTTCTGGGGTGCTGGGGTTCATCCCCGGTTGGGCACAGTTTCGCCTTTCCACCCGTTTGAAAATCATGCCTGCTGACAGCCGCCTCGGCATGCGGGGCGGGCATTCGGGTCATGTAAGGAGCTTTGCGGACGACGATGCCACGGTTCGCCCTTCAGCGCGCCGGTCGCGCGACGACTCGGCGCCTTTTCTCCCTGGGCGGCTCTTCCGTGCGAGGATCGGGAAACCAGAGAAGACTTACGGAAGGCAGATCGTGGCCGAGCAGCTTTACGCCACCCTGAAGACCAACCAAGGCGACATCGAGATCCGGCTTCTGCCGAACCACGCGCCCAAGACGGTCAAGAACTTTGTCGAGCTCGCCAAGGGCGAGCGTGAATGGACCCACCCGGCGACCGGCAAGAAGTCCACAGACAAGCTGTACGACGGTACGGTCTTCCACCGCGTGATCAGCGGCTTCATGATTCAGGGCGGCGACCCGCTGGGCAACGGCACCGGCGGCCCGGGGTACGAGTTCGGGGACGAGTTCCACCCGGACCTGGCGTTCGACAAGCCGTACCTGCTGGCCATGGCCAACGCGGGCCCGGGCACCAACGGCTCGCAGTTCTTCATCACCGTGTCGCCCACCGCCTGGCTGACCCGCAAGCACACCATCTTCGGTGAGGTCACGAGCGAGGCCGGGAAGAAGGTCGTGGACGCCATCGTGGGCACCCAGACCAACCCGCGCACCGACCGCCCGGTCAACGACGTCGTGATCGAGTCGGTCGTCGTCGAGACCCGCGAGGGCTGATTCCCGGATCTCCGGTGTGATCCGGTGTGATCCGGTGTGATCCCACGTCGTGATCCACGCGTGATCCCCAGGGAACCTTTTCGCCCCGCCCGACCGTATGGATGGGCGGGGCGGTGTGATGAGCCGGAGAGATTGTGGGGACCTCATGGACCAGGCGCCAGGCAGTCCGCAGGAGCCGCAGGGCACGCACGGCCTGCCGAGCTGCTACCGGCATCCGGGCCGCGAGACCGGCATAAGCTGCACCCGCTGCGAGCGGCCGATCTGCCCTGACTGCATGGTCAGCGCCTCGGTCGGCTTCCAGTGCCCGGAGTGTGTCCGTACCGGCTCCGGTACGGGACATTCCCCCACCGCCAACCAGCCGCGGACGCTCGCGGGCGGCACCGTCGAGGCCGACCCCTTCCTGGTCACCAAGATCCTCATCGCAGTCAACATCGCGGTGTACGGCGTGGTGCTCGCGCTCGGCGACCGGTTCGTCGCCGAGATGGAGCTGATCGGACTCGCCCGCAGTCCACAGCTCGGCGGCGAAATCGTCGGAGTGGCGGACGACGAGTGGTACCGGCTGATCACCGCGGCGTTCCTGCACCAACAGGTGCCGCACATCCTGTTCAACCTGCTGACCCTGTGGTTCCTGGGCAGGCTCGTCGAACCGGCTCTCGGCCGCACCCGCTATCTCGCCGTCTATCTGCTCTCGGGCCTCGGCGGCAGCGCCCTCGCCTATCTGCTGGCCGCCCCCAACCAGCCCTCGCTGGGCGCCTCGGGCGCGATCTACGGCCTGATGGGCGCGTTCGCCGTGCTCGTACGGCGTACGAACCTCGACATGCGGCCGGTCATCGCCCTGCTCGCGCTGAGCCTGCTCTTCACCTTCACGTGGCCGGACATCTCATGGCAGGGGCACATCGGCGGCCTGGTGGCCGGCGGTCTGGTCACCCTCGGCCTCGTCTACGCGCCGCGCGAGCATCGCACTCTGGTGCAGGTCGGGACCTGTGCACTTGTCTTCCTGGTGACCGTCGTGGTCGTGCTGGCGAGAACCGCCTCGCTCACCTGAGCGAGACCTTTTCCCAAAGTTGTCCACAGCGTGTGGCGGATCTTGTGCATGGTGTATGGAACAAGCATGCCCCTTGTCGCTGAGCTGGGTTTTCCCAGTAAGGACAAGGGGCAGGTCGCTTCACCAAGATGGCCGATGCAGTCACACCGGCGTCAACGCTCCGAGGGTTATCCACAGATCGTCTGACCTTTTCCCCACTGTGGACAACGCTGTGGATAACCTCAGGGCAGGGCTTGACGGCGGGACTGCGGGAAAGCTACTTCCACTGGGTGGAGACGCCGAAGCCGGCGGCGATGAAGCCGAAGCCGGCGACGATGTTCCAGTTGCCGAAGCTCTTGATCGGCAGGTCGCCCTCGGTCACATAGAAGAGGACAATCCAGGCAAGACCGATCAGGAATAGCGCGAGCATCACCGGTGCCACCCAGCTACGGCTGGTCAGCTTGATGCTCGTCGCCTGCTTCGATGCCGGCGGCGGCGTGAAGTCGGCCTTCTTGCGGATACGTGACTTCGGCACGAGGGACTCTCCTGTCGATGCGCTGCGTGACCGCGCAGGGAACTGTGGCTGGCGCCGGGGGCTGGAGCGAGGGGGACCACTGCCATCCCCCGGGCGTCCGTTAGCGTAGTGCTTCCGCGGCGCCTGAGGAGATAAGGGTACGTTGAGCAATTCTGCCGACTCCCCCCAAGGGCCGGTCAACCGCTTCGAAGGACAGGAAGGTGGGCGAAGCTCGATGAAGGGTGGTGGCCGACTGGCGGGCGGGACTGTCCGGCTGTTGACGGCTGCCGTATTCGCCCTCGCCGGGCTGATCTTCGTGACCAGCTTCAACACCGCCAAGGGCACCAACATCCGTACGGACGCCTCGCTGCTGAAGCTCTCCGACCTCATCCAGCAGCGCAGCGCGAAGAACGGCGACCTCAACGAGTCCACCACGGCGCTGCGCGGGGACATCGACGCCCTCGCCCAGCGCGACGACGGCTCCACCAAGGCCGAGGACGAGAAGCTCGGCGCCCTGGAGAGGGCCGCGGGCACCAAGAAGCTGAGCGGCCCCGCCCTCACGGTCACCCTCAACGATGCCCCGCCGAACGCTCCGGCCGCCCCCGGCTACCCCGAGCCGCAGGCCAACGACCTGGTCATCCACCAGCAGGACCTGCAGGCCGTCGTCAATGCCCTGTGGAAGGGCGGCGCCAAGGGAATCCAGGTCATGGACCAGCGGCTGATCTCCACCAGCGCCGTGCGGTGCGTGGGCAATACGCTGATCCTGCAGGGCCGTGTCTACTCCCCGCCGTACAAGATCACCGCTGTCGGTGACCAGGGCGCGCTCAAGAACGCGATCGCCGCCTCTCCGGCGATCCAGAACTACCAGCTGTATGTGAAGGCGTACGGCCTCGGCTGGAAAGTCGACGAGCGTGAGGCGGTGACTCTCCCTGCCTACTCGGGCACAGTGGATCTCCACTACGCGAAGCCCGTTGGGTAGTGCTTGGGGGAGTGGGTGTTGGTGCGGCTGGTCGTCAGGACCTTCAGCGAACTCTGCATCACCGTCGGCACCTTGATCGTGCTCTTTGTGGTGTATGTGCTGTTCTGGACCGGTATCAAGGCCGACAGTGCCACGGACGGCCAGATCGACCGGCTCCAGGACGAGTGGGCACAGGGCCCGGTCGCGGCCCCCGCGCCCGGACAGACGGTGTCGCCGGCTCCGAAGACATACGAGGACGGCAAGCCCTTCGCCGTCATGTACATCCCCCGCTTCGGCGGGAGTTGGGACTGGCCGGTCCTCGAAGGCACCAGGACCGGCACCCTCAAGAAGGGCCTCGGGCATTACGCCTCCACCGCCGCGCTCGGCGAGAGCGGCAATTTCTCGGTCGCCGGCCACCGGCGCACGTACGGCGATCCCTTCAAGGACTTCCCGAAGCTGCGCCCCGGGGACGCGGTGGTGCTGACGGACGGGACGACCTGGTTCACGTACCGCATCGAGAAGGAGCCCTACCGGACCGTGCCGAGCGACGTCGGCGTCATCGACCCCGTCCCGCGTAGGTCCGGCTTCGACGGGACGGGGCGCTATCTGACGCTGACCACCTGCGACCCGGAGTGGGGCAGCAGTCACCGGCTGATCGCATGGGCGCATCTGGACGCCACCCAGCCTGTGACCGACGGCAAACCGGAAGCTTTGCGCAGCTGACCCATGTGCCCCTGCCGCCCTTTAGTCTGGTGCGGTACCGAACGGAAAGGGACAGCATGTACGGCTGGA
The DNA here is from genome assembly GCF_030817355.1 of Streptomyces sp. V1I1. Classification (NCBI taxonomy): domain Bacteria; kingdom Bacillati; phylum Actinomycetota; class Actinomycetes; order Kitasatosporales; family Streptomycetaceae; genus Streptomyces; species Streptomyces sp. V1I1. The sequence continues at coordinate 4,080,629 of NZ_JAUSZH010000001.1, read as the reverse complement.
TCTGGCGGCATCTGCCGGGCAACGCATGGGTGCGGGCTTTCATCTCGCTCGTGCTGGCCCTCGCGGTCGTCTACGTGCTGTTCCAGTACGTCTTTCCGTGGGCGGAGCCGCTGCTTCCGTTCAACGACGTGACGGTCGACGGAGCGGGGGCGGCCCGATGAGCGCGCGCATCCTCGTCGTCGACAACTACGACAGCTTTGTCTTCAACCTCGTCCAGTACCTGTACCAGCTCGGCGCCGAGTGCGAGGTCCTGCGGAACGACGAGGTGGCCCCCAGGCACGCCCAGGACGGCTTCGACGGGGTGCTGCTCTCCCCCGGGCCCGGCACGCCCGAGCAGGCCGGTGTGTGCATCGAGATGGTGCGGCACTGCGCGGACACCGGCGTTCCGGTCTTCGGCGTCTGCCTGGGCATGCAGTCCATGGCGGTGGCGTACGGCGGTGTGGTGGGCCGCGCGCCCGAGCTGCTGCACGGCAAGACCTCGTTGGTCACGCATGAGGGCAAGGGCGTCTTCGCCGGGCTGCCTTCGCCTTTCACCGCGACCCGCTACCACTCGCTGGCCGCGGAGCCGGCGGAGCTGCCGGACGAACTGGAGGTCACGGCACGGACCGCCGACGGCATCATCATGGGGCTGCGCCACCGTGAACTGGCCGTCGAGGGCGTGCAGTTCCACCCCGAGTCGGTGCTGACCGAGCACGGGCATCTGATGCTCGCCAACTGGCTGGAGCAGTGCGGTGACACCGGGGCGGTCGGGCGTTCCGTGGGGCTCGCACCGGTGGTGGGCAAGGCCGTGGCGTGAGTGGTGGTCCGCGCCCTGAGGACGGGTACGAGTACGACCCGCTGACGGACCCTTTGCCGCCGGAGGAGAGCGGCTCGCCGTGGTTCCGGGAGACGAGCGTTCCGGAGGAGGAGCAGCCCCCGCCACCCCCGCAGGAGTGGTCTGACTACCGCCAGTACTCCGTAGACGACCCTGCGGACTATCAGCGGGACTGGTACGCCCAGCCGGAAGCGGTACAGGTACCGGAACCGGGGCCAGTACCCGTAGCGCGGCCTGAGCCGGAGCCTGTGCCGATGCCGCAGCAGATAGCTGAGCCAGTGCCGGTGTCCGACCCGATTCCGGTACCGGACGACGAGACCGTTGCTCTGCGTACGGCGGACACCCGTCGCGCGCTGGAGACCCCCGCGGGTCCCGGCCGGGCGGAGCGCCGCCGGGCGGCCAAGGCGCGGGGCCGTAAGCGCCCTGAGCCCGCCCCCTCGACTAGGTCCGAGTCCGGCAGGCCCCTTTCGCGGGTCGAGGCCCGCCGTGCCGCGCGTGCGGCGAAGGACAGCCCCGCCGTCATCGCCAGCCGCGCCATAGGCGAACTGTTCATCAGCTTCGGCGTGCTGATGCTTCTGTTCGTCACGTACCAGCTCTGGTGGACGAACATCCGCGCCGGCCAGCAGGCCAACCAGGCGACGAGCAAGATCCAGGACGACTGGGCGAACGGCCGCAAGCCCGGTGTGTTCGAGCCCGGGCAGGGCTTCGCCATAATGCACATCCCCAAGCTGGATGTCGTCGTCCCGATCGCCGAGGGCATCAGCAAGCCCAAGGTCCTCGACCGTGGCATGGTCGGGCACTATGCCGAGGGGAAGCTGAAGACCGCGATGCCGTCGGACAAATCGGGTAATTTCGCGGTCGCGGGCCATCGCAACACTCACGGCGAACCGTTCCGGTACATCAACCGTCTCGAGCCGGGGGACCCGATCGTTGTTGAGACGCAGGACGCGTACTACACGTACAAGATGGCGAACATCCTCCCCCAGACCTCGCCGTCGAACATCGGCGTGATCGGCCCGGTGCCGCCGGGTTCCGGGTTCACGGAGCCGGGCCGGTACATCACGCTGACGACGTGTACGCCGGAATTCACGAGTACGTACCGAATGATCGTGTGGGGCAAAATGGTCGAGGAACGGCCGCGCAGCAAGGGAAAGCCGGACGCGCTTGTCGGCTGAGACGCCGAAGCGCTGTGAGACTTCAAGACGGGAAAAGGTGCAGTGGCACGTGCTCGTGGCCGGATCGCCGGCGTCATCAGTGTCTTCGGCGAACTGCTGATCACTGCGGGCGTGGTGCTGGGGCTCTTTGTCGTCTACTCACTGTGGTGGACGAATGTTCTCGCCGACCGTGAGGCCTCCAAACAGGGCGACCAGATCCGCGACGGCTGGGCGAACCGCGGCCCTGGCGCCCTCGACATCAAGGACGGCATCGGCTTCCTCCACGTACCCGCCATGAACAACGACGAGGTGCTGGTGAAGAAGGGCACCGACGCCGAGGCCCTGAACGACGGCATCGCCGGCTACTACACCGACCCGATCAAGTCGGCGCTCCCCTGGGACGACAAGGGGAACTTCACGCTCGCCGCGCACCGCGATGGCCACGGCGCGAAGTTTCACAACATCCACAAGCTGAAGGACGGCGACCCGATCGTCTTCGAGACGCGGGACACCTGGTACGTCTACAAGGTCTACAAGAGGCTCCCGGAGACCTCGAAGTACAACGTGGATGTGCTGCAGCCGGTCCCGAAGGAGTCGGGGAAGTCGAAGCCGGGCCGCTACATCACCCTGACGACCTGCACGCCTGTGTACACCTCGGACTACCGCTACATCGTGTGGGGCGAGCTGACGCGCACGGAGAAGGTCGACCATGGCCGTACGCTGCCGGAAGAGCTGCGCTAGCCCGTACGAACGGACGCAAGAAGCCCCGGCACCCTTGGCTTGGGTTCTAGCGGTCGTCGCAACGCCTCAGCTCAGGGGATGCGATGGACTTCGAGATCCGTGGGGATCGCAAGCCGCAGGGGCCCAGGAAGCTCCGTGGTGAGCGGGCGGAATACTTCCGGCTCATGCAACAGGGCTACAGCAACAAAGAAGCATCCCGGCTTGTCGGCGTGCATGAGCGGACCGGTCGCGAGTGGCGTCATGGCCGGACGGATCCGCAGAGGCTTCGGGCGCCCGCTCACATCGAGCGGGCGCCCGTTGCCGCACCGTCCCGGTACTTGAGCGAGACCGAGCGCATCCACATCGCCGACCGCTTGCGGGAGAAGGCCACCGTCCGGGCGATCGCCGCCGAACTGGGCCGCAGCCCGTCCACCGTCAGCCGGGAGATCCACCGCAACCGCAGTCCCGGCCGAGGCAGCCAGTGGCACTACCGCCCACACGCCGCCCAGGCCCGCGCGGATGCCCGCCGGCCCCGCCCCAAGCCCGGCAAGATCGGTCGGAACACCGCACTGCGGGACTTCATCCAGGACGGCCTGGACCTGAAGTGGAGCCCGGAACAGATCTGCGAGAGTCTGCGCCGGACCTTCCCCGACCAGCCGGAGATGCACGTGGTGCACGAGACGATCTACCAGGCCCTGTACGTTCAGGGCCGCGGAGAACTGCGCCGCGAGCTGGCCCGGGCCCTTCGCTCGGGCCGCGCCCGCCGCCGCCCGCAGCGCCAGGCGGCCTGTCGTCAGCCGCGCTTCACGCATCCGATGGTCATGATCAGCGAACGCCCGGCAGAGGCGGAGGACCGGGCGGTGCCCGGCCACTGGGAAGGGGACCTGATCATCGGGATGGACAACCGCTCAGCGATCGGCACCCTCGTCGAACGGGCGACCCGCTACGTGATGCTGGTGCACCTGCCTGACGGCCGCAGCGCAGCGCACATGCGCGACGCGCTGGTGGAGACCGTGAAGACCCTGCCGTCGCATCTGACACGCTCGCTGACCTGGGACCAGGGATCGGAGATGGCCGCCCACCATGCCTTCAGCGTCGCCACCGACATCCCGGTCTACTTCTGCGACCCCGCCAGTCCCTGGCAGCGCGGCTCGAACGAGAACACAAACGGCCTGCTGCGGCAGTACTTCCCCAAGGGAACCGACCTGTCCGTCCACACCCGCGAGCAACTGGCCGCTGTCGCCGCCGAACTCAACGGCCGCCCACGCAAAACGCTCGGCTGGGAAACCCCAGCCGAGCGCCTGCATAAACTGCTCGCCGCCTGACACAACCGATCACGTGTTGCGACGATCCCTAGAAACCGCCTGGTGGGTGCCGGGGCTTCTCGCTGTACGGAGCCTTGCCGGTCGGCTAGTCGCCGGCGCCGCCGATGAACTCGCCGCCGCCGTTCCCGCCGCCGCCGTTCCCGCCGTTCCCGCCGTTGCCACCGACCGTCGTGAGCGTGATCGTTGTGGTCGCCGGGTCCACCGGAGTGCCGGGCTGCGGGTCGGAGTTGCTCACGAAGGCGTTGTCGTCCGTGGAGCTGCCGGGCGCGAACTGGATGTTCGTGAAGCCGCTCTGCGCCAGGATCTGCTTGGCCTCGGAGACCCTCTTGGTCCTGATCTCGGGAACGGGCACCAGTGTCTGCTGCGGGCCCTTGGAGACCTTCAGCGTGACCTGCGTGCCCTTGGGCGCCTTCGAGTCGCCCGACGGGGACTGCTCGATGACCTGGCCCGCAGGCTGGTTGGAGTCCACATCGACCCGCGCGACAGTGAACCCGAGGCCTTCGAGCTGGGCCTTGGCGGCGTCGAACTGCGCGCCCACGACCCGGGGCACGTTGATCTTGGACTGCTTGGCCACTGTCAGAGTGACCGTGGAGCCCTTCTCCGCCTGGGTGCCGCCATCGGGGTTCTGTTTGAGCACGGTGCCCGGTTCCTCGTCGGACTCGGTTTCCTTGACCTCGACCTTGAATTCCTTGCCCTGCAGCTGGTCCTTGGCGCTCGCCAGGGACTTCTCCGTGACGTCGGGCACCTCGACCTTGGGCGCGCCCTCCGACACGACCACCTGGATCGTCTCGCCCTGCTGCATCTTGCCCTCGGCCGGCGTCTGGCTGCAGATGCTGCCCTTGGGCTGGTCACAGCGTTGTGTATCGGACTGCGCGACCTTGACGCCCGCGTTGGTCGCGAGGCTCTGGGCTTGCTCGAACGGCTTGCCCACGAGCTGCGGCACCGGCACATCGCTGTTGCCGCCGCCATTGCCGCTGAAGACCGACTTGCCGATCAGCACCGCGCCGACCAGCACCAGGATGCCCGCGAGCACCAGCAGGATCGTCGAGGTGTTCGACTTCTTCTGGCGGCGGCGGTCCGGTCGGTCGTCGTAGCCGTTGTAGCCCCCGTCGTCCGGGTTCATCGGCGGGAGCATCGACGTCTGGCCGGCCGGGTCGGCCTGGCGCAGCGCCGTGGTCGGCTGGTCGTCCGGGGCGTACCCGCCGTAGCCGACCGCGCCCATCGCCGCCGTCGCCGCGACCGGCTGGCCGTCGAGGCAGGCCTCGATGTCCGCGCGCATCTCGTCGGCCGACTGGTAGCGGTAGTCGGGGTCCTTGACCAGGGCCCGCAGGACGATGGCGTCCATCTCGGGCGTGATCTCGGGGTCGAAGTTGCTCGGCGGCTGCGGCTCCTCGCGTACATGCTGGTACGCCACCGCCACCGGGGAGTCGCCCACGAAGGGCGGACGCACGGTGAGGAGCTCGTAGAGCAGGCAGCCCGTGGAGTACAGGTCGGAGCGCGCGTCGACCTGCTCGCCCTTGGCCTGCTCCGGGGAGAGGTACTGGGCGGTGCCGATGACGGCCGCGGTCTGCGTCATCGTCATGCCGGAGTCGCCCATCGCACGGGCGATGCCGAAGTCCATCACCTTGACCTGGCCGGTGCGCGTCAGCATGACGTTCGCCGGCTTGATGTCGCGGTGGACGATGCCGTTGCGGTGCGAGTACTCGAGCGCCTGGAGGATGCCGATGGTCATCTCCAGCGTGCGCTCGGGCAGCAGCTTGCGCCCGGAGTGCAGCAGCTCTCTGAGCGTTGACCCGTCGACGTACTCCATGACGATGTACGGGATCGAGACCCCGTCGACGTAGTCCTCGCCCGTGTCGTACACCGCGACGATCGCCGGGTGGTTGAGCGAGGCGGCAGACTGGGCCTCACGGCGGAACCGGGCCTGGAAGGACGGATCGCGGGCGAGGTCGGCCCGCAGCGTCTTCACGGCGACGGTGCGGCCGAGCCGGGTGTCGTGGGCGAGGTAGACCTCTGCCATGCCACCACGGCCGAGCACCGAGCCCAGTTCGTACCGGCCGCCGAGGCGACGCGGCTCTTCCATAACTGTTCCAGCCCTCTCCGTCAGTCCCGACCGCACCCGTGTGTGGTCCGGCGGTGTGCTGTTCGCGCATACGCTACCGGGCACGCCGCATCTGATCCGCCCGTGACCGTCACCTGATACCCGACCGGTATCGCAATGTGCAGGTATGGACGCCAGACGTGATCCGCGTCACTTCTTGCTGTCCAGTACAGCCTTCATCACGGCCTTGGCGATGGGGGCGGCGAGACCGCCGCCGCTGATGTCGTCCCGCTTGGCCTCGCTGTCCTCGACCACGACGGCGACGGCGACCGGGGATCCGCCGTCGGAGGTCTTCGCGTACGAGATGAACCAGGCGTACGGGTTCTTGCTGTTGTTCTCGCCGTGCTGGGCGGTACCGGTCTTGCCGCCGACCTGGACGCCGTCGATCTTGGCGTTGCCGCCGGTGCCCTGCTCGACGACGTTCTCCATCATCTCCTGGAGGAGCTGCGCGTTCTTCGGGGAGAGCGGGCGGCTCATCTCCTGCGGCTCGTTGTTCTTGATGACCTCCAGGTTGGGCGCTTCCAGCCGGTCGATCATGTACGGCTTCATCAGCTTGCCGTCGTTGGCGATCGCCGCGGTGACCATGGCCATCTGGAGGGGTGTGGTGGCGGTGTTGAACTGGCCGATGGACGACAGGGCATTGCCGGGGCGGTCCATCGTCTTGTCGTAGACGGAGGCGGCGGCCCGCACCGGGGTGTCGATCTCGGGATTGTTGAAGCCGAACTTCTGGGCCGTCTCCACCATCTTGTCCCGGCCGACCTTGTCACCGAGTTTGGCGAAGACGGAGTTGCAGGAGACCTTGAGCGCCTCGTTCAGGCTGGCGTTCTTGCAGCCGTTGGCGTGGTTGACCATCGGCGTACGGGTGTTGGGCAGGATGTACGGCTCCGGGGTGTCCGTCGCCGCGTTGATGTCGTCGACGGCGCCGTGCTCCAGGGCCGCGGCCGCGGTGAGCACCTTGAAGGTGGAGCCGGGCGGGTAGACCTCGCGCAGCGCGCGGTTCAGCTTCGGCTTGTCCTTGTCCCGCTCCAGCGCCAGCCACGCCTTCTCGTCCTTGCCGGAGTAGCCGGCGAAGTTCGAGGGGTCGTACGAGGGGGTGGAGGCCAGGGCCAGGATCTTGCCGGTCTGCGGGTCGATCGCTGCGACCGCGCCCTTCTTGGAGCCGAGGCGCTCGAAGGCGGCCTTCTGCGCGGCGCCGTTGAGGGTGGTGACCACGTTGCCGCCCTTCCTCTTGTCGCCGGTGAACATCGCCATCGTGCGGTCGAAGAAGAGCTGATCGGAGTTGCCGGTGAGGATGCCGTCCTCGAGCTTCTCGATCTGGTTGGCGTCGAAGGCCTGCGATGCGTAACCCGTGACCGGCGCCCACATGGGGCCGTCGACGTAGGTGCGCTTGTACTTGAAGTCCGTGTCGTTCGTCTCCACGGAGCCGGTGATCGGCTTGCCGTCGACGATGATGTTCCCGCGCTCGTTGGCGTACCGCTCGATCAGGACACGGCGGTTCTTCGAGTGCGTGTTGAGTTCTTCGGCCTCGACGTACTGGAGCCAGTTCGTGCGCACCAGCAGGGCCAGCACGAGGAGCCCGCAGAAGATGGCGATCCGGCGCAGGGGCTTGTTCACGGTCGGACCACCTGGGTCATCTCGGCGTCGGGGGACGGGGCGGGCGCGGGCGCGGGACGGCGGGCGGTGTCGCTGATGCGGATCAGGATGCCCACCAGGGCCCAGTTGGCGATCACGGACGAGCCGCCGTACGCGACGAACGGCATGGTCATACCGGTCAGCGGGATGAGACCCATCACACCGCCGGCGACCACGAAGACCTGGATGGCGAGGGCGCCGGAGAGGCCGATCGCGAGGAGCTTGCCGAAGGGGTCGCGGGCGGCGAGGGCGGTGCGCACGCCGCGCTCCACGATCAGGCCGTAGATCAGCAGGAACGCCATCATTCCGGCGAGTCCGAGCTCTTCGCCGAAGGTGGAGAGGATGAAGTCGGAGTTGGCGGCGAAGCCGATGAGGTCGGAGTCGCCCTGGCCGAGGCCGGTGCCGAGTGTGCCGCCCGAGCCGAACGACATCAGGGCCTGGCCGATCTGCTCGCTCTGCGCCCAGGTCTTCTCGGCGAAGGGGTTGAGCCAGAACTCGACGCGCTGCTGGACGTGCGGCTCGAAGGTGGCCACGCCGACCGCGCCGACCGCGGACATCAGCAGACCGAAGACGATCCAGCTCGTGCGCTCGGTGGCGACGTACAGCATGATCACGAACAGGCCGAAGAACAGCAGCGAGGTACCCAGGTCGGTCTCGAAGACCAGGATCAGGATCGACATCACCCAGACCACGAGAATGGGTCCGAGGTCACGGCCGCGCGGCAGGTACAGGCCCATGAACCGGCGGCTGGCGAGCGCCAGGGCGTCCCGCTTCACCATCAGATAGCCCGAGAAGAAGATCGCGATGATGATCTTTGCGAACTCACCTGGCTGGATGGTGAAGGGGCCGAGGCTGATCCAGATCTTCGCGCCGTTCACCGCGGGGAAGAACACCGGCAGGATCAGCAGGACCAGCGATACCGCCATCGAGATGTAGGTGTAGCGCTGCAGGATCCGGTGGTCCTTGAGCAGGATCAGTACGCCGACGAAGAGGGCGATGCCGATCGCCGAGTACAGCAGCTGCTTGGGGGCGTCGGGGCTGAAGCCCCCGAAGAGCGTCGTCGCCCGCTGGATCAGCCGGGGCGACTGGTCGAGGCGCCAGATCATCACCAGGCCGAGGCCGTTGAGCAGGGTGGCCAGCGGCAGCAGCAGCGGGTCCGCGTATCTGGCGAACTTGCGCACCACGAGGTGGGCCACGCCGGCGAGCAGGCCGAGGCCGAGCCCGTATCCGAGCAGTCCGGCCGGCACTTCGCCGTTCAGGGCGAGGCCGACGTTGAGGTACGCGAACACCGGGATGACGACTGCGAAGGCGAGCAGCGCCAGCTCGGTGTTGCGGCGGCTCGGTGCTTCGATCGCGCCGATCGTGGTGGTGTTGGTGACAACGCTCATGGTGGAGAAGGCCCCCTACGGCCGATTACTGCTTTCCGCAGTTCGAGGCCAGCTTCTGCTCCTCCTCCGAGAGGGTGGGACCCGGAGAGGGAGTAGCTGCGGTCGGCTTGGTCTTGGCGTTCTGGGTGGTCGGCTTGCCGGTGGTGCCACCGGCCTCGCCCTCGCCGGGTGGCGGGGTGCTCGCGCGGTCGGCAGCCTCGCGGCGCTCTTCGTCCTTCTTGCAGGCGGTGGCCTGGACGGCGAGCTCGTCGATCTTCGCGCGGGCCTTGCCGAGGCTGTCGGCGGTGATCGTCGCCTCCACCTGCTTGCGCTGGTAGGGCGGGAGGTACTTGAGTTCGATCTCGGGATGGTCCTTCTCGACCTTCGAGAGCGAGACCCAGGCCAGGTCCTGGCTGATGCCCTGGTAGAGCGCGATGTGCTCATTCTGGGAGCCGACGTAGTACTGGGTCTGGGTCCAGCGGTAGCCGCCGTACAGACCGCCGCCGACAACCGCCAGGGCGAGCACGATGTAGAAGGATCTCTTCAGCCATTTGCGGCTGCCGCGCGGCTTGACGAAGTCCTCGTCGGAGTACGCCCCGAAGCTGCCCTCGGGCGGCATGCCGCCGTATCCCATGCCGTCGCCGCTGCCGGGCGGGCCGAAGCTGCCGTTCTGCTGCGGGGGCACGGGGCGGCCGAGGCCGGCCGCGCGTCCCGCCGGGGTCTGCATGGCGCCGCCGTCGTTCAGCTGGAGCTGGTTCTCGGCGACCGCGCCGACGACGACCGGGGTGTCGTTGAGCTGCCCGGCCAGGGTGTCGTTGGAGTCGGTGTCGAGGACGTCGGCGACGATGCAGGTGATGTTGTCGGGGCCGCCGCCGCGCAGCGCGAGCTGGATCAGGTCCTGGACCGTCTCCTGCGGGCCCTGGTAGCTGGCGAGGGTCTCCTCCATCGTCTGGTGGGAGACCACGCCGGACAGTCCGTCGGAGCAGATCAGATAGCGGTCGCCGGCGCGGACCTCGCGGATGGAGAGGTCGGGCTCGACATGGTCGCCGCTGCCCAGCGCGCGCATCAGCAGGGAGCGCTGCGGGTGGGTGGTGGCTTCTTCCTCGGTGATCCGGCCCTCGTCGACGAGGCGCTGCACCCAGGTGTGGTCCTGGGTGATCTGCGTCAGCACGCCGTCGCGGAGCAGATAGGCGCGCGAGTCGCCGACATGTACGAGGCCGAGGCGCTGGCCGGTCCAGAGCAGGGCGGTGAGCGTGGTGCCCATGCCTTCGAGCTGGGGGTCCTCCTCGACCATCAGCCGCAGCTGGTCGTTGGCCCGCTGCACGGCCGTACCGAGCGAGGTGAGGATGTCCGAGCCGGGCACGTCGTCGTCGAGCGTGACGAGCGTGGAGATGACCTCCGAGGAGGCGACCTCGCCGGCGGCCTGGCCGCCCATGCCGTCGGCGATGGCCAGAAGGCGGGGGCCGGCATAGCCGGAGTCCTCGTTGCCCTCCCGGATCATGCCCTTGTGCGATCCGGCGGCGAAGCGCAGAGACAGACTCATGCGCACCTCGCCCGTCGGCTCGGGGTACAGCCGGTCTCGAGCCACACTGCCCACCCTCCGGTCGGGAGCCCGTCCCGGTCCGCTGTAGGGACCGCTGCGGCTCGCTCGCTCCGCTCGCTCATTGTCGTACTACTTCCGCAGCTCGATGACGGTCTTGCCGATGCGGATCGGCGCGCCCAGCGGAATCGGTGTCGGGGTGGTGAGTCGGGTCCGGTCGAGATATGTGCCATTGGTGGACCCGAGATCCTCGACGATCCACTGGCCGTCACGGTCCGGGTAGATCCTGGCATGCCTGCTGGACGCGTAGTCGTCGTCCAGCACGATCGTGGAGTCGTGCGCCCGGCCCAGCGTGATGGTCTGGCCCTGCAGGGCGACCGTGGTGCCCGTGAGGGTGCCTTCGGACACAACAAGTTTGGTGGGCGCCCCACGGCGCTGGCGGCCGCCGCCCGCCTGCTGGCGCTGCTGCGGCGGCGCGGCGGTCTGGCGCGTCTGCTGGGGACGCGCGTCGGCGTTGCGACGTGAGCCGCGTTGCGTGACGCGCGTACCGAACAGGTCACTGCGGATGACCTGGACGGCCACGATCACGAACAGCCACAGAACGGCTAGGAAACCTAGCCGCATGACCGTCAGGGTCAGCTCTGACATTGCCCCCGCTTCACCCTTCGGCTTGCCGGTAAACGATGGTGGTGTTGCCCACGACGATCCGCGAGCCGTCGCGGAGCGTAGCGCGGGTTGTGTGCTGCCCGTCTACCACGATGCCGTTGGTAGACCCGAGATCCTGGATCGTCGAGGGCGTTCCGGTCCGGATCTCACAGTGCCGGCGCGATACGCCGGGGTCGTCGATCCGCACATCGGCGTCGGTGCTGCGACCCAGCACCAGCGTCGGGCGGGAGATCTGATGGCGGGTGCCGTTGATCTCGATCCAGCGTCGCACTTGAGTGCTCGGCATCGGGCCTGGGCCGGGTGCCGCGCGGCGGTCCGCGGCGGGCGCGGGACCGGGTCGGCCGGAGCCCGGAGGGGGCGCGGCCGGCATGGGGGGTGCACCGGCGGGCGGGTAGCCGTAGCCGCCGCGGGCGCCGCCCTGAGGGACTGCGGCCGGCCCGGGGCCGGCGGGGGCCCGCTCGGGCGACTGTGACGTACTCGACGCGAGGGTGCGGCTGCGCACCCGGTACAGACCGGTGTCGAGGTCCTCCGCCTTCTCCAGGTGGACCTTGATGGGCCCCATGAAGGCGTAGCGCTGCTGCTTGGCGTAGTCGCGGACCAGGCCGGAGAGCTCGTCGCCGAGCTGGCCGGAGTACGGGCTCAGGCGCTCGAAGTCGGGTGCGCTGAGCTCCACGATGAAGTCGTTGGGGACGACCGTCCGCTCGCGGTTCCAGATCGTCGCGTTGTTGTCGCACTCGCGCTGGAGCGCGCCCGCGATCTCGACGGGCTGGACCTCGGACTTGAACACCTTGGCGAAGGTGCCGTTGACCAGACCTTCGAGTCGCTGCTCGAACTTCTTCAGGACTCCCATGAGGCACCTCCTCCGTCGTTGCCGTCCTGGTACTGCTTACTGATCGTATCCACGCGTCGGGAAATCGGCTGGTTCCCCTTGTCTGCCCCGTCGATGAGTGTCACCTCTCACACGGATCGTAGAGGCGGCCTCCTGACAGTGTCCCGCACCCAGGGTGCACCCAAGAGGAGTGGGGGGAGACCGCTCTCCGTTCCCTCTTCCTTCGTCGGCTCTGCCGAAACAATCGAGTGTGAATGCACCCAGTGCCGCGTGCTAATCTTCTGGATGTCGCCAGGGGGTCACACCGAACGGGTGGGGCACAAGGCGGCAGCACCCAATGCGCGGGTGGCGGAATAGGCAGACGCGCTGGATTCAGGTTCCAGTGCCCGAAAGGGCGTGGGGGTTCAACTCCCCCCTCGCGCACAGATCAGAAGCCCCGTAGGTCATCGGCCTACGGGGCTTCTGCGTTGCCGTCATCCCGCCGGGGGTGTCCTCCGCGCGGGCTGTCGGAGTGTGGGATGTGCGACTGCGCGACGTTCGTCGCTCCGGGGCGAGACGAAAGTGGGCCGTGGGCGGCGGGGCGGGCTGCTTAGGGTGCGGGCGTGAACGCGTCATCGAAGATATGGGCCGGCTGGACGTGGCTGGCGGCACCCGAGCTTTGGTCGCGGAGGCGGACCGCCGGCGAGGTGGTGCTCGCGCTGGTGCTCGGTCTCATGGCCGCCGGAACCGAGGAACTGACGGGCAGCGCGGGGCTGCGGCTGCTCGGCGTCGGGGCGGCGGCCGCGCTGCTGTCGCTGCTGCGGCGCCGGATGCCCGCGCCGGTGATGGCGGTCACCGCGGCGCTCGCGCCGCTCATGAGCGGCTTCGCGCCGCTGCTGATGGTCGTGGGCTGGTCGGCGGGGCGCAGGATCGTGGGCGCCGGGCGGGCGCTGGTCGCGTTCACCGTCGCGTACGGCCTCTTTGTCGGCACCATGCTCGTCGACACCTGGTCCGAGCAGACGCCGATGACGATGGTGCTGCTCGCCACTCTGTACTTCCTTGCGACGGCGGTCGTACCGGGTCTGGCCAGCCGTTACTGGACGCAGCGCCGGACCCTGCTGCACACCCTGCAGCAGCGCAACGTCCAGCTGTTGCGGGAACGCGCGATGGTGGAGGGGCAGGCGCGGCTGCGTGAGCGCCAGCGGATCGCTCAGGACATGCACGACAGCCTCGGTCACCAGTTGGCGCTGATCTCCGTGCACACCGGCGCGCTGGAGGTGGATCCCGAGCTGACGCCGCGGCAGCGGGAGGCGGTCGGGGTGCTGCGGGACGCTTCGGTGACCGCGATGCATGAACTGCGTGAGGTCGTCGGGATTCTGCGGGACGGGGTCGAGGGGCCGGCGCCTGTTGACGAGTCGGGGCGGGTCGCGCGTGGAACGGCCGGTATCGAGGGGCTCGTGGAGGCCGCGCGGGCGGCGGGCAACGCGGTGGAGCTGCGGTGCAAGGGCGAGGTGCGGGCGCTCGCCGCGGCGGCCGACCATGCGGCGTACCGCATCGTGCAGGAGGCGCTGACCAACGCGTATAAGCACGCTCCCGGCGCTCCGATCGACGTGGAGCTGCGATACGAGCCGGACTCGGTCGTCGTCGAGATCGTCAGCGGGGCAGTTGGGGCGCCGGCACCCGGCGAGGTGGTCAGCGGCGGGCAGGGGCTGACCGGGCTGCGCGAGCGGGCGCGGCTGGTCGGCGGCATCGTGCATGCGGGGCCGGCGGACGGCGGGGGCTTCCGGGTGGCCGGAGTGCTGCCGTACGGGGTCGTGGAGGCCGCGCCGTTCGTCGCTGCGGAGGACGACTTCCGCCAGCAGTCGCCGAAGGCCGCGCTCGGAAACGGTGATCCGGTCATGGACTGGACTGTTTCGGAGCGGGAGTTGGCGATGGGTGGGAAGAGCGGTGGCGGGGGGTTCGCGCTGGGATGCGGGATTGCCCTGGCGGCGTTGCTGGTGCTGGTGGTGGCGGGTGTCTTCGGGATGTTCTTCCTGGTGGGGTCGGTGAGCGACGGGATGATCGACTCGGCCCAGTACGAGCAGGTGAAGATCGGGGCGTCCGAGGAAGAGGTGCGCGATCAGCTGCCGAGCGGGGACACGATCACGACGACGGGGCTGAGCGGCAAGGGCCCGAAGGAGCCTGCGGACTCCAAGTGCTTGGTGCTGATGTCCTCGGAGGTGGGGGACAGTATCGAGACCGAGCCGGTGTTCCGGTTCTGCTTCAAGGGCGGCAAGCTGATCGAGAAGAAGTCCTACGAGGTGAGCCGCTGAGGGCGGTAGGCGGCGGGTGCCGGTAGGCCGTAAAGGCAGATGTGTTGTGGGGGTGCCTGTGGTGTGGGGGTGCATGTGACGGGGTCGCCGACGGGTGCGTCGACGGGGTCGCCGACTGGGTCGGCGATCCGGGTCGTCGTCGCTGATGACGAGCCGCTCATCAGGGCAGGGATCCGGATGATCCTCACCTCGGACCGCGAGATCGAGGTCGTGGCGGAGGCTGCGAACGGACGCGAGGCCATCGACCTGGCGCGTTCCCACACCGCCGACGTGGTGCTCCTCGACATCCAGATGCCGGTGATGGACGGGCTCACGGCGCTGAGGGAACTCCGCCGGGCAGCACCGGCGACGCGGGTGATCGTGCTGACGACCTTCGGCGAGCGGGAGAACGTACTGCGGGCGCTGGAACACGGGGGCGCCGGGTTCCTGCTCAAGGACACTGCACCCGCGGAGCTGATCCGGGCGGTACGGGCCGCGGCTGCGGGCGAGGCGTATCTCTCTCCCGGAGCGACCCGGCATGTGGTGGACCAGCTCGCGTCCGGGCGGGCGGCTGCGCGCGGCGAGGAGGCGCGGGCTCGCGTTGCCGGGCTGAGCGCCCGCGAGCGGGAGGTGCTGGCGCTGCTCGGGGAGGGGCTGTCCAACGCGGACGCCGGGAGGCGACTGCATATGAGCGAGGCCACGGTGAAGACGTATGTGAGCCGCATCCTGGCGAAGCTGGAGTGCGAGAACCGGGTGCAGGCGGCACTGCTGGCGCGGGACGCCGGGTTGGACGGTGGATGGTGAGCGGGTGGGCCTGGGGGCCTGCCTCTGGTGCGTTCTGCGTGCGGGCGTCGTGCGTGTGGGCGTCGTGGGTGCCTGTGGGCGTCCTGACGGGCTGACGTTTCACGTGGAACATCCGCGTTGACTGTTTCACGTGAAACGCCCGCGGAGGCTGGACTCTCCGCGGGCGTTCGCGTGAGGTGCGTGCTGTGCGCGCGGCACCTGTGGTCAGGCGACGAGACGGGCAGCCAGGGCCTTGCCCTTCTGGGCAGCCTCGTCCAGCGCCTTCGTACGGGAGGCGTCGGCGAGCGGAATCAGCTCCGCCATCTCGGGCTTGGAGCGCGCCAGCGTCAACTCGGGGACGATGAAGTCGACTTCAGCGCCGAGCATGCCGGTCAGCACCTTCTCCAAGTAATTCTGGACGAACTCGTAGTCCTCGCGCGGGGTGCCCGGAGCGTACGAACCGCCGCGGCTGGCGACGACCGTGACCGGGGTGCCGGCCACCGGACCGTCGGGGCCGACGTTGTGGCCGACGATGATCACCTGGTCCAGCCATGCCTTGAGGGTGGACGGGATCGTGAAGTTGTACATAGGTGCGCCGATCAGAACGGCGTCCGCCGCTTCGAGTTCGGCAGCGAGCTCGGCGCGCAGCGCGTCCTCTATCCCCGCGGAAACGGCGGCGAAGTCCAGGTGGGGCAGGGGCGTGGCGGCGAGATCGCGGTAGACGACCGTGCCTTCGGGGTGCTGCTCCTGCCAGGCCCGGACAAAGGAGGCGGTGATGTCGCGGGAGGCCGAGCCTCGGGGAAAGACGGCGGAGTCGAGATGCAGCAGCGTGGCCATGAGGTTCTCCGTGAGGGGTGGCGTGTGATGAAATTCCGTACGCACCTATAGATATCATAGGTACTTATCTTTCGTAAGTTCATGGGGATGGAGCAGTAGTCTGGAGGCATGGCGGAACACAGCGAAGAGGCGTGCAAGAGGGTCGATGGGGGCATCACGCGCGTCTTCGAGCTGCTCGGCAAGCGCTGGACCGGGCTGATCGTCTCGGTGCTCATGCAGCGCGCTGTGCACTTCGCGGAGCTGCGGCGGGCCATCCCGGGCATCAGCGAGCGCATGCTCTCGGACAGGCTGACCGAGCTGGGGGCGGCGGGGTTGGTCGTGCGAGAGGTCGACGAGGGGCCCCCGCTGCGCGTCGCGTACCGGCTGACCGAGGCCGGGGCGGCGATGGAGCCCGCGCTCAAGGAACTGGCGCTGTGGGCCGACACGTATCTGGCGGCGAAGGGCGACTCGGCCCCCTGTTAGCGGGGCTCCCGGCTCGGGCGGAGGCTCAAGGCCGGGGTTGGGGCGCTTGATCCTTGCAGGCCGCGGAGTTGCGCAACGTTATCCACAGGGGGAGACGGTTGTCAGGCAGCGGCGGTACCGTCGTTGGCAGTTGATGTTGACGTCGGTACGACGACGGGGGAGGCAGCGCGTCATGAGCGAGGCTGAGACGGTGATGCCGGTGCAGCAGGTCGGGGCAGGGGCGACGGGCGGGGAGCGCATTCCGGTGGTGCCGGGCTTCGCACCGCGTCCGGGGCAGGGAGCGCCCGGCGCTGCGTACGCCGCCCGGTCGCCGAAGGAGGCGGGGAAGGCGCTGCGGGACCGGGTGCCGCGGGCCTCGCACGACTCGCTGGTGCTCGCGGTGGCGCGGCCCGACGCGGTCGAGGCCGTCGAGGAGTCCAGCCGCGACCGGGTGCCCGAGCTCACGCCGATACGAGTGGGCCGGATGGCCGCATCGCCGTTCGCGTTTCTGCGCGGCTCGGCGGGGTTGATGGCCCACGACCTGGTGGGCACTCCGGTCACCGGGGTGAGCGCGCAGATCTGCGGCGATGCGCATGCGGCGAACTTCGGGCTGTACGGCGATGTGCGCGGCCGCCTCGTCATAGACCTGAACGACTTCGACGAGACCGTCGTCGGCCCGTGGGAATGGGACGTCAAACGGCTCGCCGTCTCACTGGTGCTGGCCGGCCGGGTGGCGGGCGCGGACGAAACTGTCTGCCGGGCGGCCGCGTTCGACGCGGTGGGCGCGTACCGGCGCACCATGCGGCTGCTGGCCAGGCTGCCCGCGCTGGACGCGTGGAATGCCATCGCCGACGAGGAGCTCGTCTCCCACACGGACGCGCGCGATCTGCTCGGCACGCTCGAGAGGGTCTCGGAGAAGGCCCGTAACAACACGAGTGCACGCTTCGCCGCAAAGGCGACGGAGGAGTGTGGCGACGGCGGACGGCGCTTCGTGGACGCGCCTCCGGTGCTGCGGCGGGTGCCGGACGCGGAGGCGGCGGCCGTCGCCTCGGCGCTCGAGGGGTATCTGCGCACGCTGTCGGAGGACCGGCTGCCACTGCTCGCGCGGTACGCGATCCACGATGTGGCGTTCCGGGTGGTGGGGACAGGGAGCGTCGGCACGCGGTCCTATGTCGTGCTGCTGCTCGACCACCGGGGCGAGGCGCTGGTGCTTCAGGTGAAGGAGGCGCGGGCCTCGGCACTGCTGCCGTATCTGCCGGCCGCCGGGTTCCAGGTGGCGGAGGTGCACCACGAGGGGCACCGGGTAGTGCTCGGCCAGAAGCGGATGCAGGTGGTCAGTGACATTCTGCTCGGCTGGACGACGGTCGACGGACGGCCTTTCCAGGTACGGCAGTTCAGGAACCGCAAGGGAAGCGTGGACCCGGCGGCGCTCGCGCCCGACGAATTCGACGACTACGGGCGGATGACCGGCGCGCTGCTGGCTCGGGCGCATGCGCACAGCGCCGATCCGCGGCTGCTCGCCGGGTACTGCGGCAAGAACGAGGAGCTGGACGAGGCGGTGGCCGGCTTCGCCATGACGTACGCGGACCGCACGGAAGCGGACCACGCGGATCTGCTGGCGGCGATCAAGAGTGGGCGGATAGCCGCTGAGCTGGGGGTGTGACGGGATGCTTCGCCGCGCCCGTAGGCTGGGCGCGTGACCCAGGATGCATCCGGCGGGCCGACGACCCGGAACGACGAAGAGCAGGACGCGCAGCCACGGCCCGAGGCCCGGCTGGACAAGGCGGTGCGCGCGGCCGAGCAGGCGCTGATCGAGTTCGAGATCGCGTTGGAGACGTTCCGGGTGGAGGTGGAGAACTTCTCCCGGCTGCACCACCAGAAGCTCGGTCCGATGTACGCGCGACTGGACGAGCTGGACGCGCAGATCGCGGAGGCCCGGGCCGCTCGTAGCGGCGACCCGGAGGATCTGCGCAAGGCGCAGGAGGCGCGGGCGATGGTGATGCCGATGCCCGGTGTCGACGAGCTGTTCCACGACTGGATGGACTCCGAGGGCCTCTCCCCCGAGGCCGCCGCGATGCTCAACGACCAGCCCGTGCGGGCGCCGAAGCGGGTGCGTCCCAGCGAGGAGGCACGGAAGCTCTACCGCGAGCTGGCTCGCAAGGCGCACCCGGACCTGGCGCAGGACGAGGGAGAGCGGACACGGCGCGAAGAGTTCATCACGCGCGTGAACGCCGCCTACGGGCTCGGCGACGCGGCGCTGCTGCGGGAGCTGGCCGAGGAGTGGGCGGCCGGGCCTGTGCCCGCCGAACAGCCACTCAGCGAGAGCGAGGAGCTCTACGCCCGGCTCGAGTGGCTGTCGCAGCGCAAGGAGCTGCTGACCGCGGTCGCGCAGGAGCTGGAGGAGAGCGCGATCGGCGCGATGCTGAAGATGGCGCCCGAGGACCCGGACCGGCTGCTGGAGGAGATCGCCGAGCAGTTGCTCGTGCAGGTCGCCGAGCGTGAGAAGGAACTGTCCGGACTGGTGCAGTAGGTTTTCTGAGGTTTCTCAGGAGCCGAGAAATCCTGCCGCGTATGTTCGAGATGCACGATATGTGCGAGATGCACGAGAGAAGGCATGACCCATGAATTTCGCCCCACTGCCCTCGGTGGAGGCCGCGGCCGTACCGTCCGACGGCCTGGTACTGGACGTCCGGGAGGACGACGAGTGGGCGGCCGGGCATGTCGAGGGCGCGCTGCATGTCCCGATGAGCGACTTCGTGGCCCGCTTCGGTGAGGTGACCGAGGCCCTGGCCGACGGGGGCCGGGCGTATGTGATGTGCCGGGTCGGTGGGCGGTCCGCGCAGGTCACCCAGTATCTGGTGCAGCAGGGCATCGACGCGCTGAACATCGAAGGCGGCATGCTCGCCTGGGACGGCGCCGGCCGCCCGATGACCACCGACACTGGCAACCCGGCGTTCGTCCTCTGAGGCACGGTCTCGGGTCTCGGGGCTGCGAGGCTTGATGCGGCTCCTGAGCCGTTAGCCGAGGGGGTGAGCGGCCAGCAGGTCGCCCAGGGTCTCCTCATGGGCCGCGGCCGGGCCGAGTGAGAGCTCGAGCTGCTTGGCCCAGGCGTGGTAGCGGTGCAGCGGATAGTCGGTGTCGGCGCCGAAGCCGCCGTGGAGATGCTGCGCGGTCTGGACGACGCGGCGTACGCCCTCCGAGGCCCAGATCTTCGCCACCGCTACATCGCCGGACACCGGCAGCGGGCCGCCGACTCCCGCGCTCTCCCGCGCCGGGGTCAGCCGCCAAGCCGCCTGCCAAAGGGTCGCTTCCATCGCGCGCAGATCGATATAGCGGTCGGCGGCCTGGACGGCGACTGCCTGGAAGGTCGCGACCGGGAAGCCGAACTGCTCGCGTTTTCCGGTGTACTCGCTGGTCATCGCGAGCACGCTCTCGCCGAGCCCGAGAGCCAGTGCACAGGTCCCGGTGGCCAGGAGCTGGCGCAGCCACTCCCAGGCGCCGTCGGCGTCGATCAGTTCGCGGCTGTCGATCCGTACGGAGTCGAGGCTGACCTCGGCGAAGCGCTCGCCGCTGGTGGAGATCTGCTCGCCGAGTGTGATGCCTTCACGGTCCCGGGGGACCAGCGCGAACACGGCCCGGCCCTCACCGGTGTGGGTCGGCACGGCGATCCGGTCCGCGGACTGGGCCCAGGGCACGCCCGTCTGCACCCCGTCGAGCACCCAGCCGGCCCCGTCACCTTGTTCGGGGGCAGGGCGCGCGGCGACGGCGAGCTCCGCGGGGTCGTGGCCGGTGCGGCCGTTGGCCGCGACGGTGAGCACCAGTTCGCCGCGGCCGACGCGGGGCAGGATTTCGTCGCTCAACTCGGCGCTGCCGTAACGCTCCACGGCCATGGCGACGGCGCTCGTCTCCAGCAGCGGCACCCGGGCCAGCACCTTCGCGGACTCGCGCAGCACCAGGCAGAGCGCGATTGGATCGAGGCCGGCTCCGCCGTGCTGTGGCGACAGGACCAGACTCAGCAGATCGGAGTCCGCGAGCTTGGCCCACAGCGGCCGGTCGAACTCCTCGGCCACCGCGCCAGGGGTGAGCGCGGGGCTCGGCACTCCGTCGGGTGCGACGCCCGAGAAGACCGCCTTCGCAGCCTCGACCGCCGCCTGCTGCTCCTCGGTGAAGGTGAAGTCCACTGCCCTGTCCTCCCACGCACCGGTGCTGCCCTGAATCGATATCTGACGGACCGTCAAGGTAGAACAGGTTCTTGGAAAAGAACACAGCGTGGGAGGGAGCGACCCCAGGGTCTGCTCAGCGGTCGAAGTCCAACTCCACTTCCGGTGTGGCCGGATGGGACTGGCAGGCCAGCACATAGCCCGCCTCGGTCTCCTCCGCCTCCAGCGCGAAGTTGCGGTCCATGCGCACCTCGCCCGAGACCAGGAAGGCCCGGCAGGTACCGCAGACGCCGCCCTTGCACGCGTACGGCGCGTCCGAGCGGCTCCGCAGCACGGTCTCCAGCAGTGACTCGCCTTCCCGCACCGGCCACTTGCCGGAACGGCCGTCCAGGGTCGCGGTCAGTTCGGCGTGGGACGGCGCGGTCACCGGCACCGGCCCGGGCGCCGAGCCGTCGTCGACATGGAAGATCTCCTCGTGGATACGGCTCCGGTCCACCCCGAGCCCGCGCAGCGCGCGCTCGGCGCCCTGGACCAGGCCGAAGGGGCCACACAGGAACCAGCCGTCCACGTCGGTCACCGGAAGCAGGGCGGGCAGCAGCCCCGTCAGCCGCTCCTGGTCCAGCCGTCCGGACGGCAGTCCCGACTGCTGTTCCTCCCGGGAGAGCACGGTGACCAGCTGAAAACGGTCCGGGAAGCGGTCCTTGAGGTCGGCGACCTCGTCCAGGAACATCGTCGACGCCGCGGTGCGGTCGCTGCGTATCAGACAGAACCGGGCTTCCGGCTCGCGCGCCAATAGCGTCGCCGCCATCGACAGCACGGGGGTGATGCCGCTGCCGCCGACGACCGCCGCGAAGTACCCGGGGCGCGGGGCGAGGAGGAAGCGGCCCATCGGTGGCATCACCTCGACGGTGTCGCCGACGCCGAGCTCCTTGAGCGCGAACGTCGAGAACTCGCCGCCGTCGACCAGCCGGATGCCCACGCGCAGTATCGGATCACCGTTGGCCGGGGCGGCCGGGGCACAGATCGAGTACGTACGACGGATCTCCTCGCCTTCCACCAGCCGGCGCAGGGCCAGGTGCTGGCCGGGGGTGTGGCGGAAGGTCTCGCGCAGCTCGGGCGGCACCTCGAAGGTGACGGCCACCGAATCGTCCGTGAGCTGTTCGACCTCGCTGACCCGGAGCGGATGGAACATCTACAACTCCTTGAAGTGGTCGAAGGGTTCGCGGCAGCTGACGCAGCGGCGCAGTGCCTTGCAAGCGGTGGAGGAGAACCTGCTCAGCAGCTCGGTATCGGTGGAGCCGCAGTTCGGGCAGCGTACGGAGAGCGTGAGCGGCACCGGCCCCTCCGCCGTGTGCGGGCGGGGCGGGGCTATCCCGAACTCGGCGAGCTTGCGCCGCCCTTCCGCGCTGATGTCGTCCGTCGACCAGGCCGGGGAGAGGACCTTGACGACCGAGACGTCCGGTATTCCGTGGTCGTGCAGCACCTGCTCGATGTCCGAGGTCATGGCCTCGATCGCCGGGCAGCCGGTGTAGGTCGGGGTCAGCTCCACCTCGACCCTGCCGGGCGCGAGGATCTGCACCCCGCGAAGCACGCCGAGCTCCTCCAGCGTCAGCACCGGCAGCTCAGGGTCTGGCACGGAGCCGGCGAGCCTGCGCAGCTCCGCCTCCAGCCGCGTCTCAGTCACGTCGCTCACCATGACGCTCCCGGGTGGCTGCGGTGCAGATGCTGCATCTCCGCCAGCATCCGCCCGAAGGACTCGGTGTGCAGACCCTGCCGTCCCGCGCCAGCCGCCCAGCCGCCGGCCCGCGGCCCGTCGGGCACGGTCAGCGTCGCCCGCTCCAGCACGGCGGTGACGGCCTCCAGCCAACTGGCCTCCAGGGCCTGCCAGTCGACGTCCAGCCCTTCGACCGGCTGGAACATCTCGCCGGTGAACCGCCACAGCGCGTCGCACGCCCGCTGCATCCGCTCATGGCTCTCGGCCGTGCCGTCGCCGAGCCGCTCGGTCCAGTGCTCGGCGTGGTCCTGGTGGTACGCCACCTCCTTGACCGCCTTGGCCGCGAGCCCGGCGAACTCGCTGTTCCCCGCCGCCAGCTGCCCGTACAGCAGCCGCTGATAGAGGGAGAAGTAGAGCTGGCGGGCGATGGTGTGGGCGAAGTCGCCGTTCGGCTGCTCGACCAGCTGGAGATTGCGGAACGCCCGCTCCTCGCGCAGATACGCCAGCTCGTCCTCGTCCCCGACGATGGAGAGCAGCACCCGCGCCTGCCCCAGCAGGTCCAGCGCGATATTCGCGAGGGCGACCTCCTCCTCCAGGACGGGCGCATGGCCCGCCCACTCCCCCAGCCGGTGCGAGAGCACCAGCGCATCGTCGCCGAGGGCGAGCGCCGCGGCATTGGCCGTCGCGGTCACAGGTGCTTCACCCCTTCCGGGATCTCGTAGAAGGTCGGGTGACGGTAGGGCTTGTCGCCGGCCGGCTCGAAGAACGAGTCCTTCTCATCGGGCGAGGACGCGGTGATCGCGGTGGAGGGAACCACCCAGATCGACACGCCTTCGTTCCGCCGGGTGTACAGGTCGCGGGCGTTGCGCAGGGCCATCTCCGCGTCCGGGGCGTGCAGGCTTCCCGCGTGGGTGTGGGACAGCCCGCGGCGCGAGCGCACGAAGACCTCCCACAGCGGCCAGTCCGTCGAGCTGCTCATGCCGTCGCCTCCCCGGGCTTCGCGTGCTGTGCTTGGTGTTTCGTGGCGTACGCCACGGCCGCGTCCCGGACCCAGGCGCCCTCTTCGTGGGCCCGGCGGCGCTGCGTGATCCGCTGTTCGTTGCAGGGGCCGTTGCCCTTGAGGACGTCCTGGAACTCGGCCCAGTCGATCGCGCCGAAGTCGTGGTGGCCCCGCTGCTCGTTCCACCGCAGATCGGGGTCCGGGAGGGTGAGGCCGAGGGCTTCGGCCTGCGGGACGCAGATGTCCACGAAACGCTGGCGCAGCTCGTCGTTGGAGTGCCGCTTGATCTTCCAGGCCATGGACTGCGCGGAGTGTGCCGACTCGTCGTCCGGCGGGCCGAACATCATCAGCGACGGCCACCACCAGCGGTTCACCGCGTCCTGCGCCATCTCGTGCTGGGCGGGCGTCCCTCGGGAGAGGGTGAGCAGCAGCTCGTACCCCTGGCGCTGGTGGAAGGACTCCTCCTTGCAGATCCGGACCATCGCGCGGGCGTACGGACCGTAGGAGCAGCGGCAGAGCGGCACCTGGTTGGTGATTGCCGCGCCGTCCACCAGCCAGCCGATCGCGCCGACATCGGCCCAGGTCAGCGTCGGGTAGTTGAAGATCGATGAATACCTCTGGCGGCCGGCGTGGAGCTTGTCGAGCAGCTCCTCGCGGCTCGTGCCCAGGGTCTCGGCGGCGCTGTACAGATACAGCCCGTGGCCCGCCTCGTCCTGGACCTTGGCCATCAGGATCGCCTTGCGTCGCAGCGAGGGCGCCCGCGTGATCCAGTTCGCCTCCGGCTGCATGCCGATGATCTCGGAGTGGGCGTGCTGAGCCATTTGGCGGACGAGCGTGGCCCGGTAGGCATCGGGCATCCAGTCGCGCGGCTCGATGCGCTCGTCGGCGGCTACGGCGGCGTCGAAAACCGCCTCGTACGTATCCGCAGTCACTGCCGTCATCCGGGCCCCCTACCGACCGATCGTTCGGTTCATTGACTTCAATGGTGAGTCGACGGCCCGTAGGGTGTCAACCCTGTGGATAACCGAGGTGGACCGACGGGGATCGGGGCGGGATGGACTCCTACGAGGATGAGGGCGTCAACGGCGCCAGGGGCCTGAGCTCCGAGCCGCGCCCCGGCCGCGTCCCCAAGGCCCGTAGACAGCCCGAATCCCAACCTGAATCCCAACCTGAATTCGAACTCGCGGTCGAGTCCGGGGCTCAGCACCAGCACCAGCTGGAGCAGGAGCACTGGCACGGGTTTCCGCCGGTCGCGCCCCCCGACGCCTCGGAGCCCGCAGCCCCCGAGCCCGCCCCCGTCCGCGGCATGGCGGCCCTCTCCCTCCCCTACCAGGTCGCCGCCGCCGTCTCGCTCGCGATCATCGGAGCTCTCGCCTGCGTCCACCTGGCCATGGTGTTTCTGCACGTCGCCCCGTCCAACACCGTCACCAAGGAGTACGGCAAGGCGGTCGACGGCTGGGTCTACCCCGAGTTCGAGCAGAACTGGAAGCTCTTCGCCCCCAACCCGCTCCAGCAGAACGTCGCCGTGCAGGTGAAGGTCGAGTTCACGGCCACCGACGGCAGCCGCAACACCACCGACTGGATCGACCTCACCGCCGAGGACGGCGAGGCGATACGCGGCAATCTCCTCCCCAGCCATGTTCAGCAGAACGAGCTGCGCCGGGCGTGGGACTTCTACATCAACTCCCATGACAACGAGAACCACGCGAACGGCGTGCGCGGCCAGCTCTCCGAGAGATATGTCCGCAGGATTGTGATGATGCGCCTCGACGCGCACGACCTGGGAAGATCCGTCGAGCGCATCCAGCTCAGGTCCTCGACCCGCTCCGTAAAGGCCCCGGAGTGGAGCGACGAGAAGATCGACACCCGCCCCGCCTACCGGGTTCTGCCCTGGTGGACGGTCACCGCCGCGGATCTGCCCGAGGGCGTCAGTAACGGCCGGACGGAGGCGGGCACGTGAACGACACCGCCGACCGCGGGGTCGCGCGCGCTGTCCAGCGCATCACCTCCACGGCCCTCGGTCCGTACCAGAGCGCCATCGTCCGGATCGGCTTCGCCGCCTCCTGGCTGCTCTTCCTGCTGCGCGAGCTGCCCAATCGCCATGAGATGTACGGCCCCAACGGTCCGTGGCGCTGGGACATGGCACGGCAGCTCATAGCGGGCAATGACGCCTTCACCGCACTCATGTGGTCGGACACCACTCTCTGGTTCGAGGTCGTGTACGGCCTTGCCGTGCTGTCCAGCGTGCTGCTGATACTCGGCTGGCGTACCCGCACCATGTCTGTGCTTTTCATGATCGGCGTGCTCTCGCTGCAGAATCGCTCCATCTTCATGGGCGACGGCGGCGACAACGTCATCCATCTGATGGCGATCTATCTGGTCCTGACGCGCTGCGGGCAGGTCTGGTCCCTGGACGCACGGCGCGCGGCGCGACGGGTGCCTCGGGTGGCGACCGTACCGGACGCGCAGGAAGTACCGGGCGGGTCGGCGGTGCAGGGCGCGCAGGGAGCGCCGGACGGGGAGTCCCGCGACCGGGTCGGCCCCGTGCTCTGGGCGGTGCTGGGACTCGCCCTGGTCATCGCCACATTCCTGAACCAGACCGGCTGGCTCGTACTGCTGCTGCTCGGAGTGCTCTGGGTGGGGCTCGGGCTGTGGTGGATGGTGAGCCGGTACGCGCCGAACAGCGAGCTGCGCTCCCTGCTGGACGTTCTCGCCAACCTTGCTCACAACGCCGCTCTCGTCGTGATCATGGCCGAGGTCTGTCTGATCTACGCCACCGCGGGCTGGTACAAAATCCAGGGCTCCCGATGGCAGGACGGCACCGCGCTCTACTACCCGCTCAAGCTCGATTACTTCACGCCCTGGCCGGCCCTCTCCGACCTCCTCGCCTCCGGTGGCGTGATGGTGATGGTGCTGACGTACGGCACGGTCATCGTGCAGGTCGCCTTCCCGTTCACGCTCTTCAACCGGCGAGTCAAGAACGTCCTGCTGGTCGCCATGATGCTGGAGCACGCGGCCATCGCCGTACTGCTCGGGCTGCCCTTCTTCTCACTCGCGATGATCGCCGCCGACGCGGTCTTCCTGCCGACTGCCTTCCTGGTCTGGCTCGGCGGGCGGGCGGCGCGCGGGAGGGACCGGCTGTTCTCGCGCGTGGACGTCGCGGGGCGGCTGGAGCGGCGGCGGGGTAGCCCAGACCAGCCCCGTACGCTCGTCGGGTGAGCACCACCGAAGAACCGATTCAGTACGACGACGCCTACAGCCCCGAGGTCGGCGTCGGGCCGTATCCGCTGCCGTGGCCGCAGGACGGGCGGTACGACCCCCAGCTGCTGGCCGAGGGCGACCGGCGCAATGTGGCCGACCACTACAGGTACTGGACGCGCGAGGCGATCGTCGCCGACCTGGAGACACGGCGGCACGGATTTCATGTGGCCGTGGAGAACTGGGGGCTCGACTTCAATTGCGTATACGGAAGGGGTGTTGAGGTCTAGCGTCGTGGTCATGGAGACTTCGGAGCCCGAAGCGACCTACAACGCAAGCCAGTTGCCCACTCCATCTGCGCTATCAGCAGTAGCCCGCGCTGAGCAGGACGTGCCGCGCGCCGCCACCTATCGAACTCCAAATGCTCCACCTGGACGGCTGGAGTGAATTACTGCATGTTCTGCCAGAATTTGAATGAGACTGAAGCATCGCGCCCACGTATCATCGCTCACGCAAATGATGAATAGTTAGGTCGAACGCACATGTTGGTCAATCTGGCGGATGATGGGGGCAGGTTCACATCTCCAGGACGATCCTGGCATCCACAAAGAGACAGGTGCCGGGCGACGGCCTGCGTGCCAGATCCGTGCCAGATCGAGCGGTCAACCACGGTCACTGAGAGCCTGTACTGGCGCAGGTGACTGTCGGCAGACTCGGCACCGTCGCACGCAAGGTGACCAGCGAGGACGTGTCCGCGAGCGGTGCCAGGCCTACAAAGCAGACGTCCTCGTAGCCGAACCGTGTGAAGAACTGGTCACCCGATCCGCTGGCGTACCCGTGGGGACCCACATGCCTCCACGCCTCTATGGGCGCACTGCCTGCCAGCCCTGACTGCGCCCCCGAACAGCAAGCGGGCAGCCCCTCGCGGTCCTACACTCACGCGGGTAAGAGGCCCAGGGGGAAGAGCTGAGGATGGATGACAGTTGGATCAGGGGCAATCTTGAGCCGCTGGTCGGCAAGACCAGCCTGGTGGGTACGACCACTTGGGACCATCTTGCCGTCTACCGGCCTGAAGCGTTTACCCAGTCCCTGAGTGAACTAGGGCTGAGCACCGAATAGGTCGTCGAGATCCTCACGGTCCGCGATGAGGTGGCTCCCAAGTTAGTGATGCTCGACCAATACGAGCTAGCGCACCGGTACGTCGCGGGGGTCATGCCGCGTCTCCCTCCGAGTGAACTCCTACACCGAATTGGCCTTCGGCGTTTAATTCTGACAGGGCGCCTATCTGCTTGGTTCAGGGGGCGCACCGTGCGAGTTGACGCAAGGCGAGACGTTGAGGTACGTGTTCCGCTCTTCGTCCTGAGCGCCCCTGATGCGGCCGATTGCACGGCCAGCTTCGAGCGGAGCGATGCTGGAGGTCGAGCCTGGTATGGCAGGCGCAGCAACGTTGAGGACAACCACTTCTTGGAAGTTCATCGCTAACCGAGCGGAGCGAAAACTCGTCTTCATGTCCGTGGGCCTGGCTGTGGCCGACGTGACCATCTTCGAGGGGGATGTCGCTGTAAGCCAGACGCAGCACATCGACATCTCGAATCTGCGATGTCATACCGCGCCCGGACTGATGCTGCTGGCACCTGACGCCGAACTTCCTCGCGGAGAGCTTCTGAGTCGGTACCCGCTGGCGGAGGATGCGAGCGGCGCAGTCGCGGAGTACGAGTACAAGTACGAGCAGGGTGCGATCAGGGCGCTGGAGATCGGCGTAAGCGCGCTGGGCAGCAAGGTCAAGGTCCGTGCCGACGTCAGCATCGGCGAGACATTGACGTTGCGTCACCAACTACGTGGGGGCTTCGATTATGCGCTTCACGGCCTCGCTGGGGGAGACGGACTTCTGTGGTCCGAGCCGCGCACTGCCCCCTGATACACGCGACCATACGTCTCTGCGAGGGGGCGGCGTATCTGTGGGACACCGATGTTCTCCAACTATTCTCCAGTCGTCTGACCTGCGGAGCTAATTGAGACGGAAGCGGCCTCCGGAGCCGCGGGCACGAACCGGCATGATGTTCGCCATGACTTCCAAGAGCAATACAGCCCCGCGCGAGAGTTCCGAGGTCACGGTTGTTACCAACGGTGTCGCACAGGTCTTCAGCTGGGAGGGGGTGCGCATATCAAGGTCCGGAACCTCGGTGGCGAGGTCGTGATCGAGGCGAATGCCGCGGGCCTCAGGACGCTGGCCGGCCAC
Source organism: Streptomyces sp. V1I1 (assembly GCF_030817355.1). Classification (NCBI taxonomy): domain Bacteria; kingdom Bacillati; phylum Actinomycetota; class Actinomycetes; order Kitasatosporales; family Streptomycetaceae; genus Streptomyces; species Streptomyces sp. V1I1. The sequence continues at coordinate 4,051,839 of NZ_JAUSZH010000001.1, read as the reverse complement.
CTGCTCGCGCTCGCGAAGGCTGGCGTTCCCGACGGGAGCCATCTGCATCTGGAGGACAGCAACGGTCTGGCGGACGGGTCCGTCGGCTTGGTTCTGGAACGGAGACAACGTAGGAAGCGCCGCTGCGGAGGGACCAGATGGAGCGGGGAACAGCGGTCAACAGCGGTCCGACGTCGTAGACGCAAGACTGGGTCCAAGGCCCTGTTCTGCCTGGTCAGGTCTGCGAAGTGCCACGAACCGCCGGTGATTCCCAAGCTCGGAGCGCGGGTTCGATTCCCGTCACCCGCTCCGACAGAAAGCCCCGGGCCAGCGGCCCGGGGCTTCTTTGTTGTCTGAACGGCGCTAAGCGCCTTGCACCAGATCCGAACCAGAAGGACGGTCGCGAGACCGCGCCGACAGCCGGGCCGATGACGTGCCAGATGGCGTTCTCCGGTCCGAGGCGTTGCCGGGGCACGCAGACCGGGCTCGTCGTATCCGCAGGATGTGCGACGCCCAGGGCACCGTCCGCGTCAGTACGGCAAGCACTCCACGAGTGCTGCACCCGGTGCGCACCAGATCGGGCGGCGGAACCGCGATCAACCATGGTTCACACGTCCCCCGTGCGCGCCTCCACCTGGTCTTCTCAGCGCTGCGGGTGGATCGGCCGGCACAGCCGCTGACAAGACGTACCCGCTCCTGCCGGCGGCCGAAGACCCTCTCTCAAACAGGCTTCCTCACGAGCCGTGCGCCCGCCGCTCGATGCGCTCCACCAGGTCGGCCGCCATCGTCTTGATGGTCTCCAGCCCCTGTTGACCCCAGGGATGCGGATCCTGGTCCACCACGCAGATCGTGCCCAGCACCATGCCCGTGTTGTCGATCAGCGGAGCGCCCAGGTAGGAGTGGATCCCGATGGCGTCGACCACGTGGTTCCCGGCAAAGCGTGGATAGTCGCGGACATCCTCCAGCACCAGAGCCTTGCGCCGCCTGACCACATGCGGGCAGAAACCAATGTCGAAGTCACGAGGCATCACCCGGCCGGGCACGGGATCGTCGAGAAGGGGGGACTCCAGGTTCACGGTTGTGTCGGCGGCCGCGCTGTACAAGCCCGCGAAGTACTGACGGCTCTCGTCGACAAGGAAGTTGACCCCCGCGTAACACCCCCCGGTGCGCTGCGCGAGTTCACGCGCGAAGTCATCGAACTCCGGAACGGGCTTGTCCTCGATCCCCAGTTCCCGAAGTCGGCGTGTCCGGGCTTCTGCCTCAGGGTCCTCCGGAGGGAGAAGCAGATGACGTACGGCGATCGCTATGTCACCTCCGAAGGGAGACTTGTACACCATCTCAGCCATGCGAACTCCTTGAAGTGATCAGATGCTGCACGAGGGAAAGTAGAACCCGAATACCCGAGCTGGACAGGCGAGCATCACACAGGACCACTGGGACCTCAGGCTTGAGGTCCAGCGCCGCCCGCACCTTTTCCGGCTCATAGCGGTGCGCCCCGTCGAACTCATTGACCGCGACGACGAAGTTGATGCCACGTGCTTCGAAGAAGTCGACAGCCGCGAAACTGTGGTCCAGCCGGCGGGTGTCGGCGAGCACTACCGCACCGAGCGCACCGGCGGACATTTCGTCCCACATGAACCAAAAACGCTCCTGACCAGGCGTGCCGAACAGGTAGAGCACGTGGTCGGGGCTGACGGTGATCCGGCCGAAGTCCATCGCGACCGTGGTGGTGGCCTTGTTCTCCACCCCCTCCAACCTGTCCGTTGCAGCACTGACCTCGGTCAGCAGTTCTTCCGTGCTCAGCGGCTCAATCTCGCTCACTGCTGCCACAAAGGTGGTCTTGCCCACGCCGAAACCCCCGGCGACCAAAACCTTGATCCCCATCGGAAGGGAGTCGGCGCCGGGTGCCTCAGAGCCGTTTGAGGAGCCCATCCCGCAACGCCTCCAATAGATCTAGATCGGGGGGAGAGTATGACCCCCGTGTTCCCATGTCGAAGCGCCGTGTGACGACCGCCCCACGCTCCACCAAGTCGGACAGCAGCACCTTGATCACCGTGGCCGGCATGCGCGTGTGCCCCGCGATCTCAGCCACCGTGACCGGCGTCCGACACAGGTCAAGCACATGTCCGTGATCCAATCCGAGGTTGGTCCGCAGCACGGTACCCGTGGCCACCACCATGGTCATCAAGTCGAATTGGCAGGTGGGTCTGGTGCGTCCGTCACTGACGGTGTACGGCCGAACCAGCCGCCCCAGGGCATCATCAAGCAACGGCCTATGCGGATCGTCCGGGTCATCCGGCATCTCTCACTGCCCCGCCGGCTGACGGGGAGCGGCCCCCAGGTGGCTGCGGACGCTCTTCACCATCATGGTCATCTCGTAGCCCAGCACTGGCACATCCGCCTCGCGCCCGGCCAGCACTGCCAACAGGGCGCCCTGCCCGGCCGCGGAGACAAAAAGCAGCGAGCTGCTGAGTTCGGTCACGATCTGCCGCACATCATCGCCGTCATCGAATCGCTTGCCGGCACTGCGCGCCAGAGAGTAGAGCCCGCTGGCGAGGGCCGCCAGATGATCCGCCGCGTCTTTGTCCATTCCATCCGAGGCCATCACCAGACCGTCCGAGGACAACAGCAGTGCGCTCCGCGTATGCGGTACGCGCTGCACAAGGCCGCTCAACAGCCAAGAGAGATCTTCGCTCACCACAATTGCCCACTTCTCCTCAATGACGTGAAACTGCTAGGGGGCCGGGTCCGGTCGGAGCTCCCCGCCGAGGGACGGGGAGGTGTCAGTTTCCTCGGAGTCCTCAGCCAGGCGGACGCCGCTCTGAAACGCGGCCATCAGGCCGGGATCGTGATCGTCTTCCTTGGACGCCACGGCAGCGTGGGGGGACTGCCGCAATTCCGGGGCGAGGTGTTCCTGACGGCGCCGCTGGGGCAGCACGGGGGGAGCATCTCCCTGCGTGGGAGCCGCGACGGGGGCGAGTAGTGGTTCGGCCACCGGTGCGGCTACCGGGCCCCGAGCGACAGGCGTGTCCGGCGCAAGTGCCTGCTCCGTCGAGTCGTCGGCGTGTCCATGAGGGGCTGCGGGAGTGAGGTCCGACTGTTGTTGCCGTGATTCCACCACGTCCGGGCCCCGGCCCAGCAGCTCGTGCGGCAGCACCACCACCGCCTGTGTACCGCCGTAGACGTTGCTCTTGAGTTGTACGACGATGCCGTGCCGCCGGGCCAGCACAGAGACCACATACAGGCCGATGCGACCGTCCTGGAGCAGCTCGCCCAAGGCGATCCCCTCAGGGGAGGCGAGCAGGGCATTCATCTGGTCCCGCTCAGTGGAGGTCATGCCCAGACCGCGGTCCTCGACCTCGATCGCCAGCCCGGCGGTGACGTGCTCGGCACGCAGCAGCACCTGGGTCTGGGGACGGGAGAACACCGTGGCGTTCTCCACCAGCTCCGCCAGCAGGTGGACCACGTCGACGACCGCGTGCCCGCTCACCGTCCCGTCCACCGGAGGCACCATCTTGACCCGCGAGTACTGCTCGATCTCGGCGGCCGCGGAACGCATCACATCGGCCATGCTGACCGGTCGGGTCCACTGGCGATAGGAGACGTCGCCGCCGAGCACGGCCAGATTCTCGGCGTATCGCCGGATACGGGTGGCCAGGTGGTCCACATGGAACAAGCCTTTGAGCAGGTCCGGGTTCTCGACCTCGTTCTCCAGGTCGTCCAGCAGCCCGATCTCGCGGTGCACGAGAGACTCCAGCCTTCGGGCCAGATTGGCGAAGACCTCGAAGTGCTCGCCGCCACGCTCCCGTGCCCCGAGCTCCACCACAGTCGCCTCGGCAACGCGCTGGGCGGATGCGATCTCTTGCCCCAGCCGATCCAGCGCATCACCTGTCCGCTTGGGCAACGGGCTGGACTGATGCCGCTGATTTTCTGTCAGCTGTTGCCCAGTCTCCATCTGCCGTCGCAACTTAGCCAGTTCGGCCTGGCCGCGTGCCGCGAACGAGCTCAACTCGATATGGCGGCGTGCCACGGCCCGCGCCTTCCCGGCGGCGACGAACGCTGCGCCCGAGAGGATCATGCAGACGAGCAGCAGCGTGCCATTGAGCAGACCCCAGAAGGCGCTCTTGTCGACGTGGCCCACGCCTGCGGTGAACAGGAGAGCAGCGGCTGCGGCTCCGGTGATCGTGACCAGCACGGCAGGCAACACCGCCAGAAGCACCATGTGGCGCTCAACTGCCTTGCCCCCGCCCATGATGTCAGGGACATGCCACGCCTGGGGGTCGGCGGACACTATCTCCTGGTGGGCATGAGCGGGCAACATCAAACGTTCCTGCATCACAGTCCCTGGTTGCATATCGGCCAGCAGGCTGAAAAGTGTACGGCGCACGTTACCTCTAACGGCACCTCACGTCACGGGTGGTGAGGTCGTGGGGATTGATTCGACAGTCCGCACGTCCCTGAACTGGCCCCAGTGCCGTGACGCACTCCTGGTTGAACAAGCCAGAACGTGCCGATCCGTGCCAGAACCGTGCCAGAACGAGCTGGCACTCACGGGCAGTGCCGACAACTCAAGGGCACTGACAGCCGCAAGCTGTGCGGAGCGTATGCGCAGACCAGCGGCCGCGGACGATCCGTGACGACCTTGTGATTCCCAAGCTCAGAGCGCACGTCCAAAGTACGCCTGCAGGGCGGCGGGCAACGGACGTTCTAGGCTCCCCTGCCATGGAGTGGATATCGCCAGTCAGTACGGCACTTGGCGCGGTGATCGGGGTCGGTTCGACGTTGATTGCCGATCGGGTCAGGTGGCGCAGGGAGCGCGCCGGCCAGAGTCTCGACGTGCGACGGCAGCTCTACGCGGACTACACCGCTGCACTCTCGCGTATGCGAACGGCGCTCCACGAGTGCGCGCAGGCAGACATACCTGCAATCGAGCGCCCTCAGAGGGTGCGCGAGCTGTTTCTGGCGCCCGGGGCGTACGAGATCCGCCACCAGTTGGCCATCATCGCCCCCCAAGATGTGGTTGAGGCCGCCCGCGCCGCGTTCGTGGTCTTGAGGCACACGAGAGACCTGCTTGTGGACGGCGCTGCGATCGAGAGCCCGGAGTACAGCGAGCTGGAGAACAGGTTTGATTCGGCAGTGGCCGAACTCCGCCGCGTCATGCGCCGAGATCTCGGCGTGCCCGAATCGACCACGAGACGATGACACCGCCGTGGCAATTCAAGATGCTGACGCCCACCGCCGCCCGCTGGCTGGACGATCAGGTGCCCGCCCTGGAGGAGCGACCGGGCACCCGGTGCGCAGCCGGTACAAGCTGCCCAAGGACCCCGACGTGTGGCCCCTGGCGGATGTTGCCGTACTGGCCCCTGCGACGTTCAACACGATCAATCAGTGGGCTCTGGGGATCACAGAGAAGTTCGTGGTCGGATTCGTGGCCGAAGGCACCGGCAAGGGCATCCCCGTGATCACGATGCTGCCGCATACGTGCAGCACACCCAGTTCAACCAGAGCATTGCGACCCTCCGCGCCATGGGCATCTCGCCGCGGCCGAGTCAGTCATCAGCCGACGCGATGCAGGCCAGACATAGGCCACTAGCAGCGGGCCCTATTGGCGTTATGCGATGCGGGAGAGCGGCTGTTCGGCACCGTAGCCTGAGGCGATGAGCGATGACGATGCCACGAGGGCTGTACGGCAGTGGAGTGAGGCCCCGCCTGATGCTGTGCTGCTCGACGGCTTCCATGCGCTGAAGCACGCGCTTCGTTTCGGGGCGGATGTACGAGTCGCAGTCACCGGCAACAAGGAGGCCGCCCTGGCGCTCGCTGCCTCGCTTGCCGACGACGTGACGGACCGCATCCGGGATCTTGTCGTAGAGGTACCAGCACAGACCCTGCGCGAACTGGTGCCGAGGGTTCACCCCACGCAGGTGGCCGCTCTGGCCACCAGGCGCAGCCGTCAGACGAACTTGGCGGGGTTGGGCTGGCTGCCACGGACGTCACCGATCGTCGTTCTGGACAACCCACGCAATCTCGGGAATGTCGGAGCCGTGGTTCGTCTTGCTGCCGGTTTTGGGGCCACAGGTGTGGTTACCACCGGCGACCTGGACCCGTGGCATCCCAACGTGGTGAGGGCGGGGGCGGGTCTCCATTTCGCCACCGCCGTGGAACGGCTCCCCTTCAGTGATCTTCCACCAGGCCCGCTGTACGTCCTTGACCCAGAAGGGGAGGACATCAGGTCTGTCGCCATCCCCGGTGACGCGCTGCTTGTATTCGGCTCTGAGCGGCATGGGGTCTCGCCCGAGCTCCGGGGCCAGGCAACCAAGCTGCTGGCCCTCCCGATGCGGCCCCAGGTGTCGAGCTACAACCTTGCGACCAGCGTGGCCATGGCTCTGTTCCACTGGGGCGGTCCGCTACAGGGACCGGACGCCCAGGATGGCTGAGAGCTCTCCAGACCCGTTGTGTAACAGAAACCTTCAACATCGGGTCGGTGGTGCGTACCGCCAATGCCTTCCTGGCGAAGGAGATCCACATCGTGGGCCGGCGGCGCTGGAACCGGCGCGGAGCCATGGTCACCGACCGGTACCAGCATGTGCGCCACCACCCGGACACGGCGTCGCTGACGGCGTGGGCGGCGGCGGAGGATCTGCCGATCATCGGCATCGCCTACCCGGGGCCGTGCCGCTGGAGCGGACCGAGCTGCCGCGGTGCTGCGTACTGCTCTTCGGGCAGGAGGGGCCCGGGCTGACGGAGGAGGCGCGCAAGCACGCGACGATGGTTTGCTCGATCGCGCAGTTCGGCTCGACGCGCTCCATCAACGCGGGCGCGGCGGCAGCGATCGCCATGCACGCGTGGGTGCAGCGGTACGCGGAAATCCCGCACCCGTAAGGGACAGCGCGGCTGTCGGACGGACCCCGCGTGTGTGCCGACAGCATGGTCCTCGCCGTCGGCACACACGCGCAGATCGCCGAAGCCTTACGACTGGCGGCGGACCTCCACCACCCGGAAGCGGTTCGAGACGAACGCCCCGTCGCACAGCGCGGCGTTCGCCGCCGGGTTGCCGCCCGAGCCGTGAAAGTCGGAGAACGCCGCCGTCTGGTTGACGTACACCCCGCCCGTCAGGTTCAGGGAGAGCTGCGCCGACTCGTCCAGACAGACGTCCTCGATCGCGCGCTCCGTCTCCGCCGACGTGGTGTACGCGCCGACCGTCATCGCGCCCTTGTCGCGGACCGTGCGCCGCAGCAGCTCCAGCGCGTCGGCCTTCGAGTCCACGGCGACGGCGAAGGACACCGGGCCGAAGCACTCCGACAGATACGCCGCCTCAGCGTCGGCCCCGTCCCAGAATTTCCGCGAGCCGTCGAGCTTTACGATCACTGGCGTACGGACGACCGCATCCGGGAATTCCGGGTTGGCGATCTTCCGAGAGGGCAGGGCCACTTCGCCCAGCCCGGCTGCGCCGTCCAGGCGTGCCTTCACATCCGGGTTGACCAGCGCGCCCAGCAGGGCGTTCGCCCGGGCGTCGTCGCCGAGCAGGCCGCCCACCGAGGCCGCAAGGTCGGTGACCACGTCGTCGTACGACTTGGGGCCGGCGTCCGTCGTGATGCCGTCCCTGGGAATGAGGAGGTTCTGCGGGGTGGTGCACATCTGGCCGCTGTACAGGGACAGCGAGAAGGCCAGGTTGGACAGCATCCCCTTGTAGTTGTCGGTGGAGTCGACGACGACGGTGTTGACGCCGGCCTTCTCGGTGTAGACCTGCGCCTGCCGGGCGTTGGCCTCCAGCCAGTCGCCGAAGCCGGTGGACCCCGTGTAGTCGATGATCTTGATCTCCGGGCGTACGGCGAGGGTCTTGGCAATGCCCTCGCCCGGTCGCTCGGCGGCCAGGCAGACCAGGTTCGGGTCGAAGCCCGCCTCGGTCAGCACCTCGCGGGCGACCCGCACCGTGAGCGCGAGCGGCAGCACCGCGCGGGGGTGCGGCTTGACCAGCACAGGGTTGCCGGTGGCCAAGGAGGCGAACAGCCCCGGGTAGCCGTTCCACGTGGGGAAGGTGTTGCAGCCGATCAGCAGGGAGATGCCGCGTCCCGCCGTGGTGAACGTCTTCCGCAGCTCCAGGGGGTCGCGCTTGCCCTGCGGCTTGGACCAGTCGGCGGCCGCGGGCGTGCGGGTCTGCTCCTCGTAGGCATACGCCACGGCCTCCAGGCCGCGGTCCTGGGCGTGCGGGCCGCCCGCCTGGAACGCCATCATGAAGGCCTGCCCGCTGGTGTGCATCACCGCGTGCGCGAATTCATGGGTGCGGGCGCTGATCCTCGAAAGGATCTCCAGGCAGACCAGGGCCCGGGTCTCCGGACCGGCCTCGCGCCAGGCGGCCATGCCCGCGCGCATCGCGGGCAGCAGGACGTCGATGTCGGGGTGGGGATACTCGATGCCCAACTCCGGGCCGTACGGCGAGACTTCGGCGCCCGTCCAGCCGTCCGTGCCCGGCTGGTCCAGCTCGAAGCGGGTGCCCCGGAGGGCCTCGAACGCCGCGAGCCCGTCGGCCGACGCGCTCTCGCCGTACGCCTTGGGGTGCTCGGGATGCGGGGACCAGTAGGCGCGTGTGCGGATGACCTCGAGGGCCTGGTCGAGCGTCGGCCGGTGGGTCTCGGTCAGCTGCATGAAGGACCAACTCCTCGTCGAGCTGGGCAGGGAAGGAATGACAGAGTTAGAGTAACCGAACGATCGGTCGGTACAAGGGGGCCTGTCAAGCCTGTGGATAACTCATCGGGGAGGATCGCGCCATGACCGCCATCGATCAGAGCCGTACCGTCGCCGTTGTCGGCACCGGCACCATGGGACAGGGCATCGCTCAGGTCGCCCTCGCCGCAGGCCATCCCGTGCGCCTCTACGACGCCGTTCCCGGGCGGGTCGGCGAAGCCGCGGACGCCATCGGCGTGCGCCTCGACCGGCTGGTCGAGAAGGGCCGGATGGACGCCGCCGAGCGCGACGCGGCACGGGCCCGTCTGCACCCGGCAGCGAACCTCGCAGAGCTGGCAGACGCCGCGCTCGTCGTCGAGGCGGTCCTCGAGCAACTGGCGGTCAAGCAGGAGCTGTTCACGGCGCTGGAGGAGATCGTCGCCGACGACTGCCTGCTCGCCACCAACACCTCCTCCCTCTCCGTCACCGCCGTCGCGGGCGCCCTGAGAAACCCCGGCCGTTTTGTCGGGCTGCACTTCTTCAACCCGGCGCCCCTCCTCCCGCTCGTCGAGGTCGTCAGCGGCCACGCCACCGACGAGGCGACCGCCACGCGCGCGTGCGCGACGGCGGCAGCCTGGGGCAAGACCCCGGTGCGCTGCGCCGACCTGCCCGGCTTCATCGTCAACCGCATAGCCCGGCCCTTCTACGCCGAGGCATTCGCGGTGTACGAGGAACACGGCACCGATCCCGCCACCATCGACGCGGTCCTCAGGGAATCCGGCGGCTTCAAAATGGGCCCCTTCGAGCTCACCGATCTGATCGGCCAGGACGTCAACGAGGCCGTCACCCGTTCCGTCTGGGAGTCCTTCTTCCACAGCCCCAAGTTCCTCCCTTCCCTCGCGCAGCGCCGTCTCGTCGAGTCGCGCCGCCTGGGCCGGAAGTCCGGCCACGGCTGGTTCTCGTACGCCGAAGGGGCGCCGAAGCCCGCGCCGCACACGGCGGAGCCGGCCAGGGCCCCCGAGTACGTCGTGGTCGAGGGTGATCTGGAGCCCGCCGGAGAGCTGATCGCGATGATCCGGGAAGCGGGCATCGAGGTGCGGCAGAAGGACGAGGACAAGGGAACGCGGCTGGTGCTGCCCAGTGACGGTCAGCTGGTGCTCGCCGACGGCCAGACATCCGTTGAATTCCGCGATGTCGTCTACTTCGACCTGGCACTCGACTACCGGTCCGCGACCCGGATCGCCCTGTCCGCCGCCGACAGCGTCGGGGACGAGACGCTCGAGCAGGCGACCGGCCTCTTCCAGGCGCTCGGCAAGCAGGTCAGTGTCATCGGTGACGTACCGGGCATGATCGTCGCCCGTACCGTCGCGATGCTCGGGGACCTGGCGCTGGACGCGGTCGCCAAGGGGGTCGCGACCAAGGAGGACATCGACACGGCGATGCGCCTGGGGGTCAACTACCCCCTGGGGCCCCTCGAATGGAACGACAGCCTGGGGCGCGACTGGGCCTGGGAACTGCTCGGCAATCTCCACGAGAGTGTGCCGACCGGACGCTACGCGCGGTCCCTCGCGCTCCATCAGTGGTCGTACGCGACCTCCCAGAAGGGCGCCTCATGACCACCGCCAAGCGCGATACGTACACCCCCGAGACGCTGCTGACCGTCGCAGTACGGATCTTCAACGAGCGGGGCTACGACGGCACCTCCATGGAGCATCTCTCCAAGGCGGCCGGCATCTCCAAGTCCTCGATCTACCACCATGTGGCGGGCAAGGAGGAGCTGCTGCGCCGCGCCGTCAGCCGGGCGCTCGACGCGCTCTTCGCGATCCTCGAGGAGCCGGGAGCCGTCCGCGGGCGGGCCATCGAGCGGGTCGAGTACGTCACCCGGCGCACCGTCGAGGTGCTGATGGCCGAGCTGCCCTATGTGACGCTGCTGCTGCGCGTACGGGGCAACACCAAGACCGAGCGGTGGGCCATGGAGCGGCGCCGGGAGTTCGACCAGCGGGTCGCTGATCTGCTGAAGGCTGCGGCGGCGGACGGCGATCTCCGCGCGGACATGGACATCCGGCTGGCCACCCGGCTGCTCTTCGGCATGGTGAACTCCCTGGTCGAGTGGTACCGGCCGCACCCGGGCGGCGGCTACGACGGCGACCAGGTCGCCGAGGCGGTCGTCAGGCTTGCCTTCGACGGCCTGCGCACGGACTCCTAGCGCTGCCGGCGGCTCCCTCACGCTGCCAGGGCTCCTACAGCGGCTCGGCGTCCGGAGCGGGCGCCACAACAGGCCCCTGCCCCGGCCCCGGGTCGAGATCCGTCTCCTCGAAGACCAGCAGTGTGCGGGTGGACAGCACCTCCGGGATCGACTGGAGCCTGGTCAGGACGAGCTCGCGCAGGGTGCGGTTGTCCGGGGTGTGCACCAGCAGCAGTACGTCGAAATCGCCGCTGACCAGCGCGATATGGGCGGCTCCGGGCAGGGCCTGCAGTTGCTCGCGCACCGTGCGCCAGGAGTTCTGCACGATCTTGAGCGTGATGTAGGCGGACGCGCCCTGACCTGCGCGTTCATGGTTCACACGGGCACTGAAACCGCGGATCACGCCGTCGTCGATGAGCCGGTTGATCCGGGCGTACGCATTGGCGCGGGACACATGGACCCGATCGGCCACGGAGCGTATCGAGGCGCGACCGTCCGTCTGCAGGATGCGCAGGATGTCTCGGTCGATGGCGTCGAGCGGGCGCGGCGGAGGGGTCTGCTCGGCCCGGTCCCCGCCCTCGGCCATTTGTTCAGCTGCCATATCCCCCGCCTTCCCAGCATGGACGACCTGTCTCCATCTCAGGCTGTGGAGAACCGTTTGTCCACAGGCTGAAGGTGCCTGTAGCCAAAATGCGTCCACGACCGAACAATCGGTAGGTGAGGCGCTCGACACTCGGGCCGCTTCGTCGTCGCTCCCACGAGGAGGTGCTCGCGTTGAGAAAGAGCAGCATGACGGTCCAGGAGCTGCCCGGTGCTGCGGCCTACCGGCCCACCCCGCCCCCGGCGTGGAAGCCCCGGACGGACCCCGCGCCACTGCTCCCGGACCCGGAGCCGTACCGCGTGCTCGGCACGGACGCCGCAGCCGGGGCGGACCCCGAGCTGCTGCTGCGGCTGTACGCGCAGCTGGTACGCGGCCGCAGGTACAACGCCCAGGCCACCGCCCTGACCAAGCAGGGTCGGCTCGCCGTCTACCCGTCGAGCACCGGGCAGGAGGCGTGCGAGGTCGCGGCGGCGCTGGCTCTGGAGGAGCGGGACTGGCTCTTCCCCAGCTACCGCGACACCCTCGCGGCCGTGGCGCGCGGCCTTGACCCCGTGCAGGCCCTGACCCTGCTGCGCGGCGACTGGCACACCGGCTACGACCCGCGTGAGCACCGCATAGCGCCGCTGTGCACCCCGCTCGCCACCCAGCTGCCGCACGCCGTGGGGCTGGCGCACGCCGCCAGGCTCAAGGGGGACGACGTCGTCGCGCTCGCCATGGTCGGCGACGGCGGGACCAGCGAGGGCGACTTCCACGAGGCGCTGAACTTCGCCGCGGTCTGGCAGGCCCCGGTCGTCTTCCTCGTGCAGAACAACGGCTTCGCGATCTCGGTGCCGCTGGCCAAGCAGACGGCCGCGCCGTCGCTGGCCCACAAGGCCGTGGGGTACGGAATGCCGGGCCGGCTCGTCGACGGGAACGACGCGGCCGCGGTGCACGAGGTGGTCGTCGAGGCCGTCGCACGAGCGAGGCGCGGTGGCGGTCCGACGCTGATCGAGGCCGTGACGTACCGCATCGACGCGCATACGAACGCTGACGACGCGACGCGCTACCGAGGCGAGGGCGAGGTCGAGGCCTGGCGTGCGCACGATCCGATCCGGCTGCTGGAACGGGAGTTGACGGAGCGAGGACTGCTCGACGAGGACGGCAAACGGGCGGCGGCAGACGCGGCCGAGACGATGGCCGCGGATCTGCGCGAGCGGATGAACGCCGACCCGGTGCTCGACCCGATGGACCTGTTCGCGCATGTCTACGCCGAGCAGACCAGTCAGCTGCGGGAGCAGGCGGCGCAGCTGCGGGCCGAGCTGGACGCGGAGGGAGAGGCGCGATGACCACGGCCGCGGTGAAGCCCGCATCCATGGCACAGGCATTGCAACGCGCGATGCGCGACGCGATGGCCGAGGACCCGGCCGTTCACGTGCTGGGGGAGGACGTCGGCGCGCTCGGCGGGGTCTTCCGGGTCACGGACGGGCTCGCCAAGGAGTTCGGTGAGGACCGCTGTACGGACACGCCGCTCGCCGAGGCGGGCATCCTCGGCACGGCCGTCGGCATGGCGATGTACGGGCTGCGACCGGTCGTCGAGATGCAGTTCGACGCCTTCGCGTATCCGGCGTTCGAGCAGCTGATCAGCCATGTGGCGCGGATGCGGAACCGCACGCGCGGCGGGATGCCGATGCCGATCACCGTGCGCGTGCCGTACGGCGGCGGAATCGGCGGTGTGGAGCACCACAGCGACTCGTCAGAGGCGTACTACATGGCGACTCCGGGGCTCCATGTCGTCACGCCGGCCACGGTCGACGACGCGTACGGGCTGCTGCGGGCCGCGATCGCCTCCGACGACCCAGTGGTCTTCCTGGAGCCGAAGCGGCTGTACTGGTCGAAGGCAGCGTGGTCGCCGGAGGCGCCGTCGGCGGTCGAGCCGATAGGCCGGGCCGTGGTCAGGCGCCCGGGGCGCAGTGCCACGCTGATCACGTACGGGCCTTCCGTGCCGGTCTGCATGGAGGCGGCGGAGGCCGCCGCGGCCGAGGGCTGGGACCTGGAAGTCGTCGATCTGCGCTCGCTGGTGCCCTTCGACGACGAGACGGTCTGCGCGTCCGTGCGGCGTACGGGACGTGCGGTCGTCGTCCATGAGTCGACGGGCTTCGGAGGGCCGGGCGGGGAGATCGCGGCGCGGGTGACGGAGCGCTGCTTCCACCATCTGGAGGCGCCGGTGCTGCGGGTGGCGGGGTTCGACATTCCGTATCCGCCGCCGATGCTGGAGCGGCACCATCTGCCGGGAGTGGACCGCGTGCTGGACGCGGTGGCGCGGCTTCAGTGGGAGGCGGGGAGCTGATGGCTCAGGTGCTCGAATTCAAGCTGCCGGACCTCGGGGAGGGACTGACCGAGGCCGAAATCGTGCGCTGGCTGGTGTCGGTGGGCGATGTCGTCGCCATCGACCAGCCGGTCGTCGAGGTCGAGACGGCCAAGGCGATGGTGGAGGTGCCGTGCCCGTACGGGGGCGTGGTGACCGCGCGCTTCGGCGAGGAGGGCACGGAACTGCCGGTAGGGGCACCACTGTTGACGGTTGCGGTGGGGGCGGTGGAGTCGGCCGGTTCCGAGGGCGCCGGCTCCTCCGGTGCCGCGGGCTCTGCCGGGGCCTTGGGCTCGACGGAGTCCTCGAACGAGTCGTCCGGCAACGTTCTCGTCGGCTATGGGACGGGGGCGCCTGCCGCCCGCCGCCGCCGGATCCGGCCTGCCGCGCTCGCCGCGCCTGTTCCCGCCACGGTCCCGGCACCGGCTGCGGCTCCTGCGCCGACGGCGGCCCCGGCTGGGGCTGGGGCCTCAGCTGCGGAGCCCGAGCGGCAGGCGGGGCGCGCGGTGGCGGCCGAGGACATGGCGCAGAGCGGGCCAGTGCCCGTCATATCGCCGTTGGTCCGCCGCCTCGCCCGTGAACACGGTCTCGATCTGCGCAAGCTGACGGGATCCGGGCCTGAAGGCCTGATCCTGCGGGCCGACGTCGAGTCCGCGATGCGGACCGCCGAGGCACCTGCCGCGCCCGGGCACGTCGTCGCCGCAGCCCCGGCCTCAGCCGCGTCGCGCGGTGAGCGGATACCGCTGCGCGGCGTACGCGGAGCCGTGGCCGACAAGCTGTCCCGCAGTCGGCGTGAGATACCGGACGCCACCTGCTGGGTCGACGCGGACGCGACCGAGCTGATGGCCGCGCGGGCGTCGATGAACGCCGCGGGCGGTCCGAAGATCTCGCTCCTGGCACTGCTCGCCCGGATCTGCACGGCCGCCCTCGCCCGCCACCCGGAGCTCAACTCCACGGTGGACATGGACGCCAGGGAGATCGTGCGCCTGCCCGCGGTGCATCTCGGGTTCGCGGCGCAGACTGAGCGCGGCCTGGTCGTTCCCGTAGTACGGGATGCGGACAGCCGCTCGGCCGAGTCGCTGAGCGCGGAGTTCGGACGGCTGACGGAGGCGGCCAGGCAGGGGACGCTCACTCCGGCGGATCTGACGGGCGGGACGTTCACCCTGAACAACTACGGGGTGTTCGGCGTCGACGGTTCCACGCCGATCATCAACCACCCGGAAGCGGCGATGCTCGGGGTCGGCCGGATCATGCCGAAGCCGTGGGTGCACCAGGGCGAACTGGCCGTCCGCCAGGTCGTTCAGCTCTCCCTCACCTTCGACCACCGAGTGTGCGACGGCGGCACGGCGGGCGGATTCCTGCGCTATGTCGCCGACTGCGTGGAGCATCCGGCGGTGCTGCTGCGCAGCCTGTAGACCGACAGCACAGGAAGAGTCCACGAGAGAGGTCTGCAAGAGATCCCATCGGCGCAAGAGAGATCCACTCGGGGCTCCCCGCCCGAGCGATCGCGGCCCATACTTCAGGCATGACCGCGTATGACGCCATCGTGCTCGCAGGAGGTGCCGCCAAGCGGCTGGGCGGGGTCGACAAGCCGTCCGTGAGCGTGGGCGGGCGGGCCCTGCTCGACCGGGTGCTCGGGGTGTGCCGCGACGCCGGGCGCACTGTTGTCGTCGGAGGGCGCCGGGCCACCGCCCGCCCCGTGGTCTGGGCGCGCGAGGAGCCCCCTGGCGGCGGGCCGCTGGCCGCGCTGGACGCAGGGGTGCGGCAGATTGAGGCGCGGGCCGTTCTCGTGCTCTCGGCTGATTTGCCGTTCCTGGGGGAGCGGACGGTGCGACAGCTGATCGGCACTCTCGGCACCAGCGGGCGTGAGGCGGCGCTGCTCACCGATGCGGACGGCCGCGACCAGCCGCTCGTGGCCGCGTACCGCACCGAACCGCTGCGACGCGAACTCGCTCTCCTCGCCACCGAGTACGGGAGTCTTACCGGGCTGCCGTTGCGCCTGCTGACGCAGGAACTGGACCTCGCCCGGATCGGCGCGGAGCCGCTCGCTTCCTTCGACTGCGACACCTGGGAGGACATCTCCGCAGCCCGGGCCCGTATACGGGAGCATGGGAACGTGCTGGACGAATGGATTACCGCAGTCAAGGACGAACTCGGGATCGAGCTGGACGTCGACACAGGCGTGCTGCTCGACCTCGCCAGGGATGCCGCGCACGGCGTCGCCCGGCCCGCCGCGCCGCTCACCACCTTCCTGGTGGGGTACGCGGCCGCCCAGGCAGGCAGCGGCGGCCCGGCGGCGGTCGCGGAGGCCGCCCGTAAAGCGGCCGCGCTCGCCGCGCGCTGGGCGGAGGAGGCCGAACAGGCTACCCCGGAAGCGGGCCGCGCCGAGTCTGCGAAGCCCGCCAAGCCCGCCCAGCCCGGCGAGCAGGACCAGGCCGACGCCGGATGAACGGTCGGGACCACGAGTTCGACGCGGCGGACGGATCAGATGTGACCGGTGCCCCTCTCAACCGGAGCGATGAGGCCGACTCGGACGGCGTCGAGGAGGCCCTGGCACTGGTCGGCCGCCAGACGCGCCAAGGGTCCGCCCCCGCCGGCGGTCCTTCGACAGCTCGGCACCGGGCCACCGGCTGGCCCGACGCCCGCGCGCTCGCCGCGCGCATCGGGCGCTCCGCCCCACCCCGTACTCGGCGTGTGCCCCTTGATCAGGCCCTCGGGCAGGTGCTCGCCGAGCCGCTCACCGCGCTCTGTGATCTGCCCTCCTTCGACACCTCTGCCATGGACGGCTGGGTCGTCGCGGGCCCGGGGCCATGGACCGTTCAGGTGGGCGGCTCGATTCTCGCCGGGCACGGCGGAGCCCCGCCGCTGCCTGACGGGGCTGCGGTACGGATCGCCACCGGCGCCCGTATCCCGCCCGAGGCCACAGCGGTGATCCGCAGCGAGCATGCCCGTACGGACGCGGACAAGAGCCAGCTGTACGCCGAGCGCGAGGTGATCCCCGGGCAGGACATCCGCCCGCGAGGCCAGGAGTGTCGCCTGGGCGACCAACTCCTGCCCGCCGCCTCGCTGGTGACCCCCGCCGTGCTCGGCCTCGCCGCAGCCGCCGGCTACGACGAACTGCTGACCGTTGCCCGGCCGCGCGTCGAAGTCCTGATCCTCGGCGATGAGCTGCTCACTGCCGGACTCCCCCACGAAGGCCTCATCCGCGACGCCCTCGGGCCGATGGTCGGTCCCTGGCTGCGCGCCCTCGGCGTCGATGTCGTCGCCACACACCGCCTCGGTGACGACGCCGAAGCTCTCCACCGCGCCGTCACCACCTCCGATGCCGATCTCATCCTCACCACCGGAGGTACGGCCGCGGGCCCGGTCGACCATGTCCACCCGGTCCTGCGGAAGGCGGGCGCCGAGCTGCTGGTCGACGGCGTCGCGGTGCGCCCCGGCCATCCGATGCTGCTGGCCCGGCTCGCCGCGGACGGCGACCTCCCGGTCAGGCATCTGGTAGGTCTGCCCGGCAATCCCCTGGCCGCGGTCTCCGGGCTCCTCACGCTTGCCGAGCCGTTGCTGCGCGGACTCGCGGGCCGCCCGGCACCCGTCCCGTATCGCGCGCCTGTACGCGATGAGGCGCATGGGCATCCGTATGACACCCGCCTTGTGCCGTTCGTGCACCGCGCCGACCGCCTTGTGCCGCTGCACTACAACGGGCCGGCCATGCTGCGCGGTATCGCCGCTGCCGATGGACTCGCCGTCGTGCCGCCGGGCGGGGCGCAGGCCGGTGACGAACTGGAGGTCCTCGATCTGCCGTGGACGTCCTGGACACCCTCGCTCGCCGAGGGAGGATGTTTCACGTGAAACTTCCCGGCCATGACGCCATGGCCAGGCAAGCCGACGAGCAACTGGACACCAGCCGGGTGAAACTCCCCCGCCGCGTCGTCGAGCGCCCCGTTGCGCCAGGTTGGCAAACGCCTGCTGATGGCTCTGGCGGTGCTCGCTCTGACGGTGCTGCTCGTCTGGGCCGACCGAGTCGGCTACCACGACAACGCTGACGACTCCGTCGACTTCCTCGACTGCGCCTGCTACGCGACGGTCACCCTCTCCACCACGGGATACGGCGACATCGTCCCGTACAGCGACGGGGCACGGCTCACCAATGTCCTGATCGTGACGCCGCTGTGCTCTTTCTGATCATCCTGGTCGGTACCACTCTCGAGGTCCTCACGGAGAGAACCCGGGACGAGTGGCGGCTGAACCGCTGGAGTCAACGGTTTGCCTGATGTGCCACGAGCCGCGCCTGGTCAGCCGCGTGACTTCGTCCGGGTCACCGTGATCACCCGATCGCCGGGCCGGAGCGTCGCGGCGTCTGGGTGGTCGTAGCCCAGTACCTCGCGCCTGCGCACGACAGCGACGACTTGGTCCGTGCACTCGCGGGGTGATCGGCCTGTCTCTTCGTCCGTCACCGGCCGCTCAGACAAATCAAGCCCGCTGCCATAAGTCATCAGGTCTTCCAACACCGTGCCCACATAAGGCTTGATGGTGGAAAGCCCGAGAAGCCGCCCGGCCGAACTGGAGCTGGTTACTACGGCATCGGCTCCACTCTGCTTGATCAGCGGTACGTTCTCGTCTTCCCGGACAGCTGCGACGATGGCGGCTCGCCTATTGAGCTGTCTCGCGGTGAGAGTGACCAAAGTGGCTGTGTCGTCCCGCTCGGGAGCGATGATCACTTGTGCGGCGCGCGGCACCTCTGCTTGCAGCAGTGTTTCGGAGCGTGTCGCGTCCCCAAGGACCGCTACGAAGCCGTCACTGCTGGCGGCTCTCACCGCCTTCTGCTGAGGGTCGATGATGACGATCTTGTCTTTGGGGGTTCCCTGGCCGAGCAGCGTCGCGATGGCGTGACGACCCTTGGTGCCATAGCCGACGACGACCACGTGGCCTTGGGTGCGGCTCTTCCAACGGTGAACGCGAGCCTGCTGCCGCGTTCGTTCGGTGAGCACTTCGAGGGTGGTGCCAACCAAGATGATCAGGAAGAGCACGCGCAACGGAGTGATGAGAAGGATGTTGGTCAGGCGTGCGCTATCGCTATGCGGAACGATGTCGCCGTATCCGGTGGTGGAGAGGGTGACTGTCGCGTAGTAAAAGGCGTCGAGAAGATCAACCGAGTCGTTGGCATTGTCGTGGTAGCCGCCGCGATCGACGTAGACGATGGCCACTGTCGCCAGCAGCACGCCCAGGGCCATGGTGAGGCGTCGTAGGACTTGCTGAAGTGGAGGCACCACGCCCATGACCGGCATGACGACGGTGCGGGCAGCGTCAGCGTCGACCTGGCCCCCAGACCGGGTGCCGGACCAGAGGGACCGGAAAACCGAGAGTCTTCGCGTCTCGGCCGACTGCGTCTCGTCTTTCATGACTGGCTCTCGCGTGCAGTGATCCGTTCATTCAGCATGCCGACCATGCTTCCGTACTGGACCGGCGAATGGTGTGCATGCGGGAGGCTTGATCTGAGCTCGCCATGGCTCTGGCCCGGTAGGAGCGAGAGGGCGTTGTCGCCGGCGGACGTCCACTCGATACGTGAGCGTCCGGTGGCGTAGCCGCAGCTCGTTTTGCTCGGTGGCCTCGCTACTGCGCCGCACGTTTTCACTAGCCGAGGTACGGCCGCTCTCGGTGCTCCAGAAAGTGCTGGATCCGCAGCCGCTGTGTGTGGTGCATGGGCAGCGCTTCGAGCTCCTCCGGCGACACGAACCGTAGTTCCGTGGACTCGTCAGAGATGGCGAGTCGACCGCCAACCACGCGTGCCGTGAAGCAGACGTTGGACTGACGGCGCACCTCGCCGTCCGTGTAGGCGATCACGTGGCGGGGGTCCGTGTACGTGCCGACAAGACCCGTGATCTCCACATCGAGGCCCGTCTCTTCTTTGACCTCCCGTACAGCCGTGCCGGGCAGCGAATCGCTCATGTCTATGCCGCCGCCGGGCAGTGCCCAGAGTTCGTTGTCACGGCGTCGTTGGAGAAGGATGCGCCCCGTCTCGTCGGTCACGTCTGCGGACGCTGCGACAACCAAACTGTTCGGCTTGGGGGCATTGGGGTCGTCGAAGTACTCGGTCCGTGCCATGGCTCACTCTCCCTCTACCGGCTCGGCTGTCGACCACACGGCATCGAAGCTTTTCAAGTCTGTTGGTGTCGCTGAGGGGCATGTCCAGGGTCGTTCACCTGGGGCCATGGCGGTGCGACTGGTGCAGCGGGACTTGGACTGGGTCGCGTCTGAACGATGGTGAACGCGGCTGAAGGAGACGGAAACTGAGACGGCGGCGGTTTCGTGTGTGGGCCAAGGGGACGGCGCTCAGCTCGGAGGATCGTCCGGCTTGTACTCGTGCGCCCTGCCGCCACCCCACTCGACCCAAGTCGGGTCGTCCAGGAGCTCCTCAGCGTCGGGCAGGCCTGCTTGGCGGAGGAACTCCAGTAGGTCCCGGTCGGAGTGGGCCAGGCCCATGATCCGGTCCCGCACGGTGACTCGCCGGCCGACGGTTGCGGAGATCCGGTGCACAACGATCGGTGCGCTTCTCATGTCTCCGGGCTGCGGCGGGTGGCCGGTCACAACGTTCCGAGGTCTCGGTCGGGGCGGCAGATCGTGCAGGGTTCGACGTGCGCGGCGACTGCGGCGAGTGCCTGCTCGCGGCTGATCGGATTGGCCCGCGGTGCGCCGCCGTGCGTGCAGTCCCCGGTATGGACGGCGATGGCGTGTCGCCCGCCGCGGCTCATCTCGATCTTCCACTCCGGCAGTGGTGGCGGAACGTGGGCAGCACGCAGGGCTCGGTCCTCCTCTTGCTCCAGCCAGCGTTTTGTCTGCTGGTGCTGTTGAAGCTGGACCCGCTCCAGGAAGCGCAGAAGTTCCAGCCGCGATGGTGGGCGCTCGGCCATGACGGTCTACGCCGCCTTGTCCTCGGCCTGCTGATGGGCGTGCTTGAGAGCCATCCGCGCATCGACCACGTCCGCCGTCAGGGTCGCCCAGTACGGATGCGTGCTCACCGTGACCGACAGATCGAGCAGCCGCCGGCGCAGCCGCTCTACCTCCGCTGTCTGTTCCGTGGTGTAGCCGGGGCTGTCGGGAAAGGACACGACTCGGTCGCCGAGTACGTGCTTCTCGCTCGTCCAGCCGGGCTCCGGGGTCACCGACCAGGGCAAGGTACGACACAGCGCCGCGTACTCAGCACGCGTCCGGTGCAGGTCGAACTGCGCGGCACGGAGATCGTCGGGGAAGTCGTACGTTTCAGCCACACCAGAATGGTACGTCTGTTCGATTTTAGTTGGCGAGCACCGTGCGGTCGCGTCTGTGCCAGCGAGTCAGACCCCCGGGGCGGCGCCATCGGCATCCTCACAGTCAGACGGTGATGTCAGGTTGGATGCCATAGTGGAACGAGTCGAGGCTGAGCTGTTCACGGACGGTGGCAACAACGCTGTGGTGCGCCGGCCCGGCCGCCGATTTCCCGGTGTACTGATCCAGGGTGACTCTCTCTCCATCCTCCGCAGCGACGTTGCCGAAGTGGTGGAAGCCTTCGACCAGGGCGATGTGGCCGGGGCCCGGGAAACCGCTGGCCTCCTGCTGGCCGACCTCGACGCGCTCCTGACGCGCTACACCGCGGCACTGGGAAGAGCACGAGATCCCGCGGCCGTACTGACCTCACGAAGACCCTGTGTCTCGTCTCATGACACCTTGCCTCCGTCTCGCCTGACCTTGTTCGGTTCGCACGCCAGAGACAACGTCACGTGAGACGGACTCAGGGAGGAGCCTGGCGGGCGCCCGCCTAGCTGCGATAACCCCGCTGCTAGATTCGTCTGCCATGCGATCACGTGAGTACGACCTCGACTTCCGCGACTCGGCCCGGCGGATACGCGCCTGGGGTATCGCTCTGTTGGCTGTGGCGGCGCTCCAGTGGACATGGTGTGCCCTGTTGCTGCTCACGCCGTACGAGGTCGATGAGGAGCCCGGCGACCGTTACCCCGCGGAGTGCGAGTCACGGTTGTTGACCGAGTTTGGTACGGCCAACGAAGGCCTGCAAAGGCGTGATTGGTGTCAGAACGAACGCGACTGGCCCGAAGCCCTTGCTGTGCTCGGGCTGTCCGTGCCGGTGTCGGTCGCTGGTGTGGCGCTCTTCACGAGCGGCAGTGTGAGTAGCCGGATGAGCGCTCACGCCGAGGCGATGCGCGAACTGGACAAGCTCGCCGACGCACGGAACGCGTAGCCTGCACGGGGTAGCCGGCCGACGGTTCGGAGCATTGAGGAAGTGCCACAGGATCGTGAGACGGAGCCTTGCGCCGTCACTACCACGACCCCCCACCACCCTGGGCAACCACCGACGCGCTCACCACCGCCGTACGCACAGCCGCACGCGCCGTCACCGTCCACACCCCCTACAGCCCGGCCACCGGCGAACATGCCCTGCGATGGGGTGCCCAGTTCGACGCCCGGCCGCTGCGAGCGTTCGACGACGGCGACGGGCTCGCCGATGACGCGGTCGCCGCCTACGTGGCCAAGTACGTCACCAAAGGAGCGGCCGACACAGCCACCGGCACCGACTACCGACTGACCTCCGCCGACGACATCGAGACCTCTCCGGTCTCCTCACACCTGCGATCCCTCACGCACGCCTGCTGGCGCCTCGGCGGGCTGCCGGAATTCGCGCCCCCTGCGGCTCCGGGCCTGGGCCCACACCCTCGGATACCGAGGCCACATCCTCACCAAATCCCGCGCCTAATCCACGACGTACGGCGTGCTTCGTGCCGACCGAGCGGAGCACCAGAGGCAGGGCGGAACGCTCGACATTCTCGGCAGTGCCACCACTGCCAACTGGCGCTACATCGGTTCCGGGCACACCGCAGGCGCTGCCCGCATCGCTGCGGGGATCGCTGAAGACCTTGCCCGTAACCGGGAGATCAGCCGCAGTGAGCTGGGAAGCCCCGAGGGGCGGTGGTCCAGTGGGACTACGTCTTGAAGGTGAGGACGACTGGGCATGGGCCCGGGAGCAGGCGCGGAACGCTCCTGCGTGGTCGGATACCGACTGGCGACGGGTAAATGCGATCCTCGGCATACCCGTCGCCCCTCATCCTGCTTGCCGTCTCCCGGACGTCACGCGGAGTCCGACGGCACCCCGTCGCCTTCCTGACCTAGATCGCCCTTCGGACGCCAGATCGGAGCCAAACGGTCCCGCACGGGGCGTCCGCGTCCGACTGCGGGTGAGACAAGTACGGCAATCAGCAGGTCCTCGACGTAGGCGCGCTGCTCGGTGAGGGTGAAGTCTTCCCATTCCTCGGCAAGGTTCACGGGACGGCTCTTGGACGTGTGCTTGTTCCGCAGGGCCCTGTTTCGCTCCGACGCAAGGCGACGCTTCTCAGCCCCATGCTCGGCAAGCTGGGAGAAGTAGGTCTCTGCCGTGATGACCCGGGACTTGCGAGCCTGCTTCAAGTCCTCAATGTCTTCGTTGACCCGCGCCAACTCCCCTTCCTTGTCCCACTGCGCGGGCTCCGGTGTGGCCTTCCGCTGGGCGGCCTCCCTTGGTGCTTGGCGATCACCATCATGGAAACTGCCTTGTCCGTCTCCGGACTCGCGATCTTCGTTCCGCCGCACCCGGCTGGGACACTGCCGCGGCTCGGGCACGTGTAGTAGAAGTACCCCTCTGGCTTGTTGCGGCTCTTTGGAGCCTTGGTCACCCGCAAGTGGGCTCCGCACCCGTCGCGGTCGCAGCGGAGCGTGCCGCGCAACAGGTACTTGCGAGTGTTGTGGCGCAGATCCAGGAGCGGGATTCGAGCCGAGCAGTTCGATCACGGCCTCCCATTCGTCCACGGAGGTCACGGGCTTCCACTGCCCCATGACGGGCTTCCCCTTGTCGTCCAGGACGATCTCAAGCCGCTTGTTCTCCATGCCTGTTACCGGGTCAACATCGATGACCTGGCGCGATCGGTAGCCGCACATGCGTGGATTGCGCATGACGACCTTTATCGCCTCGCGTGACCACTCGTGCCCGGAGGCCGTGGATACTCCGGCCTTCTTCAGTGCATGGATGACGGCTGAGATCGGCTTCCCAGCCAGTAGCCAATGCACCATCTGCCGAAGCCACTTGGACTCGTACGGGTCCAGCGTTCGCTTGTCCTCTTTCCATCCGAAGGGCCTCCGCCCACCGGTGGGGATTCCAGCCTGTTGTAGAGCCTGGTGCTTACGCGCGACCCGTCGCGCAGTGTCGGCCGACTGCTTGTTGTTGGTCGCGGTCACGATGCGCGCGACCGTACGGCCCTTGTCGGCGAGGAGGTCGAGAGAACCCGTGATGTCGATGATCGGGCGGCCGAAGTTCTGGACGACCTCGATCGCGTCCTCAAGGTGCCGGTTGTCACGGGCGAGCCGGTCGATGTCGTAGACGATCAGGCCGTCAACGCGCTCGCCGTTCGGGGTCACGCCGCGCTTTAGATCGTCCAACGCGCCTTCGAAGAGAGGGTGGATGACGCGATAGCCGATCTCACCGTTTGGCAGACGGACCCGCTTGCGCTTCCAGGCGCTGGTGTCCGGCTCCTCGTAGGTGTAGACGTACCGCCCGCCGCGCTGCTCGACGAACTTGCGGCTGTCCTTCTCCTGCTCGTCCCGGTTCCTGATGTCGCGCCCCGGTTAAGGGGCGGAATCCCTTCTTAGCCTCTGTGGTGTCGGTACCGTCGTTCCCATCGGTACCGGGGGCGTCGTCAGGCTCGAAGGAAAGCCGGACGAGACCGGCCCAGTTCTGGCCTTCAAGATTGCCCCAGCGTGCCCGCTTCACGAGATCGTCGCTCATGCTCTTAGGCTACTTTTGGAAAACCGTTGGAGGCTTCGCTTGCGTGATCACACCGTCATCGTCGGCTTCGGCACCAAGGGTCGGTCTGCGGTCCAGACGCTGACCGCCACGGGCCTGAAGAAAGCGCAGATAGTTGTCGTCGACCCCAGCAGCAAGATGATCGAGGCCGCGAACGCCGACGGCTTTGTGGGGGTGGTCGGTGATGCGACCCGTAGTGATGTGCTGCTCCGCGCCGAGGTGCAAAGAGCGCGCCAGATCGTCATCGCGACGCAGCGCGACGACACGGCGGTGCTGGTCACGCTGACCGCGCGGCAGCTCAACAGTGGAGCGAAAATCGTCGCCGCGGTGCGCGAGGAGGAGAACGCGCCGCTGCTGCGGCAGTCCGGCGCCGACGCGGTGATCACCAGCTCCAGTGCGGCCGGGCGGCTGCTGGGTCTGTCCGTGCTCAGCCCCAGTGCGGGGACGGTGATGGAGGACCTGATCCAGCAGGGCAGCGGGCTCGACCTCATTGAGCGGCCGGTGATAAAGGCCGAGGTGGGGCGGAGCGTGCGGGAGACGGATGACCTGGTGGTGAGCGTGCTGCGGGGGCACCGGCTGCTCGGATACGACGATCCTGCGGCCAGTCCATTGCAGTTGACGGACCGCCTCATCACCATCGTGCGCGCCGAGGAAGGCGCAGCCCTCAACCGCCCTGAATAGGCCGCTCCGGAGTAGCCTCGCGGCCATGTATGCGATCACGATTCCCGAACCTGGCGGCTCCGAGGCGCTTGTGTGGGCCGAGGTGCCCGATCCCGTACCCGGCGAGGGGGAGGTCCTCGTCGAGGTCGTGGCGAGCGCCGTCAACCGCGCCGATCTGCTGCAGCGGCAGGGTTTCTACGACCCGCCGCCCGGGGCGTCGCCGTACCCCGGCCTTGAATGCTCGGGGCGCATCGCCGCCCTGGGGCAGGGTGTCTCCGGGTGGGCCGTGGGCGACGAGGTGTGCGCGCTGCTGGCGGGCGGCGGTTACGCGGAGAAGGTCGCCGTTCCGGCGGGGCAGCTGCTGCCGGTGCCGGAGGGGATGGACCTGGTCACGGCGGCGGCGCTGCCGGAGGTGACCGCGACGGTGTGGTCGAACGTGTTCATGATCGCGCACCTCCGGCCGGGTGAAACGTTGCTGGTGCACGGGGGCGCGAGCGGGATCGGCACGATGGCGATCCAGCTCGCCAAGGCGGTGGGTGCGCGGGTGGCCGTGACGGCGGGCGGGCCCGAGAAGCTGGCGCGGTGCGCGGAGCTGGGCGCGGACATCCTGATCGACTACCGCGAGCAGGACTTCGTGGAGGAGCTGCGGAAGGCGACGGAGGGGGCGGGGGCGGACGTCATCCTCGACATCGTCGGCGCGAAGTATCTGGACCGGAATGTGCAGGCGCTGGCGGTCAACGGCCGGCTGGCCGTGATCGGGCTGCAGGGTGGCGTCAAGGGTGAGCTGAACCTGGCGGCGCTGCTGGGGAAGCGGGCGGCGGTGACGGCGACGTCGCTGCGGGCGCGGCCGCTGGGCGAGAAGGCGGCGATCGTGGCGGCGGTGCGGGAGCATGTGTGGCCGCTGATCGCGGGGGGCCGGGTGCGGGCGGTCGTGGACCGGAAGCTGGGGATGGCGGATGCGGGGGAGGGGCATCGGGTGCTGGAGGCCGGGGCGAACGTCGGCAAGGTGCTGCTGGTGGCGCCTGCGGGGGGCTGAGCGGGCCCGCGGTTCACGTCCTGGCTGCGGTGTGGTGCGCCGCGTGGCGGGGGTTCGGGGTGCGGGGTGCGGGGTGCGGGCCTGGTTGTCCCACCCGCCCGCCCTTGAATGCTGGGGGTACTGCGTACCCCCACGCCCCGGCTGCCGTGCAGGCTGCGCCGCACGGCGCGGGCCCCGCTTGAGGGTGGCGGCGCGGGCTTTGCCCCCGGCCGCCCCTGTCGGCGCGGACTGAGGGCGGGCGCGGATCTCGGACCCCGACCGCCATGCCAGCTAGGGCTGGCGGCGTGTGACCCCCGCCGCTGAGGTGGCGGCACGGGCTTCGCCCCCCGCGGGCACCGGGGTGGCGGCGAGGGCTTCGCCCCCCGGCGGGCCTCTGGGTGGCGGCGCGGGCTTTCGGTACCCAGTCGCGAAATTGGCTCGGCGCTGGGGGTACGCAGTACCCCCAGCGCCGTACGCAGTACCCCTGCGACCCCTACAAATACGGTCCCGAGCGGATCGCTCCGTGCTGGCCGCCCTCGTCGTCCTCGTGCGGGGCTCCCGGGGGGGAGTGCTCTGCGCATTTGTTCGAGTTGGGCGCGGGCCGCCATTTGCTGCGCGAACAGGGCCGTCTGGATTCCGTGGAAGAGGCCCTCCAGCCAACCCACCAACTGTGCTTGCGCGATGCGCAGTTCAGCCTCGGAGGGAATTGCCTCGTCGGTGAAGGGCAGCGAGAGACGTTCGAGTTCCTCGACCAGTTCGGGGGCGAGGCCGTCCTCCAGCTCCTTGACCGAGCTGGCGTGGATCTCCTTGAGGCGGACCCGGCTCGCCTCGTCCAGAGGTGCTGCTCTGACTTCCTCCAGCAGCTGCTTGATCATGCTGCCGATGCGCATGACCTTGGCAGGCTGTTCCACCATTTCCGTCACCGGGACCTCGCGCGACTCGTCGTCACCGTCACCGCCGCCGAGTGCCATCCCGTCCTGTCCCACGACAAGAATGTGGGGGCTCTCCTGCGACCGTTCATTCCTCGGCATCTCCATGCCGCCATTCTCTCGCACCTGTGCCTCACCACACGGTGTGCCCCCGTACAAGGGTGATCCACCCTCGTACGGGGGCGCAAAGCCGCTGGATATGGCCGGATACGCCTGGCTAAGCCGATCAGGTCGCTTCGCGGCGGGACAGCGCGCCGCGGGAGCGGGTCACCAGCGCCGCCAGCAGCGCCGCGCCGACCGGGACCGCGACGAGCAGCGCGGCCAGGGTCTCCCAGGGCACGATGATCGGTACGTGCGGCACCGAGTTGAGCGAGCCGTAGCCCTGGTCCATCGCTTCCCGGTACCACTTCATCTGCTCGCGCTTCTCGGTGAGCCGTAGCCCGATCGCGGGCAGGACACCCGCCGCCGAGCCAAGGACCACACCCATCGCGGCCACCACACCGCACTGGAATCCGCTGAGCGTCCTGCGGACCCGTGGCGGCGCGCCCACAGCCGCCAGCGTCTTCAGGTCGGCTTCGGCGTCCGCCTGGGCCAGGCCGGTGGCGATACCGGCCGCGCCGATCGTGATCAGCCCGGCGAAGACGGTCAGCGCCAGCAGGATGATGCTGTTCTCGCTGGTGTAGCCCTCCTCGACATGGAGGTTGATGTCCGAGCCGGTCTTGTCGAGCTCGCCGTCCAGCCTCTGGCGCTGCTCGCTGCTCGGCATCTTGTCCGTCGAGTAGTACGCCCCGAACGGCACCGTGCTCATGCCCGCCGACTTCGCCGCGGCAGGCGGCAGGATCATCGCGACGCCGTACGAATTGGGCTCACCCGCGACCTGGTGCGCGGTGAACGCCTTGATCTCGCCCGGCGCGTCCTTGCCCTTCTGCGCGGCCTCGTCTGCCTTCCTGGTGTCGGTGATCAGACGGATGCCGATCTTGCCCTTGGTGTCGACGTTGCGCTTGTCGAACGACACGATCTGCCCCGCCGCCAGCGCCTTCTCGGCCGCAGCGTCGTTGATCGCGAGCACCTTCAGCAGCTTCGCGTCACCGACCAGCACACCGCCGTCGACATAGCTTCCGCCGCCCGGGAGCTCCTTGCAGCGCCAGTCGTCGGCGAGCTTGCGGCGCTCGGCCTTGTCGAACTTCGCCGAGGGGTCCCCGTCCGGGTGGGCCGGGTCGGTCATCCACAGCGGGCACTGGTTTGCCCTGGGCACCACTACCTCGTAGCGGCCGCAGCTCTCCCCGCCGCCGTACATCGAGCAGTTGGTCTTGCCGACCGAGATCCGGTCCACATCGGCCCGCAGGTCGATGGGCAGCATCTTCTGCACGGTGGCGCGCACCGCCGGAACGTCACGGCCGCCGGCCTCGTCCAGCATCACCGAGACCGCGCCGTGCGGGAGGCGTGCCTCGTACTGCGCCCTGCCCTGGGCGTCGTCGCTCGCGGCGTACGTCGCCACGGCCACGGTGCCCGCGACGGCGGCCAGCACCGCGGCCACGGCGGGAGCCGTACGGCCACGGTTGCGTACCGCGTCCCGAAGCGCGAGCCGCGGGGAGAGCGGCAGGATGCGTCCTGCCCGGCCGAACAGGCCCACCAGAGCGGGGGTCAGCGCGACCACGCCCAGCTCGGCAATGGCGCTGCCGCCCGCGACAACGATGTACTGGTCGGTCATCACAGAGCCGTAGAGCGCGATCGCCGCGCCTAGCCCGACCGCGATCAGGCCGATCACCGGCAGTACCCGGCTGCTCTTGCGTACGCCCCGACGGCCGGTGAGCGAGGCCAGCACGGACTGGCGGGACGAGGTGATGGCCGGGACGATCGCGGCCATCAGGCCCGTGAGTACGGCGAGCAGCCCGATGCCGAGAAGTTCCAGCGGCCGTACGTCGAAACTGCCGAAGCGCTGGCCCATGTAGTCCTCGAGCAGCGGCTGAAGCGCGAAGGTGAGGAGCAGGCCGAGGACCGTGCCGACCACTGCCGCGGCGACGCCGATCACCAGGCCACCGGCGAGGACGATGGCGCGGATATGGCGGCGGTCGCCGCCGTTCGCGCCGACCAGACCGAGCTGGCGGCGGGAGCGACGCGCGCCGACCGCGAAGGCGGGCCCTGCCAGCAGGCAGATCTCCAGCATCGCGAGGCCGACGACGGTACCGACCGCGGCGAGCGCCGCGGCCTTGGCCGCCGTGCTCTCCTCGTAATCGCCCCAGCCCTCTTGCTGGTAGATCGGAACGTCGGACTTGGCGGGCGGGTCGAGGGCCACGGCGCGCGAATTGACCGTTACGCCCTTGGCGTTGGCCTCCTTGACCATGTTCCACGTGAAACCACCGGGAACGCTCACCAGATGCGTGGTGCTCGCCTCGGTCGCGGGCAGCCCGGCCTTTTCCAGAGCCTTGTCGAGCGGGGCGAGGAGCGCGCCCGGCAGCGCGTTGACCTGGTCGGTGTCGAGTGCGTCGGGGAGTTCGTAGGCGCCGACGATCTTGTACTCACGGTCGAGTCCGCGGGCCGTGAGCTTGGAGCCCACCTTCAGACCGCTGGTCTCCAGAAAGTGTGTGGTCGCGGCGACCTCGTCTGCCTTCTGCGGGAGCCGGCCGTGATCGACGACCACGATGCCCTTGGCCAACGGGTCCGAGGCCTTCAGCTCACGGATCTCAGTGTTCAGCAGACCGTGCGTGGTGTGCAGCTTGCCCGAACCCAGCGAGTCCGTCAGGGACTTGGCGCCGGTGGGCAGTGCCTTGCTGACGTCGGTCTTGCCCTCGGGATACGGCTTGTTCTCGAAGTCCCCCACCGGCGTTGAGCTGTTGGCGTCGGGGGTCTGCATGAGGGGCACCCCGCCCATGCCGGGGTCGTTCAGCCGTGCGTCGGCGGCGCCCAGCGAGCGCTCGAGGCTCTGCTCGGTCGACAGTTCGGCGCTGCGCAGGGTCAGATCCGCGGCGCTCACGCCGAGGATGGGCAGGGCGATCATGGCGAGGACGAGGAAGCTGCGTCCCTTGGAGCGCCAGGCGTCGCGGCGGGCGATCCGGATCGCGGCCCGCCAGGAGTGGTACCAACTGTTCACAGCTCGGCCGCCTGGCCCGAGAGCAGCGAGTCGGCCTGGCTGCGGATGGTCTGGTCGACGACCGCGCCGTCACGCAGGAAGACCACACGGTCCGCCCAGGCCGCGAAGCGCGGTTCGTGCGTGACGAGAATGCCGGCCGCGCCGCTGTCGCAGCGGGAGCGCAGCAGGGCGAGTACGGACTCGCCGGTCTCGGAGTCGAGGGCGCCGGTCGGCTCGTCGGCGAGGACGAGCCGGCGCTCGCCGACCAGGGCGCGGGCGATGGCCACGCGCTGCTGCTGGCCGCCCGACATCTCGTCGGGGAAGCGGTCGGCGAGATGACCGAGCTCCATCTCCTCCAGCGCGGCGACGGCCTCGGTACGGGCCTTGCGCGCGGAGATGCCGTCCAGCTCGCGCGGCAGGGAGACGTTCTCGGCGGCGGTGAGCGCCGGGATGAGGTTGTAGTCCTGGAAGACATAGCCGATGCTGCGGCGGCGCAGAGCGGCGAGCGTCTTGCGGTCGGCGGTGGTGATGTCGGTGTTCTCGACGATCACACGCCCCGAGGTGGGGGTGTCGAGTCCGCCGGCGATGGTGAGCAGCGTGGACTTGCCGGAGCCGGACGGGCCCATGACGGCGACGAGTTCGCCGGGGAAGACATCGAGGTTGATGCCGCGCAGGGCATGCACCTCGGTGGCGCCGCTGCCGTGAACTCGGGTGAGTTGCTGGAGTTGCAGCACTGGCTGCTGTGACTTCTGTGATGTCTGTGACTGATGGTCGGACATGGAAGGGTCCCCCTTTGGACGGACGGTGTACGAGCGGCTGGATGCCGCGAGCGGATGTACGGAGATTGGGAGAGCTGGGCGAGCGAGACGTTTCGGTGGACTGAGCCGGCTGCGTTCGGTGGACGGAGCCGGCTCGGCGGTGTTCGGCGGGCTACGTAGGCGGCGTTCGGCGGGCTACGTCGGCGGCGCGGGCCGTGCGCGCGCCGAGCCTGACGGCGCCGCCGGCGATGCCGGGCCCTCCGAGCCTGCCGATGGCGGCTCCGTCGGAGACGTCGGAGACGCCGAAGACGCCGAAGACGCCCGCCCCGCCGGGGTGCCGAGCAGGGACGCGGCCGTCGTGTGCTCCGCTCCGCGGTCCGCGCCCCGACCGGCCGCCGCGGAGATCCGGATGAGCCGCACCTCGCAGTGGTCGAGCCAGCGCGCCTCCGCCTCCGTCTGGAAGATCAGCTGTTCCAGCACGAGCAGCCAGGCCACGTCGTCGCGTTCCTGCGAGCCCCCGCCCTCGATCGCGGCCAGCGCCTGCGCCTTGAGCCGGGTGTAGTCCTGCATCGCCTTCACGGTGTGGTGGCGCTGGGACTGGATGACGGCACGGATGTCCACGCCGGGCGCACCGACGGCCATCGCGAGCTTGATCGCCAGCTCGTCACGGGGCGGGCTGCTGCGGTCCACCGGCGTCGCGAACCAGCTCTTCAGCTCGGTGCGCCCGGCATCGGTGATGACGTAGAGCGCATGGCCCGCGTCGTCATCGCCGCCCTGGGCGACCATGCCGTCGCGCTCCAGGCGGTTGAGGGTCGTATAGACCTGACCGACGTTGAGCGGCCAGGTGGCTCCGGTGCGCGACTCGAACTCCGTACGGAGCTGGGAGCCGTAGCGAGGGCCGTGCTCAAGGAGGGCAAGGAGCCCGTGGCGGATGGACATACTCGGTATGTATACCGGGTATGCCGACCGCCGCCAACCATCGAGAGGCGGAGCCTGTGCCTCCATCCTGAGGAGGACGAGAAGATCAACGACGCCGCAGCCGCACGCCGAGGAAGCCGATTCCGAGCCCCATGAGCGCCATCCCGACCCCCAGTGACAGCGGGGAGATCTGGTGCACGACGGGCTCGGGCAGTGCCTGGGGTGCCTGGTCACCTGCGGCGGCGGGTGGCGTCGGGCTGGGCGAGAGCGCCGGGAACTCCTCGGCCTCTTCGGCCTCATCCTGCTCCTCCGGCTCCTCCGTCTCGAGTACCTCGTCCTCCGCAGAAGGGGGCTTCGGAGCGGAGGGTCGGGTACGGGACGAAGTGGCCGAAGCGGAACGAGACGCGGAAACAGACGCGGACGCGGAGTCGGAGTCGGACTCGGAAGGCGACGCGGACCGTGCGGCGGACGGCTCACGGTCGGGGCGGCCCTCACCGTCTGGGCTCTCGGACTCGTCCGGGCTGTGCGACTGGGGAGTCCGTCCGGGCCTCTGCCGCCCCTCCCCGGCCTGCCGCCCCGCGAGCGAAGCGGAGGCGGAAGCGGTCGGCGCGGCGGCAGGTGTGGCGGCAGGCCTGGCGGCCGGGGTCCGGTCGGGGGCCTCCGACTCCTCGGCGTACGCAAGGGGTGTGGCCAGTACCAGGAGCGAGGCGACCGCGATCGCGCACCGTGTGCGGAGCATTGGAGTCACGGGGGGACCCCCTCCCGTGCCGAGTCGCCGAGAAGTCGCCGAGATGTCGCCCATATCGGACTCAGCGTCACATGCCTTGACATTTCCGGCATCTCGGGGGAGGGGAATGGGGAACGGCCCGGCACGCGCAGTGCGTGCCGGGCCGTCCCTGAGGATGCGGTGCGGCTCGGGCTATCCCGACTTGCCCGTGGAGATCTGCAGCTCGAACTCCTGGTTCTCCGGCACCACGGCCTGCCCCTGGCCGGGGTACTGCTCGACCACGGCGTCCTTGGGGTACTGAGGGTTGTCCACCTCGGTCACCTTCCAGGTCCACCCGGCGGCCCGCAGACACTCCTTCACCGAGAGAAGGTCCTTGTAGAGGAGGTCGGGGGCCTGGACCTTCGCCGGGTCCGTGCCGTCCTCCGTGGCGTCCGAGCACTTCGTCTTATCGATCGTCCGGGTGCGGTCCGGAGCCAGTCCCCCGGAGTCAGCAGACTCGCTCGAGCTCGGGTCGCCGCCCGCGTTGTCCCCGTCCCCCGAGCCCTTGTTCAGCGCGATCGCCGTGATCAGGCCGCCGACCGCCAGCAGTGCCACCACTATCGCGCCCACGATGACCGGCATGTTCCGCTTGCCGCCGCCGCCACCGCTGCCGCCCGAAACCCCCGTCTGGGGCGCGATGTTGTACGGCGGCGGCGTCGACGCCACCGGCCCAGGAGTCTGGTAGGCGGGAGGGGGCGGCGTGTGCGGGTAGCCGTACTGAGGCGTCGGAGCCGGCGTGTGACCCTGCATGGGCGCCTGCATGGGCGCCGACGCCGGAGTCGGCGGGCCGTACGGACCCGGCTGGTAGGGCGTCTGCACGCTCTGCGGCGCCGGAGTCGACTGATCCAGCGGCGGGAACACCGTGGAACCCACCCCCGCGCCGCTCGCCGCGGGAGCGCCGACGATGATCACCGGCGCGCCCGTCTGCCCGGCGCTCGCCACCCGCGCGCACTCGTCGCGCATGGCGGCCGCGCTGGGAAAACGCTCGTTCGGGTTCTTCTTCAGCGCCCGCGCGACCAGCGCGTCCATCGCCGGCGTGACGGAGCGGTTGATCGTGGACGGCGCGACCGGCTCCTCCTGTACATGCGCGTACGCGATCGCCAGCGGTGAGTCCGCGTCGAACGGGATCCGCCCGGTCAGCAGCTGGAACAGCATGATGCCGACGGAGTACAGGTCGGAGCGTGCGTCGACGCCGCGCCCCAGCGCCTGCTCGGGCGACAGATACTGCGGAGTGCCGACCACCATGCCGGTCTGCGTCATCGAGGTGACGCCCGACTGCATGGCGCGCGCGATGCCGAAGTCCATCACCTTGACGATGCCCCGCTTGGTCATCATCACGTTGCCGGGCTTGATGTCGCGATGGACCAGGCCCATTTCATGGCTGGTCTCCAGCGCGGCCAGCACATCGGCCGTCACCTTCAGCGCCTTGTCGGCCGGCATCGCGCCGTACTGCTGAATGTCCGCCTGCAGCACGGATCCGAGCGGCTGGCCCTCGACGTACTCCATGACGATGTACGGCATCAGCGAGCCGTCGAGCTCGTCCTCGCCGGTGTCGAAGACCGAGACGATATTGGTGTGCGACAGCTTGGCGACCGCCTGCGCCTCGCGCCGGAACCGCTCGCGGAAGGACTGCTCACGCCCCAGTTCCGTATGGAGCGTCTTGATGGCGACCTGGCGGTCGAGCGCCGAGTCGTACGCCAGATACACGGAGGCCATGCCGCCTTCGCCGAGCAGGTCGCGAAGCTGATACCGGCCGCCCGCTACCGAACCACCCGCATAGCGGCCCTGTGCGCCGTCCTGGCTCATGACTGTGCATCCCCCTCGGCGCAAGGCCCGATGGCCCGCGATGATCCCGTTGCTCTTTGGGGCAAGTCTGCCCGAGGGGTCCCGCACGTCAAGCCAGGTGCCCGTTCCGTGACCGTACGCATAGGAAGCGTCTCGGAAGCGTTACAGGAAAAGCATGGAATTTGCATGGCCGCACGGGCAGCGGGTTTGATGGCCGGTCCACATCGAAAGAGGCCACTCACGCGAAGGCTGTAGCGTGACGTGGCAGAGCACCCGAGGACGACAGCGAACACCCGCGGGCACGGTACGCACGCGGACAGATTACGACGGCGAGGACTGATGGCACCCGAACCCGAAGCAGGCGGCGGTGGAGTGCCGGATGCGGCGGACTCCTGGGGCATCGGCGGAGTGGTCGGCGACGGCCGCTACCGCCTGACGCACCGTCTCGGACGCGGCGGCATGGCTGAGGTGTTCGCGGCGGAGGACGTACGGCTCGGCCGTACGGTCGCCGTCAAGCTGCTCCGTTCCGACCTCGCCGAGGACCCGGTCTCCAAGGCCCGCTTCACGCGCGAGGCGCAGTCGGTCGCCGGCCTCAACCACCACGCCGTGGTCGCGGTCTACGACTCCGGCGAGGACGTGGTGGGCGGCCAGACCGTCCCGTACATCGTGATGGAGCTGGTCGAGGGGCGAACCATCCGCGATCTGCTGGTCAACGCGGAGGCCCCGCCGCCCGAGCAGGCGCTGATCATCGTCTCCGGTGTGCTGGAGGCGCTCGCCTACTCGCACCAGCACGGCATCGTGCACCGTGACATCAAGCCCGCGAACGTCATCATCACCAACTCCGGTGCGGTGAAGGTGATGGACTTCGGCATCGCGCGCGCCCTGCACGGCGCGCAGTCGACGATGACCCAGACCGGCATGGTCATGGGCACGCCGCAGTACCTCTCCCCCGAGCAGGCGCTGGGCAAGGCCGTCGACCACCGCTCCGATCTGTACGCCA
This sequence comes from Streptomyces sp. V1I1, assembly GCF_030817355.1. Taxonomy (NCBI): domain Bacteria; kingdom Bacillati; phylum Actinomycetota; class Actinomycetes; order Kitasatosporales; family Streptomycetaceae; genus Streptomyces; species Streptomyces sp. V1I1. The sequence goes on along the minus strand of NZ_JAUSZH010000001.1, from coordinate 4,016,349 downwards.
CGGGCTGTCTGCTCTACGAACTCCTCGCCCTGCGGCCCCCGTTCACCGGCGAGACCCCGCTCTCGGTGGTCTACCAGCATGTCCAGGACATCCCGGTGCCGCCGTCCGAGGTCTCCGACGCGGTGCCGCCGGAGCTCGACGGTCTGGTGATGCGCTCGCTCGCGAAGGACCCGGACGACCGGTTCCAGAGCGCGGAGGAGATGCGCGGTCTGGTGCAGTACGGGCTGCAGATGCTCCAGCAGCAGGGCAGCCACACCGGCACCTGGGGCACCGGTCCCGTAGAGACGCACGACGGCGGATTCACCCCGGCGATGGGGACGACCGGGCCGACCGCGATGCACCACCCCGTGCACGGCGAGACCTCGCAGAGCCCGATCCTGCCGCCGATGAACCCGAACGACGGCGGATACGGCGGCGGTAACCGGGACGGCCGGAACGGCAAGGGCGGCGGCCGCGGAAAGATGTGGCTGTTCGCCGTGCTCGCGGTGATCGCCATCGCGGCGGGCGTCGCCTTCGCGCTGGACAAGGCGGGCAACACCGGCAACAGCCCGAAGGACAACACCACAATCTCCCAGACTCCGTCGACGCCGGACGCCTCGCCGACGCCGACCGATGAGGACACGGAGCAGAGCGAGGAGCCGGGCCCCACGGGCGACGATGAGCAGCCGTCCTGGACACCGTCCGACCCTCCCTCGTTCACGCCGAGCGATCCGCAGACGCCGACGGACGACCCGACCACGGCCGACCCGACGGAGCCGACCGGCGACCCGACGGACGACCCCACCACGGCCGATCCCACGGAGCCGACCGACGACCCGACGCCGTCGACGGGGAACCCGGGAGACCCGGGAGCCAACTGACGGGCCCGTCGGCGGTCTCACCCCGCGAAGGCCTCGCACACCGCCTCGTACTCCCTCGTCCACCACACCGCCAGGGCCGACGCCGCAGGAAACTGCGGGTCGGCCCTTCGGTCGTGCAGCTGATAGCGCCAGCGCAGGATCCAGAAGTCGTTGAGCCGCTCCCACCACACCCGGTGCACCGCCGCCGCCAGCTCCGCCGCGTCCGCGCCGGCCGCCCGCCGGTAGGCCTGTGCGTACGCCCGTACCTTCGTCAGCTCCAGCTCCCCGGCCGGCTGGACGAAGAAGATCGCCGCTGCCCGTACCGCCTCCTCCGCGCGCGGGTGCACGCCCAGCCGGTCCCAGTCGACGATCGCGGCCGGCTCCGCGCCCCGGTAGAGCAGATTCAGCGGGTGGAAGTCGCCGTGCACCCAGCAGCCTGCGGAGGCCGGCGGCGGTCTGCGGTCGGCATGGCGCTCCAGCAGCGCGCGCCGTTCGAGCAGCCGGTGCTCGGCGAGGCCGTCGAAGGCGTCCTGGGGCCGCGCACTGCGCACCAGCCCCAGCAGTTCGTCGATGAGCGTGAAGGTCTCCTCGGGGTCGGCGCTCTCGTACTCCCGGCACGCCGTGGCGTCCACCGCCATGACCCGCTCCAGACAGGTGTGTACGAGGCCGAGGAGTGAGCCGAGCCGCCGCGACTGGAGTGTGGTCAGCTGTGCCCCGTCGCGGTGCCGTCCGTCGATCCAGGGGTGCAGGGCGTAACACCGCCCGCCGATGACCGCGACCGTGTCGCCGTTCGCGTCCTCGACGGGTGGCGCGACCGGCACGCCGAGCTTCTGGAGCCGCTGGGTGGCCCGGTGCTGGCGGGCGATGGCCTCGTGGTCGCCGTCGAGATGGTGCTTGAGGAAGTACGCGCCACGGGTGGTGGCGAGCCGGTAGCCGCGGTTGAGGAGACCCTGGGTGACGGGCTCGCAGGAGACGGGTTCGCCCGGGTCGGCGTAGCGGCGCAGCAGCGCATCGACGGGTGGGGCAGTTACAGATGAGCGCGGCACTCGCCAGATGCTAGATCACGCAGCGTGGCCGAGCGGCAGCTCTTGCAGATAATGCCAGAGTGTGCATAGAGAAATAGAATGATTTTTCCCTCTTCGCGCACGAAAGCGGTCTCGCACATCTACTCTTCCCGTGTCCGGGGTGCCCGGGATAACGTGCCCGTGTTCCGGCGGCCTGCAAGGCTGTGACCAGTGGTTGTTCCCGAATTTCTCGATTTACTTGGAAATCCAAGCAAAATCGCAGGTCAAATGGGGTTTCGCAGTAATGCTTCCCACTGGGTAACGTGCCATTGGCAGGGCGCTCGCCGGGACACCTGTCACGCCTGATTCCGGCCGAGCGGCACCCCACCCCGTGCACGGGTACGGGAAACAGGCGAGCCGCACTGGCCAACCGGCGAACCCGGGGGCCGGACCGACGGAGGAGCACGCACGTGACCGTGGAGAGCACTGCCGCGCGCAAACCGCGACGCAGCAGCAAGCGCGTCAGCGCCGCGAACAAGCCACAGAGTTCCGAGCCCCAGCTCGTACAGCTGCTGACGCCTGAGGGAGAGCGCGTCAAGCACCCGGAGTACGAGATCGACCTGACCCCCGACGAGCTGCGCGGGCTGTACCGGGACATGGTCCTGACCCGCCGCTTCGACGCCGAGGCCACCGCTCTTCAGCGGCAGGGCGAACTCGGACTGTGGGCGTCGCTGCTGGGCCAGGAGGCCGCACAGATCGGCTCGGGTCGCGCGCTGCGCGACGACGACTATGTCTTCCCGACCTACCGCGAGCACGGCGTCGCCTGGTGCCGCGGGGTCGACCCGACCAATCTGCTCGGCATGTTCCGCGGTGTGAACCACGGCGGCTGGGACCCGAACACCAACAACTTCCACCTGTACACGATCGTCATCGGCTCGCAGACGCTGCACGCCACCGGCTACGCGATGGGCGTGGCCAAGGACGGTGCCGACTCCGCCGTGATCGCGTACTTCGGCGACGGCGCTTCCAGCCAGGGCGATGTCGCCGAGTCGTTCACCTTCTCCGCGGTCTACAACGCCCCGGTCGTCTTCTTCTGCCAGAACAACCAGTGGGCGATCTCCGAGCCGACCGAGAAGCAGACCCGCGTGCCGCTCTACCAGCGTGCCCAGGGCTTCGGCTTCCCCGGCGTCCGCGTCGACGGCAATGACGTGCTCGCCTGCCTGGCCGTGACCCGCTCCGCGCTGGAGCGGGCCCGTCGCGGCGAGGGCCCGACGCTGATCGAGGCGTTCACCTACCGGATGGGCGCGCACACCACCTCGGACGACCCGACCAAGTACCGGGCCGACGAGGAGCGTCAGGCCTGGGAGGCAAAGGACCCGATCCTGCGGCTCCGTACGTACCTGGAGAAGGCAGGCCTCGCCGACGAGGCGTTCTTCACGTCCCTGGACGAGGAGAGCGAGACGCTCGGCAAGCGGGTGCGTGAGGCCGTACGGGCCATGCCCGACCCCGACCACCTGGCGATCTTCGAGAATGTCTACGCCGACGGGCACGCGCTCGTCGACGAGGAGCGCGCCCAGTTCATCGCGTACCAGGCGTCCTTCGCCGAGGAGGGCAACTAACCATGGCTGTACAGAAGCTCCCCATCGCGAAGGCACTCAACGAGTCGCTGCGCAAGGCGCTCGAGACCGACCCCAAGGTCCTGATCATGGGTGAGGATGTCGGCAAGCTCGGCGGCGTCTTCCGGGTCACCGACGGGCTGCAGAAGGACTTCGGCGAGGACCGGGTCATCGACACCCCGCTCGCCGAGTCCGGCATCGTCGGCACGGCGATCGGTCTCGCGCTGCGCGGCTACCGGCCTGTCGTGGAGATCCAGTTCGACGGCTTCGTCTTCCCCGCGTACGACCAGATCGTCACGCAGCTCGCGAAGATGCACGCCCGCGCGCTCGGCAAGATCAAGATGCCGGTCGTCATCCGCATTCCGTACGGCGGCGGCATCGGCGCGGTCGAGCACCACAGCGAGTCCCCCGAGGCGCTCTTCGCGCATGTCCCGGGCCTCAAGGTGGTCTCGCCGTCCAACTCCTCCGACGCGTACTGGATGCTCCAGCAGGCGATCCAGAGCGACGACCCGGTCATCTTCTTCGAGCCGAAGCGGCGTTACTGGGACAAGGGCGAGGTCGACACCGAGGCCATCCCCGGCCCGCTGCACAAGGCGCGTATCGCGCAGGCCGGCTCGGACATCACGCTCGTGGCGTACGGTCCGATGGTGAAGGTCTGCGTCGAGGCGGCGGCCGCGGCCGCCGAGGAGGGCAAGTCGGTGGAGGTCATCGACCTGCGCTCGATGTCCCCGATCGACTTCGACACCATCCAGACGTCGGTGGAGAAGACAGGCCGGCTGGTCGTGGTGCACGAGGCTCCGGTCTTCTACGGTTCCGGCGCGGAGATCGCCGCCCGGATCACCGAGCGGTGCTTCTACCAACTGGAGGCCCCGGTGCTGAGGGTCGGCGGCTTCCACGCGCCGTACCCGCCGGCCAGGCTCGAGGAGGAGTATCTCCCGGGACTCGACCGGGTGCTGGACGCCGTCGACCGCTCGCTTGCGTACTGAGGAGTGCCGTGACCATGACTGACACTTCCACACGCTTCCGTGAGTTCAAGATGCCCGATGTGGGCGAGGGACTGACCGAGGCCGAGATCCTCAAGTGGTACGTCCAGCCCGGAGACGTGGTGACGGACGGGCAGGTCGTGTGCGAGGTCGAGACGGCGAAGGCGGCCGTCGAGCTGCCGATTCCGTACGACGGCGTGGTGCACGAGCTGCGCTTCGAGGAGGGCACGACCGTCGACGTCGGCACGTCGATCATCACGATCGATGTGGCGCCCGGGAGCGGTGACGCGCCGGCCGCGCCCGTGGCCCAGACGTCGGCCGCGCCCGTCGCTCCCGCCGTCGAGGAGGCCGAGCCGAAGGGCCGCCAGCCCGTCCTCGTCGGCTACGGCGTCGCCGAGACCTCCACCAAGCGCCGCGCCCGCAAGGGGACGGCGGCGGTGCTGGAGCAGGCCGCCGCGGCAGCCGCGGTCCAGGCCGAGATGAACGGGCACAGCGGCACGGCCACGGCGACCGCGGCCCGCCCGCTCGCCAAGCCGCCGGTCCGCAAGCTCGCCAAGGACCTGGGCATCGACCTGGCGACGGTCACCCCGACCGGTCCCGACGGTGTCATCACGCGGGAGGACGTCCACGCGGCGGCCGCTCCGGCGACGGCGCCCGCACCCGCGGCCGCGCCCGCCCCCGTCGTGCCGCAGCCCGTGGCCGAGGCCCCGGCGCCTGTCGCGGCGGGTGCGCGCGAGACCCGTATCCCCATCAAGGGCGTACGGAAGGCCACCGCTGCGGCGATGGTCGGCAGCGCCTTCACCGCGCCCCACGTCACGGAGTTCATCACGCTCGACGTGACGCGGACGATGAAGCTCGTCGACGAGCTCAAGGCCGACAAGGACATGGCGGGGCTGCGGGTCAATCCGCTGCTGCTGATCGCCAAGGCGCTGCTGGTCGCGATCAAGCGCAACCCGCAGGTCAACGCCGCCTGGGACGAGGCCAACCAGGAGATCGTGCAGAAGCACTACGTCAACCTGGGCGTCGCGGCGGCCACGCCGCGCGGTCTGATCGTGCCGAACATCAAGGACGCGCATGACAAGACCCTGTCCGAACTGGCGCAGGCGCTGGGCGAGTTGGTCGCCACCGCCCGTGAGGGCAAGACGACCCCGGCGGCGATGCAGGGCGGCACGGTGACCATCACCAACGTCGGCGTCTTCGGCGTCGACACCGGTACGCCGATCCTCAACCCCGGCGAGTCCGCGATCCTCGCGGTCGGCGCGATCAAGCTGCAGCCGTGGGTCCACAAGGGCAAGGTGAAGCCGCGCCAGGTCACCACGCTCGCGCTCTCCTTCGACCACCGGCTGGTCGACGGCGAGCTCGGCTCCAAGGTTCTCGCGGATGTCGCGGCGATCCTGGAACAGCCCAAGCGGCTGATCACCTGGGCCTGACCGGCCCGCGACCGGCGTGACGACAGCCGCCCCGTTCCGCAGTGCGGAACGGGGCGGCTGTCGTTATGACGCTTGCGGCGCTTGCGGCGTGGCTGATCAGTCGCGCTCGGCGCCCTGCGGCAGGCTCCGCAGCTGCATCGTCTGCGCGGTGCTCGATCCGAATCCGAAGTCGAGCAGCTTCGCGGCGTCCTTGTAGCGGTCGGCGCCGTTCAGGGTGACCCCGACGAAGGTCTTGTCGCCGCGCGTGGCGGCGAAGACCAGGCAGGGGCCCGCGGCCGTGCCGGTGCCCGTCTTGATGCCGATCGCGCCCTTGTAGGAGCCGAGCAGCTGGTTGGTGTTGTACCAGGTGTACGTGCGCTTGCCGCCGGTGCTGGTCGTCGCGGAGGTCACGTACTTCGGCGCGGCGACGACGGCGCGGAAGTTGGCGTTCTTCATCGCGTAGCTTGCGATCTTCGCGAGGTCGCGCGGCGTCGTGTAGTTGTTGCCGGCCTTCGAAATGCCGTCGAAGGAGTCGAACTTGGTGTTCTTCAGGCCGAGGGAGGTGGCCGTCTGGTTCATCTTGGCGATGAACGACTGCGTGCGTGCGGCCGGGGTGGTCCCCTTGCCGAGGAGGTCGGCGAGGGCGTACGCGGCGTCGCAGCCGGAGGGCAGCATCGTGCCGTACAGCAGCTGACGGACGGTCACCTTGTCGCCGGTCTTCAGATCCGCGGTGCTGGCGCCCTGCTTGACCACGTAGTCGCGGTACGTCTGCTTGATGGTGACCACGTGGTTGAGGTTTATGCCCTTGGTGTTCACCACCACCGCGGCCGTCATGATCTTCGTTGTGCTGGCCATCTGCCGACGGGTGTCCGGGGTCTTGGTGTAGACGGCGGTGCCGGTCGCGTTGTTGAGCAGGATCGCGCCCTTGCTCGCGATCGGCGGCACGGGGACGGCGTGAGCGGGCGCGGCCAGAGGCGAGACGGTCAGCAGCGCGCCGGTGGTGAAGACGACAACGGCGGCTTTGCGTACGCCCGGAAGGCTGGTTCTCAAGAATCGCTCCGAGTTCGCGAATGCATCGAAAAGGGTCGAAGTGGGACCTGAATGTAAACAGGGCCCGGATGCGAGACCGTTGAGCGGGCCGAATGGATGTACGCGACGCCCCATCAGTTCCGTCCTGCATCGTGGACGTGGCTTTCTGATGCACCTGTGTTGTATCTAAGCTGTGCGCATGCCCGCCGCCGCCCCTGCCGCCGAACGCGTCTACGCCCACATCAAGCAAGCCGTCCTCGACCGCCGCTACGAGGGCGGCACCCTTCTCACGGAGGGTGAACTGGCCGACGCCGTCGGCGTATCGCGCACCCCCGTCCGCGAGGCGCTCCTCAAGCTCGAGGTCGAAGGGCTGATCAAGCTCTATCCGAAGAAGGGCGCGCTCGTCCTCGCCGTCTCCGCGCAGGAGATCGCCGATGTGGTGGAGACCCGGCTGCTGGTCGAGGAGCACGCCGCCCGCAAGGCCGTACCGGCGTCGCCGCAGCTCCTCGCCCGGCTCGAAGAGCTTCTCGAGCAGCAGAAGCGGCAGGGGGAGGCGGGCGACCTGGCGGCCGTCGCCGTCACCGACCGCTGCTTCCACGCCGAGATCGTGCGCAGCGGCGGCAATGAGATCCTCTCCCGCCTCTACGACCAACTCCGCGACCGGCAGCTGAGGATGGGCGTCGCCGTGATGCACTCCCACCCCGACCGGATCGCCAAGAACGTCGCCGAGCACAGCGAGATCCTCGAAGCCCTGCGTGCCTCAGACCCGGACGCGGCGGCCGCTCTCGTACGCCGGCACGTCGGCTGGTTCAGCAACCTGGCGCGGGGCGAGGTCCGATGAGCGCCCCCGCCGTCGCCCTGCCGGGCGATCCACCCGGCGGACGGCGCGCCGCCGCGGTCTGGGGCATCGGCGTCGCCGTCTACTTCGTCGCCGTCATCTTCCGTACGTCGCTCGGGGTCGCCGGCCTCGACGCCGCCGACCGCTTCGACGTCAACGCCTCCGCCCTGTCCACCTTCTCCATACTCCAGCTGCTGGTGTACGCGGGGATGCAGATACCCGTCGGCCTGATGGTCGACCGGCTCGGCACCAAGAAGGTGCTGACCCTCGGCGTGGTGCTGTTCACCGTCGGACAGCTGGGCTTCGCGCTCTCCCCCTCGTACGGCACGGCCCTCGCCTCGCGTGCGCTGCTCGGCTGCGGCGACGCGATGACCTTCATCAGCGTGTTGCGGCTCGGCTCGCGCTGGTTCCCGGCCCGGCGCGGGCCGCTCATCGGGCAGGTCGCCGCGCTCTTCGGGATGGCGGGCAACCTCGTCTCGACCATCTTCATCTCGCGGCTGCTGCACGGCGTCGGCTGGACCGCCACCTTCGCGGGCAGCGCGGCGGCCGGACTGGTCGTCCTCGTACTGCTGTCGCTCTTCTTGAAGGACCACCCCGAGGGCCACGAGCCCCCGACCGCCCAGCACGCCGGATCAGCCTTCGTACGCAAGCAGATCGCCCAGTCCTGGCGGGAGCCCGGCACCCGGCTCGGTTTGTGGGTGCACTTCACCACCCAGTTCCCCGCCATGGTGTTCCTGCTGCTGTGGGGGATGCCCTTCCTGGTAGAGGCGCAAGGCCTGTCCCGGGAGACCGCGGGCGGGCTGCTGACGCTCGTGGTGCTCTCCAACATGGTGGTGGGGCTGGTGTACGGGCAGGTCATCGCCCGCCACCACGCGGCCCGGACCCCGCTCGCCCTCGGCACGGTCGGGGCGACCGCGCTTCTGTGGGCGGCCATCATTGCCTACCCCGGGGACCAGGCCCCGATGTGGCTGCTGATCACCCTGTGCACGGTGCTCGGGACGTGCGGTCCCGCGTCGATGATCGGCTTCGACTTCGCCCGCCCGGCCAATCCCCCGGAGCGGCAGGGGACGGCGTCGGGAATCGTCAATATGGGTGGTTTTGTGGCCTCGATGACGACACTGCTGGCGGTCGGGGTGCTGCTGGACGCCACCGGGGACAACTACCGGATCGCGTTCTCGTCGGTGTTCGCGCTGGAGGCGCTGGGCATCGCGCAGATCCTGCGGCTGCGGGCACGCACGGTGCGGCGGGAGCGGGAACGGCTGGTGGCGAGCCGCGTGGAGGCCGTGCACGTCCCGGCGTGAGCGGCCCCGGTCCGGAGCGGTCCCGCCGTGGGCGCGGCCCGGTCCGAGCGGCCACCGTCGGACGGCGGCGCGCCCGGCGCCCCGCCGCGCCCACGGCGGGACCGCTGGTGTGTGATCGCTGGGACGGGAGCGCTACGGCGTGACCGCTACGGCGTGACCGCGAACTCTCGCAGGATCGCCGCCGCCAGATCGGCGTCCCCGTCCACCTTCACCCGGTCCTGCACCGCCGCCGCCCGCACCCGGCCACACGCCAGCCGCAGGAACGTCTCCCATTCCATGGCCAGGGTCACGATGGGCCCGAGCGAGGGCGCGCCGTCGACCGTGCCGTGGCCGTCCGCGTCCACCCGGACCGTACGCAGGAACTCCACCGGGCCGTGCACATCGAGGACGACCGCCGAATTCGCGGGTGCGCCCGCGTCCTTGGCGACCACCTTCGGCAGGGCTTCGAGCAGACAGTCCCGGGTGATGTACGCGCCGGGGGAGTCGAGGTTGCCGGGCTTGCCGAGCGCCATACGCAGATCCTGCTCGTGCGCCCAGGTGTCGAACGCGCGCATACGCATCGCCAGTTCCAGGGTCTGCTCGGCGCCGAGCGGGGCGCGGACCATGGTGTCTGGGGCGCGGCTCTCGTTGCGCAGCTGACGGGCCCGGCGGATGATCGTGTACTCCAGCTCGGAGGTCATCTCCGGCGCCGTGTGGTGCCGGCGCACATCGACCTGCATCTCCATATAGCGGGCGAACTCGCTCTGCACATGGTAAAGATCGCGCGGCAGGGTGTGGATGGGCCGGGGATCGCCGAGCATCTCGCACTCCATGCCGATGACGTGCGAGACGAGATCGCGCACGGACCAGCCGGGGCACGGCGATGGCCGGTTCCACTCGCCCTCGACGAGCGGCTGCACCAGCTCGGCTATCGATTCGATGGAGTGGGTCCAGGCGTCGGCGTAGGTCTGGAGGCTGGGATGGACGGTCACGGGACCCCTCGGCGGTTCTGCGGTACGCGGGCTGGGCTGCTGCTGACTGCTGGGCTGCGTGGGAGGCTCGGCAGTTAAGTTACGCTGCCGGACGGCACCCCGGCAGTGCTTTCGTGTGACGATCGTAGGCCCGTGTTGAAGGCTCGAATGCCAGGACGGTGGTAGTGTGCGCGCCTCACTCATCCAGATCGCAGTAGACCCGGACGAATCGGTCAATTCGCGAAGGCGGCGAGCCGCCGCGCTCGTACGGGAACAGCACGGCGCCGATCTGGTGGTTCTTCCAGAACTGTGGCCCGTCGGAGCCTTCGCCTACCAGTCCTTCGCCGAAGAGGCAGAGTCACTGGCCGGACCTACGTACGACGTGATGGCGAAGGCCGCGAGCGACGCGGGCGTCTGGCTGCACGCGGGCTCCATCGTCGAGAAGGCCGTATCCGGCGGCGGCTCCGCCGAGGGCCCGGGCACCCTCTACAACACCTCCCTCGTCTTCTCCCCCGCCGGTGAACTGGTCAGCACCTACCGGAAGATCCACCGCTTCGGCTTCGACAAGGGCGAGGCGGTGATGATGGGCGCGGGCGACGAGCTCGTCACCGTCCCGCTGCCCGGGACCGGGACTGGGACCGGGACCGGGACCGGGACCGGGGACGGACTCACCCTCGGCCTCGCGACCTGCTACGACCTGCGCTTCCCCGAGCTGTTCCGCGGGCTCGTGGACGCGGGCGCGCAGGCGTTCGTCGTCCCGGCCGGCTGGCCCGCCCGCCGCCGCGAACACTGGACACTGCTGGCCCGCGCCCGCGCCGTGGAGAACCAGGCCTACGTCCTGGCCTGCGGCACCGCAGGCACCCACGCCGGGGTCGAGCAGGCCGGTCACAGCATCGTTGTCGACCCCTGGGGCGAGGTGCTCGCCGAGGCGGGCCCGGACGAAGAGGTCCTGACCGTGGAGCTCGACCCGGCGAAGGTGGCGACGACGCGGGAGCAGTTCCCGGTGCTGAAGGACCGGGTGCTGGGGGTGGACGCGCCACGGAGGGCTTAGCCTCCGGCGGTTGTTCCCCCACCCCGCCCCTTCCCGCTGCATCGTTTTGCGGCTCTGCCGCGTGGGGGGACAAGCCCCAGACCCCCGGTACGGCCTTAGGTCGTGTCCTCAAGCGCCGGACGGGCTGAAATTCAGCCCCGTGGGGGTCCCCCCGGACGACGTCTGGGGGCGATTGAGGCGCGGGGTTCGGGGCGTAGCCCCGAGGTAGGGGCTAGTCGCCGTCGCGCTCCTTCTCCGCCATCCGGATCACACAGACCGCGACCGCGATCATGAGCGCCGCGTCCGCGTCCTCCCGTACGACATTCACGGCGTACGTCTCCCGCACCCGGAACCACTGCCGGGAGATGTGCGCCAGCAGCTCGCCGTCGTACTCGACCCCGAACTCCCGGTCCAGGACCCGGCCGCTGACATCGAGTTCCGTACCCTCGACGAGCGTCACGCGGTAGTGATTGCGCACCAGCGAGAGCCGCTTCTTGCGGATCGTGGCGAGCGGCGCGTCGCCCCGCTCGATGGTCATCGCATCCCGCAGGCTGAACATCTTCCTGCGCAGCGTGATGAGGACAAGCCCGTCCGGATCCTTGAGCTCCAGGGTGTCGCGCAGCCTCAGCGCCTTTCCGTCGACGAGGAAGGCGTGCCGCCCGTGCTCGTCCTCGATCCAGTAGTCGTCGCCGATCGCGAAGACTTTGTCGCGCACCAGATACTTCATGGCGGAATGCGTACCCGTATCGGTGCGGTTGGATGGAGGCATGGCATCACGTGCACGCGTTCGGGCCCCCGAGCTGATCGGCAAGGGCGGCTGGCTCAACACAGGCGACCACCAGTACACCCTCGCTGACCTGCGAGGACGCATCGTCATCCTCGACTTCTGGACATTTTGCTGTGTGAACTGTCTGCACGTCCTGGACGAGCTGCGCGAGCTCGAGGAGAAGCACCGCGACACCGTGGTGATCATCGGGGTCCACTCGCCGAAGTTCGTGCACGAGGCCGAGCACCAGGCCGTCGTCGACGCCGTCGAGCGCTACCAGGTTCACCACCCCGTACTCGACGACCCCGAGCTCGCCACCTGGAAGCAGTACGCCGTACGGGCCTGGCCCACCCTCGTCGTCATCGACCCCGAGGGGTACGTCGTCGCCCAGCACGCCGGCGAGGGGCATGCGCACGCCATCGAGAAGCTCGTCGAAGAGCTGGAGGCCGAGCACGCCGCGAAGGGCACGCTGCGGCGCGGCGACGGCCCCTATGTCGCGCCCGAGCCCGTCGCCACCGATCTGCGCTTCCCCGGCAAGGCCGTGCTGCTGCCGTCCGGGAACCTCCTGGTCTCCGACTCGACCCGGAACCAGCTCGTCGAGCTGGCGCCGGACGGCGAGAGCGTCGTACGGCGTATCGGGGACGGCGAGTTCAACGAGCCGCAGGGACTCGCGCCGCTGCCCGACGGCAGGATCGCGGTCGCCGACACCGTGAACCACTCCATCCGTGCGTACGACCCCGAGAGCGGTGCGATCGAGACGCTCGCCGGCACCGGCAAGCAGTGGTGGCAGGGATCGCCGACCAGCGGTCCGGCCCTCGACGTGTCCCTCTCCTCGCCGTGGGACGTCGCCTGGTGGGGCGAGCGGCTGTGGATCGCGATGGCGGGCGTCCACCAGCTGTGGACGTACGATCCGGCGACCGGGACGGTCGAGGTCGCGGCCGGGACCACCAACGAAGGGCTGGTCGACGGTCCCGCGGCCGAAGCGTGGTTCGCCCAGCCGTCCGGACTCGCGGCCACCGAGGACCGGCTGTGGATCGCCGACTCCGAGACCTCCGCGGTGCGCTGGATCGACCGCGATCTGGTCGTGCACACGGCCGTCGGCACCGGGCTCTTCGACTTCGGGCACCGTGACGGGGAGGCCGGACAGGCACTGCTCCAGCACCCGTTGGGCGTCACCGCGCTGCCCGACGGATCGGTGGCCATCAGCGACACGTACAACCACGCACTGCGCCGTTACGATCCGGTCGGCGGCCAGGTCACCACGCTGGCCACCGATCTGCGCGAACCCTCCGGCGCGGTCCTCGTCGGCGACGACATCGTGGTCGTCGAGTCGGCCAGGCACCGGCTGACCCGGCTGCGGCTGCCGGAGGATGCGGTACGGGTCGAGTCCGTCGCCCACCGGACACAGCGCGCCGCCACCGAAGTCGCCGCGGGGAAGCTTCAGCTGGACGTGGTCTTCCAGGCTCCGGCCGGCCAGAAGCTGGACACGCGGTACGGACCCTCCACCCGGCTGCTCGTCTCCTCGACCCCGCCCGAGCTGCTGATCGGCGGGGATGGTGCGGGGACCGACCTCTCGCGCGAGCTGGAGATCGACCCGGCGGTCGCCGAGGGCGTGCTGCATGTCTCGGCGATGGCGGCGTCCTGCGACGACGACCCGGAGAACGAGTACCCGGCCTGTCATGTCCACCAGCAGGACTGGGGGGTTCCGGTGCGCGTGAGCGCGGACGGGGCCTCGCGGCTGCCGCTCGTACTGGCCGGGATGGATCAGGGGTAGCAGCGGCGGCCAGGGCGTGTTTTAGAAGTCCCGCCTGCCCCGCGACGCCTGGCACGCACACTCGCGATGTTGTCGGAGTCGCCCAAGTACGCCCAGTACGAGGGCGATCCTCCGCCTTGCGATTGCACGCACCAGACGCCGCAGGGCCCGCCCTGCGGGCGGACGGCGCTACTTCTAAAACACGCCCTAGTGCAGCAGCCCCTGCCGCTCGGGCTGCCGCCCCGCCGCGCCGGCCAGGCAGCCGTCCACCCACAGGCCCGGGTCGTACGACGACTTCCGCCCGCCGAGTCCGGCCGACGCCAGCTCTTCGCACCCGCCGGCCAGGAGCTTCTTGACCTCCTGGCCGGTCGGGTCGTACTGCCGGACGCGGTTGCCCTGGATGAAGCCCGCCTCGTACGCGACGTCCTCCGCCCAGGGCGGCCGCTCGTTGTACTGCCGGATGACGAACCAGCACCCCGTGAGCAGGACCGCGGCCGCCGAGGCGAGCGTGAGGGACAGAGTGCGGCGCGACGGGCCCGGGCGGTGCGCGCCGACCGTCTGATGACCGAGCAGAACCATGGTCATCAGCGTGCCGTGCGCCTACTTTCGCGGATGTTTCGCAACAGGCCGCCCGGTGAGGGGACTTCAGCCCTCCAGGAACGCGGTGAGCGCGTTCGCCAGCAGATACGGGTCGTCCGCGCCGCACAGTTCACGCGCGCTGTGCATCGACAGGATCGCGACGCCGATGTCCACGGTCTGGATGCCGTGCCGGGCGGCGGTGATCGGGCCGATGGTCGTGCCGCACGGCATCGCGTTGTTCGAGACGAACGTCTGCCACGGCACCCCCGCCTTCTCGCAGGCCGCGGCGAACACCGCGCGTCCGCTGCCGTCGGTGGCGTACCGCTGGTTCACATTGACCTTGAGGATCGGGCCGCCGTTCACTCGCGGGTGGTGCGTCGGGTCGTGCCGCTCCCCGTAGTTGGGGTGCACCGCGTGCCCGGTGTCGGAGGACAGACAGACCGTCCCGGCGAACGCGCGCGCCCGGTCCTCGTAGCTGCCGCCACGCGCGAACACCGAACGCTCCAGCACCGAGCCGAGCAGCGGACCGTCCGCGCCGGTGTCCGACTGCGAGCCGTTCTCCTCGTGGTCGAAGGCGGCGAGCACCGGGATGTACGGCAGATCCCGGCCGGCCACGGCCGCGAGCGCCGCCGTCCCGGCGTGCACCGACAGCAGATTGTCCATCCGCGGCCCGGCCACCAGCTCCCTGTCCCGGCCCAGATGGGCGGGCGGCTCGATCGAGTGCACCATCAGGTCCCAGCCGGTGACCTCGCCCTCAGCGATCCCCGCCTCCTGCTCCAGGAAACGGATCAGATCGCCCTCCGCGACATCGCCCAGACCCCAGATCGGCTGCATGTGCTTCTGCCGGTCGAGTTTCAGACCGTCGTTGGCCTGCCGGTCGAGGTGGATCGCGAGCTGCGGCACGCGCAGCAGTGCCCGGTCCACATTCACCAGCCGGTGCGAACCGTCCCGCAGGCTGAGCCGCCCGGCCAGCCCCAGATCACGGTCGAGCCAGGTGTTGAGCAGCGTCCCGCCGTACACCTCGACGGCGATCTGCCGCCAGCCGTACGAACCGGTGTCCGGCAGCGGCTTGACCCGCAGATTGGGCGAGTCGGTGTGCGCGCCGACGATCCGGAAGGGGGTGTGGGCGTGGGCGCCCTCCGGCGCGTACCAGGCGATGATCGCCCCGCCGCGCAGCACATACTTGCCGCCGGCCGTCCCCTCCCAGGCATCGGTCTCCAGCACCTGCTGGAAGCCGGCTTTCTCCAGCCGCTCGGCGGCGGCGGCCACGGCGTGGTACGGGGAGGGCCCGGCCGCCAGAAAGGACATCAGGTCGTCGGTGTGTCCGCGATCGAAAGGCGAAGATGTGCGCGTAGCGCTCGCTGGAGGGGTGGTGGCGGGCGACGGGTGGGAGGGTGCGCTGCTGCTCATGGAGTCACCATAACGAGGGGCGTGCGCACGGGGCGTACAGATGGATGCGGCCCGCCCCCGGGAGGGGGCGGGCCGCATCACAGATCGTCCGGGGCGACTAGAAGGCCGCCTCGTCCAGGTCCATCAGCGAGCTGTCCACGGTCTCGGCGAGCGCGCGCTCGGCCGAGACGCCCGGCAGGATGTTGGCGGCGAAGAACTTCGCGGCCGCGATCTTGCCCTGGTAGAACGGCACATCCTTGGCGGAGGCCGTCTCGAGCTTCTCCGCCGCGACCGCCGCGCCGCGCAGCAGCAGGTAGCCGACGACCACATCGCCCGAGGCCATCAGCAGGCGGGTGGTGTTGAGGCCCACCTTGTAGATGTTCTTGACGTCCTCGCCGGTGGCTATGAGGTCGTTCGTCATCGTGCCGACGATCGCCTCCAGGTCGACCGCGGCCTTGGCGAGCGCGTCGCGGGCCGGGGCCAGCTCCTCGCCGCCGGTGCCGACCGCCAGGAACTTCTTGATCTCCTCGGAGAGGGTGTTCAGCGCCTGGCCCTGGTCGCGGACGATCTTCCGGAAGAAGTAGTCCTGGCCCTGGATGGCGGTGGTGCCCTCGTAAAGGGTGTCGATCTTGGCGTCCCGGATGTACTGCTCGATCGGGTACTCCTGCAGATAGCCGGAGCCGCCGAGGGTCTGCAGCGACTGGGCGAGCTGCTCGTACGACTTCTCCGAGCCGTAGCCCTTCACGATCGGCAGCAGCAGATCGTTCAGCGCGACGAGGGACTTGGTGTCCTCGCCCGCGGCGTCCTTGACGGCGATCTCGTCCTGGACGGAGGCGGTGTAGAGCACCAGAGCGCGCATGCCCTCGGCGTAGGCCTTCTGCGTCATCAGCGCGCGGCGCACGTCGGGGTGGTGCGTGATGGTGACCTTGGGCGCGGTCTTGTCCGCGAAGTTCACCAGGTCATGGCCCTGGACGCGCTCCTTGGCGTACTCCAGCGCGTTCAGGTAACCGGTGGAGAGGGTCGCGATCGCCTTCGTGCCGACCATCATCCGGGCGAACTCGATGATCATGAACATCTGGCGGATGCCGTCGTGCTTGTCGCCGATCAGCCAGCCCTTGGCGGGGTGCTGGTCGCCGAACGTCATCTCGCAGGTGTTGGAGGCCTTGAGGCCCATCTTGTGCTCGACGTTCGTGGCGTACACGCCGTTGCGCTCGCCCAGCTCGCCGGTCTCCCAGTCGAAGTGGAACTTCGGCACGAGGAAGAGGGACAGACCCTTGGTGCCCGGGCCGTGGCCCTCGGGGCGGGCCAGCACGTAGTGAAGGATGTTCTCCTCCATATCGTGCTCACCGGAGGTGATGAAGCGCTTCACGCCCTCGATGTGCCAGGAGCCGTCGTCCTGCTGGACGGCCTTGGTGCGGCCGGCGCCGACGTCCGAGCCGGCGTCCGGCTCGGTGAGCACCATGGTGGAGCCCCACCGCTTCTCGACGGCTATCTCGGCGACCTTCTTCTGCGCCTCGTTGCCCTCTTCGAAGAGGATGCCGGCGAAGGCCGGGCCGGAGGAGTACATCCAGATGGCCGGGTTCGAGCCGAGCAGCAGCTCCGCGTACGACCAGATCAGGGAGCGGGGCGAGGTCGTGCCGCCGATCTCCTCGGGCAGGCCGAGACGCCAGTATTCGGAGTCCATGAAGGCCTGGTAGCTCTTCTTGAAGGACGCCGGGACGGGCGCGGTGTTGGTCTCAGGGTCGAAGACCGGGGGGTTGCGGTCGGCGTCCGCGAAGGATTCGGCGAGCTCGTTCTCGGCGAGGCGGGCGACCTCGTCGAGGATGCTCTTGGCGGTGTCGACGTCCATCTCCGCGAACGGGCCGGTGCCGTACAGCTTGTCGCGCCCGAGGACCTCGAAGAGGTTGAACTCGATGTCGCGGAGATTCGACTTGTAGTGCCCCATGGCGACGGCTCCGTAAGGATCGGGAGGCGGATTTTTGTCCACGTACCAGTAAGTAGCTTCGATGATGCTACCCGTCGGTAATAAGATGCAACCCCCAAGGGGCATCTGTGACTCAGTACTCTTGCGGGCATGTACGGCTACGACCAGACCCCGGGCGCTCAGCAGCAGCAGTACGTGCCGCAGCAGCCTTCCTACGGCGAGCAGCCGCTGTACCCCGAGCCGTCGCCGCCTTCGCTTGCCGACGCGGTGCGGGCCTTCACCACGGGGTCGCTGTCGGCCGAGGACTTCCAGCAGGTCTTCGCGACCTCGAAGGTCTACTGCCCGCGCGGCGACAACCCCGGCTTCCTGGCGCTGCACAACACCCAGCAGCCGGTCATCCCGATGTTCACCACGCTCAAGGAGCTGCGCAGATACGCGGGCAAGGAGTCCAAGTACTTCGTGATCACCGGGGCGGAGGTGATCGATCTGCTGCCGACCGGGTACGGCTTCGTCCTCGACATGGAGGGCGATCACCGGATGGTCTTCGACGCGAAGGCCGTGGAGCAGATGGTCGACTTCGCGATGAGGCGTATGTACGGCTAGACGCGGCCGGCGGCTTGCGGTCCTGCGTGTAGGGCGCCCGGGGGGAATTCCTCCCGGGCGCCTCGCGTTCCAGTGGCAAGAAGTTCAGCCTTCAACTAAACTGGTCGCACAAGGAGGTCCCGTCATGCCTGCAGTGACTGTCGAGAACCCGCTCACCCTGCCGCGCGTAGCCGCGCCGGCCGGGGCTGTGCCGCGCCCCGTGCTCGCCGTGACCACGGCGCCGGCCGGGTTCGAAGGAGAGGGCTTCCCGGTGCGACGTGCGTTCGCCGGGATCAACTACCAGTACCTCGACCCGTTCATCATGATGGACCAGATGGGCGAGGTGGAGTACGCGCCGGGTGAGCCGAAGGGAACACCCTGGCATCCGCACCGCGGCTTCGAGACCGTCACGTATCTGATTGACGGAACGTTCGTCCACCAGGACAGCAACGGCGGCGGCGGGACCATCCAGAACGGCGACACCCAGTGGATGACCGCGGGCTCGGGCCTGCTCCACATCGAGGCGCCGCCGGAGGCGCTGGTCACGTCCGGCGGGCTCTTCCACGGGCTCCAGCTGTGGGTGAACCTCCCGGCGAGCGACAAGATGATGGAGCCCAGGTACCAGGACATCCGCGGCGGCCAGGTCCAGCTGCTGACCTCGCCGGACGGCGGGGCGCTGCTGCGGGTCATCGCGGGTGAGCTGGACGGACACGAGGGCCCGGGCATCACGCACACGCCGATCACGATGGTCCACGCGACGCTGCGGCCGGGTGCGGAGATCACGCTGCCGTGGCGGGAGGACTTCAACGGCCTCGCGTACGTCCTGGCGGGCCGCGGCGCGGTCGGCACGGACCGGCGGCCGGTCCGGATGGGCCAGACGGCGGTGTTCGGGACGGGCGGATCGCTGACGGTCCGCGCGGACGAGTCCCAGGACTCGAACAGCCCGGAACTCGAGGTCGTACTGCTGGGCGGGCGTCCGATCCGGGAGCCGATGGCGCACTACGGGCCGTTCGTGATGAACACCCGTGCGGAGCTGCAGCAGGCGGTGGAGGACTTCCAGGCGGGACGCCTCGGCACGATCCCCGCTGTGCACGGCATGTGAGTGCGTGAGTGCGTGAGTACGAAGGGCTGACGGGGCGCGTCGCATGGGGGACGCGCCCCGCCCCCGCGAGTCAGCGGTCGCGGTCCCGCCCTTCCTCGTCGTCGGGCGGCGGCCATTGGTACGTGCCTGGGCGTGGCTCCATCTGGGCCACCATCTCGGAGAGCTGTGCGAAGACCCGCCTGATCTCTTCGTGGGTTCGGTTCCGCTCGATGATGACCGCCGAGAGCAGCAGCGCCGTCAGCGCCGCGACGCCGTTGAACGCCTGGAGCGTGACCATGTTCACGAAAAGGTCCTGATGGGCGAACGGGCCGATCCGGCGGGCGGCGGCAAGAATCGCCAGCGTCGAGACGGCCAGCGCGCATGGCGCGGCGCCGGCCAGCTGGAAGCTCAACGCGGCCCAGATCAAGAACGGGAAGACGAGGAAGAGCAGGGAAGTGATGCTGGTGCCCGTCGCCAGATACGTGACAGACAGGGTGCCCAGCAAGAGCGCGGTCGCTTCGGCCCAACGGCTCAGGGGGGCTCGCGGCCAGCGGGCCGTGCGGATGACCAGCAGAAACGGTGCGACCACGAGCACGCCCATCGCGTCCCCCGTCCACCACACCGACCACGTCGGCCAGAAGTCGCTCGGTTGCAGCGCACCGGCGAGCACCAGCGCACCGCTGCCCACGGTTGAGCTGATCAGCGTCGCGCCCAGGGCGCCGAGGAAGATCAGCGCCAGCACGTCCCGCAGCCGGTCCAGTTCGTTGTGGAACCCCGCACGTCGCAGTAGCAGGTAGGCGCAGACCGGGGCGAGCGTGTTCCCCGCGGTGATGCTAAGTACGGCGGGGAGTGACGGCCCGATGGACACGTTGACGAGGAAGGCGCCGAGCGCGATTCCTGGCCAGATCCGCAGACCGAGGATGAGCAGGCTCGCCACGGCCACGCCGGTCGGTGGCCACAGCGGCGAGACCTGGCCGCGCACCAGTTGCTGGAGGAGCCCCAACTGTGCCGATCCGTAGTAGACGGCGGCGACAGTGAGGATCCGGAGAGCGGCAGAACCGTGACGCCGGATCTCCTCGTTGCGCACCACGCCAGTCACCGGCCCAGCTTATGTATCGGCACGGACGAGCGCCGTTCCAGCTGCGCCGTCCGGCAGCATCGCGGCGCGGCAGCTAGGCGGCCGCCGGGAATCCGCCATAGCGGACGACGAGGACGGCGGCATCGTCGCTGTGACCGGTCAGATCTGCCACTTTGACCACTTGGGCGGCCAGGTCGTCGGGGTCGTCGCCGAATCCGGCGCAAACCAGCCGGGCCACCTCTGCCAGCCCCTCCTCCATCGGGTACTGCGGTCCTTCCACGACTCCGTCGGTGAGCAGGACGAGGGATCCCGCCGCCAGCAGCCGTAGGCGGGTCACCGGATACCGCTCGCCGGACACGACGCCGAGGGGCGGGCCACCACGGTCGAGGGCGATGCCGGAGCGTCCGTCGGCGCTGGCCCAGACCATCGGGACGTGGCCGGCGCGGGAGAAGGCGAGATCGCCGCTGATCGGGTCGAAACGCAGAAAGCAGCAGGTCGCGAACCGGTTGCAGCCCATCGAAAGCAGCAGGTCATTGGCGTGGCTCAGCACCTCGCCAGGGTCTGTGGTGCGGCCGGCGAGGGCCCGCAGGCTGGTGCGGACCTGCCCCATGAAAGCGATGGCTTCCACATCGTGGCCCTCCACGTCCCCGATGGCGATCCCGACCGACCTGTCCGTCATCGGGAAGGCGTCATACCAGTCGCCGCCGACGTCCAGGCCGTCCTGTGAGGGCGTGTACCGGGCCGCGATCCGCAGGCCGGGCAGCCTCGGCAGCGTGGGCGGGAGCATGTGGCGCTGCAGGGCCATGGCCAGCTCCACCCGGGCCCGCTGGTACTTGATCCGGTCCAGGGCGTGGTCGACGAGGCGCCCCAGGTTGATTAGGAGTTCCTGGGCACTGTCGGAGGCATTGTCGGACGGGGAGGTGCGGCGTTCACGCATGACCGCTCCGGGAGATTCCGTTTGTTCCTTATGTCACCTTAGCCCGCGCCTCGCCCGGCCCGGCTGTCACCCGCCTGGCCCCCCACGCGGGCGAGCCCGGCGTGGTGGGCGGGACGAGGCGGCGGGCGCTGTGGTCGGGTGGGGGGGTGCAGACCCTTCTTCCCGAGCCCGTGAGGCGCCTTGCCGCCTGGTGCGTGGTCGCGCTGCTGGTAGCAGGGGTGGCCGCAGTCGGCGTGTGGCTGGTCGTGACGTTCAAGACCGCCGTCACGCCCGTGCTGCTCGCGCTGCTCGGGACCGCCCTTCTCGGGCCTCTGAACCGGTGGCTCGTCAAGATGAGGATGAATCGCTCGCTCGCCGCCGCGCTGACCTGTGCCGCCGTCGTCGCCGTCGTCGGCGGGGCCATGTACATCATCGTCAACGCGCTGATCGAGACCGGCGACCAGATCATCTCCTCGCTGCGGCGGGCCGCCATGGATCTCGCCAAGTACTTCGGGGCCGCCGGGACCTCGCTCGACGACATCGCCGCCAACTCGAAGGAACTGCTGGGGAAGTTCGGCGGGACCGCCGCGTCCGGGGTGATCAGTGGGCTGAGTGTGGTGGGCGGGCTGATCGCCACCGCCGTGCTGGCGCTGCTGCTCAGCTTCTTCTTTCTGCGGGACTCGCACAGGGCCGCGGGCGCTCTGCGGTCCCTCGTGCCCCGTACGAGCGGGGACGTCGTCGAGGCCATGGGGCGCCGCGCCTTCGAGTCCGTCGAGGGGTTCATGCGCGGGACGACGTTCATCGCCCTCATCGACGCGATCTGCATCACCGTCGGCCTGCTGGTCCTGCGTGTCCCCGGGGCCGTCGGGCTCGGGGCGCTCGTCTTCGTCGGGGCGTACATCCCCTATCTCGGGGCCTTCCTCTCCGGCGCCGTCGCCGTGCTCGTAGCGCTCGCGGACCGCGGGTTCGTGATCGCGCTATGGGTGCTGGGCGTGGTCCTGGCCGTGCAGGTGCTGGAGGGGCATGTGCTCCAGCCCGTGATCCAGAGCCGTACGGTGCAGATGCACCCGGCGGTCGTGATGCTGGCGATCACCGCGGGGGCGTCCGTCGCCGGCATTCTCGGGATGCTCCTCGCCGTACCGCTCACCGCCGCCGCCATCGGCGTGATCAGCGAGCTCAGGACGCGTTACGCAGGCAAATCCGGGTCCGTCGCCGGGGCCGCCGGCTCGTAGAGCTCGAACCAGATCGACTTGCCCTCGCCCCGCGGATCCACCCCCCACGCGTCCGCGAGCATCTCCATCAGCAGCAGGCCACGCCCCGACGACGCCATCTCACCGGGCCGCCGTCTGTGGGGCAGCTCGTCGCTGGTGTCCGCGACCTCCACGCGCAGCCGCCGTGCCGCATCCCCGCGGGCCACCTCCGCCACCAGCAGCGCGTGCCCGTCCGTGTGGACCAGCACATTGGTGACCATCTCGGAGACCATCAGCACCGCGGAGTCGATCTGCTCCGCGTCCGTCCAGTCGTGCAGCAGCTCTCTCAACTGCTGCCGTGCGGCCGCGATCCGCTCGGGCTCCGCCTGGGCCACGTTCATCGCCGTGCGCCGCGGGGCCTGAAGCGTCGGTGTGCCGTCCCGGGAGATCAACAGGACCGCGATGTCGTCCTCGCGCCGGTCGGCGAGCGGCCCGGTGGTGGAATGCGATGCGGGGCCGTGCACCGCCTGGACGAGGGCGTCGGCGAGCTCCTCCAGCGACTGGTCCGCGTGGTCCTCGAGGACCGTACGCAGCCGGGCCCACCCCGTGTCCAGATCGTGCCCGCCGGTCTCCAGGAGACCGTCCGTGCAGAGCATCAGCGTCTCGCCGGGCTCCAGCACCAGCGCCGTCGTCGGATAGTCCGTGTCCGGGTCGATGCCCAGCGGCAGCCCGCCGTCGGTGGGGCGCACCAGCACTGTGCCGTCGGAGGTCCGCACCACCGGTTCCGGGTGGCCGGCCCGGGCGATCTCGATGCGGCCGGTGGGCGGGTCGACCTCCAGATAGAGGCAGGTCGCGAAGCGCGGGCTGGAGTGGTCGTCCTCCTCGTACGTGTCCGCCCCGAAAAAATCATGCAGCCCGTGCAGAAAGCGGGAGGCACGGGAGAGCACCGCGTCGGGCCGGTGCCCCTCGGAGGCGTATGCGCGCAGGGCGATCCGCAGCTGGCCCATGAGTCCGGCGGCGCGCACATCGTGGCCCTGGACGTCGCCGATGACGAGGGCGACGCGTCCGGTCGGCATCGGGATCACGTCGTACCAGTCGCCGCCGACCTGGAGCCCGCCGCCCGTCGGGACGTACCGCGCGGCCACCGACATCCCCGGGACCTCGGGCCCGAGCACCGGCATCATCGAGCGCTGCAGGCCGAGCGACAGCTCGCGCTCGGAGTCGGCGACCTCCGCGCGGGCGAGAGCCTGCGCCAGCATCCTGGCGACCGTCGTCAGCACGGACCGTTCGTCGGGTGTGAAGGCGACCGGGTGCTTGAACGCGGCCATCCAGGCGCCCATCGTGCGCCCGGCGACGATCAGCGGCAGAAAGGCCCACGACTGCCGGCCGAAGCTCTGCGCCAACGGCCAGCTGGTGGGGTAGCGGCGGCGGTACTCCTGCGGCGTCGGCAGATAGGAGGCCCGTCCGGTGCGCACCACCTCGGCGGCCGGATAGTCCGCGTCCAGCGGCATGTCGGTGAACGGGTGGTCGTCTCCCGGCCGGTGCCCGTGGTGCCCGACGATCGTGAGCCGATCGCCGGCCACCCCGAAGACGGCCAGGCCGTCCGGCGAGAAGCCCGGCATGGACAGGGAAGCGGCGACCCGCAGCACCTCCGCGGTGGAGCGGGCCTCGGCCAGCGCCCGGCCCGCGTCCAGCAGGAACGCCTCGCGCGAGCGCCGCCAGTCGCCGGTGATCGGACTCTGCGCGGCGGTCGTGCCCGGCTGCGGCTCGGCGACCTCCTGGACCATGCCGACCAGTTCGAAGTCGCCGCCGTGGATGAAGGGCTTGGAGCGGCTGCGTACGGTACGGAGCACATGGCCCGCCTCGTCGACGATCCGCAGTCTGGCCTCGGCCAGGGTCCCCTCGGCGACCGCGAGATTGACGATGCCGTTGATCTCGTTCCAGTCGACCGGGTGGAAACGGGAGCGCACGGCGGACTCCGGGAAGGCACCCGGTTCACCCGGCATCCCGAGCAGCCGGGCGGCCTCGGCGTCGAGGGTCACCGTCCCGGATGCGTTGTCCCACCGCCACAGGCCGGTCGCGATCGCGGCCAGGAGATCCTCGGTGCGCATTGCCTCACTTTATTCGGATCTTCATGGCGACGACCTGCCGGGGTCCTGGCATGCGTATGTCAATGAGGTGTCCGGAGGCAGGCCGGTACCCTTGACGGGCCCACCCCTCTCAAATTCGCTAAGACTGGATGAACGACGATGCATCGGTACAGGTCCCACACCTGCGGCGAGCTCCGCGCCTCTGACGTCGGAGCCGACGTCCGGCTGAGCGGCTGGCTGCACAATCGGCGAGACCTGGGCGGCATCCTCTTCATCGATCTGCGCGACCACTACGGCATCACGCAGCTCGTCGCCCGCCCCGGCACCCCTGCCTACGAGACTCTCGACAAGGTCAGCAAGGAGTCGGTCGTCCGCGTCGACGGCAAGGTCGTCTCGCGCGGCGCCGAGAACGTGAACACCGATCTGCCCACCGGCGAGATCGAGGTTGAGGTCTCCGAGGTCGAGGTGCTCGGCGCGGCCGCGCCGCTGCCCTTCACCATCAACGCCGACGACGGCGTGAACGAGGAGCGGCGTCTGGAGTACCGCTTCCTCGACCTGCGCCGCGAGCGCATGCACCGAAACATCATGCTGCGTACGGCCGTCATCTCCGCCATCCGGCACAAGATGACCGCGCTCGGCTTCAACGAGATGGCGACCCCGATCCTCACCGCGACCTCCCCCGAGGGCGCGCGCGACTTCGTGGTCCCCTCCCGGCTGAACCCCGGCAAGTTCTATGCGCTGCCGCAGGCCCCGCAGCAGTTCAAGCAGCTGCTGATGATCTCCGGCTTCGACCGCTACTTTCAGATCGCGCCCTGCTTCCGCGACGAGGACGCCCGCGCCGACCGCTCGCCGGGCGAGTTCTACCAGCTCGACGTCGAGATGAGCTTCGTCGAGCAGGAGGACGTCTTCCAGCCGATCGAGAAGCTGATGACCGAGCTCTTCGAGGAGTTCGGCGGCGGCCGGCACGTCACCTCGCCGTTCCTGCGGATCCCGTTCCGCGAGTCGATGCTCAAGTACGGCAACGACAAGCCGGACCTGCGCGCCCAGCTGGAGCTCGTCGACATCACGGACGTCTTCGAGGGCTCGGAGTTCAAGGCCTTCGCCGGAAAGCACGTACGCGCGCTGCCGGTGCCGGACACGGCTTCCCAGCCGCGGAAGTTCTTCGACGGCCTTGGCGACTTCGCCGTCGAGCACGGCGCGAAGGGCCTGGCCTGGGTGCGTGTGGGCGAGGATGTTTCGCTGACCGGCCCGATCGCGAAGTTCCTCACCGAGGAGAACGTCAAGGTCCTCACCGAGCGGCTCTCCCTCGCGCCCGGCCACGCGGTCTTCTTCGGCGCAGGCGACTTCGACGAGGTCTCCAAGATCATGGGCGCGGTCCGCGTGGAGGCCGCCAAGCGCGCCGGCCACTTCGAGGAGGGCGTGTTCCGGTTCTGCTGGATCGTCGACTTCCCGATGTACGAGAAGGACGAGGAGACCGGAAAGATCGACTTCTCGCACAACCCGTTCTCGATGCCCCAGGGCGGCCTCGAGGCACTTGAGAGCCAGGACCCGCTGGACATTCTGGGCTGGCAGTACGACATCGTCTGCAACGGCGTCGAGCTGTCCTCCGGCGCGATCCGGAACCACGAGCCCGAGATCATGTTCAAGGCGTTCCAGATCGCGGGCTACTCGAAGGAGACCGTCGAGCACGAGTTCTCCGGCATGCTCCGCGCCTTCCAGTACGGCGCCCCGCCGCACGGCGGCATCGCGCCGGGCGTCGACCGCATCGTGATGCTGCTGGCCGACGAGCCGAACATCCGCGAGACGATCGCCTTCCCGCTCAACGGCAATGCGCAGGACCTGATGATGGGCGCGCCGACCGAGCTGGACGAGGCGCGGCTGCGCGAGCTGAACATCGCGCTCCGCAAGCCGGTCGCGGACAAGGACAAGCCCGCGAAGTAGTACGTACGCCGAGGGGGCCCCGGACCGGAAGGTCCCGGGGCCCCCTCGGCGTTCAAGGGGCGTTCAGGCCTCGCTCACGCTCGGCGTCGACCCCGACGAGACGCTCGAGGGCACCGGCTGACACGCACCGCCTCGTAGAAGGGCCCCGGAACCGAACGGTTCCGGGGCCCTTTTTGCGTGCCGCGGGCAACCCGATCGGCGCGCCATCGCGTTCCACGGGTGTGGGAGACCGAACAGGACGGCCCCCTCGGGACGAAGGCGCAGAGCCCGCCGGTCCTGTACGAGTCGAGCTCCCTCTCGCCCGGCTGCCGGCAGATCCGCGGCGGCAAGCAGTACACCGCGCTGATCGGCGGAGTCCGGGCCGCTCCGGACTCAGTGATCTACGTCAGCCTCTGTGTCTCCGGCGACGCCTCACGCGTTGTGACCGAAACGCGACAGATGATCGTACATGTCCGATTCAATGACTCGGCGGCCGAGGTCGCCCCCAGTCAGACCCCGACCCCGAAGAAGCACATCAAGCTGTCGAACTGAAAGGCCCGCACATGTCCCTACGCACAGGACCGTTCCAGGCGGTCGCGCTGGCCGTAGCTGGTCTGCTGCTCACTGGCTGCGCGGGCGATACCGGCAATACTGCGCCCGCTGCTGCGAAGAGACCCGCGAGCGGCGCCGCCAAGTCGGGCTCTGCCGGGCAGCTCGGCGCCCAGGCGCAGACCGTCCTGCCGCAGGAGATCCCCTCCCTCGGACCGCGGACCCGTGCCAAGATCACCGAGGCGAACCGGCAGGCGGTCGTGGTGGTCGGTAACCACCCCAACTCCAACCAGTCCGTCGCCATGCTCTACGAGCGGGATCCCGTCCGGGGCTGGAAGCCCGTTTCCGGCCCGTGGCCGGCGCACAACGCTCTGCTCGGCTGGACCGACGACCACCGCACGGCCGACAATCGCTCGCCGATCGGGGTCTTCGGCCTCACGGACGCGGGCGGCAAGCTGCCCGACCCGGGCACGAAGCTCCCCTACGACGAGGGACCCGACTTCGACGCGCCCGGCACCGGCTTCGAGGGGGAGTCTCTCGAGGGGTCCTTCGACCATGTCGTGGCCATCAACTACAACCGCGAGCCAGGGAACACCCCGCTCGACTGGACCCGGCCGCTCGGCGCGGAGAAGGGCGGCGGTATCTGGATCCACGTCGACCACGGGGGCCCCACGCAGGGCTGTGTCTCGCTGCCGCTCGCCCGGATGAAGCAGCTGCTGCGGTGGCTGGACCCGGCGAAGCGGCCGGTGGTGGTGATGGGCGACGCGGCGGCGCTGGGACGCTGACACACGTGAAGCTGACACACGTGAGCTGCCATACGTGAAAAGGGGCCCCGGACCAGGTCCGGGGCCCCTTTCGTACGCCTGACTACGCGGGCTTCTCCTCCAGGCGCGGGAACAGCACCGCGCCCTTCGTTACCGTCACGCCTGCCGGGAGCCTGCCCCACTCGCCCGCGTCCTGGACCCGCTGGTCACCGAGGGCGCCCAGCGACGCCTCCGCGCCGAGCGAGTCCCACAGGGCCTGCGAGGTCTCAGGCATGACCGGGTTCAGCAGCACCGCGACCGCCCGCAGCGACTCGGCCGCCGTGTACAGGATCGTCGCGAGACGGGCCTGGCCCTCCTCGGACTCGTCCTTGGCGACCTTCCACGGCTCCTGCTCCGTGATGTAGCCGTTGACCTGCTTGACGAAGTCGAAGACCGCCAGGATGCCGCCCTGGAAGTCCAGCTCCTCGCCGATCTTCCGGTCGGCCTCGGCAACCGCCTTCGCGAGTCCGGCCTGGACCGCCTTCTCCGCCTCGCCGGACGCCGTCGCCTCCGGCAGCGCGCCGCCGAAGTACTTGCCGACCATCGCCGCGACACGGGACGCGAGGTTGCCGTAGTCGTTGGCGAGCTCGCTGGTGTACCGGGCCGTGAAGTCCTCCCAGGAGAACGACCCGTCCTGGCCGAACGCGATCGCGCGCAGGAAGTACCAGCGGTACGCGTCCACGCCGAAGTGCGAGGTCAGGTCCTGCGGCTTGATGCCCGTCAGGTTCGACTTCGACATCTTCTCGCCGCCGACCATCAGCCAGCCGTTCGCGGCGACGCGACCCGGCACCGGCAGGCCGTTCGCCATCAGCATCGCGGGCCAGATGATCGCGTGGAAGCGCAGGATGTCCTTGCCGACCAGGTGCACATTGGCCGGGAAGGTCTCTTCGAACTTCGCCGGGTTCTCGTTGTAGCCGACCGCCGTCGCGTAGTTGAGCAGCGCGTCGATCCAGACGTAGATGACGTGCTTGGGGTCCCACGGCACCGGGACGCCCCAGTCGAACGTCGAGCGCGAGATCGAGAGGTCCTGCAGGCCCTGCTTGGTGAAGTTCACAACCTCGTTGCGGGCGGACTCGGGCTGGATGAAGCCGGGGTTGGCCTCGTAGAACTCCAGCAGCTTCGGGCCGTACTCGCTGAGCTTGAAGAAGTAGTTCTCCTCCTTGAGGATCTCCACCGGCTTCTTGTGGATCGGGCAGAGCTTCTGCCCGGCGTACTCGCCCTCGCCGTCGAGCAGATCGGCGGGGATTTTGTACTCCTCGCAGCCCACGCAGTACGGGCCTTCGTACCCGCCCTTGTAGATCTCGCCCTTGTCGTACAGGTCCTGCACGAACTCCTGCACACGGTCGGTGTGCCGCTTCTCCGTCGTACGGATGAAGTCGTCGTTCGCGATGTTCAGGTGCTCCCAGAGGGGTTTCCAGGCCTCCTCGACGAGCTTGTCGCACCACTCCTGCGGGCTGACGCCGTTCGCCTCGGCAGTGCGCATGATCTTCTGACCGTGCTCGTCCGTGCCGGTGAGGTACCACACCTTCTCGCCACGCTGACGGTGCCAGCGTGTGAGCACGTCGCCTGCGACGGTCGTGTAGGCGTGGCCCAGGTGAGGAGCGTCGTTGACGTAGTAAATGGGGGTCGAGACGTAGTACGCCTTCGCCCCCTGCTTCTCGGATCCAGTGGCCGCCATGGTCGAAATCCTAACGGCCCGCGGAAGGTCCACTCACCCGGTTAAAGGGGCTGGAGAGGTCTGCGAAACATCTCGTCCCGTAGAAAGGCGCATCCTGGGTGGAGAGGTGGGCGCGGCGGGTGCGTGGGGAGCGGGAGCAGGGGGACGGCAATATGCGGGTACTGGTCGCCGAGGACGAGGAGGTCCTGGCCGAGCTGGTCGCGACCGGGCTGCGACGGGCCGGATTCGCCGTCGACACCGTGTACAGCGGAGACGCCGCGCTCGCGTATCTGGGGCTGCACGACTACGACGTCGTCGTCCTCGACCGCGATCTGCCGCGGATCCACGGCGACGACGTGGCGCGCAAGCTGGTCGCGTCCGCGTCCCGCACGCGGATCCTGATGCTGACCGCGTCCGCGTCGATGGAGGACCGGGTGGAGGGCCTCGACCTGGGTGCGGACGACTATCTGGGCAAGCCCTTCGAGTTCCCCGAGCTGGTCTCCCGGGTACGGGCGCTGCGCCGGCGCAGCGCCAGGACGGTGCCGCCGCTGCTGGAGCGGCACGGGGTGCGGCTCGACACGGTGCGGCGGACGGCCGAGCGGGACGGGCGGGATCTGGATCTGTCGCCGAAGGAGTTCTCCGTACTGCAGATCCTGCTGGAGGCGGACGGGGCGACGGTCTCGGCGGAGGAGCTGCTGGAGCGGGCGTGGGACGCGCACGCGGATCCGTTCACGGGCGCGGTGAGGGTCTGCATGAGCAAGCTGCGGGGCAAGCTGGGGGAGCCGCCGCTGATCCGTACGGTGCAGGGTGTGGGGTACGCGCTGTGAGCCGTCCCTACCTGGGGCCCGGGTCGACGATCCGGACACGGATCGCGCTCGTCTACGGCGGGGTCTTTCTGGTGCTCGGGGGTGTGCTGCTGGGGATCGTCAATCTGCTCTCCCGCGCCGGTACGGAGGACGAGGTCGCGGCGATAAGGCGGCGCGCCGTTCCCGCGCTGCCGGTGACGGACGTGCGCGGGGTCACGGTCGTCCAGCTGACCGACAGTGTCCGGCACGCGGCGGGGCAGCAGATGCTGATCTGGTCGGCGTTCGCCCTGCTGGGGACGGCGCTGTGCGCGGTCGCGGTGGGGTGGTGGACGGCGGGGCGGGTGCTGCGGCCGGTGCACGCGATGACGGCGAAGGCGCGGCGGCTGTCGGAGCGGACGCTGCACGAGAGGATCGGGGCGAGCGGGCCCGACGACGAGCTGAAGGAGCTCGGGGACACGCTGGACGCGCTGCTGGCGCGGCTGGAGAAGACGTTCGACAGCCAGCGGCGGTTCATCGCGAACGCGTCGCACGAGCTGCGTACGCCGCTGGCGACGCAGCGTACGGCGATCCAGGTGGGGCTCGACGAGTCGGCTTCGGCGGAGGAACTGGCGCGTACGAAAACGGTGTTGCTCGACAACAACCGGCGCAGCGAGCGGCTCATCGAGGGGCTGCTGGTGCTGGCGCGCAGCGAGCGGGGGCCGGCGGAGCGGGAGGACGTCGACCTGGGGGAGGTCGTGGCGGAGGAGGCGGCGCGCTACGAGGTGAAGGCGGCGGTCGGGCGCGGTGGCGTGGTGCGGGGGAACCGGCTGCTGCTGGCCCAGCTGGTGGGGAACCTGGTCGCGAACGCGGTGGCGTACAACGTGCCCGACGGGACGGTGGACGTGGCCTGTGCGGACGGGGTCCTGACGGTGCGGAACACCGGGCCGGTCGTGGCGGCGGAGGATGTGCCGGCGCTGTTCGAGCCGTTCCGGCGGGGGGAGGGGCGGGACCGGATGGGTCCCGGGGCGGGGCTGGGTCTGTCGATCGTCCGCTCGATCGCCGACGCCCACGGCGGCACGGTGACGGCCGAGCCGGGCCCTGAGGGCGGGCTGGCCGTCACCGTGACGCTGCCGGTGGCTTAGCTCTGCCAGCGGGCGAGCAGCCCTTCGTACAGCTCGGCGTCGGTGAGTTCGCGGGGGGCGGGACCGGCGTGGAAGAAGCCGGTGTTGCCCGTCCCGTTGTCGGCGGTGAGCTTGCGCAGGTAGTCGAAGGCCTTCGCGTCGTGCTCGCCGAACGCGACGAACTGCCAGAAGACCCGTGCCGGCTTGGCCGCGGCCGCGGCGAGGGCGGCGGTGGCGGCGGTCTTGGACTCGGGCGCACCGTCGGTCTGGAAGATCACGAACGCGGGTGCGTCGGCGTCGGCCTTGGCGTGCAGGGCGAGGACCTCTTCGACGGCGAGGTGGTAGTTCGTACGCCCCATGCGGCCCAGGGAGTTGTGGAGCTCGTCGATCCGTCCCTGGTGGGCGGGGAGGGTGAGCTCGCCGGTGCCGTCGATCTCGGTGGAGAAGAAGACGACGTTGACGGTGGCGTCGTCGTCCAGATGCGCGGCGAGCGCGAGGGCCTGCTCGCCGAGGTGCTGGGCGCTGCCGTCCTTGTAGTAGGCCCGCATGGACCCGGACCGGTCGAGCACGAGGTAGACGCGCGCGCGGGTCCCGGTGAGCCCGCGCCGCTTGAGGGCGGCGCCGGCGGCGGCGTAGTGGGGGGCGAGGTGGGGCGGGATGTCGGCGACGGCGTCTGCGTCTGCCTTCGGCTCGACCTCGACGACCGCCGCGGCGACGGGCTCGGGTGCGTCTGCCTTCGGCTGGGGCGTGGTGTCGGCTTCCGGCGCGACGGCGGGTGCGTCTGCCTTCGGCTGGGGCGTGGTGTCGGGTGCGTCGGCCTTCGGCTCAGCCTCGGCGGCGTAAGCCTGGGCGCTCTCCTTGGCTTCGGCGTCCGCTGTGGCAGCGGCAGGGGCCTCGGTCTCCGCCTCAGCAGGTGCGGGTGCGGGTGCGTCGGCCTCCGGCTCGGGCGCGGTGCTGGTCTCCGCGGCCTCCGCCTGGGCGACCTCCGCCTCAGCGGCGGCCACGGGCTCGGTGGGCTCCGGCTCGGCAGCCGGCTTGGCGGGAGCCGCAGTGACCTCCTTGGCCGCCGGCTCGTCGGCCTTGTTCTCCGGCTCCGCCGGAACAGCCTCCGGGACGGCAGCCGGCAGCGCGGCCTCCGGCTCGGGCTCGGCGATGGCCTCGGCTGCCGAATCGGCCTCCACCGCGGTGGGGGCCGCAGTCTCCTCTTCCGGCTCCGCCGCGGTGGCGGGCTCGGTCTCCTCGGCCGTGGCGTTCGACGCCACCTCAGCGGCCACGGGCTCGTCGGCCTCCGGCTCGGACGTGGAGCCGGGCTCGATGGCCTCCGCCACAGCCGCGGGCTCGGTTTCCTCCGTCTGGGCGACCTCCGCCTGGGCGACCTCCGCCTCAGCGGGGGCCACGGGCTCGGTGGGCTCCGGCTCGGCAACCGGCTCGGCGGGAGCCGCAGCGGCCTCCGTCTCCGTCGGGCTCGGCGACACCCTGTCCGGCGACGCCTGTGCCGGGACCGACGCGCCCTCGCCCTTAGGGGCCGGGTTGTCGAAAGCCGCCGAGACCAGGTCCGCCGCCGCCCGTTCCGCCGGGGACGGGGCCGGGACCGTCGCTGTGGGCGGCTCCGAGCGTTCGGTCTGGGGCGGGACGGAGGCTGCCGCCGACTCGTTGAGCTCCGATTGGTCGCGTCCAAACACCTTGCGCAGCAAGCTCCGAATGCCCATGGGCCAGGCCTTTCGCATGAGTGAGTGCGTGAATGTCCACACTTGGGCCGGGCGTCCATAGGGTGTCCTGGCCAGGGCGGACACGTAAGGTTACCGGCCACCGGGCCGTGACCCCCGCAGGGGCAGGCCCTCGTTGTCAACCCCGCCTCGGCCGCGCCGGATTCATCCCCCGTTCACTTCACGGCTGCCGCATTGCACACGTACGCCCCTAACGTCGCGGCGGAACATATTCCGACACCATGTCGGCGCAGGCTGCGCCGTAGGAGGACGAAGTGCGCAAACTGCTGCCGCTGTTGAACTCGACCCCTCACCCGGGTGGACGTTCCGCTCTCACCTGCCGGTACCGCTGCGGCGATGCCTGCTTCCACGAAGTGCCCAACACCAGCGACAACGAATACGTCGGCGACGTCATAGCCGGCGCGCTCTCGAGACGATCGATGATGCGCACCGCCGCCGTCGTGACCGTCGCCGCTGCCGCCGGCACCGCCGCCGTCATCGGCCAGGGCGGCGACCAGGCCGTCGCCGCGCCCGCGACCACGGACGGTCACGGAAACACGCCCGGCAAGACCGACGGAGCCCGCGGGCTCCGCTTCGCCGCCGTCGCGCCCAACAAGGACGACAAGGTCACCGTCCCCGACGGCTACTCCCAGAACGTCGTCATCCGGTGGGGCGACCCGATCCTCCGCGGCGCCCCCGCCTTCGACGCCGACAATCAGACCGCCAAGGCGCAGGCAGGCCAGTTCGGTTACAACAACGACTTCCTCTCCCTGCTCCCCCTCCGCGGCGAGCACGGGCGGCAGATCCTCGTCGCCAACCACGAGTACACGGACGAAGTCCTGATGTTCCGCGGCTACGACGCGGCCAACCCGACCCGCGAGCAGGTCGAGATCGCCTGGGCCGCGCACGGCCTGTCCGTCGTCGTGGTCCAGGAGGAGCACCGCAGCGGCAAGCTCACCCCGGTGGGCCGCCACCCGCTCAACCGCCGCCTCACCGCGACCAGCGAGTTCAAGGTCACCGGCCCGGCCGCGGGCAGCGCCCTGCTGCGTACGAGCGTCGACCCGACCGGCACCAAGGTCCTCGGCACGCTCAACAACTGCGCCGGCGGCACCACCCCCTGGGGCACCACGCTCCACGGCGAGGAGAACTTCAACCAGTACTTCGCCAACGGCTCCAGCGCCACCGACAAGCGCTACGGCATCGGCACCGGCGCGACCGAGCGCAAGTGGGAGCTCTTCGACAGGCGCTTCGACCTGAAGCAGGAGCCCAACGAGGCCCACCGCCACGGCTGGGTCGTCGAGCTCGACCCGTACGACCCGGACTTCACACCGCGCAAGCGCACCGCGCTCGGCCGCTTCAAGCACGAGGCCGCGCAGCCCCGCCTGACCGACGACGGCCGCCCCGTCGTCTACATGGGCGACGACGAGCGCTTCGACTACTTCTACAAGTTCGTCTCGTCGAAGCAGATGAAGAAGGGCGGCAGCCGGGCCGCCCGCGAGCACAACCGCACACTGCTCGACGAGGGCACGCTCTACGTCGCCAAGCTCACCGGCGACAGCCCGGCGACCGAGATCGACGGCAGCGGCAAGCTCCCGAACGACGGCGAGTTCGACGGCAGCGGCATCTGGATCCCGCTCGCCAGCGGCGACAAGTCGTTCGTCCCCGGCATGTCCGCCGAAGAGGTGTACATCTTCACCCGCCTCGCCGGTGACAAGGTGGGCGCCACCAAGATGGACCGCCCCGAGGACGTCGAGCCGTCCCCGCGCACCGGCCGCGTCTACGTCGCGCTGACCAACAACACCGACCGCGGCAAGCCCGGCAAGGCCGGTGCGGACGAGGCCAACCCGCGCAACCTCAACAAGCACGGCCAGATCCTGGAGCTCGCCGAGAACTGGGACGACCCGGCCGGCGACGGCTTCGCCTGGCGGCTCTTCCTGGTCGCGGGCGACCCGAACGACCAGTCGACGTACTTCGCGGGCTTCCCGAAGGAGAAGGTCAGCCCGATCTCCTGCCCGGACAACGTCGCCTTCGACCCGTACGGCAACCTGTGGATCTCCACGGACGGCAACCAGCTCGGCTCCCACGACGGCCTGTTCGGCGTCGCGACGCATGGCGAGCGGCGCGGTGAGCTCAAGCAGTTCCTGACCGTCCCGACCGGCGCCGAGACCTGCGGCCCGATCATCCAGGACCGCCGCGTTCTCGTCGCGGTCCAGCACCCGGGTGAGATCGACGGCGCGTCCGTCGAGAAGCCCGCGAGCGCGTGGCCTGACGGAGCAGGGAAGATCGTCCGTCCGTCGGTCGTCTCCGTCTGGCGCAAAGACGGCCGCGACATCGGCGTGTAAGGCGTGTAAGTCGTACAAGTCGTAGCTTTACGAGGTGGCGCGTACGTGTGCGCGCCACCTCGTGAATTCCTCCGTCGCGTCGCCCGTATAAGACCACGGCACCCGCGCGGCCCGCGTCCCCAGCAGCTCGAACAGCAGCCGGGCCTCCTCGCTCAGGCCCGCGTAACAGGCAGCGTGCGCCAGATAGTTGAGCTCACCGATCTCCTCCGGGACGGCGGGGCCCTGTGGCCTGCCGCCGATCCAGCGCTCCCAGGTGCGCTGCACCTCGGTCACCGCCAGCTCGTGGTGCCAGTGCCGCCCGAAGTCCCGTACCGGCGCCCGGCCCAGCACGCCCTCGGTGGCATAGCGGTACTCCTCCACCCGCGCGATCTGTACCAGCACCGGCAGCGGCGACCCGGGCGGCGCCGCGCCTGCCGCGTCGCGGGCGAAGTCGTACATCTTGCCGTGCGTGCCGTGCCAGCGCGCCGAGTAGTAGCGCAGCAGCTGCACATGGCCCTCGATGTTGAACGGGTCGCGGCGGCGCAATTCGTCGAACCAGGAGCGCAGTTCGCGCCGGGAAATCCCCGTTTCGTACAGCCGCGCCACCGTCAGCAGCGACACCCACGGCATCGGATCGGCGGGCCGTGCGTCGGCCGCGCTCAGGCAGGCCATCACCGCCACATCGAGCCGCGCCTCGTCGAGCCCGACCCCGCGGCCCGCCTCGATCGCCTGGTGGAAGACCCGTACGACCTCCGTCCCCGCCCGCAGCACCGCCGCGTCCGGGTTGTCGGGCTCCGCCGCCCGCCAGGTCTCCACCGCCGATGAACCCGCCGCCGCGTGCGCGAGCAGCCGCAGCCGGTGGGTGCGCAGCGGCCAGTCGTCGCCGGTGGCGCGCAGCAGATCCCGTACGCCCTGCCAGCGGCCGATGACGATGTCGTGGACGGCGTCGGCGAGCGGCCGGTCTCCGAGGGCGGGATCGAAGTCCGGTACGAAACGGCGGCGAGCGGCGGCCATCTGTGGCACTTCCCTCAGAAGTCCGTGGCCAGCGACTTGTCGGCGTAATCCGGATTCCGCGAAGCGGAGTTGGCGTACTGCTCCTCGGCGGCGACGGCGCGGGTCGCGTCCAGCCGGGCGGGACGGTAGTACGAACTCCCCCGCCGCCAGTACAGGATCATCGGCACCAGACCGGCGGCAAGACCGCCGATGCCGATCGCGATCGAGGCCGCGCTCAGTTCGCTCAGCGCCTCGAAGAGGATCCAGAGCATGAACACCGCTCCGAGCAGCGGCCACACGCCGCCGAGGACGAAGTCGCGTACGGATGTCAGCAGCATTTTGCGGTACGCGACGACTGCGGCGATGCCCGCGAGCCCGTAGTAGAACGCGATCTGCAGGCCGATGGCGGCGACCGCGGCGGACAGCACATCGCCGACCGAGCCGAGCGCGGTGGAGGCGACGAACATCGCGAGCGCCACCGCGCCGACGACGGCGACCGCGACCCACGGGGTGTTCCACCGGCGGTGCACGGTGCCGAGCGCGGCGGGCATCGTACGGTCCCGGCCCATCGCGAACAGCGATCGCGTCACCTGGATCAGGGTGGTCTCCAAGGTGGCGACGGTGGACAGCAGCACCGCCACGACCAGCAGTTTCCCGCCGACGCCGGGCCAGATCGCATCGCCGAGCACGCCGAGGACGTTGGCGCTGCCGGCCTTGATGTCGTCGGCGGTCAGGAGCACGTTCACCGCGACCGTGAAGGCCTCGAAGAGGAGAAAGACGACGCCTACGCCGACGAGCGCGGCGAGTCCGGCGGTGCGGCGGCTGTCGCGGGTCTCCTCGCTGAGGTTGCTGGTGACGTCCCAGCCCCAGTAGTAGAAGGCGGCGACCAGCGCGCCGGAGGCGAATCCTGCCGGTCCG
The DNA here is from genome assembly GCF_030817355.1 of Streptomyces sp. V1I1. Taxonomy (NCBI): domain Bacteria; kingdom Bacillati; phylum Actinomycetota; class Actinomycetes; order Kitasatosporales; family Streptomycetaceae; genus Streptomyces; species Streptomyces sp. V1I1. The sequence continues at coordinate 3,979,229 of NZ_JAUSZH010000001.1, read as the reverse complement.
TCGAAGTGCGAGAAGCCGAACCAGGACCAGTCGAAGGCGGCGGCGGCTCCGTTGTGCAGCAGCGCGGCGAGGATGAAGAGCAGCAGGATCAGCAGCTCGACGCCGGACATGAGGAGTTGTGCCCGCACGGTCAGCCGCGCCCCGCCGAGTACGACGAGCAGCATCGCCAGGAACCAGGCGGCGCCGACGGCCGTCGCGAGGAAGGTGTTCTCGGCGAGCGCGGGGTCGAAGAGCCCGAGCGTCATCGCACCGGCCGGCAGCGAACCGGCCACCATGAAGATCGTCGCGGAGACCACCAGCGCCCAGCCGGACAGAAAGCCGAGGAAGGGATGGAGGGTGCGGCCCACCCAGGAGTAGCCGGCGCCCGCGTTGACATCGATCCGGCCGAGTCTGCTGTAGGCCAGGACGATGCCGAGCATGGGTATGGCGCAGTAGAGCAGCGCGGCGGGTCCGGCGAGGCCGACGGACGCGACGAGTACGGCGGTCGTGGCCGCGATGGAATAGGCGGGAGCGCTGCCCGCGATTGCCATCACGATGGTGTCGAACGTGCCGAGGACATTGGGCTGTAGCCCTCTGCCGGAGCTGTTGCGCATGGGATTCTCCGAACGCCGTGGTGCTGAATGCCCTTGTGCCGCACGACATATGCCGGCATCTCAGAAACGAACGCCCGCTGCGGAGTGAAGGCCTCCGTAAAGGGAGAACGTGCGCATCGTAGTCGGATGAACGTCGGCGGGGTGAGGGCAGTGGGGCGGGGGCGCCCTGGGCGCTGATCCTTGCGTCCTTGCGCCTCGGCGGCGGTCGAATCGTAGAGTCGGTGTTATGGCTGCAGAGGTTTCGGACCAGGGGACCGTACGGGTCGACGCATGGATCTGGTCGGTCCGGCTGACAAAGACCCGCTCGCAGGCGGCGTCGGCCTGCCGGGCGGGACATGTCCGCGTGAACGGCGAACGGGTCAAGCCGGCGCACACGCTGCGGGCGGGGGACCAGGTGCGGCTGTTCCACGCGGGCCGTGAACGCCTGGTGGTCGTCTCCAGGATCGTCCGCAAACGGGTGGGCCCACCGGTGGCGACCCAGTGCTACGTGGACAACAGCCCGCCGCCTCCGCCGAGGGAGTTCACGGCCCCGGTGGCGGTCCGGGAACGGGGGGCGGGCCGCCCGACGAAGAGGGACAGGCGAGAGCTGGAGCGCCTCCAGCGCGGGAACCTGACGGGGCCTGACGGGACCTGACGGGGTCGGTGCGGGCCCTGACGGGGCCGGTGCGGTCCGGCCGGGCGGGCGGGGCCATCCGGGGCCCGGTGGCTCCCTCGGACGGGTTCTGATCCTCCTCGGGTGGGTGACCCGCCGGGCGCGACGGGTCACGCGGGCGGGAACGCTGCCCCGGAGGTGAGCCATGGAACGCCGGGATGCGGACGTGTGCGTGGTAGGTGCGGGTTTCGCGGGTCTGGCCGCCGCGCGGCAGCTGGCGCAGGCCGGCCGCGAGGTGGTGGTGCTCGAGGCCCGGGACCGGGTCGGCGGGCGGGTGTGGAACCGCGAGCTGCCCGAGGGGCCCGGTGATCTCGGCGGGCGGCTCCTGGCTGGGCAAGGGCCAGGAGCGGATGTTCGACCTCTGCCGGGAGGTCGGCCTGGAGGTGTACCCGCAGTACGAGCAGGGTGATCAGATCCTGCGCCTGGACGGCGTCAACCACCGCTACCGGGGGCTGATCCCCAAGATCGGACCGGCGGCGGTCGCCTTCCTCGGCGTGGCGTTCATGCGCCTGGACCGGATGGCGCGACGGCTTCCGGCCGACGCCCCCTGGCAGGCAGAAGGCGCCAGGGCACTGGACGCCCGCACGCTCGGGCAGTGGCTCTCCAACCCGCTCAACGTGCCCTCGGACACGGCTCGCACCCTGGCCAGGGCTTCGATGAACCTGGTGTTCTGTGCCGACCCGGCGGAAGTCTCGCTGCTGGGGGCGCTGGTCCTTGCCCGGGGCGGCGGCGGCTTCACCTACTACACCGACAGCCGGCGGACCGAGACCCACCTGGTGGACGGCGGGGCGCCGGAGCTGGCTCGCCGGATGGCGGAGCGCCTGGGGGATGCGGTGAATCTGTCCTGCCCGGTCCGGCAGATCACGCACAACGGGACGGACGTGGAGGTCCGCTGCGAAGCGCTCACCGTGCGGGCGGGGCGGGTGATCGTGGCGACGCCACCCCTGCCGGCCGGCCGGATCGCCTTCGATCCGCCGCTGCCCGCCGACCACCACCACCTCCTGCAACGGGGTGGTGCCCGGGGCGGTCATCCGGGTGCACACGGTCTACCCGGAGCCGTTCTGGCGGGAGCAGCGCCTGTCGGGGCAGACGCTGGCGCCCCAGTCGCCCGTCTCGGTCACCATCGACCAGACGCCGCGCTCGGGACCGCCGGGGGTACTCAGCACCTTCGCGTTCGGCCCCGGCGCGCTGGAGATGGGACGCTTGGAGCCCAAGGAGCGGCGGGACGTGTGGCTGAAGGCGCTCGCCGAGCGGTTCGGCCCGCGGGCTCAGCCCGCCGGCTACCTGGAGGCCGACTGGTCCGCCGAGCCGTGGTCGCTGGGCGGGATGGCGGGTCGCTTCCCGCCCGGGGCGCTGACCAACTACGGCCCGGCACTGCGCCGGCCGGTGGGCCGGATCCACTGGGCGAACACCGAGACGGCGACGCTGATGCACGGGCTGATGGAAGGGGCTGTGCGCTCGGGCGAGCCAGCGGGCGGCCGGCGAGGTGCTGGCAGCCCTGTGATCGGCCACGCCCGCCGTGACGGCCGTGCCTCCCGCTACGCCCGGTGGGTTCGGCCGCCCCGGCGCCGCGAACGCCCCCCGTCACTCCGACCGCCCAGGTGATCCGACCGACCCGGGCGATCCCGGCCTGCGGTCACCGCGACCTGCCCGGTCACCCTGACCGACCTGGGTGATCCCGACCTGCCCGGTCACCCCGACCGACCCGGTCACCGCGACCTGCCCGGTCACCCCGACCGACCCGGTCACCGCGACCTGCCCGGTCACCCCGACCGACCCGGGCGATCCCGACCTGCGGTCACCGCGACCTACCCGGTCACCCCGACCGACCCGGGTGATCCCGACCTGCCTGGGTGATCCCGACCTGCCCGGTCACCCTGACCGACCTGGGTGATCCCGACCTGCCCGGTCACCCTGACCGACCCGGTCACCCCGGTCGTCCCGGTGACGCGATCGCCCGCGCCGCCTTCACCTCCTGGCGCAGCGCCCCCAGCACCCCCTCCTCGTCCCCCTCCAGTTCCGCCCGTACCTCCACCAGCACCTCGCTCGCCCTCAGCCCCTCCGCCAGCTCGTGCAGCTGCTGCTCGACCGCCGCCACCTCCGCCCGCGTCGGCGGCTCCGCCCCGTGGTTGACGCGGACCCTCGCCGCCGTCGTCGCGTCCACGATGCGTTCGACGGCGACGACCAGCGGCCACCACGCCGCCGCCCGCGTCCCCGTCGGCGGCGGTTCGGTCAGGGCTCGCTGGAACTCCGACCGGACCGACGACAGGTCGCGGTAGATCCGGCGCCGCCTGCGCACCCGCTCCCCCTGGTCCTCCGCCTCGGCGCCGAACGCGCACGCCACGTAGCGCGCCGCGTCTTCCACTGCCGTCGCCAGCCGGTCGCCGATCCGGGTGTGCCAGCTCTCCGGCCAGAGCAGATAGCCCGCGACCAGCGCGATCGCGCAGCCGATGAGGCTGTCCACCAGGCGCGGCAGGACCAGGTCGAAGCCCTGGTGATTGAGGACGTCGGAGAGCAGCAGGATCACCGGGGTGATCGCCGCCGTCTGAAAGGCGTACCCCTTCGCGGAGAACGCGGGGATGAGCGCCGCGAGGAGCATCATCACCGGCACGTCCCACCAGCCGCGCGGCACCTGCGCGAGCACCGCCGCCGCGACGACCAGCCCCGCCGCGGTGCCCAGCGCCCGCAGCACCGCGCGGGAGAAGACCGAGCCGAAGTCCGGCTTGAGGACGAAGGTGACGGTGAGCGCGACCCAGTACGAGCGCGACACCGGCACCAGTGACACCAGTGCCTGTGCGAGGCCGATGCAGAGCGCGAGCCGCAGCCCGTAGCGCCAGGAGGGCTCGGAGAGCAGCACGCTGCGGGCCGCGCGCCGGGCCCGTATGCGGAGGGCCGCGGGCCGGCCGAGCCGGTCGTCGACGTTGTAGGGGTCGGGGTCGGCCTTGTGCACGACGACGGCGGCGTGCCGCAGCGCGCTCTCCACGGCGCGGTCGGCGGGACCCTCCGGCTCCGGCAGTACCAGGTCGGGCGCATCGCCGCGGCCGCCCCGGTCGACCGCGTCCGCCAAGTCCCTTACGGCCGCGGCGATTTCGGGCCGTCGCGAGGCCCGCCCGTGCAGATGCGCGGCCGCGGCCGCCTCGACCAGCGGGATGAGCACGTTGAGCTGCGAGAGCAGCCGTACGAGCGGGCTGCGCCGCCCGTGGTCGCGAGCCCGCCGGGCGAGGATCAGGTCGTAGGAGGTGTTGAGGGACTCCGTGACGGCCTGGCGCTTCTCGTCGTACGCCGTCGTGCCCGCCGCCCCCAGCAGGTCGGCGACACTGCGATACGTCTCGGCGACCGCGGTCCGCTCCGGCATCCGGCCGCGCAACGGCCAGGCCAGCAGCGTCAGTACGAGGACGAACAGCCCGCCGAGCGTGAGCAGCAGCGGTGCCTTCCACCACGGTCCCGGCATCGGCAGCCCCGCGCCCACCACCGCGTTGAGCAGGAGCAGCAGCCCGCCCACGGAGGCCACCGCGCCGATCGACGAGATCATCCCGGAGACCAGCGCGACGAGGGTCAGCGCGGCGACCGCGAGCCAGCCCTCCCCGTAGACGAGCGTGCCGAGCGTGACGCCGACCGCGCCGAAGAGCTGTGGGACCGCGATATTGAAGATCCGCATGCGGTACGCGTCGGCGGTGTCGCCGATGACGCCCGACAGCGCGCCCATCGACACGAGCGCCCCGTACATGGGCTGCCCGGCGGCGAGCCCGACCGCGAGCGGTGCGGCCAGCGCGACGGCGGCGCGGGCGCAGGCCGCCCAGGGGACGGGCGCGGTCTGCGGCCGCATGCCCTTGAGCAGCCACTCGGGCGGGGACAGCCGTCCCGCTCGTGTCCCTGATCCGGAGGAAGCCCCGCCCGTGTCGTCGCCCATGGTCATCAAAAGACCTCGAAGTCACCCTCCCGCGCAACTCCCCTGCGGGGCGGCAGGGCGGGACGGTCAGCCGAGGTAGCCCTCCACTTCGTCGGCGGGCTGCACCCTCGCCGTGTCCGGGTCCTCTCCGAACTCCGCCTTGGCGCGCCTCCGGCGCAGCAGGTCCCAGCACTGGTCGAGCTGGACTTCGAGGGCGCGCAGCCGGGAGAGTTCGTCGGAGTCGAGGCCGTGCTGCTGGGAAGACCGCTCCCGCAGGGCGCGTTCCTCGGCGACGAGATCGTTGATGCTGCCGAGTATCTGATCGTTGTCCATGACGACACCTGCTCTCGGAGTACGAACGCGGCGTACGAACCCGGAGTACGAACGCGGCCTACGAACCCAGCGTACGAACGCGGCGTCCGAATTCAGAGTGCGAAGACCGTCTTGCCGCGGGCCCCGCCCGCCCGGTTCTGCGCGAGCGCTTCCGGCGCCTTCTCCAGCGGGTATGCGGCGTCCACCAGGGCGTTGAGGGAGCCGTCCGCGGCCGCCGCGGCCAGGGTGTCCAGCAGGGCGGACGAGGCCTTGAGATGGAAGTCGACGCCCTCGACCCCGGCCGGGAGCCGCGCCGGGTCCACCGCGGAGCGGGTGGTGAGGGCGTGGCCGCCGGGCCGCACCAGGGTGGCGTTCGCGGTGAAGGAGTCGGAGTCGGGCGAGACCAGGTCGACCAGGGCGTCGACGCCCTCCGGGCAGGCGTCCCGTACCGCGGAGGGCAGATCGCACGTCGTGGTGTCGAGGGTGACCGCCGCCCCGAGCGCGGACATCCGGTGCTCTTCGTCGCCGCGCACCGCCGCCAGGACGTGGCAGCCGCGGTCGGCTGCCAGTTGGGTCAGATAGCTGCCGACACCGCCCGCCGCGCCGATGACCAGCAGCGACTGCCCGCCGCGTACGCCCGCCGCGTCCAGGAGCTGCGCGGCGCTCATCCCGGCCGTGGGCAGCAGGGCCGCCGTCTTCAGCGGGAGCCCGTCGGGCACGAACGCGATCGCCGCGTCCTGCGGCATCGTCACGTACTCGGCGTATGTGCCGGTGCCGACCGGCGGCCGGCCCGCCTGGCCGAAGACCTGGTCGCCCACCCGGAAGCGGTTCTCGCCGGGGCCGACCACATCCACCCTGCCCGCGAAGTCCGAGCCCATGACCAGCGGAAACACATGCGAGACCCGGCCTTCGAGCAGTCCGTCGGCGGCCCGCCAGTCGAACGGGTTGAGCGCCGCGTACTCGACCTTCACCAGCACCTCGCCCTCGCCGGGCTCCGGTTTGGGGACCTCGATCAGCTCGGGCTCGGCCCTGAACGCCTTGACCGCGACAGCGCGCATCCGGAATGCCTCCTGCTGGACGGCCCCCCTGCTCTGGCCACCTCGACCCCACTCTTACCCGGGCGGGCGGTCAGCGCACGTCGTGCAGTTCCAGCTCGACCAGCAGCGACCGGTGGTCGGTGTCCGCCAGATCCAGGAAGCGTGCCCGGCGCACCGAGAAGTCCTCGCTGATCAGTACGTGGTCGATCTGGGTGCCCAGCGGCCGGCGGACCGTCGCAGGCCAGGACGGGGTGCGGGCCGCGCCCGCGAGGGTGGCGCTGTCGCGCAGATCGCCCGCGTCGAGCAGCCGGCGGAAGGCGGAGTGGTCCTGGGTGGCGTTGAAGTCTCCGGCGATGACGGTCGGCCGCCCCTTGGTTCCGGCGGCGTACGTACGCACCAGGCCGAGTTCCCGCTGCCAGTCGTCCACCCCGCTGGGGATGGGCGGCAGGGGGTGCGCGAGCTGCAGATTCACCGGGCGGTCGCCGACCATGGCGACCGAGCCCGGCATCGCGAGCGTGGCGTCGATCCCCGGGGCCGGGCGTAGCGGGTGCTTGCTGAGGATGGCCGAGCCGGAGGCCGAGTAGCCCTCGACGACATTGCGGTACGGGTAGTCGCTGCGGGAGATCTCCGCCGCGAGCGCGTCCGAGCAGGTGTGGTCGCATTCCTCGACGAAGACCAGGTCGGGCTGCTCGCGGCGGATGGTGGCGAGCAGCCCCTTGGTGGCGTTGCCGAACTCGACGTTCGATGTGAGCACTTCGAGGCGGGCGACGACCGGGCCGGGCGGATCGTCGGTGAGCCCGGTGTCGTACGGCTTGACGAACCACCCGGTGACGGCGAGCACGGCGAGGGCCCAGACCATGCCGGTGCGCCACCGCGCGAGGAGGGCCAGCAGCAGGGCGGCCCCGGCGGGCAGCAGCAGCCAGGGCAGGAACGCGAGCAGCTGGGGGACGGGCGTGATGCCGTCGGTGTCCGCCGCGCGGCAGGCCGCGACCACGCTGGGCGTGATGAGCAGCAGGCCGGCCAGCCAGGCGGCGGCGCGGCGGCCGCCGGAGGGGCGGAAGGCGGCGTCCTGCACGGCGGCCGGGGCCGCCGTCGAGATGGCGCTGTCCATACCGGCCTCCGAGCCGCGGGATGTCGCTGGGTGTCGCTGGATGTCCGTCTGATGTCCGTCGGTGATGAAGACGTCAGTCTCGGCCAGTCTGTTGCGTCTGCGGAGCGTATGCGCGGAGCGCGTCGATCAGCAGCTCCACGCCGAAGGTGAACTCCGCGTCGTGGTCGATCACCGCGAGCATCGGCGCGAGCTTCGCCACCGCCGGGAGCCCCGAGCGTTCGAGATGCGCTTTGCGCTCCCGTACCGCCGACTCCTCCTCCCCCTTGAAGCAGGGCGAGTGGAACTCCCGTAGCAGGGAGCCGACCTGGAAGGCGATGAGCAGCCGCAGGGCATGCACGGCGGCGGCCTCGTCGAAGCCATGGTCGAGCAGGACGGCGAGGGAGCAGTTGATGACCGGGAGCGCGCCGGGGGAGGAGAGCTGGCGGGTGAGGACCAGTTCGCAGGCGCGTGGGTGACGCAGCGAAGCCTGCCGGAATCCGTACGCGACCGAGCGGATGCCGTCCTCCCAGCCGCCCTCGGTACGCCTGGGCAGCTGCATGTCCGTGGTGATGAACTCAGTGATCCCGTCGAAGACGTCCGCCTTGCCGGTCACATGGTTGTAGAGCGACATCGCCTGGACGCCGAGGGTGGCGGCGAGGCGGCGCATGGAGAGCGCGTCCACGCCCTCGTCGTCGATGATCCTGAGTGCGGCCTCGACGATCCGCTCGCGGGACAGCGGTTCGCGGCATGCCGGCTCGCTCGGCGACGGCTCGCTCGGCGACGGCTCGCAGGAGGACGGCCTGTGGGCCGATGCGCCGCCGCGCTCCGTGGGGTGTTGACGGGATCTTCCGTCAGACATCGGGGTGCTCCTGGGTGGGTTTCGCGGACTCCTGTCGTACTCCTTGACGGCTTACAGCGTAAGTGCTTCCCTCGGTCCCGTACTTCGCCTACTTACGGCGTAAGTACGGGACTTACTGGCCTGGAGGGCCCGGACAATGACGAAGGAAGCGCGCGAGGCTCTCGTCCTCGAGCACATGGCGAGCGAGAACCGGCACGTCGAGTCCGCCCCGCAACTGGTCGGCGAACGTGTCTACTTCGACACCGCGGCCATCCTCGCCCGGCCCGGCCTCGCGCCGTCCCTCCCTCTCCCCCTCCCCGCGTAAGCGGAGTCAGGCATGTCTGTGCCCACCGTTCATCATCTCGACTGCGCCCCGATGCACCCGGTCGGCGGCGCCCCGCTGGTCGCCCACTGCCTGCTGGTGGTCACGGGCAGCGGCCTCGTCCTCGTCGACACAGGCCTGGGCACCGCGGACGTCCGGGACCCGCGGCGGCTCGGGGCGTTCTTCCGGCGGACCGCGCGGCCGACGCTGGATCTGTCCCGTACGGCGGTCCATCAGATCCGGGCGCTGGGTTACGACCCCTACGACGTCCAGGACATCGTGCTGACCCACCTCGACCTGGACCACGCGGGCGGCCTGGCCGACTTCCCGGACGCGCGGGTCCATGTGATGGCGGACGAGTACCGCGCGGCGATGCGCCGCGACACCCGCCTCGACGCCAGCCGCTATGTCACCGCGCAGTGGGCCCACGGCCCGCGCTGGATCGTCCACGACACGGCGGACTCCGACTGGCACGGCTTCGCCGCGGCCCGGGTCCTGCGCTCCCCCGACATCCTGCTGGTCCCGCTGCCGGGCCACACCCGCGGTCACTGCGCGGTGGCGGTCCAACAGCCGGACCGCTGGCTGCTGCACGCGGGCGACGCGTACTTCTTCCACGGCGAGATGGACCTGCGCCGCCCCCGCTGCCCCCGCTCGGTGGCGCTCCACCAGCGCCTGGTGGCGGACAACCACGGCGAGCGGCTGATGCAGCTGGAACGACTGCGCGAACTGCGCCGGGCGGACCCCAGGCTGATCCGGATCTTCTCGTCGCACGACGCGCACGAGTTCGCCCAGTTCAGCGACGAAAGGGTCCGTCCTTTGCGGTGACGTCGAGGCGGGGTGCAGGGGCGGAACTCCCCCGCTCGGGCCGCCCCCGTCGCTGCGCCGGCCACGCGGCCGCCGCCAGGGCGAGGCCCGACGCCAGCACCCACCAGGCCGTCGTGCGCAGCTTCGCCGTCAGGGCGTCGTAGACCGCGCTCGCCGCCGGGCGGTCCACGTCCGCGGGGAGGTCATCGAGGGCGAGGCCGTGGCCGAGCGTGACCGCGATGCGGAGCAGTACACCGCCCACCGCGAGCGCGATGCCGAGGCCGATGAGGGCGCGGCCTCTGCGTACGGCCAGGAGCACCGCGGCCGCCGCCACCATCAGAGTCGCGATCGGCAGCCACGCCCCCGCGATCTGCAGGCCGTCGAAGATCTCGCGTGCGACGCCGAGCTTGTCGGAATCCAGGATCGTGATCCGGGTCCGCCCGACCGGGATCTGGTCCGCGAACCGCAGCCCGTCCGCGCTGAGCTGCTGCTTCACCTGCTCGATCACGGGCGTCAGATCGATGCTGACCGAATCGCCGCTGTCGCTGGTCAGCGCCTGCTCGACCGCGGTGTGGGCCGCTCCGTTGACGGTGTTCCACGCGGTCTTGTAGGAGTCGGTGCCGGAGAAGGACATCACGGCCTCGTACAGCAGACCCCGTACGCCCTCCTGGAAAGGACGGACGTCGAAAGGACCGACATCGAAAGGCCCCACGTCGATCTTCTGCATGACCTCGTCGGTGATCCGTACGGCGACCGCGTTCTGCACCGCGGGGTCCGACGCGAGCGGCGCCATCGCGGCGACGTAGCCGTCCGTGTCGCCGATCTCCCGGTCGGCCCAGACCGCGAGCGCGCACAGCGGCGTCAGGATGGCCACGAGGACGATCAGCACCGCCGACACCGCTGAGAGGAAGCTCCGCACTCCTCAAGGGAACGTGGGCCGCAGGCCGGGCGCGACCGGTGCTCCGCCGACCGGGCGTGCCCTGAAAGGGCGGTGTTCCGACTTGCCAGGCGGCGGGCGCGGGTGTGCCCTGAAAGATGGGGGACGAGGGAAGGAGCTCTCCGCCATGGCCGCACACGCAGCTGTACGCGTACGGCGCCACGTCTCTCTCGCCTGGGCGCTGCCCCTCACCCTGGGCGTGGCCTACGGCTTCTACGCGGGGTTCCTCCGCCGCACCGGCCGGGACGTCAACTGGGGCGACGTCCTCTTCGGCGTCGTCTGCGGCATCATCGTCGCGGCTCTCGCCTACGGGCTTGGCCGGATCCAGCAGTCACTGTCCCACGAGGTCCGGGCCGCCGCGTACGCAACGCTGTTCGGCGGGGCCATGGGCTATCTGTTCAGCCAGACCGGGGCGAGCGTGCTCAAGTCGTCAGTGATGGGGCTGGTCCTCGCCGGGGCGATGGCCGTCTCCGCGTTCTACGTCTTCCACACCAGGGAATAGGGCTGCCGGACTCCTCCTCGCGCGGCCGCCAGATCAGATCTGGCGGCCGCGCGCCGTCGTCTCGCGCCCCCCGGGTGAGGGCCGGAGACCGGCGAAGGGAGGCGCCCCATGCGGGACCAGGACATACCGCCACTGCGTGTCGCGGTCATCATCGGCAGTACGCGCGAGGGGCGCGTCGGCGAGAAGGTCGGCCGCTGGTTCACCGAGCTGGCCGCCGAGCGGGACGAGATGGAACTCGCGGTCGTCGACCTCGTCGACTTCGACTTCCCGGCCCGCTATCCGCACCGGGCCACCGAGCAGATGCGGGAGTTCGTCACGGAAGTCGGCCGCGCCGACGCCTTCGTGGTCGTCACCCCCGAGTACAACCGCTCCTTCCCCGCCTCCCTCAAGCAGGCCATCGACTATGCCTACGACGAGTGGCAGACCAAGCCGGTCGCCTTCGTCAGCTACGGCCACGGCTCCGGCGGGCTGTACGCGGTCGAGCAGCTGCGTTCGGTCTTCACCGAGCTGCACACCGTGACCCTGCGCAATGGCGTGAGCATCAACCTCCTCGACGAGGCGCCCGAAGGCCGGGACCGCGCGGCGTGGTTGATGCTTGATCAGCTCGGCTGGTGGGGCCTGGCCCTTCGGGAGGCCCGCGCCGCCCGCCCGTACGTCTCCTAGGGCTTTTGGTCCTGAAGTTTCGGGGATCCGAGGCCCCGCCGATGACTTCACCCGACGACCCGAGTCAACCCCTGGACCGCTCCCCCCAGACCGCCCCTAGACCCCCCAGAGCGTCCGGCAGAGCTCCCAGAAGGATCAGAAGGAACTGACGATGAGTACAGATCTGGCAATCGAGACCACGGGCCTGGTGAAAGTCTTCGGTGACAACCGGGCCGTCGACGGCGTCGATCTCAGCGTGCCCGCGGGCACGGTCTACGGCGTCCTCGGCCCGAATGGCGCCGGAAAGACGACCACGGTACGGATGCTCGCCACCCTGCTGCGGCCGGACGGCGGCCAGGCCCGGGTCTTCGGCAAGGACGTGCAGAAGGACGCCGACGCCGTCCGCGGCAGGGTCAGCCTCACCGGTCAGTACGCCTCGGTGGACGAGGACCTCACCGGCGCCGAGAACCTGGTGCTGCTCGGCCGGCTGCTCGGCCACTCCAAGCCGGCCGCGCGGGAGCGCGCCGCGCAGCTGCTGGACGCCTTCGGGCTCTCCGAGGCGGCCGAGAAGCAGGTGAAGAACTACTCGGGGGGCATGCGGCGCCGTATCGACATCGCCGCGTCCATCCTCAACACCCCGGATCTGCTCTTCCTGGACGAGCCCACCACCGGCCTCGACCCGCGCAGCCGCAACCAGGTCTGGGACATCGTGCGAGCGGTCGTCGCGCAGGGCACGACGGTGCTGCTGACCACGCAGTATCTGGACGAGGCCGACCATCTGGCGTCCCGTATCGCCGTGATCGACCACGGCAAGGTGATCGCGGAGGGCACCAAGGGCGAACTGAAGGCCTCGGTCGGTTCCGGCGCCGTCCATCTGCGGCTGCGCGATCCCGGCCAGCGGCCGGAGGCCGAGCGGGTGCTCGGGGCGGCGCTCGGCGCCGAGGTGCAGCTGGACCCGGATCCGGTCGCGCTCACCGCCCGGGTCAACGGCCATGGCACCGAACAGGGTGCGGCCGAGCAGGCCGCGCGGGCGCTGGCCGAACTGGCCCGCTCCGGAATCACCGTGGACAACTTCGCGCTGGGCCAGCCCAGCCTGGACGAGGTCTTCCTCGCCCTGACCGACAAGAGGGGGACTGCGGCATGAGCACCGCGACCACCACCAAGTCCACCAAGGCCATCGACGATCTCGTCCTCGAAGCGCCCAAGGCGGAGGATCTCGCAGCGCTGTTGGTGAGCAAGGACCGCCCACCACGGCCCAGCGCGCTCTCCGCGTCCTTCACCTTCGGCTGGCGGGCCATGCTCAAGATCAAGCATGTGCCGGAGCAGCTCTTCGATGTGACGGCGTTCCCGATCATGATGGTGCTGATGTACACGTACCTCTTCGGAGGGGCGCTGGCCGGCTCGGTCTCGGCGTACATCCAGTTCCTGCTCCCCGGCATCCTCACCATGAGCGTCGTGATGATCACGATGTACACGGGCGTCGCGGTCAACACGGACATCACCAAGGGCGTCTTCGACCGGTTCCGTACGCTGCCGATCTGGCGGCCGGCGCCGATGGTCGGCTATCTGCTCGGCGATATGGTCCGCTACTTCCTCGCCTCCGTGGTGATGCTGGCCGTCGGCATGATCATCGGCTACCGCCCGCACGGCGGGCCGCTGGGCGTTGTCCTCGGAGTCGCGCTGCTGATGGTCTTCTCGTTCGCCTTCTCCTGGATCTGGACGATGTTCGGCCTGCTGCTGCGCACCGAGAAGTCGGTGATGGGCGTCAGCATGATGGTGATCTTCCCGCTGACCTTCCTGAGCAATGTCTTCGTCGACCCGAAGACCATGCCGGGCTGGCTGCAGGCCTTCGTCAACAACAGCCCGGTGACCCATGTCGCCACGGCTGTGCGGGAGTTGATGGAGGGCAACTGGCCGACGGCCAACATCGCCTGGTCGCTGGGGTGGGCCGGGCTGCTGGTGCTGGTCTTCGGCTCGGTGACGATGCGGCTCTACAACCGCAAGTGAGCGGTGTGGGTGGCTGAGCGGTGAGGGCGTCCCCGGCTGGGCCGGGGGCGCTCCTCGCCTCAGAGCCGCCAGTTGACGCTGCGCGGCGGGCGGTAGGAGCAGGACGAGCCCGTGCCGACGGACTCCCGCAGATGCGCGGCCAGTTCGGGGTGGAGGGCGTCCAGCTTGCGCAGGGTGTCGCGGATCCGGGCGGTGACGGTCTTACGGGCCCGCTCGGCCTCGTCCCCCAGCCGACGGGTGCGGCCGCCGAGCCCGGCGGCGGTGCGCAACTCGTCGAGCAGCGCGGACCGTTCGCGGTCGAACTCCGCGGCCCGGCGGTCGTCGCCCAGCTCGCCCGCGCGGTCTATCTCCATGTCGAGCCGCTCGAGCCGCCGCCGGTAGCGGGCCTTGGCCTCCTCGTCGAGCACCGGGTCCGCACCGAACCGGGCCGCGGCGACGACGGCTTCACCGCCGGCGGGATCCAGCAGAACCACGGCGGGCAGATCGTCGCCGGGGTGCCCGAGCAGGGTGTGCAGATCCCGCAGCCCCTTGGCATCGGGCACATGGACGACCCGTCCCGCGAAGGCGAGGGCCCATACGGCTCCGTCCCGGCGGAACTCGCCGTGGGGTATGGGGGGTTGGGCGACGGGGCCGCTTCCACCCGGGCGGGCGGCTTGACGCTCGGTGCCCGCGCCCGCGCCGGCGTCCCCGGTGCCGGGGGCGTCGGCTGTACGGGCGTCCCCGGTGCCGGGGGTATCGGCTGTACGGGGGTCCCCGGTGCCTGGGTGGGCGGGTGCGCTGGGTTCTTCGGTGCCGGGATGAGCGGGTGCACTGGAGTTCCCGGTGCCGTGGTGAGCGGGTGCACCGGGGTGACCCACCTCCACCCCGTCCAGCAAATGCGTCAGCCCCAGTTCCACCGCGTCCTGCCGCGTTCGCGCGAGCAGTTCCCCCTGCCCCTCCCCCTCCACGCGCTCCCCCAGCACCCCCACCAGCGCCGCCCTCGCCCGCACCGACCACGGCCTTGCCCGCAGCCGGTCCGCCGATTCGTACGCCGACGTCAGCGCGGCGACCGCCTCGGCCCGGTGGCCGCGTGCCGCTGCCAGCACGCCCAGCCAGAGGTCGACAGGGCCGCTGATGTCGCAGCCGTACAGCGAGACGACCCACTGCCCGGCATACGGCGAGAACGCGGACGCCGCCTCCTCGATCCGTACCGCGTCACCCGACGCCGCCGCCACCTGGGCCCGCAGCCGCATCCACAGCGGTGCGAATACCCGTGGAATCGGCTCCGGCCCGGCCGCCAGCTCGTCCGAGAGGCGCAGTGCGAGGCCGCCGTCGCCGCGCTCGGCGGCCGTGATGCCCTCAAGGAGCCGCGGATACGGATGCCCCACTTCCGCCAGCCCGGCCACCACCGTCTCCGCCTCGTCGAAGCGCCCCTGGAGCAGGAACAGCGCCCACTGCATGTGCGACACCAGGAAGGAGAACGCGGCGTGCTCGTGCCGCAGCCCCGCCACCTCCGACAGATGGTCGCCCGCCTCGGTGAACCGGCCGGTCAGCGCGGCGACCAGGGACTGGTCGACGGCCATCCCCAGCTCGAAGCGGCGCAGCGCCGTCCGCTCGGCGAGGGCCACGAAGGTGCGCAGCTGGTCGAGGTAGCGCGGGTCGCCCCGCTCCAGCAGCGTCACCCAGCGCATCGCGGTGGCGTGCAGCTCCATGTCGCGGTTGTGCGTACGCCGGGCGACCGTGGCCATCTCGTCGGTCAGCGTGAGCCGTTCCTCCGAGGTCCCGAGGCCCCAGATCGAGTCGTGCCGCGCCCACAGGGAGAACGAGAGCGCGTCGTCGTCCTCGCCGCGCCGCGCCAACGCCGTGGTGCGCACGGCCAGTTCCTGCGCGATCCGCTCAGAGGACAGCCCCGCCAGATCCTCACCACTGCCGCCGATCAGGGCCCGGTGCGCCTCCCGCAGCAGCCCCGCCGCCCGGGTCCGGTTGCCCGGCACATGACCGTTCTGGTGGAGGGTGATCGCGACGCGGGCGAGCAGCTCGGGCTCGCGCACCTCGCGGGCGAGCTCGACGGCCCGGTCGAAGGACCGCCACGCCTCGTCGTCCTCGCCGTTGTGACGGAGTTCGACGCCCAGGTCGAGGGCGATCAGCGCGGCCCGGCGGGCATCGTCGCCCGCGGCCTCCATCGCCCGCCGGTAGTGGCCGGCGGCCTCCTCGCCGGCCAGCCTGCCGGACGCGTCCCGGGCGGCCGCAAGCAACAACTCCACCCGGCGGTCGCGTTCCAGCTCCTCGCCCGCCAGATACGCGTGCCGCGCCAGATCGGCGGGGAAGATCTTCTCGCTGAGCGCCGGTGAGCCGTCCAGGGCCCTTACGACATCGGCGTGCCGAGTCCGCGCCTGCGCCTCCTCCAGCGCCTCGTACAGCGTCTCGCGTACGAGATCGTGGGCGAAGGCGAACCGGCCGCCCGTCCGCGCCGTCACCAGCCGCGCCGCGACCGCCCGCTCGAGGAGCCGGTCCACATGCGGCACCGGAGCCGACGCGGCCGCCGCGAGCATCTGGCGGTGGAACTCCCGGCCCAGCACGGCCGCCGTGACCAGCAGACTGCTCACCGGCTCCGGCAACAGCGCGAGCCGCCGCCGCACCGCCTCGCGCACCCCCGGCGCGACCGTGGTGACGGGGCTGCCGCTGTGCCAGATGCGGGCGGTCTGCTCGACGAAGAAGGGGTTGCCGCCGGTGCGCCGGTGCACCTCGTCCACCAGGGCGGGCTCCGGCTCGACGCCCGCGGTCAGCGCGATGAGCGCACCCACCTCGTCGCGCTGCAGCCCGGTCAGAGTCAGGGTCGTCGCGGCCCGCGCGGCCAGCGGCAGGATGAGCTGCTGGAGCGGGTGGTCGGCGGCATCGACCTCGACGTCGCGGTACGTCCCGATCAGCAGCAGCCGCTCGAACCAGGCGTGCTGCGCGGCGAATTCGAGGAGCTTGAGGGAGGCCGGGTCCGCCCAGTGCAGATCGTCCAGTACGACCACGAGGGGCCGTTTCTGCGAGACGGTGACCAGGGCCGTCGTCACCGCGTCGTAGAGCGGGAAGCTCTCCCCGCCGCCGTCCCCCTCGCCCGGGGCCTCGCCGAGCAGCACCGCGAGCCGCCCGCCCGCGGCCTTCTCGGCGTCGGCCCACTCTTCGTCGCCCACCCCGCGCCGCAGCCCGCGCACCACCTGGACCCAGGGCCAGTACCCGGGCGCGCTCTCCGAGTCCCAGCAGGACCCGCCGAGCACCAGCGCACCGCGCCGCCGCGCCTCGTCGGCGGCATCGGTGACGAGCGATGTCTTGCCGATACCGGCCTCGCCAGTGACCAGCACCAGGCCCCCGTGGCTGTCCGTCGCCCGGTCGATCTCCGCCCGGAGGACGCCTGCGGGGTGGTCGCGCCCGATGAGTGCAGGGGTCATGCCGAGAACCATAGGAGGCGGCACTGACAACCGACATCCGGAGCGGGACCTGGCCTGTGTACGACCTGCGACCTAGGCGATACGGGTTGCGGGCACGAGGCCGTCGGCCCTGACGGCCACGCCGGTCATCAGACCCGCGAGCTCGCCGCCCGCGCGATCGATCCGGGTCGGCAGTGTGTCGGTCAGCGCGTCACCGGTACCGCCCCAGTCCTCCGACGCCGCGTACACCGCCGTCGGCACGACCAGCGCCCGCAGATACGCGAAGAGCGGACGCAGCGCGTGCTCCAGCACCAGCGAGTGCCGGGCCGTGCCACCCGTCGCCGCGATCAGCACCGGCTTCCCGGTGAGCGCGTCGGGCTCGATCAGGTCGAAGAACGACTTGAACAGCCCGCTGTACGAGGCCGTGAAGACCGGCGTGACCGCGATCAGGCCGTCCGCCTCGGTCACCGCCTCGATCGCCTCGCCGAGCGCCGGCGCCGGAAACCCGGTCACCAGGTTGCTGGCGATCTGTACGGCGAGCTCGCGCAGTTCGACGACCTGTACCTGCACGTCCGTGTCGACGTCGGCCGGCTCGACGAGCCGGCTGCGTACGGACTCCGCCAGCCGGTCGGCCAGCAGCCTGGTCGACGACGGCACGCTCAGCCCGGCCGATACGGCCACCAGCTTCAGGGTCTGCATGGTCATGCCTCCTTCGTACGTGCGGCGTGGGCAGGGTGCAGCGGGGCGGTCTCCGGCACTCCGGCCGGCCGCAGGTTGGCGAACTCCTTGCGCAGGACTGGCACGACTTCCTCACCGAGGATGTCGAGCTGCTCCAGCACGGTCTTCAGAGGCAGTCCCGCGTGGTCCATCAGGAAGAGCTGGCGCTGGTAGTCGCCGACGGCCTCGCGGAAGCCGAGGGTGCGCTCGATGACTTCCTGCGGGGACCCGACGGTCAGCGGGGTCTGCTCGGTGAAGTCCTCCAGGGAGGGGCCGTGTCCGTAGACGGGCGCGTTGTCGAAGTAGGGCCGGAACTCCGCAATCGCGTCCTGGGAGTTCTTGCGCATGAACACCTGCCCGCCGAGCCCGACGATGGCCTGCTCGGGCGTGCCGTGGCCGTAGTGGGCGTAGCGCTTGCGGTAGAGGTCGACCATCTTCTTGGTGTGTGACATGGGCCAGAAGATGTTGTTGTGGAAGAAGCCGTCGCCGTAGTACGCGGCCTGCTCGGCTATCTCGGTGGAGCGGATGGAGCCGTGCCAGACGAACGGCGGTACGCCGTCCAGGGGCCGTGGCGTGGCGGTGAAGCTCTGCAGCGGGGTGCGGAACTTGCCCTCCCAGTCCACGACTTCCTCGCGCCACAGCTTGTGCAGCAGGGCGTAGTTCTCGATGGCGAGCGGAATGCCGTGGCGGATGTCCTTGCCGAACCAGGGGTAGACCGGCCCGGTGTTTCCGCGGCCCATCATCAGGTCGACGCGGCCCTCGGCCAGGTGCTGCAGGACGGCGTAGTCCTCGGCGATCTTCACCGGGTCGTTGGTGGTGATCAGCGTGGTCGAGGTGGACAGGATCAGGTTCTCGGTGCGCGCCGCGATGTGCCCGAGGAGCGTCGTCGGGGACGACGGGACGAAGGGCGGGTTGTGGTGCTCGCCGGTCGCGAAGACATCGAGTCCGACCTCCTCGGCCTTGAGCGCGATGGCGACTGTCGCCTTGATCCGCTCGTGCTCGCTCGGCGTACGGCCCGTCGTCGGATCGGCGGTCACATCGCCGACCGTGAAGATGCCGAACTGCATGGAGGCCACCTTTCAGGTAGGGATCGAGTCCTGGTTGGTTGAATCTTGAACCAAACCCTACAACGGCGACCCCGGCCCCCCTATTCCGGGTCCTCGTACCCTGGTGCGGGGGACCGACCACGGACGTACGTGACCACGGACGTACGTGACCACTGACGTATGTACGGACCGGCTGGAGGCCTGTCGTGAGCGAGAGCGAGAGCTGGAAGGAGCGCGGTGTGATGCTGCGGGTCTTCGTGTACGTCTTCGCCACCCACCTCTTCGCCGGTTTTGTGTGGCTGCTCTTCTACGTCGGCGAGCACGCGCAGAAGTAGGCCTCAGCTCGGTCCCGCGGCGCTTGCGAACAGCTGGCGGAAGGCGTCCGCCGAGTCCGTGCCCGACCGCCCGAATGGCGCGTCGAAGTCCCACACGAGGAAGAGCAGAAAGGCGATCAGGGCGCTGAAAAGACCGGCCAGCAGCAGCTCCCTGGGGGTGCGGCCGATCTGCAGCGTGAAGATCAGGCCGACCGTCACCAGCGCCCCGGTGATCAGGCCGAACCACACGACCCCGGGCAGCGTCTCCCCGGCGTTCTGCGCCCGCGCGTTGCGCGCGTCGTCGGCGACGGCGACCTGGTCGAGCATGGGCTGGTACGCCTGCGTCTCGAGCTCGTTGGCCGGCGCCCGCTGTGCGATGTCCGCGCGTACGGCGCCGAGCAGTTCCGCTCCCCGCCCGGACAGCTCGTTGTGGGCGACCATCCTCGGCCACTCCTGGTGGACGACGTGGGAGACGTAACGGTCGATGTCCGTACGGAGCTGCGCCTGGACGCCGGCCGGGTAGACCGCGGCTCGCTGGGTGACCTCGTGCAGCGCCTGTGCCTCGCGGCGTACGTCGTCCTGCGCGGCGCTGCGCGCCTCCCAGACGCCGGCGATGGCCAGACCGAGCACGATCGCGTACACGACGCCGACCATCATCGTCATGTATTCGAGGACGTCGGGGGTCTCGGGGGCGTCGTCCTCCTCCGCGGCCCCGGCCTTGTTCAGCCGGTACTGCCTGAGCAGGGTGATGACGAGGACGACGGCACAGGCGGCGGCCATCGCGGCGGCCAGGACCAGCCATTCCGACATGAGGTTCTCCGAATGGGGTGCGGGGAGAGCGGCGAGGGTGTGGATCAGGCGCGGCCGCGCCCGCCGGCGGACCGTGATCGGGGCCGCAGCAGCGCCGCGGCGAGCACGGCCGGGGTGGTGGTGACCAGCAGCAGGACCACGAGGGGAGTGCCGGAGTCCTCCGGCTTCCCGGTCGCGCGGCGGTAGTTGCGTACGGCGACGACGTGCCGCGGCTCGGGTTTCGTACGGGCGACGGGTGCGGGAGCCGTCGCCGGAGCCTGCTCAGGGGCTTTCTCGGGAGGGGGTTCCGGGGCGTCCCGCGGGGGCGGGGGCCGTTCGGCAGGTGGCGCGGCCGGCGTGGGAGACGTGGGAGACGTGGGGGGAGGCTGTGTGGGAGGCGGCGATGTGGGAGGCGGCGACGTCGGAGCCGGTGCCGGAGTCGGTGCCGGAGTCGGTGGCACGGGCTGCGTAGGCGACGGAGTCGGTGTCGGAGTCGGAGTCGGCGGGCAGCTCCCGAATTGAACCGACACCGATACGGACACCACCGATACGGACGCCGTCACGCACACCGGCGCCCCGATCCCGATCCCCTGCGATCCGAGAATCGCCGCGACCCCCAGTGCGCTGAACTGCTCCCATCCCGCCACATGAGCACGCTAACGGTGCGTGACCTGGGCGAAGGGCCAATATCACCCGTACGACTGATTAGCACACTCGTCGGACAGGTGGACGGCGGAGGCTGGGGGATTGGTTTTGCACCTTGTTGCACAATCGCTCTGGGGCGGCTACAACTGGACCGTCGACCCCTGCGCGAGGAGGCGCCCCGATGAGCCCGACCCCGTACCCGCATCTGCTGAGCCCGCTCGATCTCGGGTTCACCACCCTGCCCAACCGGGTGCTCATGGGCTCCATGCACGTCGGCCTCGAAGAGGCGGAGCGCGGCTTCGAGCGGATGGCAGCCTTCTACGCCGCGCGCGCCCGCGGCGGCGTCGGCCTGATCGTCACGGGCGGCATCGCCCCCAACGACCGGGGCCGTCCGTACGAGGGCGGCGCCAAGCTCACCACCGAGGCCGAGGCGGAAAGCCACCGGACCGTCACCGCAGCCGTACACGCCGAGGGCGGTCGGATCGCGATGCAGATCCTGCACTTCGGCCGGTACGCGTACCACGCGGACCTCGTGGCGCCGAGCGCCATCCAGGCCCCCATCAGCCCGTTCGTACCGCACGCCCTGACCGACGCCGAGGTCGAGGAGACCATCGACGACTTCGTACGGGCAGCGCAGCTGGCGAAGTCCGCGGGCTACGACGGCGTCGAGATCATGGGCTCCGAGGGCTACTTCATCAACGAGTTCATCGCGAGCGCCACCAACCACCGCACCGACCGCTGGGGCGGCTCGTACGAGAACCGGATACGACTCCCGCTGGAGATCGTCCGCCGTACGCGCGAGCGGCTCGGCCCGGACTTCATCCTGATCTACCGGCTGTCCATGCTGGACCTGGTGCCCGGCGGCTCCTCGCTGGAGGAGGTGATCACGCTCGCCAAGGAGATCGAGGCGGCCGGCGCGACGATCATCAACACCGGGATCGGCTGGCACGAGGCCCGTATCCCCACCATCGCGACGTCGGTGCCGCGCGGCGCGTACACGTGGGTGACGAAGAAGCTGATGGGGTCCGTGTCCGTGCCCCTGGTGACCAGCAACCGCATCAACACCCCCGATATCGCCGAGCAGTTGCTTGCCGAGGGGCGCGCGGACATGGTGTCGCTGGCCCGCCCCTTCCTCGCCGACCCGGACTTCGTCGCCAAGGCGAAGGCGGACCGCGCGGAGACCATCAACACCTGCATCGGCTGCAACCAGGCCTGCCTGGACCACACCTTCAGCGGGAAGATCACCTCCTGCCTGGTCAACCCGCGGGCCTGCCACGAGACCGAGCTGGTCCTCTCGCCGACCCGGCTGCGCAAGCGCGTCGCGGTGGTCGGCGCGGGGCCTGCCGGGCTCGCCTGCGCGGTCTCGGCCGCCGAGCGCGGACACGAGGTCACGCTCTTCGACGCGGCGGACGAGATCGGCGGGCAGCTGAACATCGCCAAGCGGATCCCGGGCAAGGAGGAGTTCAACGAGACGCTGCGCTACTTCCGTACGCAGCTCGAACTGCACGGCGTCGAGGTGCGTCTTGGCGCCCGCGTCACCGCCGGTGACCTCTCGTCGGCCGCGTACGACGAGATCGTCGTCGCCACCGGGGTCACGCCACGGACCCCCGAGATCCCGGGCGTCGACCACCCGAGCGTCGTCAGCTACCTCGATGTCCTGCGCGACGGAGCGCCCGTCGGCGAGCGCGTCGCGGTGATCGGCGCGGGCGGCATCGGCTTCGACGTCGCGGAGTTCCTGACGGACGGCGGCGAGGGCGCGAGCCTGGACGCGGGGACGTACTTCCGGCAGTGGGGCGTCGACACGGAGTACAGCGCCCCGGGCGGCCTGACTGCCCCCGACCGCCCGAAGCCGCCGCGTACCGTCCACCTCCTCCAGCGCAGGACGAGCAAGGTCGGCGCGGGTCTCGGCAAGACGACGGGGTGGATCCACCGTACGGAGCTCAAGCACCGCGGGGTGACGATGACAGCCGGCGCGACGTACGAGCGGATCGACGACGAGGGCCTGCACGTGAGTGTCGACGGGGCGAGGCGGGTCCTGCCCGTCGACACGGTCGTGCTGTGCACCGGGCAGGAACCGCAGCGCGGGCTGTACGAGGAGCTGAGCGCCGCGGGCCGGCCGGTGCACCTGATCGGCGGGGCGGATGTGGCGG
This sequence comes from Streptomyces sp. V1I1, assembly GCF_030817355.1. Lineage (NCBI taxonomy): Bacteria > Bacillati > Actinomycetota > Actinomycetes > Kitasatosporales > Streptomycetaceae > Streptomyces > Streptomyces sp. V1I1. The sequence goes on along the minus strand of NZ_JAUSZH010000001.1, from coordinate 3,956,548 downwards.
CGGAACTGGACGCGAAGCGGGCGATCGACCAGGGCACACGCCTCGCGGCGACGCTCTGACGCCTCCTGCCTAGGATGCGGGCCATGTCCCTCCCGCACGCGATCCTCACGGCTCTGCTCGAAAAGCCCTCGTCGGGGCTGGAGCTGACCCGCCGTTTCGACAAGTCGATCGGCTACTTCTGGTCGGCCACGCATCAGCAGATCTACCGCGAGCTGGGGAAGCTGGAGCAGGCGGGCCAGATCCGCGCGCTGCCCTCCGCGCAGCCGACCCGCGGGCAGAAGAAGGAGTACGAAGTCCTGCCCGCGGGCCGCGAGGAGCTGACCGCGTGGGTCGCGCGCTCCGAGGACCCGAAGCCGGTCCGCGACCCGCTGCTGCTGCGGCTGCGCGCGGCAGGGGTGGTCGGCAGCGCGGGCCTGGAGGCGGAGCTCGGCCGTCATCTGGCGCTGCACCAGCGGCAGTTGGCGCAGTACGAGGCGATCGAGACGCGCGACTTCCCGCCGGAGCGGCAGTCGACGGAGCAGGACAGGCTGCGGCATCTGGTGCTGCGGGGCGGGATCGAGCTGGAGACGTTCTGGACGAAGTGGCTGACGGAGGCGCTGACCGGCCTGAGGCCCGGGGCTCTCGACGAACGGGGTGCCGGGTGTCGGTCCTCCGTGCCGGGGGTGACCGGCGCCGCCGGGACGGAGTAGGCCGAAATGCGACACCTGACGGCCCGTGAGATTGTCGCGGCGTGACGGTTTCCTTGATCGCCGCATTCTCCGCGGCCGCGCTCGCCCTGCTGTTGAAGTCTGTCTTCGGCCTCTGTCGCGCCGTCGGCAGCACCGACCCGTCCGCGGAGGCCCACTCCGTAAGGCTGGCGCTGTACGGCTGCGGCATCGCCGTGCTGACGCTGGGCCTGTTCATCGCCCTGGCGTGAGGGGACGCCCGCCGGACTGTCAGTGGATTCAGTGGGGATGACGTCATCGTCACCGCATGGGACTGCTGGCCGCCAAGTGGCTGGTGAACCAGTCCCTGGCCAGGTCCGCGACCTCGTCCAGGGCGCCGGGTTCCTCGAAGAGATGCGTGGCGCCCGGGACGACCTCGAGCCGGTTCTCGCAGCGCAACTCCGCCTGGGCCTGGCGGTTGAGGTCGAGCACCAGCGTGTCGCGGCCGCCCACGATGAGCAGCGTGGGTGCGCGTACGTCTGCGAGGTGCGGCCCGGCGAGGTCGGGACGGCCGCCGCGGGAGACCACGGCGGCGATGTCCGTGTCGGTGTCGCTGTCGGCACCTGAAGAACCTGAAGAACCTGAAGAAGCGGAGGCGCCGAATGACGCGGCGGCCCGCAGCGCAGCCGCGGCTCCGGTGCTCGCCCCGAAGTATCCGATCCGGGCCGACTCGCGCTCCCGCAGCCAGCGGGTGGCGTCCGCCAGCCGCCCGGCCAGGGTTTCGATGTCGAAGACGTTCGCCCGGTCGGCTTCCTCGGCCGAGGTGAGCAGGTCGAAGAGCAGGGTGCCCAGGCCCGCCCGGTTCAGGGCGGCCGCCACCAGCCGGTTGCGCGGGCTGTGCCTGCTGCTGCCGGAGCCGTGGGCGAACATCACGATCTCCTCGGTGCCCCGAGGCAGGGTGAGATCCCCGGCCAGCCGGACCCCGCCGGCGTCCACCTCGACCTCGGTCTCACCTCCGGCCCGGTCCTCGTTTCCCCCCGCGGCCGCCTGCGCGAGCAGGGCGACGACCTCCTCGTCGGGGGTCTGGGAGAAGTCCTGGTACCACTCGCCGACTGCCCGGAACGCCCTCGGCGTGGACAGGCACACCACTTCGTCCGCCTCTGTGCGCAGCCAGGCGAGCGCGTCCGAAGGCGCCACCGGCACGGCCAGCACCACACGGGCGGCGCCCTGCGCCCGTACCACCTCGCACGCCGCCGCGGCCGTCGCGCCGGTCGCGATCCCGTCGTCGACGACGATCACCGTACGGCCGCCGATGGCCGACCGCTGCCGGTCCGCGCGGAACCGCTTCGCCTGCCGTGCGAGCTCCGCCTCCTCGGCGTGCTCGACCGTTTCGAGTTCGTCCCGGCCGACTCCGCTGCGGCGGACGATGTCGTCGCTGATGACCCGTACCCCGCCCTCGCCGATCGCGCCGTACCCCAGCTCGCGGTGGTACGGGACCCCGAGTTTGCGGACCACGATCACATCGAGTGGTGCGCCGAGTGCCTGCGCCACCTGGAAGGCCACCGGTACTCCGCCTCGTGGCAGGCCCAGGACGACGGGATTCTCCCCCCGTACGTGCCGTAGCGCTTCGGCAAGTCGGCGTCCCGCGTCCATGCGATCGGTGAACAGCACAGCGGTTCACTCCCATCCCTTTCGTAATAACCCCATTTGTGACTGTTTCGCAAGCGGGAGGCGAGCCGGCGATACGGTCGGTCGCATGGAACGAATCGGAGCGGTCCTGATCGACATCGACGGCGTGCTCACGGTGTCCTGGAAGCCGCTGCCCGGCACCGTCGAGGCCATGGAACGGCTGCGCGCCGCCGGCCTTCCGCTGGCGCTCGTCACCAACACCACCTCACGGACCCGCGCGTCGATCGCCGCGAAGCTGGCAGGGGAGGGCTTTCCCGTCGGCGTCGACGACATCCTCACCGCACCCGCCGTCACCGCCGCGTACCTGCGGGAGCACTACCCGGGGGCCCGCTGTCTGCTGCTCAGCGGCGGCGACGTCCGTGACGATCTCGAGGGCGTGACACTCGTCGACGGGAGGGAGGATGCGCCCCCGGATGTGATCGTCTTCGGCGGCGCGGGCGACGAGTTCAGTTACGCGGCCCTCAATGCCGCCTTCCGCCATGTGCAGCGCGGCGCCGCGCTGGTCGCCATGCACCGCAACCTCTACTGGCGTACCGCGGACGGGCTCGACCTGGACACCGGCGCCTTTCTCCTGGGGCTGGAGCGAGCCGCCCGGGTCGAGGCGGAGATCACCGGCAAACCCGCCGCTTCGTTCTTCGCCACCGCCCTGGCGCACCTTGGCGCCACGGCGTCCGAAGCGCTGATGGTCGGCGACGACATCGAATCCGATGTACTGGCGGCGCAGCGCAGCGGAATCACCGGCGTACTGGTCAGGACGGGCAAGTACCTGCCCGAGACGCACCGGGCGGCCGACGGCACACCGGACCACGTGCTCGACTCGTTCGCCGACCTTCCCGGGCTGCTGGAGCACGAGTGACTCGGCTGCATCGGGGCCGGGTCAGCCGGCGTGCTGCCCCAGCATCTTCCCCATCGCGGCAAGCACGGAGGGCGCGACCCGGTAGTACACCCAGGTGCCGCGCCGCTCGGAGGTGAGCAGGCCCGCCTCCCTGAGCTTTTTCAGATGGTGGGAGACGGTCGGCTGCGAGACGCCGACGTCGGAGATGTCGCAGACACAGGCCTCGCCGCCCTCGTGGGAGGCGATCGCCGAGAACAGCCGCAGGCGCACCGGGTCGCCGAGCGCCTTGAACATGGCGGCGGTGCGGACCGCCTCCTCCGCCGAGAGGGGGCGCTCGGTCAGCGGCGCGCAGCACGGCTCGACATCCAGGTCGGCATCCGGCTCCAGCAGCGGCAACGCCTTTACATTCGACATACGTCTATGTTGACACATGTCGAACCAGTGACCCAAGGGCTCGTCGCGGGAAACCGGTCAGCCGACGCGTCAGAGCCGCTTGAACGGAGCGTCAGAGCCAGCCGTTGCGGCGGAAGCTGCGGTGGAGGACGAAGCAGGCGATGACCATGACACCGAGAACGAGGGGGTATCCGTAGGTCCAGCGCAGCTCCGGCATGTGGTCGAAGTTCATGCCGTACACACCGCAGACCATGGTCGGCACGGCGATGATCGCCGCCCATGCGGTGATCTTGCGCATGTCCTCGTTCTGGGCGACCGTCACCTGCGCGAGGTGGGCCTGGAGGATCGAGTCGAGCAGGGCGTCGAACGAGGTGATCTGCTCGGTGACGCGGGCCAGATGGTCGGCGACGTCACGGAAGTACGGCTGTATGTCCGGGCCGACCGGCGGCATCGGCTGGGTGGCGAGGGCCTGCAACGGCCGGCCCAGCGGCGCCACCGCGCGCTTGAGCTCCAGCAGTTCGCGCTTGAGCTGGTAGATGCGGCCGGCGTCGCCGCGGCCCGCGTGCTCGGTGAAGACGGTGCTCTCGACGGCGTCGATGTCGTCCTGTACGGCGTCCGCCACGGCGAGGTAGTCGTCGACCACATGGTCGGCGATGGCATGCAGTACCGCGGCCGGGCCCTTGGCGAGCTGCTCGGGGGTGTCCTCCAGGGCCTCCCGGAGCGGGCCGAGCGAGCCGTGCCTGCCGTGCCGGACAGTGATCACGAAGTCGAGCCCCGTGAAGATCATGAGCTCGCCGGTGTCCACCACCTCGCTGGTGGCGGTGAGCTCCTCGTGCTCGACGTAGCCGCAGGTCTTGAAGACGGCGAACAGGGTCTCGTCGTACCGCTCCACCTTGGGCCGCTGATGGGCGACCACCGCGTCCTCGACGGCCAGCGGATGCAGGCCGAACAGCTCGGCAACCCCGGCGAACTCCGTTTCGGAGGGCTCGTGCAGCCCGATCCAGACGAAGCCGCGGCCGGACTTGCGGACCCGCCGCTGCGCCTCGTCCACCGGGCCGGTGTCGGGCTGCCGTACGCCGTCCTCGTAGATCACGCAGTTGACCACCGTGCTGCCCAGCGGGGAGCGAGCCGGGTGGCTCAGGTCCACGGTCCCGCGGTAGGCGCGGCGCACGGCGCGGCGGAGATTGCGGATCATCGGCACAGCAGGCTCCTTCGGACAACCAGTCGAACAGTTTGCCACCGCCCGACCGGTGACAAGCGACCGGTACATCTGACCGGGGGTTGTTCGACCCCAAGCAGCTGATCAAGTCCTTCCCGGACGCGATGCGCAAGCTCGACCCGCGCGTCATGATCAAGTCCCCGGTCATGTTTGTGGTGCTGATCGGCTCGGTCGTCACCACCGTGCTGGCGCTGAAGGACCCGACCGAGTGGTTCGGCTGGGCGATCGCCGCCTGGCTGTGGCTGACCACGATCTTCGCCAACCTGGCGGAGGCGGTGGCCGAGGGCCGGGGCAAGGCGCAGGCCGACACCCTGCGCAAGGCCAAGACCGACACGGTCGCGCGGCGGCTGACCGGCAAGGTCGAGGAGCGGGTGCCCGGCACCGAGCTGCGCGGCGACCTGGTCGTCTGCGAGGCCGGCGACATCATCCCCGGCGACGGAGACGTCGTCGAGGGTGTGGCTTCGGTCGACGAGTCGGCCATCACCGGTGAATCGGCCCCGGTCATCTGTGAGTCCGGCGGCGACCGCAGTGCTGTCACCGGCGGCACGAAGGTCCTCTCCGACCGCATCGTCATCAAGATCACGACGAAGCCCGGCGAGACCTTCATCGACCGGATGATCGCTCTGGTCGAGGGCGCTGCCCGGCAGACGACGCCCAACGAGATCGCGCTCAACATCCTGCTCGCCTCGCTGACCATCGTCTTCCTGCTCGCGGTTTCACGTTGCAGCCGTTTGCCAAGTACGCGGGCGCCGAACAGTCGCTGATCGTGCTGACCGCCCTGCTGGTCTGCCTGATCCCGACGACCATCGGCGCGCTCCTCTCCGCGATCGGCATCGCGGGCATGGACCGGCTGGTGCAGCGCAACGTCCTGGCGATGTCCGGCCGCGCGGTCGAGGCCGCGGGCGATGTGTCGACCCTGCTGCTCGACAAGACCGGCACGATCACCCTCGGCAACCGTCAGGCCGCCGAGTTCGTCCCGGTCAAGGGCACGACGGATGCCGAGTTGGCGGACGCCGCCCAGCTCTCCTCGCTGGCCGAGACGCCCGAGGGCCGCTCCATCGTCGTCCTGGCGAAGGAGAAGTACGGCCTGCGCGAGCGCCACCAGGGCGAGCTGGCGCACGCCGACTGGGTGGCTTCACCGCGCAGACCCGTATGTCCGGCGTCGACCTCTCCGAGGACGGCGAGGCCCGTAAGGTCCGCAAGGGCGCGACCTGTTCGGTGATCGCCTGGGTCAAGGAGCGCGGCGGCAGCGTCGTCGAGGACGCCGACAAGATCGCAAACAAGATCTCGGAAGACGGCGGTACGCCGCTGCTCGTCGCCGTCGAGGACGACAAGGGCGCCCGCGTCCTGGGTGTCATCCACCTCAAGGACGTCGTCAAGGACGGCATGCGGGAGCGGTTCGACGAGCTGCGCCGTATGGGCATCAAGACCGTCATGATCACGGGTGACAACCCGCTGACCGCCAGGGCGATCGCCGAGGAGGCGGGCGTGGACGACTTCCTCGCCGAGGCCACGCCCGAGGACAAGAGGGCGCTGATCAAGCGCGAGCAGGCTGGGGGCAAGCTCGTCGCGATGACCGGCGACGGTACGAACGACGCTCCGGCGCTGGCCCAGGCGGACGTCGGCGTGGCCATGAACACCGGTACCTCGGCCGCCAAGGAGGCCGGGAACATGGTGGACCTGGACTCCAACCCCACCAAGCTGATCGAGATCGTCGAGATCGGCAAGCAACTCCTCATCACCCGGGGAGCGTTGACGACGTTCTCGATCGCCAACGACGTCGCGAAGTACTTCGCGATCATCCCGGCGATGTTCGCGGTGGTCTACCCGGGCCTGGACAAGCTGAACATCATGCAGCTGGCCTCGCCCGAGTCGGCGATCCTGTCCGCGGTCATCTTCAACGCGCTGATCATCATCGCGCTGGTGCCGCTCGCCCTGAAGGGCGTGCAGTACCGGCCGACCAGCGCGGACAAGATGCTCCGCCGCAACCTCGGGATCTACGGCCTGGGCGGCCTGATCACGCCGTTCATCGGCATCAAGCTCATCGACCTGATCATCTCCCTCATCCCTGGCATCGGGTGACGACCATGAACAACTCCGTAGGAAACACCGCCCGGTTGATCGGGGCCGGGCTGCGCGCCCTGCTCGTTCTGACGATCGTCTGCGGCGTCATCTACCCGCTCGCCGTCACCGGAGTCGCGCAGGCCCCGTTCAGCGGCAAGGCCAACGGCTCCGAGATCAAGTCCGGGGGCAGCGTCGTCGGCTCCGAACTCATCGGCCAGCGCTACGACCTGCCGCTGAAGAAGGGCGAGGAGACGGCCGCAACCGACCTGAAGTGGTTCCAGCCGCGCCCGTCCAACGGCCTGGGCTCCAACAGCGTCAACACCCAGTACAAGCTGATCCTGTCCGGCGCCACCAACCGGTCCGGCGACAACGCGGACCTGATCAAGTGGGTCACCGATGCCAAGGCCGCCGTCATCAAGGACAACTCGGTGAAGGGCAACAAGGTCAAGCCCTCGGACGTGCCGGCCGACGCCGTCACCTCCTCCGGCTCGGGCCTGGACCCGGACATCTCCCCGGAGTACGCGAAGCTCCAGGTGCACCGGGTCGCCGAGAAGAGCAACCTCTCCGTGGCCGAGGTCGACAAGCTTGTCGACGAGAACACCGACGGCCGGATCCTCGGCTTCATGGGCGAGCCCACGGTGAACGTCCTCAAGCTCAACATCGCACTGAAGGCACTCATCGAGAAGTGATCGTGTTCTGGGCAGCGGCAGACTCGGTCCGCCGCTGCCCAGGGCTCAGCCGCAGGTCAGGATGGGCGCTGCCCAGTCGGCGTGGTCGTAGTTGACGCCGTCGCCGCTGTCGGTGACGACCAGTCTCAGCTCCAGGCCGCCGGTGAGATCCGCCGTGAGCGTCCTTGCGGCGTCGGCTCCGGTGTGGCGGCCGCTGTCGGCGACCTTGGTGGCGTCCCGGTAGATCTGGAAGACCACCGACCCGTTCGTACCGCCCGACTCGTCATCGATGCCGACGGTGGCGGTGAGCTTGGTGCAGCTGCCGCCGAGGTAGTACGTGATGTCGCTCGCCGCGTGTGTGCCGAGGCCCTTGGCGTAGGTGGTGCCGTTGAGGGTCAGGGTGCGGCCGTCGCCCGCGGCCTTCTCGCCGTTGCTGCGGTCGCGCTCCACCGGCCCCCAGCCGTTCGCCGACGAGGCCCATGTGAGGTCGCTGAGCGCATGGCTGCCGGCCGCCGGGCCGCTGCCGCAGACCAGCTTGGCGTCCGCCCAGTCGGCGTGGTCGTAGTTGATGCCGTCGCCGCCGTCGGTGACGACCAGCCTCAGTTTCGTACCGCCGGTGAGGTCGGCGCTCAGGCGCCTGGGCGGATCGCTCGCCGTGCGCACGCCGCTGTCGGCGACCAGGGCGGCGTCGCGATAGACCCGGAAGACGACCGATCCGCCCGCCGTCGACTCGTCGTCCACGCCGACGTCGACGGTGAACGACCGGCAGCTGCCGCCCAGGTGGTACGTGATGTCGCTCGCCGCGTGTGTGCCGAGGCCCTTGGCGTAGGTGGTGCCGTTGACGGTGAGGGTGCGGCCGTCGTCCGCGGTCTGCTCGCCGTTGCTGCGGTCGCGCTCCACCGGCCCCCAGCCGTTGATCGCCGACGTCCACGGCAGATCGCTGACCTGCTGGATCCCGGCGGGCGGCGGTACCGGAGCGCCCGGCGTCACCCGGTACATCACGGTCCCGTGGGCGGGCACCGAGGCGCTGATCGTGCCCGTGGTGGTGCCGGTCTGCTTGGACCACAGGTCCTTGAGCGCGTACGAGGAGGCGCCGCCGATCCCGATCGCCTCGACCGTCGTCGAGATCGTCTTCGCCGAGGTCGTCTCATTGGTCAGCGTCACCGAACGGCTGCCGTCGGCCAGGGGCTTCGACATCACCACAAGACCGCCGGAGCTCGACACCACCGTGCCCTGCTTGCCCAGACTGTCCTGGTCGACCGCGATGACGTCGGTGTTCTTCAGGATCGCGAGGGTCGCGGGCGCGGCGCTGCGCAGATCACTGCCGATCAGCAGCGGCGCGGCCATCTGCGCCCAGAGGCTGAAGTGGGTGCGGTACTCGGTGTCGGTCATCCCGCCGTTCCCGACTTCGAGCATGTCGGGGTCGTTCCACGCCCCGGGCTTGGCGTACGGCGCGAGCCCCTGGTTCTGGTGCGCGATGCCGATCATGCTGGACCAGGAATCGCTGATGTCCCCGGTCGTACGCCATGAGTTGCCGACGTCCGCCGCCCAGTTCCAGGGCTGGTTCTCCCCCCACTCGCAGATGCTGTAGAGAATCGGCCGCCCGGTGGCCTTCAGGGCGTTGGCCATGGCGGTGTAGCGCTGCTTGGCGTCGGCGCCGGTGTTGTTGCAGTTGTCGTACTTCAGGTAGTCCACGCCCCAGGACGCCCACAGGTTGGCGTCCTGCTGCTCATGCCCGAGGCCGCCCGGAAAGCCTTGTACGTCGCAGGTCTTGGTGCCGGCACTGGAGTAGATGCCGAACTTGAGCCCCTTGGAGTGCACATAGTCCGCAACTGCCTTGATCCCATTGGGGAAGCGGACCGGATCGGGGACGAGGTTGCCGTTCGTGTCGCGCTGCGGCAGGGCCCAGCAGTCGTCGATGTTGACGTAGGTGTACCCGGCGTCCTTGAGTCCCTGGGACACGAAGACGTCGGCGATGCCCTTGACCATGGCCTCGTTGAACTCGGCCCGGCAGTGGGTGGAGTTCCAGTTGTTGAACCCCATCTGGGGCGTACGAGCGAGCCCATTGTCGACGGCGGCGGCGGGCGGAGCGGCGTCTGCGGGGGGAGCGGCGGCGACCTGCCCGGTGACGGCGACGGCCGCGCCTGCTGTGAGGAGCGCGAGCGTCGTGGCGACGGCGGCCAGACGGGCGCTGAGGGGGGTGTGCCGTTCGGCGTGCATGTGCGGCTCCGAGGGGGGTGATTGGCGCACAAACAAACGGGGACGAACGAAAGCCACCACATCTCAGCGCCACGCCAGGTCCATGTCAAGACATCGCGCACGCACCGCCGGGACGAGGCAGCCCAGGCCCCTTTATCCCGGATATAGGTGCGAAAGGGGCACACTGAAGGGAGAAACACGGCGGCAGGGCTCCGTCTGGAGGGTGATCACATGGCCGGTCGGACGACGGTGGGTAAGGGGCCCCGGTCCCGCTACGCCCCGGATCGGGGACTCACCACACGCATGGTGACGACGATGTTCCTGATCGGGCTGGTCTACGTGGTCTTCGTGGGTGTGCTGCTGGCCGTTCTGCGCGGCTCGTGGCCGATCATCCTGGTGATCGCGGGCGGGCTGTTCATCGTTCAGTTCTGGTTCAGCGACCGCATCGCGGCCTTCAGCATGGGCGCCCGCGAGGTCACCCCGGAGCAGGCGCCGGAGCTGCACGGCGCCGTCGACCGTATCTGCGCCCTCGCCGACATGCCCAAGCCGCGCGTCGCGATCGCCGACAGTGATGTGCCGAACGCCTTCGCCGTCGGCCGTAACGAGAAAACCGCCCTGGTGTGCGCCACCACCGGCCTGCTGCGCCGCCTGGAGCCGGAGGAACTGGAGGGCGTCCTCGCGCACGAGCTGTCGCACGTCGCCCACCGCGATGTCGCCGTGATGACCATCGCGTCGTTCCTCGGCGTCCTCGCGGGCGTGATGACCCGTGTCGCGGTCTGGGGCGGCTTCGGCCGGCCGGACAGCAGCCGCGACCCCAACGCCGCGATCGCCATGCTGCTGATACCCGTGGTCAGCGCGGCTGTGTACGTGCTCAGCTTCCTGCTGACCCGGCTGCTCTCCCGCTACCGCGAGCTCTCCGCCGACCGCGCCGCCGCGATGCTGACCGGCCGCCCCTCCGCGCTCGCCTCCGCGCTCACCAAGGTGACCGGCGAGATGGCGACGATCCCGACGCGGGACCTGCGCAAGGCTGAGCCGTTCAACGCCTTCTGGTTCGCGCCGGCCTTCTCCTCCAAGGAGAGCCTGAGCAGGCTGCTCTCCTCGCACCCGACGCTGGAGCAGCGCCTGGACCAGCTGGGCAGGATCTCGGCGCAGCTCGGCCGCCCGTGACGACGAACTGACCCGTGACGACGAACTGACCCGTGACGACGAACTGACCCGTGACGACGAACTGACCCGTGACGACGAACTGACCCGTGACGACGAACTGACCCGTGACGACGAACTGAGGTTCATTCGTGGGACTCCTCGACACCATCCTCGGCCGCAGCAAGCCGGTACGCCCCGACCTCGACCAGCTCTTCGGCCTGCCCGCCGCCGCGATCACCCTGCAGGCGGGCGCCGGATTCACCCCGACCGGTGTCGGCTCGGTGTGCTTCGCCAGCGTCGAGGGCGGGGTCTTCGCCCAACTCCAGGAGGACGTAAGGGAGTTGCTGGACGCGGACACCGGCCGCGGCGGCATCCCGGTCGAGTTCAGCCAGGACACGTACGGCTACACCTGGCTCCTCGCCCGCCAATCCGCCGGCGACACGGCCTCCCTGGTCAACGACCTGCACGCGGTCAACACCCTCCTCGAGGACGCCGGTTTCGGCCCGCAGCTGCTCTGCTCCCTGATCGCCTTCCGCGAGGCCACCGGGGATCGCGCGCTGGCGCTGGTCTACCTCTACAAACGCGGCACCTTCTACCCCTTCGCGCCGCTCCCCGGAACGACGGAGAAGCGCGACAACGCCCTGGAACTCCAGGCGAGGGCGCTGCTCACGGACGACCTGCGCATCGAGACGGACCTGGCCCGGTGGTTCCCGGTGTGGGGAGCGCCGGGGCTGGGCGGGACGGGCCACGTCCCCACGACGGATCTGTAGCCGAGTCCTGCTGAGACCACACGTAAAGGCTCTACTCGGCGATGCGTACCAGCGCGAACGTGATGTTGTCCGGCCCTCCGGCCGCGATCGCCGCCTTCCACAACTCGAAGGCGGCCCTGCCGTCGTCGTGCACCCGCAGCAGGCCGTCGAGCTCATCCTCAGGCACCGGGTCGGTCAGCCCGTCGGTGCACACCAAGTAGCGATCGCCGACCGACAGCGCCGAGGCCGCCACATGGGGCGTGATCGCGTTGAACGTGTGGCTGCCGCCGAGCGTCTGTGTGACCGCTGACGTGGTGCGCTGTCCCGGCCGCAGCGGCGGGCTGTCGTCCACGCTCACCTGGCGAAGCCCCTTCTGAGCCGCGTCGAACACCTTGCTGTCGCCGACGTTGAACGTCAGCAGCGACTCCGTCAGGACGACGGCACCCGCGACCGTGGTCCCCATGGTGACCAGCTCAGGATGGTCGCGAGCGGCCGAGTACACCGCGTGATTGCAGAGGTCCAGGGCGTCACTGACGGCTTCCTCGTCGTCCAACGAAGGGCCGAGCGAGGCGAGTTGGCGGACCACCAGGGCACTGGCCACTTCGCCGGCCGGCTGCCCGCCGAGCCCGTCGGCGACCGCGACGACAAGCGGTGTGCCGATAGGAAACAGCAGCGTTTGAGGATTCTCGGTCACGGTGCCGCACAGCGTCCACGGTCCGACGACGAGGCTGTCCTCGTTGTGCTCGCGGATCAGCCCGACGTGGCTCAACGCAGTCACTGCTATGTACGGCACCGGAATGTCCCGCCTCTCGGCAACGGCAGGCGTGCCCCTCACCACCATTGTTACGCCGCCGACGCCCGCGCGGAGGAGGCGGACGAGGCGGACGAGGCGGACGAGGTGGACGAGGTGGACGAGGTGGACGAGGTGGACGAGGTGGACGAGGTGGACGCGGAAGCGATTCAGCCCCGCAGCAGCTCCGTGGTCACCAGGGCGACCTGCACGCCGCCGGTACCGGACTGATGCGCGCCGGGCGCGTCCACGTCTGCCATGGCGGCAGACTGGGTGGACCGTCCGTCGGCGCAGTGGTCCGTGGCCGCGGCCCGCGCGGCGGCCACCCAGTGGGCCCGAGCCCTCAACGGGACTCGGCTGCTGTGCACCGAGCTGTTCAGCACCGACGGATGCGAAGGCGGTGAACCCGTGCCATGGACCTCGCCCCCGACGTACCCGCGCTTGTACGTGAGCTGACCCGGCGGGCCGACCCCCTGCGCCTGCGCCATGACGTGGAGTACCTCGCCGACCGCCCGCGCAGCCGCACCCGCGCCCCCGAAGCCATGCTGCGCGCCGAGGCCCATGTGACGAGTGAACTGGCCGCCGCGGGCTGGCGGACCGAGCGCCGGCCCTTCGACGTACGGTGGCGACTGGGCTCCACCGACCGCCACGGCCATCGGGCGCTCGCACTCACACTCCGCATGCACCGGCGGCTGACCGGCGCGAACCTCGTGGCCGGGCTGCCGGGAGACGACGATCGCCCCACGGTGGTGGTCGGAGCGCACCTGGACACCGTCGCCGGCTGCCCCGGCGCCGACGACAACGCCTCCGGCGTCGCCGCGCTGCTGGAGATCGCGCGCCTCCTCGGCGGGCTGCCGCGACCGCCCGCGGTCACCCTCATGTTCTTCGACATGGAGGAGCTGGGGATGATCGGTTCCCGGTTCGCCGCCCGGCGGCCGGGCCGTACCCGGCAGGTCACGGGCATGATCTGCCTCGAGTCGGTCGGCTTCTTCGCGGACGAGCCCGGAACCCAGCTGCTGCCCGCCGGGTTCGGCGTGGCCTTCCCCCGCGTGGCCGCCGCGGTCCGCTCGGCCGGGCAACGGGGCGACTTCACCCTCGTCGTCCACCGGCGCTCGACGGCGGCGGCGGCCTCCCTGTGGCGCCGGGCGGCGGGCGCCGCCGAGCCCCCACTGCCCGTCGTCACCCTGCGCGACCCGCGACCGGACGGCCTGCTGGGCGCGCTCGTCGGCCTCGCGGTGCCGCCGGTGAGCCATCTCGACCGAAGTGACCACGCGGCCTTCTGGAACGCGGGGATTCCGGCCCTGATGCTCACCAGCACGGCGAACTTCCGGAACCGCAATTACCACCGGCCGACCGACACTCCGGACACCGTCGACTACCGGCGTCTGGCGGCCGTCGCCGTCGCGACCGCCGCCACGGTCACGTTCTGGCCTGCCGGCGGGACCGGTTGATCCCGGTCTCCACCCGTCTCGGAGGGCCGAGATCGGCGGAACCACCGTAGAAGCCCGCACGCGGCCCCAGCCTTCCCTACGCTGGATACGACTGGTCCCATACGCATGACGAGGTGGGTGGGCCACCTCGGAGGGCGACTCGGCCGGCGAAGACTGGTCGGAGGCGAGGGATGATGAGGCGTGGCGTTATCCAGCCACGGTTGCACCCGGTGATCCGAGCAGACCGTGCCCACTCCCGGGCAGACCGTGCCCACTCCCGGCTACGGGGGCGCTGCGAGCCGTGAGAGAGAAGATCCGGGTATTCGGCGGGGCGGTGCTGGCCGCTGTCTATGTGCTGGGCAAGAGGGACGACAGTCTGCGACTGGCGGAATGGGTCGGAGATTCCGGTGCCATGTACGGGCTGTCGTCCTCCTATCCCCTGTCCGGTCATGCACCCGTCGTGGAAGCCTTCCGCACCGGCCGCGCCCTGTGGTTGAACGGGGAAGGGCTCGCCGCGTACGGCGAGAACCCCGGTGAGGCCCCTGAGCAGACGCTGCCCGCCGACATCTCGCTGGGCGCACTGCCGCTCGGAGCGAACGGCACTCCGCTGGGCTGCCTGGTCGTCGTGGACGACGTGGGCAACGGCTTCGACGCCGAACGGCGCAACTTTCTGGAGCTCTACGCCGACCAGGTCGCCGCATGGCTCGAAGCGACCGGCGAACCGAACAGTCACGCAATCGGCCGTACGGGGCGTCGGCCGGTACTCGGCCCTGCCCTGGAACGCCTCCGTGTCGGCTCGTTCACCCTGGTCCTCAGCAGCGGGCAGATCGAAGCGGACGACCGGGTGCTCGACCTCGTCGACATCCCCCGGGACGAATTCGACGGACGTGTCGAGACCCTGCTGGCGCACACCGTTCCTGACGACCTGCCCGCGCTCATGTCCATCGTCGAGCCGGGCCATATGACATCCGGCGGCCGGGACCTCGAATTCCGTGTCCGCCGCCCCACCGGCGAGCTGCGCTGGCTGCGCCTGCGGTGCCGGGTGCTGGCGGACGGCGCAGGCAAGCCGGAGCGGGTGCTCGGCGTGGTCGCCGACGCCTCGCATCTGCGGCCCAGCGCGGACGAGGTCTCCAGGGTGCAGCAACTGTCCGTCGCCCTGGCCGGTGCGATGACCGTCCGGGACGTCAGCAGGGCCGTGGTCGCCGCCCTGCGCGACCCGCTGGGAGCCGATCGGGTGGCTCTCGCCGAACTCGAGGGTGACCGGCTGGTGGTCACGGTCCTCGACCCGCCGGAACCCGATGCCTGGCCGGAGCTCTGGCGGTCCGAATGGCGGTCCGAGTGGCCCGATGCGCCCGCCTACGCCCTGCCCACGCTGGAGGCCGCGCTGCGCGAGGGCCGCGCGAGCCTGTGGACGGCGGGCTCCGACCTCGAACCGGGCCTCCTCGGCATCGGCCCCGGCGGCCTCGCCGTCCTGCCGATCCCGGCCGAAGGCCGGGTGGTCGGCGGGTGCCTGGTCGGCTGGGACGAGCCGCACGCGTTCGGCCCCGAGGAACGGTCCATGCTCACCGCGACCGCCGGCCTGGTCGGGCAGGCCCTGGTGCGCGCCCGTGCGTTCGACGCCGAGCACGAGCTCGCCACGACGCTTCAGCGCAGCCTGCTGCCGCGCAAGCTTCCGCGGCTGCCCGGCGCGGTGGCCGTCGCCCGCTATCTGCCCGCGACGGTGGGACTCGAGGTGGGTGGCGACTGGTACGACGTGATCCCGCTGTCCGAGAACCATGTGGCGCTGGTCGTCGGGGACGTACAGGGGCACAACGCCGTCGCCGCGACGATCATGGGCCAGATGCGTACGGCGATCAGGGCCTACGCCGTGGAGGGCCACCCGCCCGACGTGGTCGTCTCCCGCGCAAATCACCTTCTTGTCGGCATGGAGACCGACCTCTTCGCCACCTGCTGCTATGTCGCCATCGACATGGAGGAGGGCAATGCCTGGTGCGTCCGGGCCGGGCACCTGCCGCCGTTGCTGCGTGCCCCGGAAGGCGTCACCCGGGAGGTGGAGGTCGAAGGCGGGCCTCCGCTGGGCGTGCTCGCGGGGGCCCAGTTCCCGATGACCGCGGTCGCACTGGCTCCCGGCGCGGTTCTCGCCCTGCTGACGGACGGCCTGGTCGAGTCATCGAGCCTTCACCTGGATGACGGCATGCGCCGTGTCTGCGACGCGCTCTCCACCGCCGACCCGTCCGACGCCGGGCGGATGGCCGATGAGCTGCTCGGCGGCGTCAACCGGCGCGACGACGACGTGGCGCTGCTGCTCCTGCGCTACGACGGGCTGGGAGTCCGGCCGCTCCGGGCGGGCTGGACGGTGTGGAGGCTGCCCGACGCGGTCGCGCACGCGCGCCGTTTCACCTCCCGTACTCTGCGCTCCTGGCGCGCGACGGACGAACGCGTGATGGAGCAGTCGGACACGGTCCTGCTGACCGTCTCCGAGCTGGTCACCAATGCCCTGGTGCACACCCAGGGCCCGGTGCGCCTCGACCTCATGCTGGCCGGGGACCGGCTACGGGTGGCGGTGAGCGACACATCACCGCGCGCGCCCGTCAAACCGGCGAGTATGGACTGGGAGGCGACCGGCGGCCGGGGGATCCTGCTGGTCGAGGCGGTGTCGGCGTCGTACGGCTCCGTGCCGCTCAGCGGCGGCAAGCAGGTGTGGGCCGAGGTCGTCATGCCACCGCGCGAGCCCTGACCGGCCGGGCTCCGGCCGGCCGGGTGGTGCGCACGCCCGCCGTGACGGGCATGCGCACTCGACGTTCACCCGCTCTGAACCACCGGCCTGCTACGGCTTCCACCATGCCGCAGAGGCATCGCGCAGAGTGTTGGTGCCGCAGTGCACCTCGCCCATGCCGACGTGATACGTGTGCCAGTCGTCGATGTACGACACCTTCATGCCCGCCCCGCTGTACGCGGCAGTCACGGCGGAGGTGAATATGTCCTTGCCGCCGATGACCGGACCCCATTGCCGCGGGGCCAGGTAGCGGTCCCGGCCGAGCAGGATCCCGTTGACCGCACCCGGAACGTAGGCGCTGGTCATAACGGATTCCGGGGCCGCGCCGCGGTCGTCGTGCCTCGAGAGCTCCTTCTGCTGCCCGTACTCGCGGACCGCGTCCGGTACCTTGCCGGCGCCCATCCGCGACAGCCGCGGCATGCGGTCGCCCCGCTCGTCGTCTCCCGTACCCCTTGTGTACAGGGCGGGCACCCGTACCACCTCGGCGTCCGTCACACCCGTCTCGCGCTTGAGCACCTCCAGATTCGCCGCGATCCGCTTCGCGGCCATGGTGTTGTCGGCCACCAGCCACTTGGAGCCGAGCGCCTGGTCGATGGTCTCCTTGGGGGCGGGCAAGTCCTTGCTCCCCGGCACGGAGAACATCCGCGTCTTGCCGTGGCCGGCCTGCTGGGCCTCGCGCAGCAGCCGCAGCCCCGCTTCGGGATCGGCTATGCCAATCTTCCAGCCGCGCGGGGTGTCCGCGGGGAGGAACTGGACGAACTCGTCCACGTGACCCACATGCAGCCATGAGGTGTCCAGAAGCAGCGGGTCCTGGAAGCCCTGGGACTTCAGCAGCGTCCGCATCACCTGCGCGGGCTTCGAGCCGTTGTCCTTGCGCTCGCCCATGATGATGCGCCCGGCGGGGAAGGACCGGCCGCCGTGGTCGTACGGAGGGATGGTCTCCAGATTCCCCATCGAGTTGAGGGTCCACTCCTCCGAGTCGCGGACCCCGGACACCTGCACCACGCCCACGCCGTTGCCGCGCAGCTTCTCGAACAGCTCCCGGCCGGCCGGGCGGTCCGCCTGCGCCGACCGCAGCATCACGCGTATCACCTGCCGGCGCCCACCGGGGCCGGTCAGGCTCACGTAGCCGGGCTCGACGAAGTCCTGCGCCCAGACGTCCCCGTACTTGTCGAAGGTCGCCAACGGCTTGTCGATCCCGGCCGACTTGACCTCCGCCGCGAGGCCCTTGACGAACGCCTGCTGCCGACGCGCGTATTCGTCCTTCCCGGGCACCTTGGTTACCAGCAACTGCTGCGCGTTCTGCAGGTGATGGTGCGTCAGCAGCGGGGCGACCCGCAGGGTGACCTCGTCGGAGGTGCTCTTCCCGCCGGAGGCCACGGTCAGACGGATCACGGAGCGACCGCCCCAGCGGGCGTTGTCGCGTATCACGTCGGTGCTCTCGACCCCGAATTCCACACCTGCGCGGAGCTCGGCTGCGGACAGGCGGGTCTTGGCCGTGACCCAGGTCCAGCCGGTGGAGCGTTTGACGAAGATCCGCGTGTTCTTGGCGCCGGCCACGACCTTCAGGGTGCCCGTAGCCGTGGCGGGCAGGTTCGCCATCGGCACGGAACGCACCCGGGCCAGGTCGGCCGTGTCGGCGGAGCCGTTCACCGTGGTGTCAGCCGCGTCGTTGCACGCGGCAAGCTTGGCGTCCGGGAGCGGCTTGCCGCCCGGGCCTTTGACCGCGCACCGCTTGGTGTCGTCGTCGATGTTGGGGAGGAAGACCGCTCCCCTCGCGGGGGACCAGCTGTCCTCACCGCTGGTGTCCGTCGTACCGTCGACGTCCACCCGCCCATCCCGGTTCACGTCCGCCCGGAGGTCGACGCGGGGCGGCTCCGCGGCGAACGCCGGTGACACGGGCGCCAGTACGGCCCCGATCACGGTGATGGTCAGTGCCGCGTGTCTCGCATGGCTCGTACTCAAGATGCGTCCCTTCCTCAGGCTCGGTGCTACCGAGCCCGAAGAGGACAGGGACGCGCGGTGCGTTGCCTTCCGGCGCCGGGATCATCCCGGAGGCATGCGTGAGTGCGACTGGTGGAGGAGGCGGTGTCAGCCCAGGGCATGACGAAGAATCAGGGGCATTGGGGTATTGCCGCGGGCTTCACATCTGACGGAGCCGCGCCGCAACGGCAGGCAGCAGCAGGCGGCCCTGCGTGTCGTACGAGCACGACACGCAGGGCCGCAAGACCCTCAACGGGGGTGGCGCGTCAGGCGCCGGGTGCGCGGTAGTCCGCCTTCTGGCGGACCGCTTCGTCGATTTCCTCGGGCGTCAGCAGCACGACCGTGCTCGTGCGAACGCCACCGGCCGCCGACGTGATCAGACCCATGGCCGCGGCGTGGGCATTGCTCGGCAGGTCAACCGTGACATAGACGTCCTCGTCGCCGAATGCCCAGTGCATTGATTCGAGCCGGCCCCCCAGGCTCTGGACCATGCGTTCGACGACCTCACGGCGCGCAGTGCCGCCTTCTTTGAGCAAGCCTTTCAGTCCGTCGACCGTCAACTTGGCCCTGAAGAGGTATTTCGACATCGGTCTCCGCCTTTCACGTACGTGCCGCCTGCGCGATGTGCGAGGGATTCGCAGCGCTGTGTGGCCGTACATCCATCGTCGCCCTGCCCCAGCACGACTGCATCCCGGCAGGGCGCCTCGCTGTGGCCCGCTCAGGACGTGGATCGCGCCGCCAGGGACGGAGGCGTACGGCTCGCCGTCCGGCCCAACGCGGCCGCTGCCCGGGCGAACTTCGCGGCGTCCAGCAGGGCCGCACCGCCCAGGTCGTTGTTGAAGTACACAAATACATCGTTCTCGTCGGGCCAGGCGTCGGCGATGCGTCGGGCCCAGGACTTCAGCGCTTGGCGGCCGTAGCGCGGCGGTGGCTCGGAGATGCCGCCGTGGAATCGCACGTACCCCCATGACGCGGTGCGCCACAGTGGCGTCACCGGGCGGGACCCCCGATCCGCCCAGCACAGGGCGCTGCCGTGCCGTTCCAGCAGCGCCCGCAGTTCCCGCTCCGCCTCCCACCACGACGTGTGGCGGAATTCGACGGCCACCCGAACCGTGCCGGGAAAGCACCTCAGGCAGGCGTCCAGAGCCTCGATGTCCTCCCGGAAGTGGGCAGGCAGTTGCAGCAGGACGGGCCCCAGCCGGTCGCCCAGGCCCTCGGCGCGATCCATCAGCCGGCGCACCGGCTCCTCGGGGGCGCGCAGCCGCTTCATATGGGTCAGATAGCGGCTGGCTTTGACCGCCATGACGAACCCCTCCGGCGTCCGCTCCCGCCAGGAGGCGAAGATCTCCGTGGTGGGAAGCCGGTAGAAGGCGTTGTTGTTCTCCACGGTGGCGAAGTGCCGGGCGTACTCCTCCAGCCACAGCCGCTGCGGTGTCCTGGGCGGATAGAGAACGCCGCGCCAGTCCTTGTACTGCCATCCCGAGGTTCCGACGAGCATGGGCATGGTCCGATCCCTGCCCAGGAGAAAAGAAAATATCGCCCCATTCAGGGCATATCTCTACCGCCCGGCCCCGCGGGCAGGTGACGATCAGGACAGCGTCTGAATGACCTCGCGCACCTGGCCGGCGACCGAGTCCGGCAGCGGGGCGTAGTGGATTTCGGGGAGAGCCTTCTGCCCTTCTTCACCGGCGGTATAAGCCAGGAAGGATTTCAGGGCGGGAAGGGTTTCGGGCTGGTTCCCTGTGTCGCACACGATCTCGTAGGTGACCTGGACGATCGGATACGCGCCTTCGGCGGAGGTTCCGTAGTCGAACTTCAAGGTCAGGTCCTTGCCCGTGCCGGCGATTTTGGCTTCGGCCATGCCGGCGGAGGCGGTCTTCGGCGTTGGGGCGACGGGCCGGGAGGCTCCCGTGTCGATCCTGACCGTACTGATCTTGCCGGCAGCGGCGAAGGACAGCTCGAAGTAGCCGATCGAGCCGTCGAGCGACTGCACCTGCGACACAACTCCGCTGGATCCGCTCGCGGATTCACCGCCCTTGCCCTGCCAGGACTTCTTCACCGGGTGGGGCCAGGAATCACTCGCGGCGCCGGCCAGGTAGGCATTGAGATTCTGGGTGGTACCGGAGTCGTCCGACCGGTGCACGGGGTGGACAGGGATCGACGGCAGCTTCGCGTCCGGGTTCAGCCGCCGGATGTCGGGGTGGTCCCAGGAGGTGATCCGCGCGTCGAAGATCTTCGCCAGGGTCGGGGCGTCGAGCACCAGATCGTCCACGTCCTGAAGGTTGTAGCCGATCGCGATGGGGCCGCCGACCATCGGAAGGTCAATGGCCCTGCCGCCCGCGCAGACGTCCTTCGACCACTGGACCTCTTCGGGTTTCAGCGCGCCGTCCGAGCCGCCGAAGCTGGTCGCCCCCCGGAGGAACTGGGCCACGCCGGCGCCCGAGCCCAGGGGGTTGTACTTGATCTGCACTCCTGTGCACGCGCGTTGGTACTGCTCGATCCAGTACGTCATTGCGTTCTGCTGGGCTGTTGACCCTGAGCCGGGTACCTGACCCTGCGAGGCGCACTCGATCCGGGCCGCGGCCGGGTCGGAGGATGAGGTGTCAATGGCGGGGGAGCCGTCCGTGTCGCAGGAGGCCAGCAGCATGCTCGTCAGCGCGGCCGCCGCGGCGAGTGGGATGCGTCCCTTCGTGCGTCGACGCTGCACTCTCGTTCTCCTAAGTCGCCTGTCGCCCGGGAACATGCTCGGCGATGCGCTGCGCCCTTGGGCGACATCCGTACGAACATCAGCCGTCGTGCCGTCGTATTCGGGGTGAGCCGGGCGTGCCCAATCGCCCTGTTTTGATAAATGTCTATGTTGACGCCCATCGAAACAGGTGGGATGCTGGGAGCGCAAGCCATCGATAGATGTCGAAACAAAGGGGAGTCATCGTGACCGTGCCGATTGCCGATGTGCCCATCGCGACCCTGCCCACCGTGGTGGTCGGAGCCGGCCCGGTAGGCCTGGCCGCCGCCGCCCATCTCGTCGAGCGCGGCATCGAGCCGCTGGTCCTGGAAGCGGGACCGGCCGCCGGCAGTGCCGTGGGCGAGTGGAGCCACGTACGTCTCTTCTCCACCTGGGCCGAGCTGGTCGACCCGGCCGCCGAGAAGCTGCTGGCCCCGACCGGCTGGACCGCGCCCGACGGGACCACGTACCCCTCCGGCGGTGACTGGGTCGAGCGCTACCTGAAGCCGCTCGCCGATGTGCTGGGCGACAAGGTCCGCTTCGGCGCCCGCGTCACCGGCGTCTCGCGCGTCGGCCGCGACCGGGTCGTGGATGCCGGCCGCGGCGAGCAGCCCTTCACCGTGCACGTCACGAACGCCGACGGGACCGAGGAACGCCTCGCCGCCCGCGCCGTGATCGACGCCTCCGGCACCTGGTCCACCCCGGGCCCGATCGGCGGCGACGGCCTCCCGGCCCTCGGTGAGCGCGCGGCCGCCGACCGTATCTCCTACCGCGTACCGGACCTCAAGGACCCTGCCGTACGGGCGCGTTACGCGGGCAGGCGCACCGCGGTCATCGGCTCCGGCGCCTCCGCCTTCACCGCCCTGGCCTACCTGGCCGACCTGGGGAAGGAGACCCCGGGCACCCACACGGTGTGGATCGTGCGCCGCGGCATCGGCGGCTCCACCTTCGGCGGCGGCGAGGCGGACCAGCTCCCCGCCCGCGGGGCACTGGGCCTCGTGGCCAAGGCAGCCGTGGACGACGGATACGCCGACGCCGTCACCGGATTCCGTACGGCCGCCGTCGAGAGGACCGGCGACCGGCTGGTGCTGCTGTCCGATGACGGCCGCCGACTCGACCCGGTCGACGAGGTCATCGTCCTCACCGGCTTCCGCCCAGACCTGTCGTACGTCTCCGAGCTCCGCCTCGCCCTCGACGAGCGCCTCCAGGCCCCGGTAGCGCTTTCCCCGCTGATCGATCCGAACGTCCACTCCTGCGGCACCGTCTACCCGCACGGCGTGAACGAGCTCTCCCACCCAGAGAAGGACGTCTATCTCGTCGGCATGAAGAGCTACGGCCGCGCCCCCACCTTCCTCGCCATGACCGGCTACGAGCAGGTCCGCTCCATCGCCGCAGCCCTCGCCGGAGACCAAGAGGCGGCCGAACGCGTCGAGTTGACTCTCCCGGAGACCGGAGTCTGCGGCGGCGCCGGCCTGTTCGACGAGCCCGACGCCACCAAGGCGGACAGCGAAGGCGGCGGCTGCTGCGCCGCCCCGTCCACCCTCCAGATCGGCGTCGGAGCTCCGGCTTCGTCAGGCGGCTGCTGACCACTGTGCCCAGCCTCGACGTCAGCAAGGCCGCGACGGGAACAGGGGACCGGTCGCGGCCTCGCGCGGCTCTGCCTGCCCTGTGCGCCACCCAGATCACCAGCTGGGGAATCGTCTACTACGCCTTTCCCGTCCTGCTCCCGCACCTGACCGCGGACACCGGCTGGTCCACGAGCGCCGCAACCGCGGCCTTCTCCGGCGCCCTTCTGATTTCGGCCCTCGCCGCAATACCTGTCGGCCGCATCCTCGACCGCCGAGGCCCCCGCGCCGTGATGACCACCGGATCCGTGCTCGCGGTCGCCTCCGTACTGGCGATTGCCGCGGCGCCGAACCTCTACGTGTTCACCGCCGCCTGGCTCGCGGCCGGTGCCGCCATGGCCGCCACCTTCTACCAGCCGGCCTTCGCCGCACTCACCCGGTGGTGGGGCCCCGACCGCGTCCGCGCCCTGACGATCGTCACGCTCGCAGGCGGCCTCGCCAGCACGCTTTTCGCACCCCTCACCGCCACGCTCGTGGGCCACCTCGGCTGGCGCACGACCTACGCCGTGCTCGCCGCGATCCTCGCCGCCGTCACCGTCCCGGCCCACGCCCTGGCCCTGCGCGCCCCCTGGCCACCTGCCCCACCGGCCGCGTCCACGACCAGCCGCACGCCGATCGCCCGCAGCCGCCCCTTCCTTCTGCTCACACTCGCCTTCACTTTCTCCGGTTTCGCCATGTACGCGGTCGTCTTCGGACTGGTCCCCCTGCTCACCGAACGCGGCGCCGACCCCACAACCGCGGCCTGGGCACTGGGACTCGGTGGAGCGGGCCAGACCCTGGGCCGTACCCTCTACGCCACCCTGGCCCGCAGAACCGGCGTCACCACCCGCACCGCCGTCCTGATCACAGCAGGCGGCGTCACCACTGCGGCCCTGGCCCTCGTCCCCGGCCCGATCCCGCTGCTGATCCTGCTCGCAGTCCTCGCCGGAGTCGTACGCGGCAACCTCACCCTCCTGCACGCCACCGCCGTCACCGACCGCTGGGGAACGGCTCACTACGGCCGCCTGTCCGCACTGCTCACCGCTCCCGCCACCGTGGCGGCAGCCCTCGCCCCCTGGGCCGGGGCCGCACTGGCCGGCCGGCTAGGCGGCTCCAGTGGCCTCTTTCTCGCGCTCGCGGCGGGCTCCGCCCTGGCGGCCGTTCTGGCCGTCGCATCGGGGCGTCCCGCGAGGCGGCACCGATGAGGAAGACCGGGCCGCGGGTCGAGGACATCCCTTTCAGCCATCCGCTGGAGCCGCTCACCTGAAGGCCGCACCCCGAGCCGTCGGCGCTCGGCGACACCGGTGCGCTGGTGCCGGCTCGGCCCGGACGTCGGTGTGGCCGGTGAGGGGGGCGACGACAACCCGCCATTGCCGCATAGCAGTTCCCGGAATGCTCTGCCGGTCGGCGTCGGCCTCGCTTAACTAACGAACAAGACCCGTTGCCATCTCGTTAGTATTGTACTTCTTGACGCTTTTGTCGGGGCAGAGTTGACTTCCAGCCACCTCGGCCGCAACTACGTGGCCAGTCAGGGAGGTTGATTTCCACCGATGAACGCACATATGCGTCGCGCCGCCGTTGCTGTCGCTGCTTCTGTGATGGCCGTCTCGCTCGCTGCCTGTATCAGCGCCCAGGGCTCGGGAGTGAAGACGAGCGACGACATCACTGTCGGTCTACTCCTTCCGGAGAACCAGGCTGCTCGCTACGAGAAATTCGACAAGCCGGTCATCGAGGAGAAGATCAGACAGCTGACGAACGGCAAGGGCAAGGTCCTCTACGCCAATGCGAAGCAGGACGCCGCTCTGCAGACGCAGCAGGTAGAAACCATGATCGAGAACAAGGTCGACGCCCTGATCGTGGACGCGGTCGACTCCAAGGCCATCGCCGACTCGATCAAGAAGGCCAAGGACGCGAACATCCCGGTCGTCGCCTTCGACCGTCTGGCCGAGGGCCCGATCGATGCCTACACCTCGTTCGACAACCAAGAGGTCGGCCACGTCCAGGGCACAGCGCTGCTGCAGGCGCTGGGCTCCGGCGCCAAGGCGGGCGAGATCGTGATGATGAACGGCGCGATCACCGACCCGAACGCCGCGCAGTTCAAGAAGGGCGCGCACGCCGAGCTCAACGGCAAGGTGAACATCGGCAAGGAGTACGACACCAAGGAGTGGAAGCCGGAGAACGCCAACGCCAACATGGAGGCCGCGATCTCGGCCCTCGGCAAGGACAAGATCGTCGGCGTCTACTCCGCCAACGACGGCATGGCGGGCGGCATCATCACCGCCCTGAAGGCCGCCGGCGTCTCCCCGCTGCCGCCGGTCACCGGCCAGGACGCCGAACTCGCCGCCGTGCAGCGCATCGTCGCCGGTGAGCAGTACATGAGCGTCTACAAGCCGTACGCCCCGGAGGCCAACGCCGCGGCCGAGATGGCCATCCTGCTCGCCAGGGGCATGTCGCTCAACTCCATGGCTCAGGCGGACGTCGACAGTCCGACCAACAAGGGCATCCCCTCGGTGCTGGTCCCGGTCATCTCGCTGACCAAGGACAACATCAAGGACACCGTCGTCCTGGACGGCGTCTACACCGTCCAGGAGATCTGCACCCCCAAGTACAAGACCGCATGTGACGACCTCGGTCTGAAGTAGATCGCGAAGAGAGGCCCTGGCGTCGGGCGTACCACCTCGGCCCGGCGCCAGGCACCCATCTGGGGTTCAGCTCCGGTTCAGCTGCCGAGGGCCACAATCGGGGCATGCGGGTTGTGGTCGTAGAGGACGAGGAGCGTTTCGCCGGAGGGCTGCGAGGCGGCCTGGAGGCGGAGGGCTTCGCCGTGGAACTGCGCGGTGCGGTCGACCGTAAGGACACTGCCGCGGCGACGAAGTCGGCGCCCCGGCTACCGGCCGCACTGGCGGCCGGTCAGCCTTGATCCCTGCCACGGCGATGCCGAGCGCGGCCGTCTGTCACGGGTTGCGTCGGTGGGCTGGCCGACTGACGGCTGTCGCGTCGGCCATGCCGGCTGAGGGACCTTGCCATAGCGCTGCGCCGGGCGCAATCTTGTGGTGTGGGTGCTCAGGACGGCCCTACGCTCATCAATTCCGTGCAGCGAGCCTTCCGCTTGATGGAAGCCGTGGGGGCACACGAGGGCGGCGCCCCGGCGAAGCAGCTGGCACGCGAGGCAGGACTGCCCCTTGCCACCACCTATCACCTGCTGAGGACGCTGGTCCACGACGGGTACCTGCGGAAGCTGGACGACGGCGGGTTCGTCCTGGGGGACAAGCTGGACATGCTGTACGCCGGAAGCCGCGGGCAGGCGCTGCTCACCCGTATCCGTCCCACGCTCGTCGCTCTGCGGGACGAACTGTCGGCCGCCGCCTACCTGACCTTTTACGAGGAGGGCGAGATCCGGGTCGCCGAGATCGTCGACGGGCCCCGGGCACCTCGGGTCGACCTCTGGGTGGGATTCGAGGATGCCGGGCACGCCACGGCGCTGGGCAAGAGCGTCCTGCGCGAGCTGGACGACGACTCCCGCAGCGACTACCTCTCCCGGCACGCTCTCGCCGAGCTCACGCCCCGCACCATCACCCAGCGTTCCGAACTGCTCCGGCGACTCGACTCGTCGCCCGCCGGCCCGGCCGTCATGGACCTTGAGGAGTACGCCCTCGGTACGGTCTGCGTCGCCGTGCCCGTATACAGCGGGAACACGCTCGGCTCGCTCGGTGTCTCCGTCCGGGCAGACCGGCTCTCCCGAATCGATCAAGTCCTCGCGCAGCTGATCCCGACAGCGAGCCGCGTGACCAGGGGCCTTTCGCTCACTATCTGAAAATTCTGCCCTTGTGGCTCACCCCGAACCCCTGTTCCCTGGACAAAAGGGGCGCTCAGGCGTCGCGAACGGATCAGGGAGTTGCGGACGGAACATGAGTCAGGCCAGAGACCACCAGCGCGACCGCCCACTGACCTGCAGTCTTACGAAGCGGGCGGCCTGCTTTGGGGCACCGGCCCAGCCGGACGGACGCCCGGGGGCGGCCCCGGCCTCGGGGACAGCGACGCTGGACCAGCCAGGCACCGCCGCCCTCCTCGCCGCTGTGCCCGCACTGTTCGTCTTTGCCGTTGCGCTCCTCACCCTCGTCAGCGGAGCCGGGACGACTTGGTTGCCGCTCCTCGCCGTCGGGCCCACGCTGGCCGCCGCCATCAGCAGGCCGTGGGGGGTCCTTCGTATCGGCTTCATCGCCGTGGCACTGGGTGCTGTTCTCGGCGACCGTGCCGGTGCGCCGGGCCGTGAGCAGGCAATTGTGCTGTCCGCACTGGTCGCCGTCACCCTCACGAGCAGCCTGGCCAGCGCGCTGCGCGGGCGTCGCGAGCGGGTACTGGAAGCCGTCCGCTCAGTCGCCGAGGCTGCCCAGCACGCCCTCCTCAAGCCCGTGCCTGCCACTGTCGGCCAGTTCCAGGTGGCTGTCCGCTACAGCGCCGCCGCGGCGGAGGCCCGAATCGGCGGGGACCTCTACGCGCTCGTGCCCACCCCTTACGGGATCAGGTTGATCGTCGGTGATGTGCGCGGCAAGGGGCTGCCCGCGGTGAGCACCGCTGCTCTGGTGCTCGGTGTCTTCCGTGAGGCCGCCTATGACGAGCCGGACCTCCTGGACGTCGTCGGCAGGATCGAGCGGAGCCTGGCGCGCAACCTCGGTCCCGACGACTTCGTCACCGCTGTGGTCGCCGGATACCCCGGGGCCGGGCACATGGAGGTAGTCAACTGCGGACACGCCCCTCCGCTGATGGTTCGCGGATCCGACGTCATGGCTGTCGAACCGACCCATCCGGCTCCGCCTCTCGGGATGAGCGCCCTCACCGGTGAGACCCCGAGCCTCCAGGTGCTGCCTTTCAGCGACGGCGACCAGTTGCTTCTCTACACCGACGGCGTCACCGAGGCCCGCAACCACAGTCGTGAGTTCTACCCGCTCTCCGAGCGGGTGGCGCGGCACTTGTCGGATGAGCCGTCCCGTACCGTCGCTGCGCTGCACGACGAGCTGCTGGCGCACGTGGGCGGCCGGCTCCACGACGACGCGGCACTGCTTCTGCTCCGGAAACCGGCCGTCGCCGGCTCGACGTCCGCTACTGACTGCTGAGTCACCTGGGAACGAAGGCGACCCGGAACATCTTGGGCCACGACTTGCCGGTGAGCAGGAACTGATCGGTTCCGGGAACGGCCGCAATACCGTTCATGACGTACGCGTGCTGCTTCTCGGCTGCGCCGAGGAGGGCCGGAGCGTCGATGTCTGCGGATACCGTGCCGGTGTTGGCGTCGATACGCACAATCCGGTCGGCAGGCCAGACGTTGGCGTACACGGTGTCGCCGACGCATTCCAGCTCATTCAGCCGTGCCAAGGGCTTCCCATGGGCGGTGACGGCAACATCCCCCGTCTTCACGAGTGTTCTGGGGTCCCGGAAAGTGAGCCGGGAGGAGCCGTTGCTCGTCACCAGCCGGTCGCGATGCCGCTGGTGGCACACTCCCCAGCCTTCGTCCTGGTAAGGGACCCGGCGCAACTCGGCCAGCGTCCTTGCGTCCCGTTCGACCGCGATGCCGTTCTGCCAGGTGAGCTGCCACAGAGTCGGCCCCATGACGGTGATTCCCTCGCCGAACAGCGGCGGGGACAACTCGGCGCGGACCGCGGGAGACTTGCCGAGCGGCCCCGCCCGAACCGAGGACTGTCCGACCACGCCTGTGCTCTCGTACAGCGTGCTGCCGTTCATCTCCAGGCCCTGGGTGAAGGCCGTCGGGTCATGGGGCAGGATCTCGAGGACTTCGACCCTCAATTGCTCGACCTTGACCTCGGCCCCTGCCGCGGCCCGCGCATGTGTGCCCGGGCCGCGGTCCCCGGCTCCGCCACCCCTCTCACAGGAATGGACGAGCATCCCACCGACCAGGGCCATAACCGCGACAGGGAGCACCACCGCAAGACGCATGACTACGGTCGTGTCTTGGCCGAAACCGGCACCGGCACCGGCAGAGGCGCCCCGTGCCCCTTGGCAGCCGGCCCTCGGCTGCGGACCCCTGCCGCCGAGCGTGACGACACGAGCGCGGTCAGCCGGGCTTTCCGGCTCTGCTTCGGCCGGTACTTGTACGCATAGCCGTACGCTTCGCCCTCCCCTCGCGCCGGAGCGCCATTCAGGACGGCCCCCAACACTGGGACACTGACGCGTTGGAGGATGCGCAAGGCGTCGACGACCTGGCTCCGGCTTGTCCGCCCGGCGCGCGCCACGAGCAGGTAGCCGTCAATGGCGGGTGCCATCGCTGCGGTGTCGGCAAAGGGGAGCACGGGGGGGGTGTCCACCACGACATGGTCGAATTGCTCGGCAAGAGTGTGCAGCAAGTCGCCGAAATAGGTGCTTCCGAGGAGCTGGGTCGGGTTGGGAGGAATCATCCCACTGGTGAGCACGGAGAAGGACCCGGCCGCCTGCAGTACCTGATGCACTTCGGCCCGGCCCACCAGCACTGTGGTGAGCCCGGCGTCCCTGACCAGACCGAGAGCGGGAGCGATCGAAGGGCGGCGCAGGTCGCAGTCGATCAGGCATACCCTTGCGCCCTCTTCGGCCAGCGTGGCGGCCAGGTTGACCGACACGCTGCTCTTGCCCTCACGGGGCAGCGGGCTGGTGACGGCGATCACCTTCGGCCGCCGGTCCACTTCCGCGAACTGCAGATTGACTCGCAGCTTCCGGAAGCCCTCCGCACGAAGGCCGTGCCTGTCGTCGCGCAACGAGACAGGCTGCCGTACGGCCTTCGGGTCCTGCACGATGCTGGACAGCACGGCGGGCCCCCCAGCCCCTTCCAGGCACTCGGCGAGGGCTTTGGAGTCGCGCATCGACGTGTCCACTGTCTCCACTGCGACGCCCAGCCCCAGCCCGAGAAGCAGGCCCACCGCCAGCCCGAGCGTGACATTGAGGGCGGTGTTCGGGGACGAAGGCGCGGGCGGCACGGCGGCAGGCTGGGTGACGGTGAGTCGTACCGGGGACGGGGATTTGCTTTTCTCCGGACGTTCCAGCTCCCTGATCACCTGGGCGAAGCGAGTAGCGACCGCATTGCTGATACGGGCGGCTCGTGCCGCACGGGTGTCGGTGACGGTCAGACGGACCAGCACCGTGTTGAGCGGCGCCTCGGCCGAGATCCGCGCAGCCAGCTGGGTCGGCGTCATCTTGAGCCGGAGGGATTTCACGACCGGCTTGGTCACCGCCGGGCTGGTCGCTACGTCGGTGTAGGACTGGACTCTCGCCTGGGTGAATGAGTTCCCCTGAATGAGCTGGGAGGTGTCGGCACCACTCTGGAGGGAAGCGAACAGCGTGGTCGTTGCCCGGTACTCAGGAGTCGCGACGGTACTTGTCAGGATGCCCGCGGCTGTCCCCAGCAAAGCCACAATGGCGATGATGCGCCACCGGCGGGA
This sequence comes from Streptomyces sp. V1I1, assembly GCF_030817355.1. Taxonomy (NCBI): domain Bacteria; kingdom Bacillati; phylum Actinomycetota; class Actinomycetes; order Kitasatosporales; family Streptomycetaceae; genus Streptomyces; species Streptomyces sp. V1I1. Next base: position 3,926,210 of record NZ_JAUSZH010000001.1, on the reverse strand, counting down.
AAGGACTCGAAGGTAGTCGCGCAAATCCAAGGTCATCCCCGATCGGAGCAAATGAGTGAGTGAACGGTCACCCTAGGACCGCGCTGAGGGATTCAGGGCACATGGCATGCATGCTCACCTTTTCGTACCCCAACGGAGTGCATGGGCGGCCCTTCAGAGGCGCTCAACGGTTTCCGCGCGGCAGCGATTGCAGGCGTCGAACACGTAGTCGGCGACCTTCTCCACCATTGCGTAATCGAAGATGTCGTGGTCAGAGGCGATGACCACGGCATCGGCTGCGGCGACCTGTTCCTCGGTGAGATCGACGCACAGGATGTCCTCGGGCAGCCGAAGAGCGTCGACATGCGGTTCCACCGCCAGGACGTGAGCGCCCAGTTGCCTCAGTCCGAGAGCCACGGCAACCGCAGGGGACTCCCGAATGTCGCCGGTATTCTTCTTGTAGGCGAGCCCGAGGACCAGGATCTGGCTGCCGTTGACCGGCTTGCGGCGGGCGTTGAGCCCTCTGGCAACGCGCAATACCACATGGTCGGGCATATGGCTGTTGATGTCGTTGGCCAGTGTCACGAAGCGGAAGTCGTGCCGAAGCGTCTGTTTGACCTGCCACGAAAGATAGGAGGGATCAATGGGCAGGCAGTGCCCTCCGACGCCGGGCCCGGGCAGAAAGCGCATGAAGCCGAAGGGCTTGGTCGCCGCCGCGTCGATCACTTCCCAGATGTCGATGCCAAGTGGTTTGCAGAACATCGCAAGCTCGTTGACGAGGGCAATGTTGACATGGCGGAACGTGTTCTCCAGGAGCTTGGTCAGCTCGGCCGTGCGCGGTGAGCTCACCGGGACAGTACGGTCCACGACGTCGTCGTAGAACTGCTCGACATGTCGCAGGGAGATTTCGTTCAAACCGGAAACCACCTTGGGGGTGTTCTCCAGCCGCCAGGTCGGGTTTCCCGGGTCAATCCTTTCCGGGCTGTATCCCAGGAAGAAGTCCTTGCCCGCCCGGAGCCCGCTGCCCGCCTCCAGGATCGGGCATACCACGTGCTCGGTCGTGCACGGGTACGTGGTGGACTCAAGGATCACCGTGGCGTTCGGCCGGAGCTGCTGGGCGACTGCCTGTGCGGCGGTCTCCACGAAACTCAGGTCGGGGACACCGTCCTTCAGGGGAGTCGGCACCGTGATGACGCAGATATCGAAGCCCGCGGCATCGGCGTAATCGGTACTCAGGGAATAGCGGCCCGAGTTGAGGGCTGCCAGTAGGCGAAGTGACGTGACGTCCTCGGCGAAGGACTCGCCGGCAGCCAGACGCTTGACGCGCATCTCGTCCACATCGAGACCCACGACGCTGTGCCCGGCTTCCGCCACACGAACGGCGAGTGGAAGGCCTACGTACCCCTGGCCGACCACTACCACCTTCTTTGTTGCCACCGACACGGTGACTCCTCTCTGCTTGCCAAGCAGAATGTTTCGGAGGAATATGCCTGACACTCGCTCGACGCGGCTCCCCGTCCATCTCTTGAGTGACACTCGTCAGGCGAATGGAGCCATGTCAGCCGTCAAGGGGGCACGAATGGGCTAATTGCGGGATTCCATTCATTCTATTTGCGTTATCCCTGGCTATCGTTGCCACGCGTTGCCGGTGCACATGCCCCGGTAATGCCCCACCGGCAAACATGGAGTGACGACGTGATGGAACGTCCGAAGTACCTGGTCACCGGAGGAGCCGGCTTCATCGGCTCTCATCTCGTCGATGCACTGCTGGCACGTGGTGAGCCGGTCGTTGCACTCGATGACCTCAGCACCGGGCGCCTGGAGAACCTGGCAAGTGCGCGCGGGCAGGATAACTTCCAATTCGTCCACGGATCGGTGCTGGATGCGGCGCTCGTCGACGAGTTGGTGCGTGACTGTGATTGCGCAGTGCACCTGGCGGCGGCCGTAGGCGTGAAACTCATCGTCGAACAGCCGCTGAATTCCTTCACCATCAACACCAAAGGCACCGAAACGGTCATCGGGTCTGCTCACCGCCATGGCCGCAGAGTAATCCTCGCCAGCACATCGGAGATCTACGGCAAGAACTCCTCCGGACCGCTGAACGAGACCTCCGACCGCGTCCTCGGAAGTCCCTCTGTCCCACGGTGGTCCTACAGCACCGCAAAGGCGGTCGACGAGATCCTCGCCGAGCTGTACCGCCGGGAGTACGGACTGCGTTCCACCATCGTGCGGTTCTTCAACACTGTCGGTCCTCGGCAGAGCCCCGCCTACGGCATGGTCATCCCCAGATTCGCCCGTCAGTCAGTCCGAGGAGAGCCCCTCACCGTCTATGGCACCGGGCAGCAGAGCCGCTGTTTCCTCCATGTCGCAGATGTGGTCGAAGCGCTCTTGTCACTGATCGACCTTCCGGATGCCGTAGGTGAGACCTTCAACATCGGAAGCGACGAGGAGATCAGCATTCTGGATCTGGCGGAGCGGATCATCGCCTGCGCCGAGAGCACTTCGTCCGTGCGCCGACTCTCCTACGGTGAGGCTTACGGACCGGGGTTCGAAGACATGGAGCGTCGCGTCCCCGACACCACGAAACTGAGGGCCTTCACCGGCTGGCAGCCGAGGCGCAACCTGGACGACGTGCTGGCGGACGCCGTCGCCGATGCCCGGAGTGAGGTGAGGCAGCAGGCGGTCGAGCTTGTCGCTGATGGTCCGGCCGACGGGGAAACCGGCAATTCCACCGGACAGACCGTGCTGGCGGGTCCATGTCCGGTCTGAGTCCGTGGTTGGTTTCGGCAGTCGCAGGGCTGGGGGCTCTCTTCATCGCTGCCCTGCTGACCGAGCCACTGCGGCGCCTGGCACTGCGGCGCGGATACACCGACCAGCCGAACGCACGCAGAGTCCATGTCCGCCCCACGCCTTATCTCGGCGGCATCGCGGTCGCGTTTGCCACCCTGGGCTCCGCGAGTGTGGCAACACTCGCCGCGAAGGAGTACGACGCCACGGTTGGCGTCGTACTCACCTGCGCTGCGCTGATCGCCGTTCTTGGGCTCACCGACGACCTGCGTCCGCTCAGCATCCGTTTTCGTCTCTGTATCGAGGCGGCGGCGGCCCTGGTGGTGGTTCTGTGGTGCGGCCATCCCGTGCTCTTCGGTACATGGCTCGACGTGGTACTCGCCGTCGCGTGGATCCTCTTCACCACCAACGCGTTCAACTTGCTGGACAACATGGACGGGGTGGTGTCCACGGTGACCGCGGTCACCGCGGGATTCCTCTGCTGCGCCGCTCTCTCCGTCGGGCTGGTCGGCACCGCCTCGGTCATGGCTGCCCTGGCAGGGGCCTGTGCAGGCTTCCTCTTCCACAACTGGCATCCGGCGCGGATCTTTCTCGGTGACGCGGGCTCACTTTTCGTGGGCTTTCTGGTGTCGTCAGCCACTGTGGTTCTGCACAGGGACAACGCCGCCCTTTCCGGGTACACCAGTCTGTTCCTCATCACCTTGGTCGTCACGGCGGACACCGTCCTGGTCATGGTCGCGCGACGCAGGGAGGGCAGACCTGTGCTGCAGGGCGGCAGGGATCACATCGCCCACCGACTCCGGCGCCTCGGGCTGACTGTCCGCCAGGTGGCCGTTGTCATCGGAGGCTTCGCGGCCATGACGTGCCTGACAGCGGTGCTCGTCATGTTCAAGATCGTCCCGCAGAACGCCGTTCTGATCACGGTTGTCACGGTGACCGTCGTGGCCTGGGGCCTGCTGCTGAGAGTCCCTGTGTACGCCGTAAGCAGGGACGGACAGAGTTGAGGGGAGCCACGGCGACGCGCCGTGGCTCCCCTCAACTCTGTCGTCAGCCCACTTCCACCGTGAGCGACTTGGCCGGTGGCAGCTCCGCGTACTCGGGCAGGGTACGGAACCAGCGCACCGTCTCGGCCAGTCCACGCGCAAGCGGCACTTGGGCGACGTCGGGGAAGAGCCCGCGCAGCAGACCGTCCGCGGCCTGGGAGTGGCGGACGTCTCCCGCCCTCGCCGCCTCGTGCTGGATGTCGGCCGGAGCTCCGACGACTTCCGCGAGCTGCTGGGCGAGGTCGATGAGAGGCACTCGCGTACCAAAGGCCAGGTTCACCGGACCGGGGTACGTGACCTTGCGCAGGACCGCATCGGCCAGCACCCTGACGACGGTTCCGACATAGGTGAAGTCCCGCGTCTGTAGTCCGTCGCCGAAGATCCTCATGGGCGTGCCGCGCAGCAGAGCGTCGATGAAGGCAGGGATCACGGCGGCATAGGCGTGGCCGGCCGACTGCAACGGCCCGTAGACGTTGAAGAACCGGAACGCCAGAACCCGCAGGTCGAACGAGGCGCCGTAGGCAAGGACGTAGGACTCGGTGGCGAGTTTGCTCGCGGCGTAGGGGCTCAGGGGCTGGGTCGGCAGGTCCTCGTGTTTCGGCAGTACGGGAACGGCACCGTAGACCGAGGAGGACGAGGCGGCCACCACCGAGACGCTTCTGCGTCGGCATGCCTCGAGGACGTACACCGTCCCGGTCGCGTTGACGCTATGACTGGCGACCGGGTCCGCCAGAGAGCGCGGCACAGACGGGCGCGCTGCGAGGTGGACGACAGCGTCCACTTTGGCAACGACGCTTTCAAGGAGGTCGGGGTCGAGAATGCTGCCCTCGATCAGCTCCGCGTCAACTCCCTCCAGGTTGGCCGCAGAACCTGTGCTCAGGTCGTCGAGAGCGATGACCTTGCCCACATTCGGACGCGACGCAAGCTCTTGGCAAAGGTTGGCGCCGATGAAGCCGGCGCCTCCGGTAACAAGGACGTTCAACAGTGCTCACCTTTCGAACGGGATGCGGTCCACCATCCGCGGGCGACGGCGATGGAGGTGTAGAGAGCCTGCGTGTCGGCCACCAGACGTTCCTCGCCGAAGCGCTGGGTGGTGAACGTGCGCGCTCGTTCTCCCATAGCCCGGCGCAGTTCCCCGTCGCGCAGAAGAGTCACGGTGTGGCGAGCGAGTTCACCGGACGACGGTCCTGCCAGGAGCCCCGTCGCTCTGTCCTGTACGACCTCCGCGACGCTGCCGACGTCGGTGGCCACCGCCGGCAGCCCCGCCAGGCCGGCCTCGATCAGACTGACGGGCATACCTTCGTTGTCCGAGGTCAGCAACACCAGGTCGGCCGCCGCGTATACGGTCTCCACGTCTGCACGCCAGCCCAGCAGGTGGAGCGAGTCGCCGAGATCGGTGACCGCATCGGGATCCGGTTGGAAATCGCCCGATCCACACACCACGAAATGCGCTGCGGGCACGGTGCGGCGCACTTCGCGGGCCACGGCGAGAAAGCGGTCGGGTCGCTTGATTCCGGTAATTCGTCCCACATAGGCAACCACGGGACAGCCCTGCGGGAGTCCGAGCAGTTGCCGGGCTTCGGCAGGCTCTGGTGCGATTGCAAGTCTGGTGCCGGGCGGCACGACCGTGTATTGGTCGGTCTTTCCGATGCCGGCGGCGACGAGGTCGTCCCGCACTCGACTGCCCACGGCAACCAAGCGATCGGAGAGGGCTGCAAGCCTGCGTTCGGTCTGCACCACGACGCGAGTCTTCGCCGGGGAGAAATAGCCATGCAGGAGATGGCCGTGAAAAGTGTGCACCCTTGAGGGGACACGCGCCAGCACGGCAGCCGCCCGCCCCAGTGCGCCCGCTTTCGCTGTGTGCGTGTGGACGATATGGGGCCGGAACCGGCGTATGGCTGCCGCCAGTTCGAGCAGGCAGCGCACATCATCCGTGGGCCGCACAGCCCGTCCCAGCCCCTCGATCCGGCGGACGGGCAGATCGGGTGCCCGTTGATCGAGATAATCCGCCTCACCCGGGCCCACCAGTCCGGCGATCAGGTGATGGTCGAATCGCTCGGGATCCAGCCCGCGCATGAGGGCCGAGACCTGAACAGCCGGACCACCGATATTCATTCGCGTGATGACTCTCATCACGCGCAGACGTGGGATGCCGAAACCCGTGGTTCGGTACGTGGCGGTCGACATGTGCGAGATATTAAGCCGAACACGCTCCGGTATCCGTCAAGGGCGCGAAGTATGTGTCCGCTGCTTTGGACAACCCTCTCGGAAATATTTCGAGGGCCGTGGAAGGATCGCCGAGAGCCCGGTATTCGGTCGATTCTTGCCTCCACCACCGCAGCGTCGACGCTCTTCCCGGCCGACGTCTGATATACCGCGTCAGTACGCACGTTTGCCGGAATCCGCGGTACATGCGCTCCCAGGAGGAAGGAGACCATGAGGTGATCGACTGCTCCAGCGAGGTAGAGCAAGGCAAGCGCTTCGCCTTCGGCCGCAACTGGCAGAAGTTCAGCAGGCTGGTCGACGAGGACCGTATCGCTGCCGCTCGAGAGTCCCTCGTGGCGGCCTTGGGAACCGGCGACCTCGCCGGGCGCACGTTCTTGGACATCGGCTGCGGCAGCGGCCTGTTCTCGCTGGCCGCACTCCAACTCGGTGCGAAGGTGCACTCCTTCGACTACGACCCCGACGCGGTGGAGACCACCAGGCAGCTGCGTGAACGGTACGCGTCCGACAGTGACTGGCGGGTGGAGCACGGTTCGGTGCTGGATTCCTCCGTGATCTCCCGCCTCGGACAGTTCGACATCGTCTACTCCTGGGGAGTGCTGCACCACACCGGCGCCCTGTGGGAAGCGTTGGACACCGCCTGCCGACTGGTCGCCCCCGGCGGGTTGTTGTATGTGTCCATCTACAACGATCAGGGCCTGAGCAGCCGCGCGTGGAGGCATGTCAAGCGCACCTACAACTCCTCCGGCCCAGTCACGCGGCGCTTGCTGGTCGCCGGGAGTGGGATGTACCTGAACGCTCCCCGACGAGCGGTCACCCTGCTGAAGTCGGCCATGACGGGGCGACATCCCGTCGGCGGCCAGGCTCGACGTGCTCGCGGTATGTCCGCCCGATACGACCTCATCGACTGGGTCGGAGGTTATCCCTTCGAAGTCGCCGCTCCGGAAGAGGTGTTCCGTGTGGGCCGGCGCCATGGGCTGGAACTGCGCCATCTCAAGACCTGCGGAGGGGGCCTGGGCTGCAATGAGTACGTCTTCGCCTCGATCGCCGATCAGGACACCGCGCAGACGTCACCTGCGGCTCGGAGCGCGGCGGCGGTGGGGACCGGCGTTACGAGCTGAGGTGACCGCGCTCGATCCGTGCTGCCGGGCCGGGCCGGCGCCGCCGACGTCAGCAGACGGGCGGCGGCCGGCCTCGCCGGGTGTACCGCCGCAGTGGTGCTCCGGCCCGGCTGTTCCTCGCGCTCACCTGACGGATCTGCGCTCCAGCAGTTTCCCGTACAGGCTGATGTGCCGCTCCACCATTGTGTCCGCACTCAAGTGCTCAAGTGCCCACTCCCGGGCGGCCTTCCCCAGTTGTGCGGCGGCGGCGCGGTCGGTAAGCATCCATTGCAGGCCCTGCGCCAGAGCTTCGGTGTCTGCTGGGGGTACCAGCACACCTCGGTCGCGCAGCAACTCCGGCGTTCCGCCCACCGCGGTGGCAACCACGGGCCGACCAACCGCCATGGCCTCCATGACCGCGTTGCTCAGGCCCTCCTCCAGGGAGGGCAGCACGACGACGTCCGCCCGAGCGAGAAAAGCGGGTACATCAGTGCGATGGCCCAAAAAGCGTACGTCGATGGCCAACCGCTCGGCCTGTTGCTGCAGAGGGTGTCGCTGGGGGCCCTCCCCGATCAGCACGAGGGTGCAGCGCTGCCCCCGCTGCTTCATCCGGGCGACGGCGTCGAGCAGGTACTGGTGACCCTTGTAGGTCCGCAGGTTGGCCACGCACAGCACCACCGGCAGATCCGTGGACAGGTCGGCGGGAGCGGCCGTCCGGAAATCCTGCTCCTCCATTCCGTTGTGGATGACGGCGATCTTGTCCTGCGGCAGCCCTTCCTGGCGCCGGGCTTGCTCGGCGACGGCATGTGCATTGGCCACAATGAAGTCGGTCATGCCCGTCGCGCCCCGCTCCACGGCCAGCAGCCCACGGCGTCCCTCCTTGAACGTGCCCAGGCTGCGCCGCCCGGCCACGCACACCGGAACACGTGCCAGGCGGGCCGCGGGAGGTGCCGCGATGTAGCAGTCGAACAAAAAGGCATGGAAGACCTGCGGCCGGGTGCGGCGCAGATGCGTCACGAGCTGAGTGAACGCCCTCACTCCGACTGCGCCGTCCTTAGCTGCGGCTACAGGATGGACCCATGGCCGGTTGATTCCCCGGTATCCCAGGCTGACCGGCGTCACCCCGGAACCGGACAGCTCTGCCTCACGTGGTCCTCCTTCGTACAGCAGGAGCAACGTGGTCTCGATGCCTCGAGCCGCCAGGCCACGCGCCAGCATCACTACCTGCTTCTCGGCACCGCCCAGCCCCAGTTGACCAATCATCAGACTCACTCGGGACAGATTGACATCGCGGGTGGCATTCCCGGGGATCGGTACGGCCATGCTGTCGTGGCATCCAGTCACTGATGTCAGCTCCGTCCAGCCAGCAGTTCAGGCACGGCACAGCGTGCCTCTTCTTGCTGTCCAGGCTCTCAGCACCTTTTGTGTCGATATCAACCGCGACGCGCGGTCGTCCGGGTGAATGGTCACAGCGGTGACCGTCCGGCTGGCAGGTGGCGGCTATCCGGCGTCAGAGACGCCGCGGCGCGCTTGCCGGGAACGCAGTGACGCGCGGAGGTGAGCAGCGCGAGCAGATCTGCGGCGGAGGGGACAAGTTTCCGGGCCTGGATGCCCGTCATCCTGGCGAACAGTCGTGTCTGAAAGGCGGCCAGCAGTACGTACGCCAGCGAGGAGGCAAGCGCACAACCGGCAGCGCCCCACACGGGAATCAGCAGCACGTTCAGTGCGATGTTGACAGCCAGGGCGATCACTGACGGCAGGACGACCAGCCGTGCGCGGCGCAACCGCAGCAAGTAGGCGCTCGGCAGTCGGCTCGCCCCCAGAGCCATCACGCCGGGAGCGAGCAGCATCACGAGGGGCACCGCATCGGTGTACGCCGCGCCGTACACGGCGGAAACCAGCACCGGGGCGGCCAGCGTGAGGGCCAGCGCCGAGGCCAGTGCCAGGAGGATCGTGTAACGGGTGATTCGTACGGTGACGTCGGCGGATTCGGTGTCGCTTGCGTTGAACTGGCGTTTGAGCATCACCTGGGAGACGACATCCGCCAGCATGCGGCTGTACCCGGCCAGGCCGACCGCCAGCGAGTAGATGCCCACCTCCCGCGCGCCGGCGAACGCACTGAGCATGTAGATGTCGGCGTTCAGTAGAAGGAACACCGAGGCGGGACCAAGGTGGTAACGGGCGCCAGTCGCCACCGTGGTGCGCGCCAGCTTCAGGTCCCGGCGGCGCCCCGAGGCCGCCCCCACGGCGGTGAACACCAGCAGCGGGACACTCCCGGCGGCGACCCAGACGATCAGCGCCGCCACGACGCTCAACCGCTCACTTGCCGACAGTGCGGCCACAGCGGCGCATTGGGCGAGCGCACCGGCCAGCATCGACCAGTTCGCCACACGCACTCGCCCCCGCAACAGCGCGATGTTGCCGGTGTAGTTCGACGCGATGCCGAGCGGAACGCTCAGGCAGGCGACCATCACCAGGTACTGCCCCGGCAGGTCCAGAGTTTCGGGGCCGATCACGGCCACCAGGGCTGTTGCGGCCAGACCGCTGAGAGTTCCGAGCATGAGGGCGAGCGGCACACTGTTGCCGGCGAGCGCCTCCCGGCACTCGACGTCCGTCCACAACGCGCTCTGCGCCTGTTCCCCGGACAGGTGTCCCAGCATGGTGGCGGTCGTGGCGACCGTGACCGCCATGTAGTAGATCCCGCGGCCCTCCGGCTCCAGCGACCGGGCGATGACAGCGCTGGTGAACACGGACAGCACCACGCACGCGGCCCGGCTGCCCAGCATGCCGAGCACTTGCCGCGCGGTGTCAGCCACAGGGCCCCTGGGCGGGTTGGGCGGCGGCGGTAGCGGTGTCCCCCCACCCCTGCTCGGCGCATGTGCGGTGCCAGAGCTCGAACTGCAGCAGTGCCCACAGCCGACTGGAGCGATCGCGCCCCTCGACATGGTCCTGCAGCAGGCGTCGCACGACCTCAGGCCGGAACAGGCCGCGAGCGCGGGCGGTGTGGTCAGTCAGCAGATCGTAGGCCAGAGGCCGCAACTCGCAGCGCAGCCAGTCCGCCAGTGGCACCGCGAAGCCGGCCTTGGGCCGGTTGAGCACCTCGGGTGGCAGCCACGGAGTCATCGCGCTCTTCAACAGTGCCTTGGTCACCTGTCCGTCGACCTTCCACCGGCCGGGCAGTCCAGCCGCCCACTCCAACAGATGGTGGTCCAGGAACGGAGAGCGGGCCTCGAGTGAGTGAGCCATCGTGGTGATGTCCACCTTCACGAGCAGGTCGCCCGGCAAATAGGTGTTGACGTCGACGTCCATCAACCGATTGACGTCCTCGTCGGCACGGGAGGTGTCAAACACCTCCGTGATCAGCTCATAGCTGTCGACGTGGGCCACCTGCTCGTGCATCGCCCCGGTGTACAGAGCATGCTTGCCCTCCCGGGTGAAGTAGGACATTAGGCTGGCGTAGCGGTGCTGTGGTGTTTCAGCCAGCAGTTGCAATCCCCGTCCGAACCTGCGCAGCCCGAGCGGGGTATTGCCCTCAGCCAGTGCCGAACCGAGTCGGTTCAGCACGCCGTTCAGCCGGTACGGGGTCCGGATCCGCCCCGCACTATTCATGTACGCATAACGCCGGTAGCCTCCGAAGCACTCGTCCCCACCGTCGCCGTTGAGCACCACCGTCACGTGCCGACGGCTCAGTTCGGCCACGAAGAAGGAGGGGAGGGCCGAGGAGTCGGCGAACGGTTCGTCGAAGTGCCGGGTCACCGTGGGCAGAACGTCCAGCGCGGACGAACCGGCCACCACGAACTCATGATGGTCGGTTCCATAGCGGCGGGCCACGGACGCCGCGTAGGGCCGCTCGTCGTAGCGCTGGTCGTCGAATCCGATGCAGAACGTCTTCACTGGCCGATCGCTGAGCCGGGCCATGGCGGCCACCACCGTGGAGGAGTCGATGCCGCCGGACAGAAATGCCCCCAGCGGACGCTCGCTGACCATCCGGACCCGCGTTGCATCCAGCAGCAACTCCCTTGCCTGTTCTGCCGCCTCCTGCTTGCAGCCCACCGGTCGGGGCGTGAAATCCAGCCTCCAGTAGCGCCGCAGGCTCACCTCCCCGTCCTGCCAGACCAGCAGGTGGCCGGGAGGCAGCTTGCTGACTCCGCGGTAGATCGACCATGGAGCCGGCACGTATTGGTAGGTCAGGTAGTGATGCAGAGCCACCGGGTCCACCTCACGGGACACCGCTGGGTCGGCCATCAGAGCCTTCAGCTCCGACGCGAACGCCAGTGAGGTCCCGGACTGCCGGTAATACAGCGGCTTCTTGCCCACCCGGTCCCGTGCGAGCAGCAGCCGGTGCCGTGCCATGTCCCAGATCGCGAAGGCGAACATGCCGCGCAACTGCGCGACCAGGTCCTCGCCGTGTTCCTCGTACAGGTGGACGAGTACCTCGGTGTCGCCGTCGGTGGCGAATCGGTGCCCGCGCGCGACCAGTTGCTCGCGCAGCTCCATGAAGTTGTAGATCTCTCCGTTGAAGACTGCCGCGACGGTGCGGTCCTCGTTGTAGACGGGCTGGCCTCCGCCGGCCACATCGATGATGGCGAGTCGCCGCATCCCCAGCGCCGCGTGGGCGTCGGTGTGGTAGCCCTCTCCGTCGGGCCCGCGATGGGTGATGCGGCGGCACATCACGCGCACCTGTTCGGGATCGGGAGGGCTGGTGGACACGATTCCAGCTACACCGCACATAAACGCTCCCCATGTGTTGCACCGTCGGATGACCGTCCGCCGACATCGCCGGCTCCCACTCGCCGGTGCACTGCGTCGCGGGCTGACCGCAAAGCCCTGAGATACATACCACACATATGCGGGCATTTAGCCCGGCCTGCCTGCGCAACGCCCGCCCCCTGCCCTTCGGGAAACATCGCGGTGTGCTCTGAACCGGTGACCTCTTCTGGCGAGCACCGTCGGCATGGTGGTCAGGCCCGGATGGCGGGTTGGTCCTGCGGGCCCAGTCATACACACGCGGGCCGTGAGCCCCGGCCCGCACGAGCAGCGCTTGCACTTCTGCCGCGGCGGTTCTGCGATCAACTCATCGAAGCGGTGGTCGATGCCGACACGGGTGACCACGGTGTCGTTGCGGCGGGTCGCCATGACGTGGGCAGCGTTCGCGGTCCGCAAGGCACGGTGCAGGCCCCACTGGCTCGCGTCAGCCACAGCCGCCGTACTCATCCTGGAGGAGCACCGCTGAAAATGCTTTTGGTGGATCTCATGAGTCGGCTGCATGCCTAACTCGTCGCATAATATGCGGCAGGAAACACGACACGCGAGTCCTTGCCCGCCCAAAGCGAACGATCAGTTAGCTTGTCCTGCATGCACAGGAGATTGGCCGACGGCCTCGCGGAGAAGAACCGAGACGGTTGCTGGTTCGAAACGCTTCAGTGTCCGAACTGCCGTGCGCGGCTTCACGGAGAGGCCACACTGACCTGCGAACGGTGTGGACGGACCTATCCGGTGCGTGACGGGATCCCGCGGTTCGTTCCCGAGGACAACTACGGGAAATCGTTCGGGTATCAATGGAATGTGCATCGGCTTACCCAGCTTGACTCGTATGTGGGGCTCCCCGTATCCAGAGATCGTCTACTGCGGGAGAGCGGCTGGACCGCTGATGAACTTCAGGGCCGCGAAGTTCTTGAGTGCGGAAGCGGCGCCGGACGCTTCACCGAGGTGCTCTGCCAGACCGGGGCTGCCGTAACCTCCTTCGACATCTCCAACGCGGTGGAGGCCAACGCCACTTCCAATGGCCGATTCGCCAACCTGCGGCTGCTTCAGGCCAGCATTTACGACCTCCCCCTGGTGGATGAGTCGTTCGACTACCTCGTCTGCCTCGGGGTCATCCAGCACACGCCTGACGTCGAGCGGGCCTTTAAGACGATCTTCCGTTACCTGCGTCCCGGTGGAAAGTTCTGCATCGACGTATACGCGGCGATCGTCGCCTATCCGCATCTACGGCAACTGCTGCGGCCCGTCACCAAGCGAATTCCTCCATGCAAACTCTATAGCGTTGTCCAATCCATCACGCCACGACTACTGCCAGTTTCCATGCGCCTCAGCACAGTCCCACGGGTGGGCGACTATCTGACCCGGCTGGTTCCCGTGGCCAATCACCGCCACCTCGGGTTGACCGACACCGAAACCTTGCGGACCTGGTCGATCCTGGACACCTTCGACTGGCTCTCGCCTCAATTCGAGTGGCCCCAGCCGCGGCGCCGACTCGAGCGCTGGTGCAGGGACCTTCGCCTGAGCGAATTCGAGATCGAACGAATTCGCGGGCTCTATGTCGTCCGTGGAACGAAGTAGAATGCCGGACAGGACATCAGCCTTGCGTTCCATCGACAGCGGCCCCTGACCGCGCTATCGGACGCTGGACACGCCGGCCTTCCAGCGCTGTCTCCGTGCCGCCGGGCCCTGTGGAATTCTGATTGAGGGCGAGCGCGGTCAACTGCGCGACAAAGCCGGAGATTTCACAGACCTTCGGTCGCACTTCTCGCCGTTCGAGTTCATCTAGCGCTATCTCATATCGCGACACAGAACGTCAGCCGGGCCCAGGAACTTCTCACTCCTGTAATCTCATGGCCCATGGTCCACTCGCATTACCGGGGCTTTCGTACTCGGGTCGTTTCTTACATGTGAGTGGGCCGCAGACCACGGGGCCGGTATGCGCCAAGCGCACAGATCGAAAGAGGCCGGTTGACCATGCGCGCATCGACCGTGCTCAGGACACCAGCCGGCACTCATCCCTCCAAGTCTGAAAGCCCGCGGCGCAGTTCGCTCTGGGGCGCTCTCGCGGTATTCGCGGCAGCGGCGGTTCTCCACGTCGGTGTTGTCCTGGTCGTTCACTCGCAGACCAACGGTGACGCGCTCTTTCCGGATGCCCAAGGCTATAAATCGGCCAGCGACATGATTGCCGTGGCCTGGCGCAACGGGAGCCCCTTGGAAACGCGCAGTCTCTCAGGGCTGGTCGGTTCTGCGGTGTGGGGCTACCCGGCGATCATGGCGCTGTGCAGGCTTCTGACCGGTGGTGGGTGGCTCTCCGCCAAGACGGTACTGGCTCTTTTCGCGGCCACCGGCGCGGTCGCCGCGTACGGACTGGCTCTCACGTCCGGACGGGGGCGTAAGCGCGCCGCCGCCGTTGGACTGATGGTGGGCGCGAGTCCGTCCCTCTTGCTGTGGGATGCCTGGGGCCTGAAGGACGGGCTGATCACCAGCCTCGTCCTGTGGTCCTTGCTCGTACAGACGCGTGCCCGCTTCTCGATTGCCTGTGTCAGCACGCTGCTGAGCATCCACGCATGTCTGTACCTGAGACCTGCGGCAGCGCTCTTTCTCGGGGTTGCTCTGCTGGCCCGGGTGAGATTCCGCCGCGGGTACCTGGCGGGTTCCCTGATCGTCGTAGGGGCCGCCGCCCTCTTCATTCTTCCTCGCCTGATGACGCTCTTCGGTCTTGTGGACAGTCTGGAGGTCCGCGGCGGGACCCGTCTCGGCTTCACCGGGGGATACGGCTCAGAGAACCTGCTGAATCATCCTCAGTACCTGGTGACCTTGCTGCTCGGGCCGTTCCCCTGGGAGTTCGGGCCGGAGACCGCTGTCCCGGAACGTTGGCTCTATCTGGGCACCATCATCTGGATCGCCTCCCTTTTCCTTGCTCCCACCGCGTTGCGCAGGGCATGGGCGGACACCTCGGGGGTCGGCCGTGCCGCCGTCCTGGGGATGTCCGCCTACGCCGCCGCATATATCGCGACCTTCGGCGGAGCCTTTTACCGGCAGCGTTCCCTGCTTGAATGCATGCTGATCATTCTCGTCGTGCTCTACTTCCCCCTCTCTCCGGCCAGGGCCATGATGCGAATCCAAGTGTGGCTCGCCGGCATCGCCGCCGTGGCCGTCGTACACAGCCCGCACCTCACTCCCACGATCTGGAGCAAGTGGCTGGCTGTGTGCGTCATAGGTCTGGTTGTTCCCCTGGCATTCGTGTACGGCCTCCGGCAGGGCGCGGCACGTCGATTTCGTGAACGCCGTACGTAGACACGCTCCCGAAAGGATTGCCCGGTGCTGGATTCTTCCCCGAATCCCTGCCCGCTCTGCGGTTCGACCTCTGCGGATACGCTTTCTCACATCTACCTCTCCGATGTATGGCGGGCATACGCGGAGCAGTGGGCCACGTCGTTTTCGGACGATGTCATCGCGCAGTACGGGAACGGACCGGTCGCTCTCCGCCGTTGCTGTCGTTGCGCGCTTGAATGGTTCGACCCCGCGCTTGAAGGCGATTCCGGCTTCTACTCCCAGCTCTTCACCGGCTTGATCAGGTACGAGAAGTGGCGATGGGAGTTCGATCGAGCCGCGCGAAGGATCGCGAACGGGGCGCGAGTGGTCGAAGTGGGCTCGGGCGAAGGAGCCTTCCTACGCTCCGTACTCCCACGGTGCAGTTCCGTCGAGGCGCTCGAGAAGAACCCTCACGCCGCGGACCTGCTGCGTACGGCCGGCATCAAGGTGAGTGAGGACGATGTCCGCGCCGACGCGCAGGTCCGTCCAGGCCGGGCGGACGTCGTCTGCGCTTTCCAGGTCCTCGAACATGTGGCGGACGTACGGGGCTTTCTCTCCGCGCTGGCGGCGATCGTGGTGCCGGGCGGTGAGATCCTCCTCTCCGTACCGAACCGTGAGCGGTTCCGCCAGGGTCCGGAACCGAACGACTGCCCACCGCACCACCTCTCCAGGTGGGGCCCCCGGCAGTTCAGCGCCGTGGCCGAGGTCCTCGGCATGGACCTTGTCCTGGTCGAGTACCAGCCGCCTTCCCTGTCCCAGGTCAGGGCAGCACGTCAACGATCCGTCCGGACAGCGCTGCGTCCCGTGACCGGTGCATGGGTGGCGCAGTTGGCGGGCCGCGCCACTGCCCGGGCGCGCATGCCGGAACGCCTCCATGCGCGCTTGGCCGCCGAAGGCCGCTTCCCTTCCCAGGGCGAGTACGGACACACCATGTTCGCGGTGCTCCGTCGTCGTGGGTGATGGCGTGATCCGCTGCTCAACCGTGCGTGAACCGTTCCGCGTGCTCGTCGTCTGCACCGGAAACGTGCATCGCTCGCCACTGGCAGAACGTCTGCTGACCTTCCGGCTGGCGTCGGCTGCAGGCAAGTTCCGGGTGTCGAGCGCGGGGACCGTCGCGGTGAACGGCACACCGATGGACCCGGTCGCCGCATCCCTGCTCACCGAGATGGGCGGGGAACCCACCGGAGCCGCCGCTCGAAGGCTCACCGCAGGCCTCGTGAGCGGCGCGGCACTGGTTCTGGGTGCCGCGACAGAGCACCGCGAGGCCGCGGTACGGCTCTGCCCGGTGCATGGGCTCGGACGCGCCTTCACGCTGCGGGAGTTCGCACGGCTGCTGCACGAGGACGACGCGGCGGGTCTGACCGACTCGGCAGAGAGGGCCGAGGCCCTGACCAAAGGGGCCGCCGCACGGAGAGGAGTGGGTGGAGGGGGATCGTGGGACGACGAACTGGCCGATCCGTACGGTGCGTCCGAGCAAGAGGCAAGGGAGTGCGCCGCCCGTATCACCGAAGCCGTGGAACGGATCGCGGCAGCAGTGCTGGGCTGACCGGCAGGGCCTTCGCTCAGGCTCCGGGGCAGCCGCCCGGGGACGGGTGCACCCTGGCCCGCAGCGGGCGCGGCAGTCGCTGGTGGAAGACGAAAGGTCCGTGGTCGGCCGGGGGCTCCAGCAGATGCAGCGTCAACGTCCGGCTGCTGCCCGCGGGCACTTCGACGTCGAACGTGTACACGGGATGGCCGCGCTCGACACCCGGTGTCAGGCGGGCGGGCCGCCCGTCGAGGGCAGCCTTGACCAGATGGGCCCCGCCGGTCGCGAAGTAGGAGACCAGCAGGCGATTGTCCCCCTGACGCGTCGGATAGGGCGGCTTGTCGAGACGATCGGTGACATAGGCGGGAAGTCCTGCGGACGGTGCACCGTTGGAGAAGACCGCCTTGACGGTGACCTCGCGGCCGTCGGCGGTGCAGCGGCCGGGGTACCAGTCCAGGGTGCGGTCGAGGTAGTAGTCGAGCTTGGTGCCGGCGGCGTTGTTGACCACCAGCCCGGCATAGGGCTCCGGACGCCGCGGCAAGGAGCCGCCCACCGGGTGTGATTCCAGCTCCTGCTGCTCCTTCGCGTGGGCGCTCCAGGCGGTCACCTGCCCGTTGCCCAGCAACACGTACAGACCGAGGAGCAGCGAGGGCCGCCGCTGGGGATCCTCGGCGGCGGTCAGCAACCGCCCGGCGGCGGCTCGGGCCACGTCCAGCAGATAGGCCTTGCGCTTGACCTGGTCCGTGTGCGTCACGTAGTTGGTTCGCTCGCTGAGATCCACCACGTTGTCCGCGGTGACGACCGTTCCGTCGGCTGTGAGCGCCGGGCCGGAGGCTGCGAGCAGCCGGGCCAGCGCGGCCGGATCCAGTGCGAGTACGCCGTCGACTCGCTCGCCGCTCTGGTAGAGCCAGGTGGCCGACCAGATACGCGCGGCGTAGGGGAAGTGCGGGCTCATGTTGGAGTTGGCCCAGGTGTTCACCGAATCGCCACGTCCGTACATGGCGGCGAATTCGGAACCGAGGTCCACCTCGGGGCGAGCGCCCACCATCTCGGCGTCGCTTCCGAAATGCGTCAGCTCCAGCGCCCCCCGGTCGGCCGTCAGTACGGCATGGGCACCGGGCATCCCACCGGTTCCACGCGACTCTGCGGGGTTCTGGAACACCAGGAGGTAACGCCGCGGACCGTCCGCCCCCAGCATCGGCGGCAGGAGCCGGGCGCCGGTGGCGGCGTCCTCCAAAGCGGGCGCCATCCGGTCCAGCCGGCTGAGGAGTTGGTCTCGGACCCGGTCCACGGCGGGCAGCCAGGTGCGGCGGGGCAACCTGTGGGCCTCCGTGCGAGCTGCGGCCACCTGGCGTGAGGCCTGCTCCAGAGCCGGGGCGGCCCTGCGCAGTTCGGACAGGTTCAGGTGCCCGCCACCGGCGCCTGCGTCGTCGGTGAGGTTGCCGACGGTGCGTACGACGGCAGGCAGCACCTCGCCGGTCAGCCGGTCGACGGCCTTGGCCGTACCACGGAAGGTCTCGAGGGGGCCTCCGAGGCGGGGCAGATGCGCGGCCACGTACCACGCAGGTCCGGTGGTGAGCCGATGTGCCCGGGCCGCGTGCGCCGCAGCGGAACGGGCCGCTGCTTCGGTGCGCGCCCCGCGGTCCGTGGTGTCCCCAGCCGTCGAGACCGGCGAGGGGGGCGCCGTCACCGTGTTCCGCAGCGTTTCCAGGTCGTGTCGGGCCGCGAGCAGCTCGCTACGGGCGTACAGGCCCGTTACGAGAACCCAGCCCGAACCGGCGAGGAGAAGGCCGGCCGCCGCCCACATCAACGGCCTGGTACGACGGTGGTTCCGTCGCACCAGGCCGTTGATGTGGGACAGAACGGTGCTGTCCGAGAGTTTGTGGATGGTCCACGGCATCGTTGGCCGCTCAGCCGCGTTCAGTGCGAGTGCGCCGGCGCCTGGCGATCACCAGTGACGCGCCGCCGAGAAGCACCAGACCACCTGCCGCGGTGAGCAGCGCCACCGGTGCATCTGAGGAACCGGTGTCCGCGAGCCCCGAGGAGCCATTGCCGTGACCGGATCCGTTGCCGTGGCCGGGGCGGCTGTGGTCGTCGTCGCCGTTACCGCTGCCGGGGCGGCCGTGGTCGTCGTCGCCGTCGCCGTCACCCGGGCGGCCGTGGTCGTCGTCGCCGTCACCCGGGCGGCCATGGTCGCCGTCGCCGTCGCCGGGCCGGCCGTGGTCGTCGTCGTCGTCGCCGTCGCCGGGCCGTCCGTTCCCGTCACAGTCCCCGGGCGGTGGGCTCGCGTCACCGGTCACGGTCACCCGCGCGGACACCGTAACTCCGGATGTACTGCCGACGAGCTGGAAGAGGTAGATGCCCGGTGGGACGCTCTCGGGGATGGTGACCGTTCCAGTCACAATGCCGTTGGCGTCGGCGGTGAAGGTGCCGAGCACAACGGTGTCCCCGTCTCCTCCGTCATCGCAGTCATCGCCCTTCGGTGTGGCCGCCGCAATGGGCTGGACGGACGAGGGCGATGTCCTCAGTGAACGTGCGGCCGCAGCCGCGGCTCCAGCGGCGGCGCCGGGGACGAGGCTGGCGACAACCTGCTCGGCCGGCTGGAAGCCAGTAGCGGTGAAGTTGATCGGATCACCGGGGGCCACGGTGGCGTCGTCGATCACAACACCGGGAGCCGGCGGGTACTGTGCGAACGCCGGCTCGGCGACCACCAGCGGAACAGCTGCAATCAGGCTTGCGGTGGCGATGGCCATGGCGACACGCCGTCTAGAACGTCTGGGCATCGGTTCGGGGCTCCTTCGGAAGGCGCTTTATGAGTGATCGTTCGTGGTGGGATGTTTCTGTTTCAGGCCGTGGCTCCGTGGCCGGCTATTGCCTGGTGGCAACTCCCGCCGGTCTTCGGCGCCTTTCGGCATGTGCTGCAGCGCTTCCTTACCGACTGAACCGCCGCGCCGGTGTGGCATGAGCCCCACCGCGTTGTCCTCGAGCAGCTCGGTGTGGACGACCACGTGGACTGGCCCCAGTGCGAAATCGACTCGGTCCGTGTTCGCGCGCTTGAAGGGCGCACCATGGCGTTGGTGAACAGTTCCGCCGTCTGCACCACCTCTACCAACATCGCGCTGATCACTCCCTTGCCTCAATCGGCACTGCCGCAGGCCTTGTGCCACCGCCGACTGCCCGATTCGGACGACTCCCGGGCCACGACTCATCGGACAGCAAGGCCATTGACCGAAATCAAGCAACAGGATCCATAGACGTGGGCGGCTCGGGCCAAACAGGCTCGCTTGGTGCTCCGCAGGACGGCGCAGTGGTTGCACTCATGTGGCCCCCCAGCACTCGCGGCTGCGGGCCTGAACCTGGTGGCACGGGCTTCATGGTGACCTGGTGGGCGCCACCGCGATCAGGGCGAACAGCACCGACGTACTGAGAGGGATGCCGTCACGGCAGCGGGCCCCCGCTCTCCGCTTCGTCGGTTACGACGGGCAGATCCGAGGGCAGCCCCCATTCGCTCCAGGATCCGTCGTACACGGACAGCTCGCGATACCCGGCCAGTTCGGCGCCGAGGGCCAGGATGCAGGCGGTGACGCCCGACCCGCAGCTGAAGACCATCTTCTCCCGGCCCCCGGAGAGGTCGGAGAAGGCGGCACGCAGCTCCGGCGCGGGGCGCATCCGGCCCCCGTGCTGGGTCTCCCCGAAGGGCAGGTTCAACGCGTTGGGCATGTGGCCGCCGCGCAGCCCCGGGCGGGGTTCGGGGGCCGCGCCGGAGAACCGTTCCCGGGAGCGGGCGTCGAAGACGGCCGAGGCCGGGTCGGCCAGGGCCGCCACCACCTCGCCGCTCCCGACGACCAGCCCCGCGCGTGGCCGTGCGGTGAAGTCGCCGCGCGGCCAGGCGGCCACGAGATCGCCGCCCTCCAGCGGCTGCCCGGCCGCGGCCCAGGCGGGCAGGCCACCGTCGAGCACCGCGGCGCGGTCGAAGCCCATCGCCCGCAGCATCCACCACGCCCGGGCGCTGGAATAGATTCCCGCGGCGTCGTAGACGACGACGGTGTCGGCGTCGTCGACGCCGAGGGAGCGCATCTCCTCCGTGAATTGGCCGGCTCCGGGCATGGTGTGGGGCAGCGGGCTGGAATGGTCGGACAGCGCCCCGTCGATGTCGAAGGGCCGTGCCCCCGGGATCCTTACCCAAGCTCTTCGAGCAGGGGATACCCCATGCGCCGCGCCGCGGTGCGCGCCCACGGAGGCGTCGAGGACCACCAGCCCCGGCGCACCCAGCCGGGGCGCGAGCCAGTCATTGCCGACCAGCGGGCCGGAGAACGGGCCGGAGAGCGGGCTGATCGGGACGAGCGGGTTCTGTGCGCTCAATGTGTGCCGCCCATGGACTCGGTGGAACGCCGTCTGGCCTGCCCGGAGAACCAGGCCGCCACCTTGTCCATATTGGCGGCCACGTCGTCCTCCGTGTCCCCGGCGACGATATAACCGGCCAGGAAAAGGCCGGACTTGATGCGTCCGTGGAACTCCTGGCCGGCCGCCGGAACACGGTCGCCGTGGCGGCGGACCTGGCCGCCTCCAACGGAGACGCGGGCTCGGGCCGCTCGCAGTCTGAAGCGCGACGGCTGACGCCGACGGTTAGCATCCGGACAAAGTCCGCAATTGCGATATAAGGGATCGCGGTATTCGACCTGCATGGAGGCTCCACCGTGCGTAGACCCAAGACGGTCACCCTCATGTGCCTGCAACTGCTCTTGGGCGCTTCGCCGGCGGGCTGCGCCTTCACGGAGGCCGAGAGCGCGGCGAAGTCATGTCCGTCCGGCCAGATCTCTCAAGGTGGCACGTGCATTCCGGCCGACACCGCCGACTTCACCAAGAAGCAGGTCGAAGACTCCCTGAAGACGTACAAACTCAATGCAGCCATGGCAGGGGTGTGGGTCGACGGCAAAAGAATTTCGACCGTCGCTTCAGGAGAGTCGATGACGGGCGTCCCTGTTTCGACGGACATGCATTTCCGGATCGGGTCGGTTGCGATTCCCTATTTGACGACCGAATTGCTCAAGCTCGTCGACGAGGGCAAGGTCGAGCTTGACGACAAGATTTCCCGGTGGCGCCCCGACCTTCCGCACGCGGACGAGATCACTATGAAGATGCTGGCCTCTGCCACCTCCGGATACTCGGACTACGTCCGGGATCCTAAGTTCTTGGCCGAACTCTACAAGAATCCGTTCAGTCAATGGTCGGCGGAAGAACGGGTGAAGATCTCCGTTTCCAAGCCCCTTGTGAAACCCCCGGGAGCGGGTTTTGTCTATTCGCACGCCAATTGGGTGATCCTGGGTGACATCATCTCGAAGGTGGAGAAGAAGCCCCTGGCGGAAGTGATGCGGAATGAAATCTTGAAGCCCCTCGGCCTGACCCAGACCGAAAACCCGTCCACAGCCGAGATCGCCTACCCGGTGCTCCATGCCTTCGACAACGAACGGGGCGTATTCGAGGACTCCACCTACTGGAATCCGTCATGGACGCTGGCACCGGGAGCAATCATGACGGGAACATTGGAGGATCTGGGGAAGTCCGTGACGGCGTTGGGCGAAGGGAAGCTGCTGACGCCCGAGTCGTACAAGGAACAGATCACACCCGTCTCCAAGGTGTCGCCGACGGCCTCCTTCGCCCTTGGGGTGTTCGTACAGAAGACCTGGCTCCTGCAGAATCCGTCATTCGCCGGCTGTCAGGCAACGGTCGCCTATCTGCCTTCCAAGAAGATCGCGATCGCGAGGGTCGCGACACAGGGCACCGGCAACAACGCCGACGACAATTCCAGCACCGCGGTCTTGATCTCGATCGCCAACCATATGGCTCCGGACACTCCTTTGAGCGGCGGCTGAGGGGACTCCCCGGGGCGGCTCCCTCCGGCCGTCGTGAGGTCTGCGTCGGCGAGGCGAAGGGGCCAGTTCACATGCATACACTGCTTTTGTGACGCGCCGACGACGAAGGCCCCGACTGGCGACGGTCGGGGCCTTTCATCCGGTGGAAAATGCGCACCATCCCCGCAGAAGTGAGCCGGGGCAAGTGGTGGGCGGATCCTTGTGCCCTCTATCGGGCCGTTCCGAAGTCCTGCGTCCAGTAATTGCCGGGCTGCGCGAGGCCGATGCCGATCTCCTTGAACGCACAGTTGAGGATGTTGCGCTTGTGGCCGGGGCTGCCCATCCAGCCGGCCATGACGCTCTCGGGTGTGGTGTAGCCGTAGGCGACGTTCTCGCCGTAGGTGCTCCAGTTGTAACCCGCACGCGTGATCCGGTCGCCCGGAGACGATCCGTCGGAGCCCGTGTGGGACATGTTCCGATGGGATGCCATGTCCTTGCTGTGGTCCTGAGCGGCCTTTGTCAGCTTCGCGTTCAAGGCCAGCGGAGAGCATCCGACCTTGCTGCGCTCGCTGTTGACGAGCTTCAACACGCTGGCCGCAGCCCCGGATGCCGGGGCGGTGGTCTTCGGGGCGCTTGGAGACGCGGTGGTCTTCGGTGCGCTTGGGGGCGTAGTGGTCTTCGGTGCGCTTGGGGGCGTAGTGGTTTTCGGGGCGCTTGGAGACGCAGCGGGCGTCTGCGAGGCTCCCGCAGTCGGCTTCTGGCCCCAGTGGCCACCCGTCCACCGCTGCTCGGAGTTCGCACTCTTCCAGTGGCCGTGGGACTGGCGGCCCGGGTTCTCCTGAGTGTCCAGGCAGGCCATGGCGGCAGAGGGCACAGCCACGGCTCCCACGGCGACGGCAGCGATGGTTATCTGCCGGTAGTACGTCTTCCTGCGATGCTTCCTCATGCGTGACCTCGCTCGATAATCGCGGAGCGCCTCCGGTATCGCCGACTCAGCGCAGATCCTGCGCCTGAGCTGCGGAGACGCCTTGCGGCCGCCATTCTTAGAAGCGGAGTCAGGTCAGGGCAATGAGCGGCAGTACTATCTCGGTTCGTAGTACCGGACGGCTCTTGAAACGGGCGCACAGGCGTGCTGGTCCGGCTTCTGGACTTCCGGAAAATTCTGTTGCTCCGTCAGAAGTCCTTGCTCGCTCGATGAACGGGCGAAAGGGCTGAGCGGGCCGAATGGTGCCAAACCCTGCGCCGGGCATGTCTGCACCAAGACGGACAAATATCACTATGTCGCCAAGGCGCCATCTACTATTCAGCGACCCAAGTGCCAAAAGTCCATGTGGCCGATGTCACTGGGCGATGGACGTGCCACGTCACCCTGGACCTCTACGGGATCACCGCGCCGCGCGTGAGGAGCCGGCGGCGCCGCGCCGTGAGGCCAGGCACCCCGCTCCGTCACAAAATCCTGCTGGATCACCCGGCCGTCGCCGAGGCCGCCGTCATCGCGATCCCCGACCCGGTTGCCGGCGCCGCCACGTGGTCCCCCGCCCGGGAGCGCTCCGCGCCCGCGGCGGCGCAGAGAACGACGGCGGAAGCGTCGACCTGGTCCTCGCCCAACGCGAGGCGGTAGCCGGTGGGGGTGCTGCGATCACGTCGGCACCGAGGCGGGCCCGGGCGCGCGAGACAGGGATCTGCAGCGCCTTGGTCGGGTTCTCCGGTTGCTCGTCCGGCCAGAGCCCGTCCACCAGGAGTGCGGTGCTGCACCCTGTGCGCAGCTCGCCCGCGAGGAGGGTGAGCAGGCCGCGCAGCCCGGGCGCGGTGATCTCATGGTCGCGGTAGGAGACCCGCGACAGCAGCGTCAGCTCGGTGGTCATCAGAGAAGGTTGGCCAGCTGTCCGCCGGCGAGGGTCGGTACCAGCAGTCGGCCTCGGGCTGTTCTCTGCGTCACCGGGGCGGGGTGCGGTTTGGTCTGACGTTCCTTGAAACTTCCTTTTCCTTGAACTTCTGTAGCTCCCCCGGCAAATCGAAGACGTGGAGGTCCGGAAGCTTTAGGAATCTGCCTATCCCTGCACTGTTTTGGCTTTTCTGGCAGGGACATGACGGCACGCTTGAGCCGCCTCGTGAGATCCCACGGGGTGCACGGCCCCCACCCATGGAGGTCACGCATGCGTCGTCGTTTCGCCTCACCCCTCGCTGCCGCCGTTCTGTCGGTGCCCATCTCCCTGATCCCGGCCGCGTCCGCCTCGGCGGCCCCCGCGGACAAGCCCCAGGTCCTCAGCTCCTGGACCCGGACGAGCGCCTCCAGCTACAACGCCTGGAACGCCGCCCGTCAGAACCAGGGCACCTGGGCCGCGTACGGCTTCGACTGGTCGACGGACTACTGCAGCTCCTCGCCCGACAACCCGTTCGGCTTCCCCTTCCGAACTGCCTGCGCCCGCCACGACTTCGGCTACCGCAACCACAAGGCGGCCGGCATCTTCTCCGCCAACAAGGCCCGCATCGACTCAGCGTTCTACGAGGATCTCAAGCGCGTCTGCGCCAACTACTCGGGCGCTACCAGGACGGCTTGCAACGGCACGGCCTGGACGTACTACCACGCGGTCGACATCTTCGGCATCTCGGCGGCCGAGGCAGGCGCCAAGAAGCTGGAGCAGGCCGCCTGATGCACCCTCTCTCCGATGCCTGACGGCTGATGCCGACAGCTGATGTCTGAGTAGCTGTTGTCGTTCCGATCTTGAGGGGTGTGCGTCGAACGGGAGTCTCGATCGGGTGGTTGCTGCCGACTGCGGGCATGAAGACAGGGCCTCTTGGTAGCTCGGGGTTGCGAAGCCAACCGAGATCCAGGAGACCCTGTTGCCGCAGTTGTACGTGCTGGAGCCGGTGGAGTTCAACTCGGTTGCACCGTCGTGTGATTGTGTCGCTCACCGGTTCGGGAATGCGGCCGATCACCCGGAACGTGTTCGGCGCTATCCCTCGGACATGACGGACGCGGAGTGGGCCGTGGTCCGGCCGCTGCTGCCGGTGCCGGGCTGGTTGCGCGGCCGGGGAGGGCAGCCGGAGGCGTACTGCCACCGGGCGATACTCGATGCGATCCGCTACCTGGTCGACAATGGCATCAAGTGGCGGGCGATGCCGGCGGACTTCCCGCCGTGGGACCGGGTCTACGCGTTCTTCCGCCGCTGGCGCGACCACCTGCTGGTCAAGGAGTTCCACGACCGGCTGCGCGCCAAGGTCCGCGAGAAGCTGTGCCGCGACGTGGAGCCGACGGCCGGTGTGATCGACTCGCAGTCCGTCAAGGCGGACGCCGTCGTCGGCTCCGACAGCCGTGGCTTCGACGGCGGCAAGCTGATCAATGGCCGCAAGCGGCACGTCGTGGTCGACACGCTCGGCCTGCTGCTGGGCGTGATGGTCACCGCCGCGGATGTCGGCGACCGCACCGCCGCCCACGTGCTTCTGCGGCAAGTCGCCGCCACACACCACCAGTTGGAGCTGGTCTGGGCCGACGGCGGCTACACCGGCAGCCTCGTCGCCTACTGCCTCACCGTGCTCGCCCTGGTCCTGGCGATCGTCAAACGCAGCGACGACATGCGCGGCTTCGTGGTCCTGCCCAAGCGGTGGATCGTCGAGCGCCTCTTCGCCCACCTGATGCGCACCCGCCGCCTGGCACGCGACTACGAGCGCCGCACCACCAGCGCCGAAGCGATGATCTACTGGTCGATGATCCTGCTCATGACCCGCCGCCTGGCCCGGCCACACCCTGCGCGAGCGTGAACCGGCCCGGCCCGGCGCGGGCTCGGCCAGCCAGCCGCGCGCGACCAGACGTTTCGCCTTCGACCGCAGTGCCTCCACCCGCGCCGGCACCACGTCCATGCCGAACACCGCGGCCATCTCCTGGCAGGTCAGCGGCCCTTGATGGAGCCGGGACCGGTCCGCGAGCACTTCCAGGATGCGCTGGTAATCCACCGACAGCACCGACCAGGCCAGCCCCTCACGCCACACCGGCACCTGCGACTTCGACTTCGCCGCGGTCGGCGCTGACGATGCCTCCTCGGCCTGTCCCATGGCCGGCGCTGTCCCATCGGCCTGGGCGTGGCCTTGCCCGGGCTCCTCCACGGGGGCCAGCACCTCGCCGACCCGCGAGCGGGCGATGGTCCACTCCCGCCATTCCAGCTCGGCCACGGCCAACTCGGCCTGGATGCGGTCGGCCTCCTCCCGCAGCCCATCCACGCGACGGCGGGCGGCGACCTCGCGCTGTTCCAGCAGCCCCACCACCGACGGCATCCACAACCTCCACCGGAGCGACGACACGACACGCCACCACTCCCACGGGAACGCCCGCCCCATGCCCGACCAGCGGAAACGCAGTCCTCAAGTTCGGAAAGACAACAGCTTCTGACATCTGACAGCTGATGTCGGACAACTGATGCTGCGTCACCGAGTCCCTGAGGCAGAGTGCCTCGTACTTTCTGCTCTGTCACTGGTGCCACGGCTCCCATCGTCGACCTCGTACCCACGGCGGAACGCGCGGCCCGTCGGCGGTCCTGTTCGAGATCGTCTGCGGTACACAACCAGGTCACCGGGGCTGCGACAAGAGCTTGAGCACCGGGCAAATCAACCGCATTCCGCCGCCCGCCGAAGGCCCCCCAGGCCCTGCGCGAGGAAGTCGGTGTTGTCGGCCCACTGGTCGACGCTCCTGCAGAGCGGCAGGGCGTGCAGCTCCGGATCGCTGATCGCCTCTGCCAGTGCCCGGGCGAAGCGCTCGCGCTCCGGATGCGCCAGTGGTCTGGGTGGGGCGCGCGGAGGGCGCCCGTGCATCATTGCGCGCACCGACGCTCTTCGGCTCAACTTGGGAACTGACGGCACGTTTCAGACGTCCGAATGATCACGGGCAAGGAGTGAAGGGGGAACCGGCGGCCCTGGGGTGACGCGGTCGAGGAGTCGACGCCTGCGTGGCAGGTGTGGGAGCACGCCTGGGACTTCGGCAAGGGCGTCATCGTCGACGGAGTCTGGGGCACCATCAAGGGCTTGGGCACCCTGGTCGGCTTCAGCGGCTGGGACGCCGCGGGCCAGGCGTGGGTCGGTCTGGGCAAGCTCGCCACCGGTCTGTTGATCACCTCGATCCCGGGTGCGAACGCGGCGTTCTGGATGGCCGACGACAAGGACATGCCCGCCTGGCTGCGGGACTCGCGTACGGCGATGAAGGAGACGGGCAAGGCGCTGGTGGCCTGGGACCAGTGGGGCGAGAACCCCGCCCGGGCGGTCGGCGCGGTCACCTTCAACGTGGTGACGACCGTCTTCACCGGCGGCGCCGGAGGCGCGGCGGCCGGCGCGGGCAAGGCGGGCGCGGCGGCCAAGGCCCTGTCCTTCGCGGGCAAGGCGGGCCGGGCGATCGACCCGACGACGTACATCTTCAAGGGCGCCGGTGCGGGCCTGTCGAAGATCGGCGATGTGATGGCCGGCCTCAAGGGCATGGGGAAGATCGAGATTCCGGCATTTCCCGAGGGTGCGATCACGCTGCCGGAGGGCTCGTTCAAGATGCCCGACGGCACGCTCCACCTGCCCGAGGGCGCGGCGATCCCCAAGGGCGCGTTCGAGGTCCCGAAGGGCACGGTCCAACTGCCCGAGGGCGCGGCGATCCCCAAGGGCGCGGTCGACCTCGGCGACGGCATGGTCAAGATGCCCGACGGCACACCGCCCCCGGCCGGTTCGATGCCGGTACCCGAGGGCGCGGTCAAGGTCCCCGAGGGCACGACCGCCCTGCCCGAAGGCACGGCCAAGGTGACCGACTTGGACGGCAACACCGTCTACGTCGACGGCAAGGGCAACCTCCTCAAGGAGGACGGCACCCTCCAGCAGCACCACTCCGCGGCCACCAAGGAGCCGGGCGGCCAGGGAGCCGACCCTGCCAACCCGACCGCCGGCGCGGACAACCCCCGCGTGCCGAACCCGACCCGCGAACCGGCCCTGGTCGGCGCGGGCGCGGCCCACGTCGGAGACAACGCGGGCGGTGTCACCCGCCTCGGCGACAGCTTGGTCGACAACCTGGGCGATGTGGGGCGGTTGGGCGACGACGCACCGGGCGGCGGAGCGGTCGACCACACGCCGGGCGGCGGCGTGGGCGACAACCTGCCAACGGGCCAGGTTGGCAACAACCTCCCGGGCGGCACGGCGGGCGACAACCTGCCGACCAACGAGCTGGACAACGCGGCGGGCGGCGCGGGCCGGACCGGCGACAACACCCCCGGTGCAGGAAGCACTCCGCCCGGCGGCAACCTCGGCGACAACACCGTCCCGGGCGGCCGCTCGGAGACTCCGGGCGCGGGCGGCGGCGGCCGCGACCTCCCGACCGGGGCGGTCGACGAAGGTCTCCCGGCGCGCCCCGAGACGCCGGGCGGGGGTGGCTTGGACGAACTGGGCCGCACTGGCAACGACGCGGCGGGCGACGCGGCCCGCGCCGGCGACGACGCGACTTCCCCGGGTGATGGCGCATCCACGCCGCCCCGGGTGATCGAGCGTCCCAGCTTCATGCGCGACGGCGACAACCCGTACGGTCCGCGCGGTTCGCTCACGGACGAGCAGATCGCGGAGATCCAGGTCTACCGGGCCAACCACGAGCCCGGGTACTTCGAGGATTTCTACAAGAAAAACGGCAACCGGAAGAAGCTGGAACTTGTCGACGAGAGCGGGTTCACGCCTCCCCAGCTGACCAGGGCATCCGAGAATCATCCGTGGGTCACGGTCAAGGAAGGTCCCGAGCCCATCAAGCCCGACTACATCGGTGGCTGGGACAAGAGGGGAACGGGCGATGTAACGAGCCCTGAAAGGCTCAAGACGTTGGACGAGGCAGCGCTGAAACGTCACCTTGCCATCCGCCACGACCAGCTCATGGACGCGTGGAAGAAAGAGACCACGGAGGCACACGACCTCCTGGACACAGTGGACTCGGCAGCGCACCGGGGGGAGAGCGTGGGAGCCTACAAGGAGTCCCACAGCGTCATGCGTGATGCAGCCGAGGACTTTGGCGAAGCTGCTGCCGAACACCACTACATTGCCGAACGTCATCCGGGGGCAGTGAGGGAGACGCTTGATGGCCCTGCGAACGGAAATGACCAGTTCGACCAGGTCTGGCGACGTAAAGACGGTGGTTATGTCGTCATCGAGGCGAAGAGCAGCGTCGGTACGGAACTGGGTGCCCGTAACCTTCCGAACGGAAAGCGCGTCTCGCAGGGGACCAGGGAATACTTCCTGGACATCATCGCGGAAATGAGGAAGCGAGGAGAAAGCAATACCGATGAACTTCTCCTTGCGGACGAATTGGATGCCGCCCTTGACGCAGGAAAGCTGGAATACGTAGTCGTCAAGGGTGAGAAGAACGCCGGCACGTATGCTGGCTACCACATGAGGCAGTTCGACATTGCTGAACGGAGCACACCGTGACCATCACTGTTCCTAGGCATGGTGCGCCAGGGCTCAACTCCGCGCGCTGGGCTGGAGCTCTCGGTGAGAGCTTGGCCAAGTCCATCGTTCGCCTCGAAACGTCGCCGACCATGATCGACTCTGCGTTCCGCACTGCTCTGCTGCATGTGGAGGCGCGTTGCACGGTGGATCCGAGGGCGGCGGAGTTGGAGACCTGGGAGGCGGTAGTCTCCGCGATGCAGTTGGGGTCGGCGTTGTTCGCCGTGACGGGTGCGACCGAGGGCACCGTGGAGTGCCGGATCAATCGTGAGACGCGCACCCTTCCCGCCATCGGTCCGCGTTCGTACGCCGATGCGGGGAACTGGTTGACGGCGTTCTGGTTGGCGATCGTCTGCCGTGACCAGAAGCGGATGACGCAGCTGTGCGAGATCCCGCTGGACCGTCTGCGGTCCCCCGAGGGGCAGTACGACGAGTACATCTACCACTGGGTCGATGTGCTGCAGACGTACTGGCTGCGGCGGCCGGGGCTGGTGGACAAGCTCATCGCCGCGATCGAGGCGTCGGATCCCGAAGTGGTCTCGGCCGCTCCTCGGGATCTGCTGCAGGGCGTGCTCTATCCGCCGATCAACCTCTTCCACCGTTTCGTGCGGAAGGACGAGGGGGGCTTCAACCAGGCACTGGTGGAGGCGCTGGAGTTGCACAAGGCGTACTGGACCGCTGATGAGGACAGGGCCAAGGACCCCGACGGGCGTATCGCACTCGGCCCTCTTGCCGTCGCCTGCCTGGCCTACGACGGGGAGATCCCGATCGAGGTCGAGTCCGAGTACCTGCCCAAGCACCTCCTCCAGCGTGGCTGGCTGGGCGAGTTCCCCACCTGAGCCTTCTGTGACGATGACGAGCATTCCCCGCCACGACTTCCGCACGGACAGCGCTGCCGAAGACATGGAACCGATCACCAAGAGCGCCAAGGACGTGCTCAACGAGCTAGAGACTTCGGAGTTCGATCGCTTCGATGCCCTGGACTACACGCTGACTACAGCGCAGTGGCACTGCTTGACGGACCCCACAGCGGAGAATTTCCCGACCTGGGAGGCGTGGGTCACGGCCATGCAGGTCGGCTCCGCACTGTTCGCCGCGGGCACGGCGGCCGACGGGCCTGTGCCGTGTCGTATCGGGGCTGACGACGAGGTGAAGAACCTGCCCGCGACGGACCTCAGGACTACCTGCACGCGGGAAATTGGCTCACCGCCTATTACCTGGCGGCGATCTGCCGTGAGAACGACCGTGTCAACCAGCTGGCTCAGGTACCCGTCTCATTCCTCCGCGAGTCCGGCGCGGAGTTCGACGAGTACATCTACGCGTGGGTGGAGGCCCTGCAGAACGCCTGGTTCGGCCGGCCGGAGACTTGGGACAGCCTGGTCACCGCGGTCAGCGGCACCAACCCCGAGACCACACAGGTCGCCAGCAAAGAGCTGATGCTGAAGATCCTCTATCCGCCCCTCGAGCTCTTCCACCGCTACCAGCGCCAGGAAGCCGAGCAGTTCAACGCGGCGCTGGTCGACGCTCTCACCTGGCACAAGGAGTACTGGACCGCCAATGAGGCACGTTCCCTGAGCGGCGAGGGCCTGGTTGCCCTCGGTCCGCTCGCCATCGCCTGCATGGCCTACGACGCCGACATGCCGATCGAGGTCGAGTCCGAGTACCTACCTAAGCACCTCCTTCAGCGCAGCTGGGTGGGCGAGTACGACACGTGAGCCACCGGAAGCGCTACGGACGACGCTGGACACAAGTCAGCATGAGGAGCCTTCCGTGACCGGCACTGTTGCCCGGCACGGTGCGCCAGGGCCCAACGCCGAGCCGTTCGCGGAGCGGCTGAGCGAGCACCTGGTCAAGGGCATCGACGGTCTCGTGGAGTCGGCGGACGTCATCGACTCCACGTTCGGCACCGCTCTCCTGACGCTGCGTGCCCGTTGCGTCGTCGACCCACGAGCGGCGGCGGTGGAGACGTGGGAGGCGGCGGTCAATGCGATGCAGCTGGGCTCGGCGCTGTTCGCCGTGACGGGTGTGAGCGAGGGTTCCGTCGAGTGCCGCATCAATCGGAAGCTGCGGACCATACCGGCGGTCGGCCCACTGTCGACTGCCGACGCGGGGAACTGGCTGACGGCGTTCTGGCTGGCTGTCGTCTGCCGTGACCAGACGCGGATGACGCAGCTGTGTGAGATCCCGCTGGAGCGGCTGCGGTCGCCGGAGGGGCAGTACGACGAGTACGTCTATCACTGGGCGGATGTGCTGCAGACGTACTGGTTGCAGCGGCCCGGGCTGGTGGACAAGCTCATCGCCGCGATCGAGGCGTCGGATCCCGCGGTGGTGCGGGTCGCTCCGCGGGACCTGCTGCAGGGTGTGCTCTATCCGCCGATCAATCTCTTCTACCACTTCGTGCGCAAGGACGAGGAGGGCTTCAGCCCGGCTCTGGTGGAGGCGTTGAAGCTGCACAAGGCGTACTGGACCCTGGACGAGGACCGGGAGGCGGACATCGACGGCAGTATCGCCCTGGGCCCGCTGGCCACCGCCTGCCTGGCCTACGACGGGGAGATCCCGATCGAGGTCGAGTCCGAGTACCTGCCCAAGCACCTCCTACAGCGCGGTTGGCTCGGCGAGTTCCCGACCTGATCCGCGGCCTCGACCGCTGCCGTAGCAGCACCTGAGTTCTTCCACTCCCGAGGGCGAGATCACGCTGCCGGAGGGCTCGTTCAAGATGCCCGACGGCACGCTGCACCTGCCTGACGGCGCTGAGATCCCCAAGGGCGCGGTCGACCTCGGCGACGGCATGGTGAAGCTCCCCGAGGGAACCCCGGCCCCGGCCGGTTCGATGCCCCTCATGGACGCCGGTAGTTGGACCACTGCCTTCTGGCTGGCTGTCGTCTGCCGTGACAAGGAGCGCATGACTGCGCTGGCACGCCGCTTCCGGTCCCGGCTTCAACGTCTACGCCTGTACCGAGTGCGCTCCGCTATTCCCGAAGCCGCCCGACGCCCTTGACCTGCTCGCATGTGCGCGGCACGGGGCGGGGTGATCGGCCGAATGCCGAAGGAGCCCGGCGGAATTGCGCTGGACAGACGCAGCGGGCCTGATCGATAGTGCGCCGCATGGCTTCTCGTGTACGACACCTCACCATCGACTGCTCCGACGCCTACCGCTTGGGGCAGTTCTGGGCAGCTGTTCTGGATGGCTCGCTCGCTGATGACGACTTCCCTGGAGATCCCGAGGCGTTGGTCACGGCGCCGGGCTCGGCACTGCTGTTCGTGACGGTGCCGGATGCCAAGACCTTGAAGAACCGGCTGCATGTGGATCTGCAGCCACAGGACCGGTCGCGGGATGAGGAGGTGGAGCGCATCCTCGCCCTGGGCGCCACCGTTGTCGGCGATCACCGCAGGGCCGACAGGACCGGCTGGGTGACCCTGGCCGATCCCGAGGGCAACGAGTTCTGCGTCGAGCGCAGCGCCGCAGAGCGGACGCAGTGACCGTGAGTCGAGTCAACTGGCACTGAGGGCCAGCTTGTTCTGATGTCTAAGGATGCGCGCGCCAGACCCTGCGCCTCCACATGATCCGCCCGGCAGGGGCTCAGCGCCTCCCGTCGGCCGCATCGCGCCAGGACAACTGCCAGGCCAGTGCGAACAGTTAACGACGTCGCCGCACTGCCACTGGCCGCCCTCATGGCGCAGGCGTAAGGAAGCAGCCATCGTACGCAGCGTGTTCGATGCGGTCTCGTTCCGAAGCCGGACCACGCGTAGCGTGCGCGAAGTGCCGTATTGGAATGCGAATGTCAGGGAGGCTCTGGTGCGAGACCAGTCCCGCTTGGTGATAGACCCGACCGGCCGCGACATACACGGAGAAGCGACCCGATTACGCGAGATGGGACCGGTGGCGCGCGTCGAACTCCCCGGTGGGGTCGAGGCGTGGGCAGTCAGCAGCCCCGAACTGCTGAAGGAGCTGCTCACCGATCCGCGGGTATCCAAGGACCCGCGCCGGCACTGGCCGGCCTGGATCCACGGGGAGATCTCTCCGGAGTGGCCACTGTTCACCTGGGTCGCGGTGCAGAACATGTTCACCGCGTACGGGGGCGAGCACAAGCGGCTGCGGACCCTGGTCACCAAGGCGTTCACCGCGCGCCGGACCGCCGCTCTGCGGCCGCGCATCGAGGAGATCACCACGGATCTGCTGGACCGCATCGCCGAGGCCGGGGAGCGGAACAACGTGGTGGATCTGCGGGAGGAGTTCGCCTATCCCCTGCCGATTCAGGTGATCAGCGAGCTGTTCGGCCTTCCCGAGGAGAAGGGTGAGGAGCTGCGGTCCATCGTCGACAGCATCTTCCACACCTCCGCCGATCCGGAAGAGGTCACTGCCACCTACACCCGGATCTACGCCGCCATGGGTGAACTCGTCGCCGCCAAGCGCCAGGCGCCCGCCGACGACATGACCAGCGGCCTCATCGCCGCACGCGACGACGAGGGCGACACCCGGCTGAGCGAGCAGGAGCTGCTCGACACCCTGGTGCTGATGATCAGCGCCGGTCATGAGACCACGGTCAATCTCATCGACAACGCCATCCACGCACTGCTCACCCACCCGGAACAGCTCGCGCATGTACGGGCGGGCCGCGCCTCGTGGGACGACGTGATCGAGGAGACGCTGCGGTCGGACGCGCCGGTCGCCAGCCTGCCACTGCGGTACGCCGTGGAGGACATCGCACTGGACGGGACGATCATCCGCAAGGGCGAGGCGATCCTGGCCGCGTACGCCGCCGCTGGACGCAATCCCGAGCGGTACGGGAAGGATGCCGACCGCTTCGATGTCACCCGGGCCGACAAGGAGCACTTGGCCTTCGGCTACGGCGTGCACTACTGCCTCGGGGCGCCGCTGGGCCGCATGGAGGCCCGTATCGCCCTGCCGGCGCTCTTCGAGCGGTTCCCCGGCCTCGCCCTTGCCGTGCCGCCGGAGGAGTTGGGGCCTGTGGACTCCTTCATCTCCAACGGACACCGCGCCCTGCCCGTACGCCTCTCCTGATCACCCCCGGCACCAGGGCCGCAGCGAGGACCACACGCGTTGCGGCCTCTGCCTCGGGGCATAAGGAGCGGGTGATCGGAATCGAACCCGCGCTCTGAGCTTGGGAATCACCGGCAGGTAAGCCCGCGCACCGCTTCTGGGGCGGCCCCCCATGAGCGGAATGCGCCGACAGGGGCGAGAGTGGCAATGTCGGACCCCTGCGGATCGGAGGCTCCCATGAGCGGCCGGGATACGCAGAGCCTGCACTGTCTCGTGACAGGCGCGACGGGCTACATCGGAGGCCGGCTGGTGCCTGAATTGCTGGATGCCGGGCACCGCGTACGGTGCGTGGCCCGGTCTCCGGACAAGCTGCGCGATCACCCCTGGGCAGGACGCGCCGAGGTGGTACGCGGGGATGTGACCGATCCGGAATCGGTCGGCGACGCCCTGCGCGGTATCGACGTGGCCTATTACCTCGTACACGCCCTGCGGGCCGGAGACGACTTCGAGGAAACCGACCGGAAGGCCGCCCGGGCCTTCGCCGAGCGGGCCCGCGCCGCGGGCGTACGGCGCATCGTCTACCTGGGCGGACTGACCCCGGCCGGCGTGCCGGAACGCGCACTGTCACCCCATCTGCGGTCCCGCTCCGAGGTCGGCGAGACCTTCCTACGCTCGCCGGTACCGGCGACCGTGCTCCGTGCTGCGGTCATCATCGGCTCCGGTTCCGCGTCCTTCGAGATGCTGCGCTACCTCACCGAGCGGCTGCCGGTCATGGTCACCCCGAGGTGGGTCGGCACCCGCATCCAGCCGATCGCCGTCCGGGACGTGCTGCGGTATCTGGTGGGCAGTGCGGACATGCCCGACGAGGTGAACCGCGCGTTCGACATCGGCGGGCCCGACGTCGTGACCTACGAGCAGATGATGCGGCGGTACGCGGTGGTGGCCGGCCTGCCGCGCCGTTTCATCGTGCGCGTACCGATGCTGACCCCCCGCCTCTCCAGTCTGTGGATCGGTCTGGTCACGCCCGTTCCCCCCTCCCTCGCCCGGCCGCTGGCCGAGTCGCTGCGCCACGAGGTCGTCTGCCGCGAGCACGACATCGCGCAGTACGTACCCGATCCGCCCGGTGCGCCGATCGGCTTCGACCAGGCCCTCAACCTGGCCATTCAGCGCGTACGCGACGCTCAGGTCACCACCCGCTGGTCCTCCGCAGCGCTGCCCGCAGCTCCGAGCGATCCTCTGCCCACGGACCCCGACTGGGCCGGCGGCAGCCTCTACGTCGACCGGCGCGCGCTCGCCGTCGACGCCTCACCGAAGGCACTGTGGCAGGTCATCGAGGGGATCGGCGGTGACAACGGCTGGTACTCCTTCCCGCTCGCCTGGGCGGTACGAGGCTGGCTCGACCGGCTGGTCGGAGGCGTCGGACTCCGCCGTGGCCGCCGGGACGCCGCACGGCTGCGGGTGGGGGACTCGCTGGACTTCTGGCGCGTGGAGGAGATCGAACCGGGCCGGCTGCTGCGGTTGCGTGCCGAGATGCGCCTGCCGGGGCTCGCCTGGCTGGAGATGTACGCCGACCGGGACGAGAAAGGCCGGGCCTGCTACCGGCAGCGGGCGCTGTTCCACCCGCACGGTCTGCTCGGGCATGTCTACTGGTGGAGCGTGTCGCCCTTCCATGCGGTCGTGTTCGGCGGTATGGCCCGCAACATCGCGCAGGCCGCACTGCAGAGGGACATCGCCCAAGACGCCCGCGGCGCGAATCCGGGCTGACGTCGTGCATCCGAGCGCAGCACCCTCCGGGAAGTCCCGGACGACACAGCAGCCCCGGGCCGCCGGCCTGGGGCTTTTGCGTGGAGTGGGTGTCACGAACTCTCGGTGAAGCGGACGGACCAGGCGTAGCCGCTCAAGCCGTCGTGCGGGACCCGCCGGACTTCTCTGACCTGGCAACCGTCGTGGGCATACTTGCGGGCGAACCGGTCGAGGCGCTGCGCGTCGGTGAGATCCTCCATGGACAGTGGTGCTCCGACGACGAGGTCTTCGTGCAGGACTGTGTCCGGCGCGGCTCCGTCCGAGCAGGCCGGGCATTGATGCGTTTTGGGTAGGGCCATACGACCAGTGTCCTCCCAACCTGGATGGCCCGCGTTCACGACGCGGATGGCTGCACTACAGAGCCCCCGGCCCGGACCTGGTGCGCAACGTTTGAACCGGTCCAGCACCTGGGTGCGCCGTCGGCGAGTGACCGCGTCGGCCAGGCGGTGTCCACCAGCGGGGACCGGCCACAGCCGCCGGCCGGCCGGTTGCTCCACGTCCGGCTCGGTGCCGAGCACGTCGGCGCTGGTGGCAGCCACCTGGACTCCGTCGACGGCCGCATGGAAGGCCAGCCGGAGACCGGAAGCGGTGCCCTGCCCCCCGAGCGGCCCGTCGAGTCCGGCCAGGAGATGGAAGCCCCAGGCAGGAGGGGAAACCGACCTCGCCCCGTGGAGGCCGGTCTCGCCGCTCGGACAAGGGACACCCGTAGCTGGCCGAAAGCCGAGCCATCGCTCCATCCGAGCCGGGTAGGGATGGGCGTGCGCGGCGCAAGTTTCGGTACTTCTTGTCGAAGTGAGGCGAACGTGACCCGGGTGCTATTGGTGCACGACATATGGTTGATGCGATCGGCTCTTACAGCGCTGTTGGAACATGCGGACGGCATCGAGGCGACAGCCGCCTGTTGGGAGAAGGCACCGAGCCAGGCTCGCTTGTTACGGCCTGACCTCTGTGTTGTGGACGCGGACTGTCCGGGGGCCTCGCGATTACCGGCCAATCCCACCGGGCAGAAATGCGAGCTGCTCGTCCTGGCCACCTCGTGCAGGCCCGGTGTTCTGCGGCGTGCCGCCCAGGCCAAGGCTCTGGGCTTCGTGAACAAGGACGCGTCGCCAACCCTGTTGCTGAACGCGATCAGGCTTGTGGCAGCGGGGAAGCGGTACGTCGACGCCTCGCTCGCCCCGGACCTTGTCCAGGCGGCCGACATGTCACTGACTCCCCGTGAATTGAGCGTGCTGGCACTCGCTTCGGACGGCGCTTCCGTCCCTGAGACCGCCAGTACTCTGCAACTGAGCAAGGGGACTGTGCGGAACTACATGTCCGCAATCATCCGCAAGACCAACGCCCGTAACTGGACTGACGTCGTCCGTATTTCGCACGGGGCGGGTTGGGTGTAGACGGGGCGGGCCGTCTCAGATCCTCTCGGCGTGCCAGCGTCCCACCAGGTCACGGTAGAGCGACGAGTGGTCGAGCAGCTCCTGATGACTCCCACAGGTGGCGTTGAGGCCGTCGAGCACCAGGATC
Source organism: Streptomyces sp. V1I1 (assembly GCF_030817355.1). Lineage (NCBI taxonomy): Bacteria > Bacillati > Actinomycetota > Actinomycetes > Kitasatosporales > Streptomycetaceae > Streptomyces > Streptomyces sp. V1I1. Next base: position 3,887,853 of record NZ_JAUSZH010000001.1, on the reverse strand, counting down.
CGGTCGGCGCGCCGAGCCGAACTGATCCGGTGGGCAACCACGATCAGCGTCCCGGGCCGCAGGGCGAAGGCCCGTTCGGCCCGGGCTTCGGCCGCCGGATCGAGGTGGCAGGTGGCCTCGTCCAGGATGACGAGCGGCGCGGGAGAGAGATGCGCCCGGCCGAGCGCGATGAGCTGCCTTTCGCCGTGCGACAGGGCCGCGGGATCGACATGCGCGTCGAACCCGCCGAGCTTGCGCACCAGGGGGCCGAGGCCGACCGCTTCCGACGAGGCGTCCACCGCCGACCGCGAAGCTCCGTCCGGGCACAGGTAGAGCAGGTTCTCGTACAGGCTGCCGGTGAAGACGTAGGCCTGCTGAGGGATGAGCACGCGCAGCCGGGAGGGGTCGGCTCCACGGCCGGCTTGCGTGTGCGCCGGCCGGTCGTGGAGCCGTACCTCGCCCTTGTCCGGTTCGAGCAGGCCGGCCAGCAGGCAGGTCAGCGTGGACTTGCCGATGCCGCTGGGCCCCACCACGGTGAGGTGCTCGCCGGGCTCGATCGTCAGGTTGAGGCCACGCAGCACGGGTTGCGCCGCCGGACCGTAGGCGAACGTCACCGCACGCAGTTCGACCCGCGGTGCGCCGGGGCGTCCCGGTGCCGGCGCCGGCCGTTCGGGGTTGCCCGCGGGTACCGGGACGGTCGGGCGGGGGTCCGGCCCGGGGGCCAGCCGGCTGAGGACCACGAGCAGCCTGGTGCCGGCCGCGCCAAGCGCGTTCATCAGGTTGTGCAGAGCGGGCAGCAGGGCCTGGGTCAGATACGTCAGCGCGCCGAGCAGGGCGCCCGCCGTGACGCCCTGACGCAGCAGCCATGGTGCGGCGACCAGGAGCAGGACCACCGGAAGGTGTCCGGCTATGCCGAGTGCCAGGGAGCGGGCACTCGCCCACCGGGCGAGGGACCGTGCCGACTTGGCTTCCTGCTCGATCAGCGCGTGCGTTTGCGCCGCGATGGGTGCCCCTGCGCCGCAGGCCACCACGTCGCGCAGTCCCTGAGCCATCGAGCCGAACTGTGCCGACAGCGCCTCGTCGGCACAGAGGAAGTCGCGTTGTCGGGCGGCCATCGGCGCCAGCGTGGCCAGAAAAAGCAGCAGTCCCGTCAGCAGCGGTGGCGCCACGACGACCAGCAGTGCGGGAGCGAGCGCCGCAAGCCCGAAAAGCGCCCCGACTGAGGTGAAGACGAAGGACCGGGCCACGAGCACCAGCCCCGCGAAGCTGTCCCGTGCAATCTCCGTCTGGTTGGTCAGCCGGGAGACCACCGCGCTGTCGGCGGCGTGCGCCGGTTCGGCCAACGCCTGGTCCAGCGACCGGGTCACCACCCGGCGTACCAGGCCGTCCCGCAGCGGTTCGACGAGGTCGGCCAGCCCTCGGAAGACACCGCCGGTGGCCAGGCCCCCTATGACGATGGCCAGCGCGGCCACCGTCAGCCACGCCAGGCCGGTGCCGGTGCGGCCGGCGAGAAAGCCGCGGTCGAGCGCCATCGCCACGGCGTAACCGCCGAGGAAGGTGTGGGCCGATTCCAGCAGGGACCAGCCACTGAGCTTCAGCAGCACGCGTTTGCGGCGTCCGAGGAAGCGCACGGCCTGCGGCAGGAGCCGTGAGCCCGTCATCGTCATCAACTCCCGCCCGTGTCCTGGCCGGTGTCTGCGAACACGGCCCGGTAGTCGGGCTCTTCCCACAGGCGTTCGTGCGGGCCCACCCTGCGGATGCGGCCGTCCTCGACCCATGCGACCAGGTCGGCACGCGCCGCCGAGGAGACGCGGTGGGCGATCAGCAGCCGGGTACCCGTCCGGACGTCGTGTACGAGTGCCCGGCCGACGTGGAGTTCGGTGACGCTGTCGAGGCTGGAGGTGGCGTCGTCGAGGATCAGCAATCGGCCGGCGTGGGCGAAGGCCCGTGCCAGCCCGAGGCGTTGCAGTTCTCCGCCCGACAGGGGGGCGTCGGCGAGCGGCGCCGAGTACCCGCCGGGCAGGAGCCGGACGAAGGTGTCGGCCCCCGCCGCCCGAGCCGCGGCCCCGATCTCGCAGACGGTGGGCTCGTACGGTCCGAATCCGATGGCCGCGCCGACCGTTTCGCCGAACAGGACCGGCCGTTCGAAGGCGTACCCGACCTCCCGGCGCAGCTCCGACGGATCCGTCTCGGTCAGCGGTACGCCGTCCAGTAGCACCACCCCCGCGTCGGGGTCGGCCAGCCGTCCGGCGACGGCGGCGAGAGTGGACTTGCCCGCGCCGGAGCGCCCGACGACGGCCATCGTCGTGCCCCCTGGCACGACCAGATCGACCCCCCGCAGCACGGGAGCGCCGCCGCGGCTCAGGGTGACCGCCCGCAGCTCGACGCGCCCAGGACCGCCGGCGGGCAGTGGACGCGTCCCGTGGCGTACGGCGGGAAGGGCGAGCAGTTCGGCGATGCGGCGGGCCGCGGCGCCGCTGCGCAGAAGGGAGTTGAGCTGTCCGACCACCGCGCCCAGGCCGGCGGCGAGGGCCGCATAGCGGGCGGCTGCCAGCAAGTCGCCCACGGACAGGCTTCCACCGACCAGCCGCATCCCGCCGACGGCGAGGACCACCGTGGTCAGCAGGGGCACCAGAATCCCGCTGCCGACCGATGCGCGTCCGTAGACCTGCCACATGCGCCGCCCCTGCGCGCCCAGTTCGGGAAGCGGCGCCAGCACGCGGGCGAGTTCACGCTCGGCGGTCCCCGCGGCGGCGACGGTACGGGCGCCGCCGAGGGCCTCGAGGAGGCGGCCGGCGACGTCCGCCTGCACGCGCTGGTACTGGGAGATGCTGTCGGACGACCCGCGGGCGAAGGCCCGTAGCAACAGGGCCAGCAGGGGGATCCCCGCGAGGAAGACAACGGCCAGCCAGAGGTCGATGAGCGCCAGGGAGACCAGAGCGCCGGCCGGGACGAGAAGCGAAGCCAGGCCGATGGCCGCCGTGGAGGGCGCGGTGCCCGTCTCTGCGGCGTTGCCGGTCAGCCGGGTCACCAGGTCGCCCGGGGTGAAGCGGCCGGCGGCACGGTGCGGCGCGAGGGACAGAAGGTGGTCGGCTCCGCAGCGGCGCAGCCAGGCGGTACTGCGGGCGCTGGTCGCGCCGCCGACCAGGGCCTCCAGGGCGTCGAAGAGAACCTCGGCGGCGACCAGCACGGCGCACAGCACGACGGCTAGCTCCACGCCCGCGGCTTCTTCCCCCGCGGCTTCTTCGAGCAGCAGGTCGAGCGTGTGCCCGAGCGCGGCAGGCAGGGCGACGGCCGCGGCGGCAGATGCGGTGCTGAACAGGAAGAGGGCGAGTGTGCGGCTCGCACTGTGCCGCACCGCACCGGCCAGGATGCCTGAAGCACGGGCGAGGGGTACGGGTTCCGCGGCGTTGCGGGACGGGGCGTTCCGGGGCGTCGGGGCCATGGGGGGTGCAGTCCTCGCCTCCGTCGGAGAGATGCGGGGCAGGCGCACCGCGGTCCCGGGCGAAGTTGTCAGCCCGGGACCGCGGCGCCGGTGTCACCACAGGGCCGAAGCCCTGTGGCCACCCGTGGGTCAGTTACAGGTGGTGACACTCAGGCTGCTGTCGCCGCAGAGCAGCAGGCTCGCGCGGCTGCCGCCGCCGGTCCCGATCTCGCCGGTGACCTCGGACTTGGGGGTTTCCATCGTCTGCAGGTCGAGAAGTGCCATGGTGGTGTTCCTCTCCTTCATGGGGACGGATCTTGCTCAGGTCCCCCCGAGTGGGGGGACCGGTTTCAGGGCCGCCGTGGCGGCGGGAGGAAGGGCAGGTGCACGGGCTGGTCGTGCAGCGCGCTGCCCAGTGCGAGCAGGCAGCCGGCTGTGCCGGTGCTGAGGTCCATGGACAGGCGCATCATCTGCTCGCCGGCGAAGGCGAGATGCCCCTGGTAGGGGATCGCGCCCCACGAGAGTGAGTCGATCTGACGGCGCAGGTCGGCGGCGTGGGTGCCCGGGCCTCCGGTCGTGGTGCGGCTCAAGTGCAGCACCATGCCCGCGGCACCGCGGAACAGGCCGGGCTGGGCATAGAACTTGGCCTGCGCCGCCTGCACGATTTCGCCTCTGGCCTTCTCGAACTCTTCGTCGGTGCGGTGGACGAGGTAGTCGTCGAGCACCATGCCGATGCCGACGCTGCCGGCGCCCAGGTAGGGCATGGTCCGCCAGCCCTCGTCGACCTGGAGGGCTCCGCCCACGCCTCGTACACAACGGGCCAGGTCGCGGCGGAGCGCGTCGGCGGCCAGGTCCAGCAGGGCGTGGTCGCCGGTCGCCTCGTACAGACGCAGGTGGAGCAGCGCCGCTCCGGTGGCTCCGTGGAGGAGTCCGGCCCGCGGGGTCCCGGCGCCGGCTTGCCCGGACGAGGGAGCGCCGGCCTTGTCGGCCGCGAGCCGGGCGCACTGGAGCGCCTTGTCGCGCAGGGCACTCTCGCCCGTGGAGGTGGCCAGGGAATCGAGGGCCAGGCCGAGTCCGGCCAGTCCGCTGTGCAGGTCGGGGGCCATGTCCTCCCAGCTCTGGGAGGTGATCGTTTCGACGAGGTCCAGGGCGCGTTCGCGGTGCCCGAGCCGGTCCAGGACCCAGGCGATGCCGGACAGGCCGTCATAGAAACCGAGTGGGCTGCCGGAAGCGGGGGTCTTCGCGGCCCTCAGCAGCCATTCTTCGGCTTCCGGAGCCGGTTCGGCGCCGGTCTCGGCCAGGGCGTAGAGGACGCCGGCCGCTCCGTAGGCGAAGCATGCGCCGCCGACCGGCCCGAACTGGGCTATGTCTCCGGGGAAGAGACGATCCTCCCGTTCCGGAGAGGCGGAGGCCAGGATCGCCCGGACCATGGAGTCGCGGCTGCGTGGCCAGTCGGCGAGCTCGACGGGTAAGTAGGGGTCCGCTGCGCCGCGGGTCCTGCCCCCGGGCAGGTCCGTGCCACGATGGCCGCGAAGGATCTCGGCGACCGCTTCCTGGAGGAAATCGCGCGGCACCGGAAACTGCTCGGCTGCGATCTCCGCCAAATGCGCGGCTTTTGCCCGGTCCACGGCGAACAGACTGGTGAGGGGCAGGAACAAGGCCAGGCGCAGGCACGCCAGGGCGTACCGGTCGACGTCGAAGCCCCTGCGGTCGGCAGGTGCGACGAACCCCGGATTGGCAACCACCTGACGCCGGTTCACGTCATCGACCGCGGCGGCCTCGAAGTCCAGCAGCACCACCGAGCGTTCGTCCTCGGACAGCATGATGTTGAAAAGGTGCAGGTCGTTGAAGGCGACGCCCCGCGCGTGGATCGCCGATACGGCGTCCTCCACCAGGCGGTGCACCCGCATAGCCCACTGGGTGTACTCGGCGAGCCGCTCCGGGCTGGGATCCGCCTCGATCAGCGGGTGCCGGTGTGCGAAGAAGCTGTTGAGCGGGCGGCCCTCGATGAACTCCATGACGAGGAAGGAGTGGTCGCCCAGGGTGAACCAGTCGCGCACCTCGGGGGTGCAGCCGAGCCCGGACAGCCGCCGCAGTGCATCCCTCTCGCGCTCCAGCCGGGTCACCGCGTCGGCCTCGTCCGCGGCCAGACCGGCGTGTGGCCGGGCCTCCTTCAAGACCACTTGCTCATCGGTGCGCAGGTCCCGGCCGACGAACACGCCGCCGCCGTTGGAGAAATGCAGCGCGCGCTCGAACCGGTACGGGATGTCGTTGAGCGTGGTGGCGGAGCGGGCGGCCAGATGCGGTTCGAGAAACGCGGGGAGGGTGACCCAGTCCGGGACGTGGAACGTCGGGTCCCTCCGGTCGGGAACAAGTCGTCCATGGTTGTCCTCGACCGCGGGGCACAGCTCACCCCGGTCGTCGTAACAGTGCCGCTCTGTGAAGCTGCCGTAGCGCACATAAACCGGACCGGCGCCCCAGCGTAAGTCGCTGAGTATGTACGGACCGGGCTCGCCTCCGAGCAGACGGTCCAGGTCTTCCGCGATGGTGCGGCACTGGTCGTCGTCGGCGGGGTAGACGGTGAGGAACTTCCCACTGGCGGCGCGGTCGGCGTATTTGGCGTTGCGGGTGTGCAGCAAGTACCGGCTGGGCATGCACTTGAAGGCTACGGATCGAGGGACGCAGTAGTCCCAGACCTGGGCGAGCACCTTCTCCGCGTTGTCCAGGCAGGCGGAAATGTGGATCTTCCATCCCTGGTTGGGCAGTGCACTGTCGAGCGGTCGGAACGCCAGCCAGTCGCCCGACCGGTGACGCTGCCAGCCGTCCGGGAGCTCGCGCCGCACGGCCTCGTAGAGAGCGGAGGAACCGCTGCCTTCCTCGTGGGACCGGTGCGGAGCGTCGTAGAACTGCCGGTTCGCGTCGCAGAAGACGGCGTACCCCTTGTTCATCGCACTCCTTCGGCCGGTGTCGTTCAGACGATTTCACGCCGCCATGGCCTGCAACAGTCGCGATTGTCATGAACCACCCATGAAGAAGTGCACGGGTGGCAGAGAGGTTCAGCGCAGCGGGGGCGCCGCCCGGCAACGACGCGTTTCCTGAGAGCACCGGTACCGAGTCGGCAGTGATCCACTGCAACCCCTGTCGCATCAAGGGCGCGGGCGAAGAGTCCTCCGCCGAACCGCAGATCCCCACCGTCGCCCAGGTCGATGCGCTCGCCGACGCGATCGGGCCGGGGTGGCGGCTGGTGGTTCCTCGGTGCGTACGGACCGATGCGCGTCGGCCTTTGAGAGCGCAGCTGCCGAAACCGCTGCCTCGCACGGCGCGGAAGGCACGACCGGGCATCCTGCGCCGGGACCGGTGCCGGCGCGGGCGCCGGCAGCGGAACTGGCCGACGTCATGACCGCTGTACCCGGCGTGGCCCGCCTCGCCCCCGGCCATGGACTGTCCATGCCCCAGGTCAGGGGAGCGTTCGCTCAACCCGTCCGGATCGAGGACAGTGACGAGCCCCCTGGCAGACATGTCCAGATCCCCTTGGCGTCGCCGGCGACCGTCGCGTCCTCGACGTCGCACTCGCCGTCCGTACGGCTGGGATCGCAGTGGCGCAGCACGATGCTCCCGGCCCCGTGACGATCGCCGTCCTCGTGACAGCAGTGGAACCGAGCCGGGCCCTGTCGGCCTGACCGCAGACTCAGTCGCGTAGTCGGCTCACGGGCCCGACGACGCGGATGCGTGACTGTCCCGGAATCCGCATCCGCCCGGCGGATGATTTTCCGGGCTGCGTCCAGGGGACATTCGCTGCCCACTTGTCCAATTCCAGGGCAAAAGCCTTCCAGTTGAGGAAAAACACTGGTGCGGGCGAGACGCCGGCCCCCTATTCCGCTGACGGGTAGTGGCCGACGGTCGGCGTGCCAGGAGTGATTGGCTGCATCGACAGGTGGCTTGCCGTACGGGATGAATTGCAGCCAGTCGGCTCAATATTTGTCATACATTCTTCGATACATATGGTGAGTTCCGGCGACATCACCTGGATGAATCGCAACCGGGCGTGGGTGTCTGCGTAATATTCCGTCGGCAAAAGAGGCGATTCCATTGGACGAGGAACGCCGGACGTCACCACCCCCCCCACAGGAGTTGGCTCCTCGATGACGTTGAATATTCCCGATGCGCCGCAAAGGCGCACAATGACGGCCTGGATCGCGGTGGTACTCACCCTGCTGGTCGCCGTTGCCGTTGTGAAGTGACGCCTACACGGGCAAATGCAGCAACACTTGTACCTCTGGGTACCGCGGAAAGCTTCGCGGTGCTGGCCGGTTCGACGGTCACCAACGCGGGCGATTCTGTGATCACCGGAAACGTCGGCGTACATTCGGGGTCCGCCGTAGAAGGATTCCCGCCCGGGGGGGTGCAGGACGGGACGATCCACGCCGCGAACGGTGTGGCAATGCAGGCAAAGGCCGACCTGGTCACGGCGTACGGCAATGCCTTCGGCCAGCCCACGCAATTCAGCCTTTCCGCGGCGCCCGTGAATCCCACGCTGGTTCCGGGCACCTACTCCGTCACGTCCGGTCTCCTGCTCAACGGCACCTGGACCCTGGACGCCGGCGGCAATCCCGATGCCGTCTGGGTGTTCAAGATTCCCGCGGGCCTGACAACGGCATCCGCGAGCCGCGTGGTCCTTCTCAATGACGCCCGGGCGTGCAACGTGTTCTGGGTGACCGATGAATCGGCCACGCTCGGAACCGGCTCCACCTTCGTGGGCACCCTCATGGCGCTCACCTCGATCACTGTTACTAATGGGACGGCCATCCAGGGCCGGGCGCTGGCCCGCAATGGGGCCGTCACGCTGGACAACAACGTGATCACCAGGCCGACGTGTGACAGCACCACCACAACCACAACCACAACCACCGGTGACGGTGCGACGGGTGATGCCGCGACCGGTGACGGTGCGACGGGTGATGCCGCGACCGGTGACGGTGCGACGGGTGATGCCGCGACCGGTGACGGTGCGACCGGTGATGCCGCGACCGGTGACGGTGCGACGGGTGACGCTGCGACCGGTGACGGTGCGACGGGTGACGCTGCGACCGGTGACGGTGCGACGGGTGATGCCGCGACGGGTGACGCTGCGACCGGTGACGGTGCGACGGGTGACGCTGCGACGGGTGATGCCGCGACTGGTGACGGTGCGACGGGTGATGCCGCGACTGGTGACGGTGCGACGGGTGATGCCGCGACCGGTGACGGTGCGACCGGTGACGCCACGGGCGGACGCGACGACGACTGCGACTACGGCGGGAAGCCGGGGAAGCCGGGGAAGCCGGGGAAGCCCGGGAAGCCCGGGAAGCCGTGCAAGCCCTGGAAGCCCGTGAGGCCCAAGCCCGTGAAGCCCTGGGAGACCTGGGAGCTCGGCAAGGACGAGGGGAACCACCAGGTGCACTTCACCACTGAGTGAGTTCTTCCCCCGCAGTCCGGTGGGAGCAGTGAGCCGTGCCTGGACCCTTCGGCGGAGTTCGCGCACAGGTAGTCGCCCCCACATGCGAGTGGGACGGGTGGCGCGCGGAGGATCGGCATCGATTCCGTCGCGCGCCGCCTGTGGAAGCAGGGAGAAACAGGTGCGAGCAGTCGGGATGGGAAGGACCGGGTGGGGCTGTGCTGGGCGGCCTTGAGTCGACGAATGTGAAAGAACCGCAGCGGACCGGCGCTGAGCCGGCAGCGCAGGACGATGGCGGGGGACCGGGTGGGACCCGTGGGATTTCAGGGCCACCCCGCCCGCTGAGCGCGGGAACGGGAGCCGCGGTGGCCCTGTGTCTGGCAGTGACCCTGGTCCACGTGCTCCTGGTGTTTCTGTACGTGGCGCCCCCGAACGTCATCTCGACGGCGTACAGCCGGCAGATCAACGCGTGGGTCCGGCCCGTGTTCGAGCAGAACTGGCGGCTCTTCGCCCCGAACCCTCAGTCGGTCAACCGGCAGATCTCGGCGAGGACCAGACAGACAGCACCGGACGGCACCGCACAAGTGAGCGACTGGATCGATTTGAGCGCCATGGACGATTCCGCCGTCAAGCACAACGTCTTCCCGAGCCATACGGCACAGAACATGCTGCGCCAGGCTTGGAATTCTTACCTCAAAACGCACGGCGGCGACGACCAGCCGCGCTCGGAGCGGGCTCTTCTGATCCAGAAGTATCTGCGCAACATCGCAGCGGATCGCGTCGCCGCCCGACGTGGCGGCACCTTCGAGTCCATCCAGCTCCGGGTGATCACGCTGCCCATTGCCGCGCCCGGCACAGCGGGCGGTCTCCACTCGGCCGCCGCGGCGCCGGCGCGGGCCGAAACCCGGTATCTGCCCTGGTGGAAGGTGGCCTCGCATGGAAGGGACTGAGCAGGCATCGGTCGCGGCGCCCACAGCGTCCCGACGCACCACCGAGCGGGCGGCCGTACGCATGCCGCAGCGCGTGTTCGACCGGGTCCATGGGTTCTTCGTCCTCCTGACCGAGCGGCCGGTCTCCCTGTACGCGGCGGCGGTGCTGCGCATCGGGTACGGGCTGCTCTATCTCGCTTTCCTGCTCCGCGAGTTTCCACACCGCGACGAGATGTGGGGCCCAGGTTCACCGTGGACGCCCGCGCTGGCCAGACAGATGCTCGATCAGAGCGGGTGGGTTAGCGTCCTCACCCTGTCCGACAGCCGGGTGTACTTCGAGGTCTGCTACGCCGTGGCTCTGGTCACGTGTGCGCTGTTCTTGCTGGGCTGGCGGACCCGGGCGGTGTCCGTGCTGTTCGCGGTCGTGGTGGTGTCGTTCCACGCCAAGGCGATCTTCATGGCGGACGGCGGGGACAATCTCATGGTCCTCATGGCCGTCTACCTCGTCTTCACCGCGTGCGGTCGGCGCTGGTCCCTCGACGCGCGCAGGACCCGGCTCCAAGCGTCGGCGGGCAGGACAGCAGGCCCGCGCGGCGGTCTCCGGCACCAACTCGGCGACGCCCGCAATATCTTGACCACCGTGCTGCACAACTGCGGCATGTTCGTCATCGCCGCCCAGGTCTGCTTCCTCTACGGATGCGCGGGCCTGTACAAGGTGCAGGGCCCCAGTTGGGGCAACGGCACCGCCCTCCATTACGTCCTGAACATCGACCTGTTCCGGCCCTGGCCCGGGCTGTCCCAGATGGTCGACGGCCATCACTTGCTGATCGCCGTCGTCGGCTACCTGACGGTGCTGGTGCAGGTCGCCTTTCCGTTCGTCCTGTTCGGCAGGCTCAAATACCCTGTACTGATCGTGCTGTTGGGCATGCACGTGAATATCGCGGTACTCATGGGACTGCCGCTCTTCTCCGGCGCGATGATCGTCGCCGATGCCGTGTTCCTGCCGGACCGCTTCTACCGCTCCCTGGGACGGCTGTGGCGGCGCACCGTCCAGCGCACAGGTGTCACGGGCGCGGGGGCCTCGCCCGGGGCGGAACCCGCACTCGTACCAGCGCAGCCCGGACCGGCCGGCTGACGCAAACCCGGCACTGCCACCCGGACCCAGGAGCTGACCCACGCCGACCTCGGACCCATCCAGGCGCTGCACCACCGTTGCTCGCCGGGCAGCCGCGCCCTGCGCTATCACGCGGGCAAACCCGAGCTGTCTCGGGCCGGATGGAAGATGCTGTCCGACCCGGAGCGCGGCACCACCTTGGTCACCACCACCGCCCGGAACACGGACCGCATTATCGCCATGACCAACGTCATGCGCACCGATCAGCAAGGGGTCGGCGAACTTGCCGTGCTGATCGAGGACGCCTGGCAGTCCAAGGGACTGGGCACCGCGCTGGCCGCGCACGCGGCCGATGTGGCCCGCCGGGGGTCTCTGTCGCGAGGATGGCTCGGGCGAGCTGGTTGCGGGTGAGGGCGTCGTCGAGGTCGGCTTCGTGGACGGTGGGGCTCTCGTCGGTGAGCGGGACTGGTAGGCCGGCGTCTCTGACTTCGCACAGGCCGCGGACTCCTCGGGCAGTGGCCGCGAGCTTGGCTGTCGCTTCGGACGGGTGCCATTCCAGTACTGAGCTGACCGGCCCGACGTGTTCGGCCGTGAGTGTCAGGAAGGATGCACCCATGCGGTCGTGCAGATCCTCGGCGGGTACTTCGCCGTCCAGGCCGGGGCCGGCGACCAGGAGCCTTACCGGGGCGTTGACTTGGCAGCACGCTGCAAGCATGAGGGCCTCGGCGAGCGGGCTGCGGAGGGTTGGTTCGTCACTCTTGGCGAGGATGTCGCCTCCGACGTCCAGGAGGTCGATGGACTCGGGGGCAGGTGCTCGGTGAGTTCTTCGAGCTGGCGGGTGATGCCCTCGGCGCCGTGGTGCGGGTCGATCACAGTCGCCGGCCGCCGTTGGGTGTGCCGCCCATGGGGCCCATTCCGGGTGAACTTGTGCCAGCCAGCGTTTGTCGTCGGTGGGTGTGACCCGTGTATCGGCGTCGAATCGGTACATCCGGCTCATGCCCGTTATCCCAGTCTCGGCCGTAGGCCGCTGTCCAGTACGGCCTTGCAGTCCTGCCAGGCTGAAGGGCTCAGCAAGGGGCGGAGTCTGGTGAACAGCTCCAAGAGGTCGGCTCCCCACCGCTCGCGGAAGTCGCTGTCGATGCACGCGATGTCGAGTTCGTTCGCTGCGGTGAGTTCGGCGAAGTCCTTCCTCTGTTCGAGGGTGGATGTGTAGGAGCGGCTGGTGAACCTGTCCCGGAAGCGCATGGCGCGGTCAGTGAGCACAGGGTACGTGGCTTGCCGGTCGCAGCTTGCGTAGATGTACACGATGGACTCGGCTTCGGAGCCGATGACCGCCTCCAGCCTTGAACGCTGATCGGGCGCCAGCAGAACGGGGGCGAAGCCGTCGGTGCCGTAGAACGCGTGGCAAAGGCCGGCGAGCTGCAGCGCCGGGCGGGCGTTCCAGCGCGCGAGCAGGTGCCGCACACGTTCAAGGTGCGCCAGGAGGGTTCCGCCGGGGTGGTCGAGGGTCTCGGCTCCTCGGTCGCGCAGGAGTTGCCGTGCGGCACGGGCGGGGTCGACGTCCAGATTCATGGAGGTGGCTTCCTTCCCAGCGTTCGGGCATCACACGGCCACGGCGACGGACGCGGTCACGCCGACCGCGACGATCACTCCGCGCAGCACGGTGGGCGGCATTCGGCGGCCCACCCGGGCGCCCAGAAGCCCGCCGAGAGTGGAGCCGAGGGCGATCACGCCGGCCGCCGTCCAGTCGACGTCCGTCGCCACGATGAAAACGGCCGCCGCGATGCCGTTGACAAGAGCGGCGAGTACGTTCTTGTCTGCGTTCAGACGCTGCAGGTCGTCCCGCAGGAATGTGCCGAACAGGCCCATGAGCAGGACACCTTGGGCCGCGCCGAAGTAGCCGCCGTAGATTCCTGTTCCCAGCACTCCGATCCACACCGGCACACCGCCGTCCTCGCGGTCTTTCTCGCGGCGCTGCTTCAGCCACTCGTTGAGGCGGGGCTGGAGCAGGACGAGGACGCAGGCGAGCAGGATGAGGATCGGCACGATCGCGCGGAACGTGTCGGCGGGCAGTTGTAGCAGGAGGATTGCGCCGCCGAGCCCACCGGCGAGTGCCGCGCCGCCGAATTTCATCAGCCTCGGCAGCTGTCCCTTGAGCTCTTTGCGGTAGCCGTAGGCCGCGCTGATGACGCCCGGTACGAGTCCGATGGTGTTGGAGACGTTGGCCAGGATCGGAGGACAGCCGAAGGCGAGCAGGGTGGGGAAGGTGATCAGGGTTCCGGAGCCGACGACGGCGTTGATGCCGCCTGCCGCAACGGCCGCGGCCGCTACGGCCGCTGTTTCGAGTGCTTGCACTGGTCGCCTTTCCGGGCATGGCCCAGCACCGGAGCGCGAGGGATCCGGGGGAGGAAGAGGATGGTCCCGGGGTGGGTGGGTCGGCACCCGGCGTGGGCCCGAGCGCCGTCCGGAGCGGTGCCCGGGCCCGGCCGGGTTGCCGCCCTGGGCCCGGAAAAGATCGTCCCGCCCACCCAACTGCCAAGTCAATCCTCGGGTTTCCTTAGCCACCCCCTAGCTGTAGCTTCACCCTCCATGACCCTCGACGATCTGCGCGTCTTCGTCGCCGTGTGCCGCACAGGCAGCCTCAGCGCCGTCGCACGCGACCTGTCCTGCACACAGTCCGCGGTGAGCCAGCACATCAAACGCCTGGAGCGGGAGACCGGCATCACCTTGCTCGAGCGCCACCCGCGCGGCGTCATACCCACCCCAGCCGGACAGCTTCTGCACACCGCGGCCGGCGGGGGCCTCGGCGACATCGACCACGCCCTGCGCCGCCTGCGCGACCTGGTGCACGGCGAGGCCGGCTCGGTTCGCATCACCACCGGCGCCACTACGGTCCGCCACTTCATGTCGAAGGCCGTGGTCGCCTTCCGTCACCGCTACCCCAACGTCAGCCTGGAGTTCCAGACCGCGCACTCCAGCCGCGGCTGCTTCGACGCGCTGCTCGCGGGCGGTCTCGACCTGGCCTGGATCACCCTCGGCGAAACCGTACGCGGGATCGAGCAACGCCCCGTCGTCGAATTGCCGTGGGTCCTCGCTGTCCGCACCGACGACCCACTGGCCGCCAAGTCCGGTATCGACATCGCGGACTTGGCACGCATCCACCTGATCGGCCTGCCCGAGAGCGCGACCTCCCGCTCCCGCCTGGACGCCTGGCTGGTCGAGTCCGGCATCGAGCCAACCTCGGACACCAGCGTCGCCGACTGGGACACCGCCATCCTCCTGGCGGAACTCGGCCTCGGCCACGCGATCGTGCCCGACCTGCCCGGTTGGCACGGCCCCGCCCACCCCGACCTGCAACTCGTTCCGATCCCCGAACTGCCCACTTTGTGGACCGGCTGGGCCATACGCCGCTGGGACGCGCTGTCGCCGCTGGCGAGGGCCTTCGCCGACACGGTGGAGGAGAACTGCAGCGCCGCATTCTCGGCTGCACCGCCCATGATGGGTAACGACCACTAGCCATGAGAGACCATCACGCCGTGGGTAGGGTGTCGCTCCATGACGCATGTGAACAGCCCCCATTCCACCGGTCATCGACGACCTCTGGGAGCGCCGCGCGGAGCTCTCCCCCAGCGATCAGGAAGCCCGCCGCCACGTCGCGGAGGCAGTGGACTCCTTGACACCGGCACCGCCAGGGTGGCCCGCGAAGACGAACTCACCGTGAAGGATCCCGGCAAGCCCCTGCCGGACAACCCGGTCGTGTCGATCGTGAAGAACTACAAGCGAGAGCCGCAGAGCTGACCAGCACCAATAGGTGCCAGGGTGAAGCTGCGGGCACACCCTGGCACCCGCTGTTGACCGTGGTTTACCGACCCGTCGGGCATGGATCGGGCACGGCATGCGTCGGTCAGATGGCGGGACTGCGGCTTTGGCCGGTGTCCTGGTCGCGGCGTGGCGGGAGGCCACGGCCTTCACCGAGGCCGAGCGGGCCGCGCTGGAGCTGGCAGCCCACCGTCAGTGCGATGGCCGCGGGTGCCGGGTCAGCGCCCCTCGTGCGACTCAGTGGCGCGGGCAGCTGCGTGCGTGGCCTCCTGGTTGGCCAGGACTGACAGCAGGTCTGCGACAGTGGCGCCCGTATCTGCCGGATGACGCAGAAACGTGCCGGGCGCGATGCGGTAGACGTTCGACCGACCGTGCCGGACGTGGGTGAGGTATCCGCCCTCTTCGAGGTCGGCGATGATCTTCTGCACGGCGCGTTCAGTGAGCTGACAGCGGACGGCGATGTCACGGACGCGGATGGCGCGATTCTCGAAGATCGCAGCCAGCACCCGGGCGTGGTTGGTCAGGAACGTCCAGCCTGCATGCGGTTCCGGAGCTCGATCCATGCCCCCACGCTACGACATCTGGTTCACGCATTCAAAAGGGTGAATTACATTTCGTGTAACCGTTGACGTGAAAGGGGGGTCGGGTGATGCTGGAAGCCCAGAGACGACGGTATGCGCCGGGAGCTCCTATGTCCCATCACGCGATACTCCCCCGACACGAGGGGCCCTGCACCGAGTGCGGCACCGCCCTCAAGCAATCGCAGACGCCGGTACCTGTGACACTGAGCGTCGACACGGTCGGCGACCGGCTCGTCGTGACCGTGTCCGGTGAGCTCGACCTGGAGAGCGACCAGGTACTGCAGCAGACGCTGAGCGACGCGCTGGACCACGCTGCGGGCGGCCTGGAACTGGATCTCGCAGGGGTCGGCTTCTGTGACTGCTCCGCCCTCAACGCCCTGCTGCGAGTGCGCCACCGCGCCCTCCAGACATCCAAGAGCCTCATCCTGTGTGCCACCAGCCCGGCCGTGGAACGCCTGCTCGACCTGACCAGCACCCTTCCACTCTTCACCACCGGAGATGGGGCGGCCGAGCATCTGGCCGCCCCATCCAATCCCGCGTACACCAAGGCGGCAGATCCGGCAGATTCCGCCGTAGATGAAAAGGCGGCCGATACCGCCACAGCCGGACATCACACGCCGCCCTCGGAACAGCCGCCACGGACAGCAGACTCATCCAGCGACAATCAAGCGGCCGAGATCGCCCAGCTGCGCCGGGCACTGCAGACCCACCCAGCGATCGACATAGCCCGCGGCATTCTCATGGCATCGTTCCAACTGACCAGCCAGCAGTCCTGGCAGGTGCTGGTGGCCGCCTCCCAGCACAGCAACATCAAACTGCACCTGATCGCCGACGCACTCCTGCAGGCCGTTGACGGCCAGGCCCTGCCCGAACCCCTCGCCGGCCACTTGGCCGGTGCGGTACAGGCACTACAGGCACACGGCACCCCCGGCACAGTAGAAACCAGCGCACCCAAGGCCCGCTGAAGTACTCACCGCGTGGACTTCGACGTTGGCCGAGCCGGACTCGGTGTCGAAGTCGGCCGGCGTCTGTCGGACCGCGGTTTCCAACCGCGGAAGTAGGGCGGCAAGGCGCTCACTCAGCGCCGCGTAGCGCCCCTCGGCGTTGTGGTGAGCGCGGGGCGTCTTTGCGTCGTACCAGGGGTGGCTTGCGCGATCGGTCAGGTTGCGCGGGGACGTAGTCCTACCGAGGAGTCTTACCGGGGAGTGGGGGCGTGGCCTCTTCGTCCGGCTGAGGCCCACTGGCCCGGCCACGTCGCTTGAACCTGTGACGTCATCCTTATCAGGTCGATCGCGAGCTACTCCCGACCCTGCTCGCCCGTGAGAGTTGCCCAGTCGGGATTCTGCTCGAGTTCGCCGGGGACCGCCTCGGTTTGCTGCTGTTGGTGTCAGCCGTTGATGTCAGCGGAAACACAGAGCTTGACACGACCCACCGAGCCGCGCGCCGAAGGAGCGAACTCGCCCTGCCGCAGCCTCGTCTCAGTGCCCACGTTCATGCCGGGGGCGCCGCCCCGTCAACAGTTCGTCGCGACCCTGACACACGTCGAGCTGCTGGAGCTGGACCCGCTCCAGGAAGCGGAGTAGCTCCAAACGCGATGGTGGGCGCTCGTTCGCACGTTCGATTCTAGGCGTTCCGGTCACAAGCTTCCACGCTGCGGCTGCTGTCCTATCTCGCCGAAGGTTGGCCAATCTCACCGAACTTTGACCGCTGCGGGCCGTGGTCAGCGCCGTAGGGAAGCGACGGTGCAGCGGTCTACCGTGGCGCTCGCCCCGCGCTACCATTGCCGGCCCTATCGTCACGACATGACGTGGCTACCCCTCTTCGCAACTCTTCTTGGTGCGGTAATTGCCCTCAGCTCCGCCCTCCTCGTCGAGCGCCGCCGAGAGTGCAGGGAGGACCGCATCGACCGCCGCAAGTCGAAGCAGGACCTGTATGCGCGCTTACTTGCCGCCCCCGCCCACACCCGGGCGCAGCTGCGCATCCTTGCTGATACCTCAGGCCTGTCGGATGAAGAACGTGGGAAGCGGGCCCGCACGGCGTACGCCGGCTGCTACGCCCCGCGTTACGAGCTCGAGGTGTTGGCCCCTCAGTCGGTCCTGACCCCAGCGCTGGACTTCGACCAGCGTGCGAAGGCGTTGCGAGACCTCCTCATTGAGGGCACAAACGTCCAAGGCACTGTCCGCATGCGCGAGTACATCGACTATGCAGAGAGAGTACGCACGGCGATGCGGGCCGACCTGGGCATGAGCGAGAGCACCTGACGGCTGCTAGGTGGTTCCGTCTCACCGTTGGAGCGGCGTCTCAGCGCAGACTGACCAGCACGAATGCGTATGCGGCGCCTGACCAGCGGCCACACTGGTCAAAGTTCGGTGAGATCGGTCAACCTTCCCTGAGACGGGACAGCTGCACGGTCCTGGGCTCCCGAGGGCGCCGTGTTCCGTCTCCGTCGATATGGTCTGCGTCTCAAGTGATCTGGTCCGATTCGCCTCTGGTCTCAGGTGATCTGGTACGGCGCGCGGGAAGCGGTCATGCACACAAGGTGGATCAGCGCACGAGGGAACGCGCGATGCGGAATCCCACGTCGCCACCGTGGGCTGAGCCGGCCCAGGGGGCACCCCTGGGCCGGAGGGCGTCCCCTCTTTGCGCCGGAGGGAACTCCCTTGCGCCAGAAGCCGTTTCCCTTTGTATCGCCTTGTGTCGAGCGTTTGACACAAGATCCCGACCAGGGCATCTTGTACCCATCGCTTGATACAAGATGATCTGGGGGGATCTCCATATGCTCGACACCGTCCCGCTCCAGTCCCGGTTCCTCGACCACGCCGACTACTACGCCCGCTGGTCCGGTCTGGCCATCGGCATCGTGGCCGCACAGCAGTTGGTCACGATGGAGAGCGACGACATCACGATGCCCCTCGTGTTCGCCATCACCGCTTTCGGCCTGTGCGCGGTGGCCGGTGTCCTGCTCGGCGACGCCCTGACCCTGCGTCCCCAGGAAACGGTACGCACCGCGAGTCTCGCCCCGCGCCTGGTCCGAGACCAAGTGCCGCCCCGTATGGCGCCCCTGCTTCTTCTGCAGGCGGCGTCCCTCGTCACCCTGCTGGTGATCGGTACGGTCACGGCCTCCGCCGACCCCGACCGGATAGGCAGAGCGGGGCGTGTCATCACCGTCACCTGCGAAGGGATGCGCGCATCCCTCGGTCCCTGGCCCGGCCTGTACTTCAGCGGCCCGATGTTCGCCGCCCTCGCGGTCGGAACCCCCGTCTGCGTCTGGGCCCTGCGCCGTATCGCCCACGGCCCGGGCGACGACCAGCAGCGCCGCGACCGCGCGTGGGCGATCACCGGAGCCTGGGGGCTGCTGGTGTCGAGCCAGGTGCTGCTCGTCGTGCTGATGGTCTTCGTCGCGCTCACGGAGAAGGCCTGCGCCGGCCCGCTGGGCGCCGCCACCATCGTGGTGATCTGCCCCCTGGGCCTGCTGAGCCTGTTCACCTTCGGATGGTCCCTGGTCACCGTGGTGGCACCCCGGGCGGTCGACGACGAGGCAGCCGACGATGGGACTTTCGACGATGAGTGACCCCGCCGTCCGCGTCGACACCACCAGCCAGGTACCGCCGTACGAGCAGATCCGCGCCCAACTGGCTGCGCTGATCCGCACCGGCAGGCTGGCCGAGGGCGAGCGCCTGCCGACCGTGCGCCAGCTCGCCGCCGACCTCGGTCTGGCGCCGGGCACCGTGGCTCGTGCCTACCGCGAGCTGGAGGCCGCCGAGCTGATCCGCACCCGCCGTGGCGCGGGCACCCGGGTCGCGGCGCTCCCGTCCGAGCCGCACGCGCACGATGCCGACCAACTCACCACTCTGGCCCGGGACTTCACCTCCGCCGCCCGAGCGCTCGGCGCCGACACCGAGGACATCCTGACCGCCGTCCGCGACGCCCTGGACCCGGGGCCCGCCTCCTCTTCGGCCACCGCCGACAGCGGAGCGGGTGGCCCCAAGACGGCCGAGGCGTCAGCGCAAGTCACAGGCGTGAGGAACAGGCTCAGCAGCAGGCGTAAGTAACAGACGTAACAGACACAGGTAACAGTGGGTGATGAGCCACTGTTACGCCACGGCACGGCCACTGAAATGTTCCGTGCCTACGGTCCTGGCGCAGCCGGAGAACCTCCACTCCGGATCGGCCAGAGGAACAGGACCGGCATCTGTTCTGTACGACCGCGCGGCCGACCTTCCGCACCGTGCCCCGCGCCGGATCGAGCTCGACCGCCACGGAGAGGACGCAGATTTGAAGTGAGGTCTCGCCAGAATCTTCGGGGACTACCAGTCGTGGCTGACGACCCAGGCGTGGTATCAGTTCGAAACAGCAGAGCCGGACCAGATCAACTGAGGATCTGACACGACACGCTTAGCGCGGTCTGGACAACAAACAAGTCCCGGGCCGCTGGCCTGGGGCTTTCATATGGAGCGGGTGGCGGGAATCGAACCCGCGCTCTGAGCTTGGGAATCACCGGCCGCTTCCGGCGGACATACCTGCTGACCTGTGGAAACGACACGAATCGGGGTGTGCTCCAGCCTCGCCTTGTGACCGTGGTTGACCGGTGAACGCTGCCCTATCTGGTGCGTATCTGGTGCGCTCGCCGTGCAGGCGCATCCTGCGTCATTGCTGAGCTAGTGGGGCTTCCCCCGGGCCCGTCGTCTTCGCTTTTCCCTTGGACGGCGGAAGTTAGCACCCGGCTCTGACATCTGGCGCCAGCCGAGACGCACGGCCAGGGACCGCCGTGCCCGCCATGGGCGACAACCCTGATGGGCAGCCACATACTTGCGCACGGCCGCCGCCTTCCCCTCACGCCCCTGCCTCTACTCTTGAGGACTTCGGATTGATGGTTCACGAACAATCACGGAACGGAGCGTGCGGTGACCGCGGGGGAAGCGCATGGCGGAGAGCTGACGGGCAAGGTACTCGGCGGGCGTTACCGGGTGACCTCCATGATCGGGCGCGGCGGCATGGGAGTGGTCGCCCGGGCGGTGGACGAACTCCTGAACCGAGAGGTCGCCGTCAAGGTCCTGCGGGCTTTCACCGACACCTCCGCAGCCGAACTGGCCGACGTGCGGGCCCGGATGCAGCGGGAGGCGCAGGCCGCCGCCCGTATCCGGCACAGCGGCGTGGTCACCGTGCACGACGTGACGGAGGAGCAGGGCCTCCCGGTCATCGTCATGGAACTCGTCGACGGGCCCTCGCTCGACGACGTGCTGATGGAGCGCGGCACACTGGAGCCGCACGAAGCCGCCGCGATCGGCGCCAAGCTGATGGACGCGCTCGACGCCGCGCACCGGGCCGGCGTACTCCACCGGGACGTCAAGCCGGGAAACGTGCTGATCGAGCACGGCGGCAGGGTCGTACTCACCGATTTCGGCATCGCCAGCATGGAAGCCTCCGGCGACGACGCCATGGCCAAGCTGACCCAGAGCGGTCAACTCGTCGGTTCCCTCGACTATTTGCCGCCGGAGCGCGCGCAGGGCAGGGAGCCCAGTCCCGCGTCGGACATCTGGTCGCTCGGCATGACGCTCTACGCGGCCGTGGAGGGCACTTCGCCGTTCCGCCGCACGTCCGCGTGGTCCACCCTTTCGGCGATCGTCACCGAGCCCCTGCCGGACCCCCGCCGGGCGGGACCGCTCACGCCGGTGCTCCAGGCGCTGATGGCGAAGGAGCCGGAGAACCGGCCCACCGCGGAACAGGCGCGCGGCATGCTGGAGCGCGTCGCCTCGGGCGGGACGGTGCACCTCGCATCCGCCGCTCCGACGCCGACACCCGCTCCCACGGTGGGTCCCGGGGCTGCGGCCGCCGCCGCACCGGCCCCCGGGTTCGGTCCCCCGCTGTTCCCCCAGCCCGCCCCGCAGTCTGAGCCTCCGCACGCCGGCTACGCACAGCCCGACCTGCCGCCGACGCTGCCGCAGCACGGCGCGCCGGTCGCGGGCCACGCCGGAGTCCCCGCTCCCGAGACGAGCCGGACGGCAGCCCGTCGCGCACGGCGCCGCAGCAACCGCACCGTCGTCGCGGCAGCGGCCGCCGTCGTGCTCCTCGCCGCAGGCGCCGGCATCACCTACGCTCTGACGTCCCAACAGGGCGGCACGACCACGGACGGCGCACAGGCGACGCCGCCCGGCGTCTCCACGGACAGCCCCTGGCCGACCGGGGGCAGCATCCCGTCGTCCGCCGGTTCTCCCGGAACGTCCTCGAAGCCGTCGACATCGGAGGAGCCGGACGGTCACGAGGACGAGGAGCTGGGCCCCACGAAGAAGCCCGGCGTCGAAGGCGACAAGCCGACCGAGAGCCCGTCGGCCTCCCCAGAGACCAAGCCCAGCCCGACGGTGAAGGAGCCCACCCCGGTGTCGACGGCCTGCACCGGCTGGGGCCACGAGAACCGCAGCGACGGCTACGGCTACCTGGCCGAGACGTCCCACCTCTACACCGGGCCGTACGCGGAATGCCAGTACGTGACCGTGGTCAAGACCGGTGTGAAGCTCTACTACCACTGCTACATCACCAACGCCTACGGCAACAAGTGGATCTACGCCCGTATCGATGGGACGAACACCGAAGGCTGGGCCCACAGCACCAAACTCACCAAGGAGAGCGGCACCCTGCCCCGCTGCTAGGCGTTCCCAACCAGTGCTGTACAGGGGCGCAAGCCGCCACCGTGGTAGCCCCGCGACGGCCCGGACCGCTTCAGAGGCGGTCTTTGGCGGCCCGCACCAGCTGGCTGGACGGGGACGGTTGCTGCAGTTGCGGTACTGCGCTGCTGTAGCCGCGTGCTCAGTGCAGTCGCTCCGCCTGGTCGCCCTCGTAGGGCCCCGAGACTGCCCGACGATGCCGCATCCCCGTGGCTGGCATGATCCCCTGGAGGGGGCGGATGTGGACGTTGTGGAACTGATGGGGTGGCTAGCCGAGCGAGGGTGCTCGGTGGTCTTCAAGACTGACGGTGAGAGATCACGGGGG
The DNA here is from genome assembly GCF_030817355.1 of Streptomyces sp. V1I1. NCBI lineage: Bacteria > Bacillati > Actinomycetota > Actinomycetes > Kitasatosporales > Streptomycetaceae > Streptomyces > Streptomyces sp. V1I1. The sequence goes on along the minus strand of NZ_JAUSZH010000001.1, from coordinate 3,865,586 downwards.
CATCGCTGGATGGTGATCGTCTCCGGTGGTGTCTTGGGCGCGGAGTCGTTCTTCAGGTCATGAGGCGTCCGCCGACGCTTGCCTTGAGGCAACTCTCGCGCACTTGGAAGGCTTGGGGATTTCGCCGTTCGCCTGAGGCCTGAGCTTGGGAATCACCGCCCCGGCTGCGGCCTGACCTGCGTGCACGGGGGCCAGGGCTAGCCCTAGGGCTCTTCCTGGCACCCGCTGTTGACCGTGGTTTACCGACCTGTCGGGCACGGATCGGGCACGAGCGGTGAGCACCGCTCTAGGCGTTCGATCTGGCAGCCCTCACCACTGGGCGCATCGTGGCCAACAGCTCTGCTGGTGACCGCCTGGTGCTGTTGGTGTCCGCCGTCGTTGATGTCAGCCATGGATGTCAGGCAGGGCCGGACGATGAGCTCACGGACGGCGGTATGCAGACCGGTCAACGCCGGGAGCAGGCTCACTGGTCAGCGTCAGGAAGCGCGGGTGGGCGGGGTCGCCGAGCTCCAAGAGAGCGAACCGGTCAACGTCGTGCCGGGGAAGCGGTGAAGGAACTGCAGGAACAACTCCAGCTCGTCGCTGGACAGCGGCTCGTCGTGTCTCTCGTCGCGCACTCCCTCACGATACGAGCCACAGCCACCGAGGCATGTGGAGGGCTGCCCTGTATGCCTGGCACCGATCTCTGAGACGTTCGCCCAGCTCATCCCGCCTGCGCGCGGCCGCCGTCACAGGGTGCAGGCTGACGCCGCTACCCCGACTGACCGCTACTGTCCGGCCGTTCTGGCACGGCAATGGCACGCAGGGGTACCTACCAGTCGCGCCACTTGTCGATGATCTCGTACCGGCCCAGTCCATGGCGCGCGGTGAGCGCAGGAACGTCCACGCCGCACTCTGTGAGCGCCTGGTCGATGTAGGCGCAGAGTTCTTCGCGTTCGCCGGTCTCGTAGGCGGCACCGTCGTGCTGATCATTGATTACGTTCAGGGCGAGCACCACCCGTTCAACTGCTTCGAAGACCTCATCGTCGGAGGGGCTGCGGAGCGTCTGTAGTTCGCTCTCGAACGCGCCGAGGGATTCATCGGTCGCGTCGAGGAGCGACACAGGGTAGAGGTCTGTCATGAACGCGTCCTCAGCGTTCAACGTGCCGGCGGCCACCTTGCTGGCCTCATCAGCCACTCCGTCGCGCCAGTCTTCGAGGGTCTCTCAGTCATGAGCGGGACAGTACAGAGGGACACAGACACTCGCTCCCGTGAGGGCAGAGAGCTTCCCGTCATGCTGGGACAGGCGCTTAGAAGGCGCTTGCTCACGTCGGTGTCGTTCACGGTGTGACCTGCCAAGCCGATCGCTGCGTGACTGTCGACACGCATTCGACAGGCAGCGACACCCCGGGACTTGAACGGTCCGCAGGCACGCGGTCTCGTCAGGACGAACCAGGGAGTGCTGAACTTACGGGCATGCAGGCCGTCCTTGTTGCGCTCATCGCTGTCGTCGGAACTCTGGGCGGATCCATCGTCAGTGGGGTCCTCCATAGGCGCCAGACGGATCGCGCAGCCCAACTGGATCGTCAAGAGCGCCTTAGGAAAGAGCAACAGGCGGTCATCTGCGATCTTGCCGAGGCCATAGTTGAGCTCCGTCGCCGGCAGATCTGGCGCTGGTCCACTAGACGGGATCACGGAAGAAGTAGTGACGCCTACCGCGAGGCGAAGGACGCTTGCTTCGAAGCACGCACACTGAGCAGAGCTCGCTTGCTCCGGCTTCGGCTAGCTGGCGTCCCGGACGCAGTCGTTCGACCAGCCACAGCCGCATTTGATGTATCGATCACCATCGAAGACGCGGCGGATCTCGGTGAGCTGAACCGAAGAGCAGAGCAATCTCTAGCAGCTATGGAGTGCTTCGTGACGGCGGCAGCCCACCACTGCTCCGTCTTGTAGCTCGGTCTGCGCTCACGGCTCCTGAAGCTCGTGCGTCACTGACAAAGCCGCCAGCCTTCAGTGGCTCATCGCAGTTGGGACATGCGGGCGGGGCATCGGACATGCTGCGCAACATACCTCGGCGCCAGGCCGCAGCGACATGAGCTTGGGAATCACGAGGGTGGAGTGGCATGTGTGCTGCCTGAGCTGCAGCATTGCGTGCTCCTGCTGGAATGTTCGGCCGGAGGTCGGCCCCGTCGTTGACCGTGGTTTGCCGACCGATCTGGCACGGGTCTGGCACGGCCTTGTGCGCGTCCGCGGAAACTGTGAGGCGGTTGCGAGGTCACCCCTGGCACATTGGGGCGACATGGATGAGGCGACCGACCCGCGCAACCCGGCTGGCATCCGCGTGGGAGACGTGTGCGAGGACCAGGAGGTAGGGCGTTCCCGGCGGCCGCCGAAGTGTCTGGGGCCGCAGGTCTCACCGAGATTTGCAATCTGGCTGCGGTGGGATGAGTAGCCCTTGATCGCCTACCAGTACGATCCCTTGTCCGTCAGCTCTGGGGCGGACGTATGACCGCCGACGTATCCGTGCAGTTCACGTACACCGTGACACCGCGGGAGATATCCGACGGGTTGAAACTTCAGATGCGGCACAGTCCGGTTGGCCGGTGGGGTTATCGCGTCCTGTGGGTTGTGGGCATCTTCCTCGGCCTGGTGATCGCGATCAACGTTGCGGCCAAGGGCATCGATTCCCCTGCCCTGGGGGTATTGCGGTTCACTGTGACCGTCATCGTCATCATGATCGCGTGCCGCTGGCTGATGGCTCTGGGCTTGCTCGGATACGCCAGGCACCTGGGCGAACATCGCGTCACGGTCGACCAATCAGGGATCGGCACTGTGTCCGAGCGCCATACGAACCACACACGTTGGGAGTTCTACGGGCGCTGCGTCGAGGGTCGCCGGGTCTTCGTGCTACTCACCCAGATGTATGGGGCGCCGGAGTGCTGATACTGCCCAAGCGCGGCTTGAGCGCGCCGCAGGACACGGAGCGCATGCGGGAGTTGCTCGCCGCCGCGCTGATCGACCAGCACTCAGTCCGGGCCGCGCGGCAGAAGGGCTCTGACCAGCCAGAAGAGGGCCCAAGTGGTGCGGAAGTGGTGCGCGACGCCTGAATCGGTCTAGACAAACACAAAGGCCCGGGTTGGGGATCATGTCCCTGACCTGGGCCTTATCTATTGGAGCGGGTGACGGGAATCGAACCCGCGCTCTGGGCTTGGGAATCAACGGCGCTTCCAGCGCCTACATACACTCTGACCTGGGCAGATGGCTGGCCCTCGCTCCGATAAAGGGGGAATCCTGGCACCCCTGTTGACCGCTGTTGACCACTCTGAAGGGCATGGATGGGGGACGAGTGCGGCGGAGGGTTGCCGTAGCTCTCCTGGGTGCGGACAGGACGTGCCTCTTCGCACGCCGGTTGAAGGGGGGCGAGGCTGACGCTGCGGGTGCAAGTCGATCAGCCGGCGAGGGGAGCCGGTTATCGGTGGCGCCTGCCGGCCAGCGACACTTTCGGTGCTCGCCGCTCCCGAGGCCCTGGCCACCGGCCGGTCCCTCCGGCCGCACGCGCAGGGCACCGGCCTCGCCACGGAGGACGGTGGGATTCGTCGCCGCTGGATACCTCCTTTCTCGCCGTGGGTACGCTGAAGGTGGGTGTTCTTCATGGAATGGCTGACGCGGCTTCCTGTGATCGCACGGCTGATGCGTACGCACGTGTGGCGGGCGTTCGACCGGCTGGCGACGGTCCACTGGGCCCGGCTCGCCGCCGCGATCACCTTCACGAGTTTCGTCGCCCTCTTTCCGCTGATCACCGTGGGCGCGGCGATCGGCGCCAAGCTGCTGAGCGAGGACCAGCTCGGGAAGCTCCAGGACAAGATTGCCGACCAGGCGCCGGGCCTTTCCGGCCTGCTGGACCTGGACAGCCTCGTCGCGCACGCCGGGACCGTCGGGCTCATCGCGGGCGCGCTGCTGCTCGTGATCGGCATCAACTGGGTCGGCGCTCTGCGCGGGTGCCTGCGCGCGGTGTGGGAGAAGGAACAGGACCCGGGAAATCCGATCCTGCTCAGGCTCAAGGACACCGGGGTGCTGGTCGGTCTCGGCGTGGTCGGGCTGGTCGCGATCGGCAGTTCGGTCTTCGCGAACAGTGCGGTTGGCTGGGCTGCCGACAAGGTCGGGATCGAGGGCGGTGCGGGACGGGCGGTGCTGTTCTTCGCCGGCTTGGCCATCGCCCTGCTCGTCGACTTCCTGCTGCTGGTCTACCTGCTCACCCGGCTGGCGCGGGTGCATCCCGGCCGGCGTGCGGTCGTGGTGGCCGGCCTGATCGGTGCGGTCGGCTTCGAGCTGCTCAAGTGGTTGCTGACCGGCTATCTGCAGGGCGTCGCGGCGAAGAGCATGTACGGCGCCTTCGCTGTGCCGGTCGCCGTCGTTCTGTGGATCAACCTCATGGCCAGGCTGCTGCTGTTCTGCGCCGCTTGGACGGCGACGGCGGTGCAGCCCGGTGAAACTGCCGAGGGTGAGGGCCCGGATCCGAGGGTCAGCTCCGCAGCCGACGACGCACCACAGGGGGCGGCGGCCAACAGCGGCGCATCAGCAGCACCGCGCCGCACGGCGCCTCCAGCGCGCGGCCCGTAATGCTGAGCGCGGTAGCCGGTCAAAGCCGCTGATTCGCGTGTTTGCCTTGCCGGTCAGGCTGGTCGGCCCCTGGCGGGTTCCACCGCCGTCACAAGAACGGCGACCGTCACCGGGCCGGGGCGTCAGCCTGCGCCACAGCGGCCGCCGAACACCTCGGGCTGGTGAGCCGTTCGGGTCCCTTCCCGGCATTTCGCCCCGACGGCTCCGTTCACTCGCGGTTTGCTGTCGTGGTGCGGGGGAAATCCGAGGCCGGTGCTCCCAGCCCGCCTGCGTACGCGGTCGCACCTTCGAGGAGATCGCCGAGGACAGTCGAGACAGGGGCCCAGGATGCATCGCGACAAGCTCGGGATCTACCTGAATGACCACCTGGCCGGTGCCACCTTCGGCATCGGACTCGCGCGGCGCATCGCCCACCAGCACCGCCACTCGGCACGCAGCGCCGACCTGCAGCGCATCTCCGACGAGATCGCCCAGGACCGGCAGACCCTGCTCGAACTGATGGACGCACTCGGCGTCCCCGCTCTCCGCTACAAGGTCTACGGTGGCTGGGCGGCCGAGAGGCTCGGGCGCCTGAAACCGAACGGCGTCCTGTACCGGCGCTCCGGGCTGAGCACGTTCATCGAGCTCGAGACCCTGCGGCTGGGAGTCGAGGGGAAGACCTTGATCTGGCGCACGCTGCTCGTCGTGGCCGCGGGCGAGCCCCGTCTGGATGAATCCCAGCTGCAAGATCTGCTGGACCGGGCGCGGGGCCAGATCGACACGCTGGAGAAGCTGCGCCTCACGGCAGCGGCGGCGATCTTCTCCCCCGGAGTGCGCAGCGTGACTTCAGACAGCCCGTGACTACGGGCGACGTCGTCGCCCGTAGTAGTCGACTGGCATACCGATGAAGCCTTCCGATGCCGCAGGCCGGTTCATCTCTCTTCGGACGGCTGCGCAATTTGATCCGCCATTTGTCGGTCGGGCGCGGAGGCAGTTCAACGATCTCGAAATGTGGTCGCGTTCGCTGGGCTTCGGCTCCCTCGGGCTCCTCACTCTGGTGCCGCTGCTGCAGCGGTCCCGGCGGCATTGCGCTCCAAGGCGCAGGAACAGTCGGCTCCGGCACTGATTCCGGGTCGGCCAGGCGGATCCGCATCGCGCCCGGCCGGACCCCGGACACTCCAGAGGCCGCGCGGCTCGGTACCTCGGAGGCCGCGCGCTCGGTGATCCAGGCTGCCGGAACCTCCCCGATCCGGCCGCTCACGTGGCAAGCCCCGGTCCCATGCCTCCCGCATGCCTGGAGCATTGCCAAACAAACGGACCTAATGTGGAAAAACAGGCCGCAGGCTCCTCTGCTTGGAAAGGGACGACCGGCCATGACCGATACCGGACAGCAGAACCGGCCCGATAACTCCAGCACGGAGTCCGAGGGTGACAGCGCCAGGAAGAACGTCGGTGCGAAGCGCGGCGGCGACCCCGGCACCCGGGGCCGGACCACCATCGCCGACGGCGTGGTCGAGAAGATTGCCGGAATGGCGGCCCGCGACGTGGTCGGCGTCCATGCGATGGGCAGCGGAGTCTCCCGGGCCTTCGGCGCCGCACGGGAACGTGTGCCCGGCACCACCAAGTCCGTCTCGCGCGGAGTCAAGGTCGAAGTCGGCGAGACGCAGACGGCGATCGATCTGGAGATCGTCATCGACTACGGCGTCTCGATCACAGATGTGGCGGGTGCCGTGCGGGAAAACGTCATCTCCGGCGTCGAGTGGATGACGGGCCTGGAAGTCGTGGAAGTGAACATCGCCGTCAGCGACGTGCATCTGCCCGACGAAGAGGACGAGGAGGAAGACCAGGCACGGCTCCGGTAGCCGACCTGGTGACCCACGAAGGAGCGCAATGAGCTTTGCCGTGGTGGGCTTGTTTGTCGGGATGGCGCTGGGCGGTGATGGCTTGTGCGTCCAAGGGGCGGCACCGGGAGCTGTGACCCCAACCCTCCGGTGCCTTCGTCCTGGCCGGCCGTCGGACGCCTACTCCGAGTAGCCCGCCGCGTGGATCTCAAACACCGGCCCGGCAGCTCCTTGGCTCCCCGCCGTGGTCCCAACCGGCTGGCCGGGCCGCTGCCATGTGTGTTGCCGGCCCGAGCGGAGCGCGGCACAACCTGATGGCGCAGGGGTCAATGCGGCACGGGTAGGTAGACGGTGAGCGCGCGGGGTGACTTGTCGAGGATGAGCGTGTCGGCGGCCTGGCTTACTTCCCCGTCGCGGGCGTAGTCCCCTTTCTCTCCCATGCCGCCGATGCGCAGCCGCGTCACGGTGGTGGCTTGGTAGACGCGGGAGCGGGCGAGGGTTCCGGTGAGGAAGGCGGTGACGAGGCGGGTGCGGGCGAAGGGGTGGCGGCCGTCGACGGCACGGATGTCGAGCAGCCCGTCATCGAGGCTGCGGCGGTAGGAGGGGGCGAAGCCGGGCGGGTCGTAGCGGCCGTTGCCGGCGAAGAGCAGCCACAGACGCCGGTGTTGTCCGTCGATGGTGACTTTGCTGGGGGTGCCGTCGGCGAGAACGCGGAGCAGGCCGACGCAGAGTGCGGGCCACTTGCCGAGGTACGTCTCCCGGGCTTCGCGGGCCCGGACGAGTTCGGGGTAGGAGCCGATGCTGAACGTGTTGAGGAAGTACGTGCTGGGGCCGGCCGCGCCCGCACTGCCACCGACGGTGATGCGGCCAAGGTCGACGGTTCCGCCGCAGCCCGCCTCCACGGAGTCGGCGGTGGATTTGAGGGTCGGTAATCCGAGGTCGGTGGCGAAGTGGTTGAGGGTGCCGGCGGGGAATACCGCCAATGGCAGGCCGCCTTCAGCGGCCAGGACTGCTGCCGCATTGACAGTGCCGTCGCCGCCGGCGATGCCGAGCGCGCCACCGCGGGCGCCGACGTCCTTGACGGCCTGGCCGAGCACGAGTTGTAGGTCGTGCCCTCCCTTGCAGAGCCGTATGTCCGCCTCTGGCAGGAGGGTCCGCAGTTCGATTTCGGCGGGGACGTCGCTGCCCGCGCCGCTGTTGACGACTGCGATCAGTCCCTGTCCTGCGGGAAGCGCCGGAACGGGGACGTTCGGCCTGGCGGTCTCGGCGGGCTCGTCCGGGTGCAGTGGCCACCAGCGGCAGGTAGCTGCCGCGATGCCGATGCCGACCGCGACGCCGGCGAGTACTTCACCGGGGGAGTGCCCATCGGTGCGAGCGCGGGAGGCCGCGACTCCTGCGGCGATGGGAATGAGGGCAGCTCCCAGCCAGGGCGACTCCAGGGTGACGGCGGTCGCGAAAGCGGCAGCGGAGGCCGCATGCCTGGACGGGAACGCCCTGGTGATGGGCTGTCGGAGAAACCGGTGGATGGACGGTACCGAGTCGGCGGAGAGCGACTGCGCGGCGATGTTGACCGCGGCGCAGGCGAGGACCACTGAGCCGGTGCCGCGCAGGGAGGCGCGACGTGCCCTGCGATTGCCGGACAGGCTCATTACGGCCGCCCCGGCCAGCCACAGCACGCCGTGATCGGCCCGGCCCAGGCGCGGCACTACGCGTTCGATGAATCGCACGTCGCGTTCACGGAGGTGTCCCATCCCGGCCGAGTACCCGCAGCGGTGGCGAACAAGCGGGCGCCCGGGGGGTGAGGACGCGTACCGCGCGCCGTGTCGGAGATCCTCAGCGAGGTCGAACCGGCCTGTCCGGCCATTACGCGCCTGGTGGACGAGCGCCGCCGATCATTGTTCGGTCATGCGTCTCGGGCGGCGCTGATTCCTGGAGAAACTCTGTTTGGGGGTGCGTTGTCCGGGAAGGCGACCTGTGTGCTTCGGACCGGAGGCACGCCCGTGGGAGCAACTCTCGCTGCTCCCCAGCGTGCTGCGGTCTGTCGGCTCCCACGGTGAGTGATGACCACCGATCCAGGGAGGCGCGTGCCCATGACGCACGTACGTATGCACAGCACCCGGACCAAGCACCCTCATGACGACGCCCCGGACACGGCGGCCGCGTTCCGCCGTATCGCATCTCTGCCCGACGGCCCGGAGAAGTCCGCGCTTCAGCAGGAGGTGGTGTGTGCCTGGATGCCGATGGCCGTACGGCTCGCACGGCGGTTCCGCAACCGCGGAGAGTCCTTCGAAGACCTCAGGCAGGTCGCCCAACTGGGCTTGGTCAAGGCGGTTTCCCGCTTCGACCCGGATTTCGGCACCGCCTTCGCGAACTTTGCCGTACCGACGATCGTCGGTGAGGTGAAGCGGCATTTCCGCGACTGCCTGTGGGCGGTGCATGTGCCGCGACGCGTCCAGGAGCTGCGGATGGAGGTCCGCTCCGCCGGCAATGAGCTGTGCCGTTCGCTCGACGACCACGGGCCCCCGGTATCCGAGATCGCCGCGCACACCGGCCTGACCGAGCAGGAAGTGCGGCTGGGCCAGGGGGCTCTGGAGAGCTTCACCCCCCTGTCACTGGAAGCCCCCCAGGTCCCCTACGAGGACGACTACTCACTGGCCGAAACCCTCGGCTGTGCGGAACCCGGCTTCGACCGGGTCGTGGACCGCGAGGCGCTCCGGCCGCTGCTGCGGGCGCTGCCCGAGCGTGAACAGCGGATTCTCTACCTGAGGTTCTTCTGCGAGATGACGCAGATCCGTATCGCCGAACAGCTCGGTATCTCCCAGATGCACGTCTCCCGTCTGATCATTCGCACTTGCGCGCAGCTGCGCGACCAGGTGATGGCCGGCGCCGCCTGAAAGAGCTGCCCGCGCTGGGCGTGCGAGCGCGGGGCACAGCCTCGCTCAGCGGGAAAGGCGCCATGTGGTTGTGCAACCGCCGTGGCGAGGGTCAGGTGCCCAGGCCGGCGAGGGGTTCGGAGTCGTCGATGAAGGCGCGGGCGAGGTCAGACAGGCGGCGGTTGTGTGCGCGTGCGTAGCCGCGCAGTGCGGTGAAGGCCTGCTCCATGTCGATGCCCTGGCGTTCGGCGAGTTTGCCTTTGGCCTGTTCGATCAGTACGCGGCTGTTCAGCGCGGTCTGCAACTGTTCGTTGAGGACGTTGCTGCGGTGGGTGGAGCGTTGTTGCAGGAGGCTGATGGTGGCGACGTCGGCCAGGGCTTGGGCGATGGGTGTGCCGACCGGGTCGAAGGGGCCGGGGTGGGTGCGGAAGAGGTTGAGGGCGCCGACGACCTCGTCCCGCAGGCGCATCGGCACGGCTTGGACTGCCGTGAACCCGCTGTGCTGGGCCTGCGCGACGAAGCGCGGCCAGCGGTCGGCCTGCGTGCGCAGGTCGGGGACGATCACCGGTGCGCCGGTGTGGAAGCATTCCAGGCAGGGGCCTTCGTCGTTCTGGAGCTGGAAGAGCTCGAGCAGGCGTACTTGTTCGTCGGAGGCGGCCATGACGCGGAGTTCGCCGTCCCGGTCGGCGAGTAGCACTCCGGCCGCGCTGGCACCGAGCATGCCGACGCACCGGTCGGTCAGCAGGCGCAGGAAGTCGATCAGGTCGAAGTCGGCGACCAGGTTGTCGGCGAGTTCGACGAAGGTCTTGGCGAGGAGCTGCTCATTCATTGTGGACACCCTCTGTTGAGGCTAGTCCCGCCGGGGAGGGGCGGGAAGTGGAGCGCAGTGCATCCATCGGCCCGTGCGGGAGTGTCAGGCATCGTCATCGCCTTGATCTGGATCCGTGTTCGGGAAGAAGCTGAGACGGCGGGCGACCACGTCGGCGGCCACCTCAGCGAGCCGGCGCTCTTGGGCATAGGCATAGGCGCGGAGCCGGACGAAGGCTTCTTCGATGCCGACGCCGAGTTGTACGGTGAGGATGCCGGTGGCCTGGTCGATCTCGGCCCGGTACGCGCCCAGGTCCTCGAAGCGTCCGTCCAGCAACATTCCGCCGGCCGCCGCGCCTGTCTCGTCGATCTGCGTATCGAGCAGGACCAGAGTCGCGATATCGGCGAAAGCCAACGCGTCGGCCAGCTCCTCCCCATCCAACTGGACCGGCACTCGGGAGTACAGGTCCAGAACTCCAGGACTGATCGCCCCCATTTGCAGGGGGAGCGCGAAGACGGCCAGTGCTCCGGCTCCCAAGGCCGCATCGGCGAACACGGGCCAGCGGTCCTGCAGTTCATCGGTCCGCAGATCCGGCGTCAGAACGGCGGAGCTTTGCGTGAAGGCATCCACGCACGGCCCCTCGCCGAGGGTGAGTTGCAGTTCCTCCAGCTGCTGGCTGATGTCGTCGGTGCTGCACAACGGATGGCTGGCCGCGGTCTGGGACATCGCGGACACCCCGGCCCCGCCGACCGGCAGCGCGGCCACCGCCGCGGTGCACACATCCATTACGCCGACCCGGGCACCACGTCGGGCTGCCTGCTCGGCGACCAGCGCCTGGATCCGCGCCGATCGGCTTTGAGGCATCACCCGGGCCACCGAGTCCAGGCATGGCGGGCAAGCCCGTTCAGTCTCAAGGCCGTTCGCTCCCCGACGGGAAGAACCAGCGCACGGAACATGGTGGGGCCGGGCGGCTTACGGATCTCTCCGATGTCCCGCCAGCCCCAGGACCTGAAGGCAGCGAGGGACGGGTGGTCGGCCTCATCGACCAGAGTGACACCGAGCGACGCCTGGTGGTCGGTCAGCAGCCGCTGCTGCAGTCGGTGGGCGATGTCATCGTCCTGCTCGTGCGGAGCGACCAAGATCTTGTTGACCGCGAAGACATTGTCGGACTCGGTGAGTTGCTCGATGCTGGGCGGGAGTGCCCCGTCGAACCCGCGCCACCAGAAGCTGTCGCTCCTCACGGGGAATCCGAAAGCACATCCCACCAAGGCAGTTGACTCCGCGATGGCCATGGCGAACCCCGGCCTCCGGATGTCGCCACTGAGGCGGTACAGGAACTCTTCCCGGCTGCAGCTGCGGTGTCCCTCACTCGGCGACAGGTTCGAGGACTCCAGGTATAGATCCGCCAGATCCTCACACAGCTCCTCGGCCTGCCAGCGGTTCACCCGGCGCAGCCGCACCGCGTCCATGGCAGACGAATCGGGACCATCATGTTTCCGCGGCTGCCCCCGCCGGGACCAGGCCATCACAGCACACCGCCCGAGAGGGCAGGCACGACCGGGGCAGGCCGACGCGGCGAGGCTGGAGCAGTCGGGACGGGTCCGCCCTGGAGAGGAGCGAGCAGGCGTCCGAGCGGGAGGCCGCGGAGCAAGAAGCCGGAGTCGGTGAGATCGACGAGCCGAACCACCAGCGGCCGCGGGTAGTGCAGTTGGAGTGATCCACCGGCTGCGGTGGTCCGTTGTGACGCGTGGAGGAAAGCGTTGAGGCCGCTGCAGTCGCAGAAGGCGACAGCGGTGAGGTCGATGTCGATGGTGCGGATGCCGTCGCGCAGGCACTGCTCAAGCGATTCGCGCACCAGCGGGGCTGTGTCGATGTCGATTTCACCGGCCAGGGTGAGCAACGCCCGGCTCTCTCTGTCGTGCCGATAGACCTTCAGCTGCGGAATGGGCATGACGCCTCGGTTCAGGAGACCATCCGGGCAGCGGCCGCGGCGATGCCGGACTTCCGGCTCCTCCTGGCGCGCTGCCGGTCGGGGCATACTTTCGGCGGAGGCAGGCGAATGACCGGTCCTGCAGCCTGTGTACCAGGACAGGGGACCCACCCAGTTCCCTCCAGGGGGATGCGCCGGGTGACCGGACGGAAGATCCGCTCCCCGCAGCCATCTGTGTTGAGCAACAACATGCCGCCGGGGTCTGGGACGTCCACACAGCAGCATAGTCCTCAGCCCGGTCCCGTGGGCGGCCGACAGCCCTTGTTCTCAGGGACTGGACTGCCCTGGAGGCGGCAACGCGTGCACATATCCGTTGCACCGCACGGGTGGCTTCGTATGACGGGAGCATCACCGACATGCCGCACACGTCCGCGGGAATGTGATCGCAGCGGTGAACCAAAACGGGTCTCGAAGTCGTCGAGGTCAACACCGCCCTCAACGACGTTCACTTGCCGGACGACAGGCGGAAGAGACCACCGAGAGCCGGGTGCACTGGCGCCACGCTCCGACGGGGGGCGCGCCCGGTCGGCACCCCAGCGGCCCTGTGGCCGGAGCTGCCTACGAAAGGTAAGGCCGTCGCCTCGCTCAGCGCCGACGTCCGCGCCTCCTGGGGGACCATCCGGACCCCACGCCGCCCGAGTGCACAGCGAGGAGGGCAAGCCCGACAAGCATCAGACTCGTCGGGCTGAAGATCGCCTCGGTCGCCGTCTCGGTGACGTGAATGACGAAGGCGATGACGAAGAGCGCGGCCGCCGCGAATGCCAGCATCTGACTTCTCCTGCCAATGGACGGCGAACCACACGTGATCCCGGTGGCTGCGCCGCTATCGGTCGTCTTCCCTGTTGAAGGCCGAGCATTCGTTGGCGACGAGCGTGTGCGCGGTGCCCGGCTGCGGGGGCCGTACACCACTTCGCGCGCTGGGCGCGCAGGCACGCCACCCAGGATGAGGCCGCCCGAGGTCACCAGGACGCGGCACAGTCGTGACGCAACAGGCGCATATCCCTACCGGGCCCCTGCGGGCCCGTCTACGTCTCACGGTGGGGGACCTGGTCCCCTTCGACGGCGTGTTCTCTCCCGTAGCGGACATGCGCGCCTTTCGTCGTACCACCCGGGTCCTCCTCTTCGAAAGTCATGCGTCGGCTGTCACTGGTGGCTGTGGGCGGATCGGCCACCGCCACGGACCGCGAAGCTGAGGATCCAGATGGCCAGGAGTACGACCGCGACGTACCAAAGGATCAGCATCGGTAAGCCGAATCCGAACAGAATCAGCAGGAGAAGAAGAATCCAGAGAAGCATGGTCGGGCCTCCAGGTCGCGGAAAATTTCCTGTGTTCCGCGGGGTCCCGGCGAAGCGGAAGGAGGAGGACTTCGCCCGGAGAATCCGAAGCGTCATAGCCCTGCACCGTCGTCGTCAGTCAACGCCGGGCAACGTCTCCTGTCAACGGATCAGTAGGACTGGGGAGTTCTGGGGCTTGAGTTCGAGGTTGCTGGTGTGCGAGGCGCCTCGGGGGAGGTCAGGCCCGACCCGGCCGGTGGCAGGAGACATGGTCCTCCCACTGGGACAGGGATGGTGGCAGCCTCCCTTTCCAGGACGAGCTGAACCCTTCGTCGTAAAGAAACGGGCGTGAGCAGTGCAGCTCCGGCCACATGGCCCGAGGCGGCACCGCTTCCTCGCCCGGTGAGAATCTGATCGATCAGTAACGTCGGTCCATCGGGGTGACAGGTGCCGATCGGACGCTGCGGATCATTCGAGGCGGGTGGGAGTCATGCAGTCTGCCGCCGGCGCCGCGGCTCGGAGATCAACAACTGCCTCCAAGTTCAACGCCGACGGCCTCCCGCTCCGACCTGCATGGCCGGCCACTCACATGCGCAGCAGCCGCTCGGTGATCTCACGGTACTGCCGTAGTGCGAGCCGCAGTTCCTCTGTCTCCGCTTCGGTGTCCTGGCCCTGCCAGCTCGCTCGCAGGACGCGCCGCCGTTCAGCGAGTGCCTCGGTGAGATGGGTGGAGACTTCGTCGAAGGCGCTGTCTGCCTGCTCCACCGCCTGGCGCGGGTTCTCGACGAAGTTGTTGAGGGCCTGCTGGAGGCGGATGGCCAGCTTGTCCCGTTCCCCCTGCGGGAACAACTGCTGTTCCGAGCCCCGGGTGCGGGCGGGGCTGTCGGCGCTGCTGACCGGATCGCGCGGTTGCCGGGCCGATTCGGTGCGAGGTGCGTGCGGGGCGTTCTGCTCAGCAGGAGCCGGGCTCTGGGCCGGGGGCTGCCGTGCGTGCTCCGCGTTGTACGTCATCGCGTGCCACTTCCCTTCGCGTGGTGTCGGCTACGAGTCCACGGCGTGTGTCGATGGTCGTCGGGGGATTGCTGACGGCGTCGGCCCGAGTCGGCCGACTGTTCTGTGATCAGTGCGTCGAAGAGGCCTCGGGCCTCGACCATGGCCTCCCGCATCTCTTCCGTGTCGTCTTGGCCACGCGCCACCGTGTGCACCCTGAGGTAGCCCTCGACATGGTCGGCGTGGTGCACCGAAATCGCGGCCGCCTGCTCCTCGAACTGCTCGCCGTCGGGGAAGCCCCGGTCCTTCGCCAGCCGCGCCAGCAGCGCGTCGGCCTCGGTGACCGCCTTCTGCGGCGACTCCACGAACTGCTTCTGGATTCCGGCCCACTGGGCCACGTACTGCTCGCGGGCCTCGTGCGGCAGCGGCTGCTCATCGAGGGACCCGTGCCGCTTCACTCGCTCGCCGAGTTCCCGCTCTGCCGCCTTGGTGTCGCCGTCGTGGCGGGCGACGGCACGGTCGTACTCGGGTCCGAAGCGCCGCTTCAACCCGCGGCCGCCACCGCCCCGGCCGAGTCCGGCGAAGAGGGCGGCGGCCACGACAATGACGGCCACGGCAATGATCACGGCCGTGAACATGGCTGTCCTCTCTGGCTCTTGTGTTGTAATTCGCTCTGCTGCATTCCCATCAACCCTGTCGGCTCGTGCCCCGCATCGGTGCCTGCCGGGTGATGTCCACGCGACGTGACCACCACCCGGGGCGGTGGTGGTCAGCGCCTGAAGGCGTCCTTGGCCTTCCCGCCGGACTGCTTCAGGTTGCCGGCGACTCGGTCGGTCTTCCCTTGCCTCTTCAGCCGCGGGTTGCGGGTGGCTCGGCCAATGCCCTCCGTGATCCGGCCCTTGAGTTCCTGTGCCTTGTTCCTGATCTTCTGTTCAAAGCTCATGACTGTCCTCTACTCGTCACTGGGGTGGGGCTCCCGCGCGGGATTGCCGTACAACTCGCCATTCCCGCGGGCGGGACGGGGCCTGGTACGGGCTACCCGCGGCTTCTGCCGTATCGACGCCCGCCTCGACTGCGACCACCACGGCGGCCGCGCATGGCGAACCCGGCGATCCAGACGACCAGCAGTACAACCGCGACGTACCAGAGGATTTGCATGGTGAAGCCGAACCCGAACAGAACCAGGATCAGCAGTAGGAGAAGAATCCAGAGCAGCATGGCTGCGCCTCCACGCGGTCACAGGGACATGTCCTGCGTTCCGCGGGGGCTGGGCGAAGCGAAGGTGAAGGCTTTGCCCGGGGAATCCGGAGCACCACAGCCCTACGCCGTCGGTGTCAGTCAACGCCCGTCGGCGACCCCTGTCAACGTGCCCGAGTTGCTGGGGAGTTGTGCTGGGGCGGTTGGGGCCGCTGGTGTCGACGGAGCCTCGGCAAGGGCTTCAGGCGGCTCGGCCGGTGGCAGGACATGGTCCTCCCACCAGGACAGGCCCATCACGGTGCCGAGCAGGATGAAAGGGAGTGCAGCCGGAACGATCAGCGCGTACATGTGTACCGCCAGTTGTCGGATACGTGCGACGTGGCGGGCAGGGGAAGAGGTGCCCACATGGGGCGCATCGAGGCGGCGCCGAGATCGCATAGCGACGGCGACTGCGGAACGGCCACGCTCGTGAGGCGCAAGGTGCGCCCCCGAGGGAGCGCGGTAACTTCACGACGCTGCCGGGGGCCCGGGCCGCACCACACAAGCTAGTCGTCGACGCACACCCTGAACAGGCGTCAGGGGCATCCGGCGACGGGCAGGGCTGTCCCACGCAGGGCTGTCTACGGCGTACGGGCAGGACTGCGCTGGTCGGAGAGTCCCGAGCCCCCGGCAGCGATGACGTGTTCCGCTCCGAGGAACTCGTGGCGCACAGAGGGGCCGGTTTCTCCCCCATCGCCCTGGGTGCTCTCCACTTGGGGGAGGCTGCGCAGAGATCACCTTCGGGAGCGCGATGCGAAGCCCATGAGCGGTCGCAGCGTGCGTGCGCTGGTTTCGGCGAGCAGACAGAGACACACTGAGGAGTGCGTAGGCCACAGGCCCGAGTCCAAGTGCTGCTGCCAGATGAACGCGCACGCCCCGAGCCTCGGGGCCTCACGAAGGGACCCAGGATGATCCAGGTGGGCGATATCCGCGACTGGCGCGGCCACGACGTCGTCGACCGCGACGGCCACAAGATCGGCATGCTGGAAGCGATCTACGTGGACACCAGCACCGACGAGCCGGCCATGGCGACCGTCCAGGTCGGTCTGCCCACCCGTCACCGACTGGTCTTCGTACCGCTGGACGGCGCCACCGTAGGGCCGGGTCACGTCAGGGTCGCCCACGACAAGGCGTTGGTGAAGGAGTGCCCCTCGATCGGCACGGACGACGTCCTGCCGTCTGAGGAGGAGGAACCGATCTTCCGGCACTACGGCCTGACCTACCAGCCGGGCACCGACGGTGAGCGGCAGCTCGCCCGGCGCTGAGCGCCTGCTCCTACGAAGGAGGCATCCGCCTCATGGTCCTGTTCCTTCTCGTGCTCGTCGTGGCCATCGTGCTGGGCATCATCGGAGTGGCCGTCGAGGGCATGCTCTATCTGCTCTCCATCGGCGTCGTGCTCCTCGTCGCCGGTGTGGCGTACCTCGCTGTTCGCTCCGCATTGGGCTCACGCCGACGCCCGGTCCGCTGACGCGTCGGCTCACACTCTGTCCGCCGAGCGCCGAACGTCGCCCGAGAGTACCGCCGGGTGGCCGCACGCCTGTTGCGCGTGCCGACGCCGCGGGAGGGTGGTCGTGCCGACGTGCGGCAGGGCGAAGACCGGTCCGACTGCCGGGTCGTGCTGCCAGGAACGGATCGGGATGAAACTCAGGGGCCTGCACCCTCTACCAGTAGTGCCGTCGTCCGCGGACCGCGTGACCGAGCGATCCCAGGATCCACAGGACGGCCCCGATGGCGACCAGAATGATCCCGATGGTCCACAGGATGGCGATGTTGGCCACGAAGCCGATGACGAGCAGGATGATTCCGAGGACGATCATGGTGTCCTCCGATCTCGCGGAGTAAATCTCCCTGCCTCGCTGGTCCCAGCCCGCTTTCGGGACAAACTCTTGCACGGTGTTCGGATGCCGACGGCCCGCCTGTGACAGTGGCTTCCTTGACGGTGCAGATCTACCGTAGGGAGATACGAAGCAGATCCTTGGAGCGCGTCATGATCGTCATCCTCGGACTCATCATCCTGCTCGCCGCGGTAGTCGTCGGCGTGGCCGGTGTTGTCACCAACAGCGGCAGCGCGCATGAGCTCACCGGCGGGTTCTCGGTATTCGGCTTCGACGTGACCGGCTCCACCGGCACGCTTTTCCTTTCCGGCATGATCGTCGGGGCGGCGGCCCTGTTCGGGCTGAGCCTGCTCCTGACCGGTGCACGCCGCACCTCTCGCCGGGGCAGCACCGGGCGCCGCGGACTCAAGCAGTCGCGCCGCGAGACGGCTGCGGCCGGCCAGGGTCGCGACGACTTGATCGACCAACGAGAGTCCGCCCGCGCGGAGACGCCGAATGCGCGGGGGAACGATTCACCCCAAGGCGATCGCCCTGTCGCTACGGACGGGGGTCGTCGGAGCAGGCCGCACTGGTTCGGGTATCGATCCGCCCCCCAGTAGGCCGCCGCCGCACGCGCAGGTCGCTCACCGGCAGGCGGCCGCCGATGTCCCCCCTCGCACCCCAACAGAAACTCACCCAGGTGGCCACCCATGAGTATCGCGAAGAAGATTGCGCACAAAGCCGAGGCGGTGAAAGGCGGCGCCAAGAAGACTGTCGGTCGCATCACCGGCAGTCGGCGCCTGCAGGCCGAAGGCCGCGGTGGTCAGGCGAAGGGCAACATCAAGCAGGCCGGAGCGAAGATCAAGGACGCCTTCAAACACTGACCACTCAGCCCCGCACCAGCCGGTGGAGCGGCACCAGGTCAAGTCCCGCTCCCCGGCACCTGGAGAAGGGGCGGGCGTAGGCCCGGAACTCCTTATTTGATGTGCACCTCGTTGGGGCCGGTGATGTGCGGCTGGGCGCCTATTTGGGCCAGGTCCTCCAGCTGTTCGCGCATGAACTCGTCCCCGAGCTGGTGTCAAGTAGGCGTCTACGCCCGGCAGCACGAGTCGACAGGGGGCGCTATCCGCAACCCGTGGGCAGGGCTACGCTGCTCGGTGAGGCCCCAGCCCCCGGCAGCGATGACCTGTTCCGCTCCGGGGAGGCCCGCGATGTTCGTTCTGCTTCTCACCTTCGTCGCGGCTCTGATCGGCTTCGGCTTCCTCAACCCCATGTGGTGGGTGGCCGCAGCCGTGTTGATCTTTAGCCTCGTCCACTACGGCCGCGGTGATTCCGGGCACCGGGGCCATGGCGACGATCCCGATTACCGGGACTACCGGGATCAACAGGACCGCTGGGACCGCCGATACAGTCGGCAACGCCGGAGCCGATGGAATCGCCAGGACCGTCGGGACCACGATCATCACAGGTGAGCGATGGGGTGACCCTGTATCCAGACGCTCAGGGGTGTGCTTCGCTCCGGCCGGACGCTATGACTGCGCTGCGAGGTATGCACCATGCGTCAGACGATCACGATCCATGAAGAGCAGCGGACTTTCACGGCTGTGGGCTCGGTGGCAGACGCCGCTCTGGTCGCGGAAATTCTGGAACTGCAGGCCGAGAATGAACAGTTGAGGCGGGCGCTGGCCAGCCGTGCGGTGATCGACCAGGCGCGTGGCATGGTGATGGCCCTGGCACCGTGTTCCCGTGAGAGGGCCTGGGGCCTGCTGGTGGACGTATCGCAGCACTGCAACGTCAAACTCAGGGACGTAGCCGCGGCCCTGGTAGCCACCACGGAGGACGAGGCCCTCACCGACGCCATGCAACAGGCGCTGCGGCATGCCTTGGGCCGCCTTCACGCAGCGGACCGGCGGTGACAGCGAGCGCCCGCCAGGCGGCACCGGAAGTTGTGACCTCGACCCTCCGGTGCGTTCGTCCTGGCTGTCGCTCCGGAGCGGGGAATCCCGCGGTTCCGAGTTCCCGGCGTTCGAAGGTCGGGGTGTTTGGTGACGTGCGATGGGGGGACTCGGCCAGCTCATCGCGCCCGGGTGCCCGCGGTGATGGGCCGACGGGTCGTTAGGGCCGGGCCGGTGGTCGGGTGCTGAGCAGGCGTTCGAAGAAGGATCGGTATTGGCGCAGGGCCAGGGGCAGGTCCTCGATGGAGACCTCCTTGCCGCGGTGCCATTGGCTTTCAATCCCCTGCTTGTGGTCCGCGAATGTGGTGGCAAGCAGCTGCATCACCTCGGCGACGAGCCCGTCTGCCGCAAGCACCGACTGCTGCGGGTCATCGACGAATCCCTGCCGGATCTCCTGCCACCTGGTGCGGAGGCCTTCTGTCTCCTGGGGCCCGAGGAGCGGGGCAGTATCGGGCTCCGGCGCGGACGCGTCGTGTTCGCGCCGGCTACGGCGTCCGGCTCCCCTCCGGCCATCGCGGCGAAGAGCATGGACGGCGACGGCGATGCAGGCCGGCGAAGCAGCCGCAGGCGAGGGCTCGGGTCCCGGGGCCGAACCCGCAGTGAGCGACGCACCCCGGCCGCCAGCGGAAAGCAACGGCCCTCAAACGGCACCGCGCAGGCACTGATGCCGGGCTGTCCACGCCGCTCCGGCGGTGACTGCCCACGGAAACCCACCGGAGGGCTTGGGCTCCTGCCCGAGTCAGGCGTGACCAGCTCCGGGATCTCACCCTTGCCGTTTCAGTGCATGTGCCGCGCGTGGGAACTCTTCATGCACCAGCCGGCCGACCAGGGCACCGCCGAAGACGACGACGCCCACGCCGACCAGCCAGGACTGGATGACCAGGACGGTTCCAATGGCCCCGTAGGTAACAGCGTTAGATGCGATCAGCGGTGAGAAGACGAGCCGGGAGAAGACCCTGAGACCGAGCAGCCCGATCACGGTGGCCACCGCGCCGGGAAACAGGGCGCGCCAGCGGACCCGCCCGCCGAGCAGCAATCGCTGGGACCACCAGAAGAACAGGACGGCGCTCAGCGCAGCGGCGAACGCACCGGCTGGGGACTCTCGCCGCAGAGTGGTGGTGGCGGAGACGAAGAGGTAGCCGGTGAGTACGCCGAGCCACACCACGTGCCGCCACCTCGCCCACCAGCGGGCCGACGGCAGGTCCCGTACCTTCTCGTAGCCGGCCTGCACCGCCGCTCCGAAGGTCAGGCCGAAGACGGCGAGGGCGGCGATGCCGAACGCGGTCGTGGCCCGCAGCGCCCGGCCGGGCCGGGTGAACAGCTGCTCCACCTCTTCTCTGGAGGCGGTCGACACGCCGAGTCCTTCCCCCAGCCACTGCGCGAACCCCCGCCCGTCCTGCTGATCATCGGCATCGTGCTCCTCGGGGCCGATCTGGCCTTCAT
Source organism: Streptomyces sp. V1I1 (assembly GCF_030817355.1). NCBI lineage: Bacteria > Bacillati > Actinomycetota > Actinomycetes > Kitasatosporales > Streptomycetaceae > Streptomyces > Streptomyces sp. V1I1. Next base: position 3,844,783 of record NZ_JAUSZH010000001.1, on the reverse strand, counting down.
CGCCGTGCGATGGTCCCGGCGCTCTGGTGGGCGCCCCCTCCGATAACACCGGTGGCCGACGGCCGCTTTGTGACAGCGAATTCGCACACCCCACGCACTGGGTGACGCAGCTCACGGATAATGCGTCTCATCATTCGAGACAGCTGCTCGCCGATGGGGTGTGAACGGCATGTCAATGCCCCTCTGGGCAGGGCATTTTCGCGAGATGGGGCACGCGGAGGGCACGGAGGCCCCAAAGGGGTCTAGACAACAAGCAAGGCCCAGGTTGCTGACCTGGGCCTTCGTTGTGGAGCGGGTGACGGGAATCGAACCCGCGCTCTGAGCTTGGGAAGCTCATGTTCTACCATTAAACTACACCCGCGCGGAGGGCCGTCGACCGGCACCGCATCGGCGCACACTCTACCTCATCGCAGGCCCCCGGCGAATGACGCCGTGGGGCCTGTGTGCTCTCCCGTGGCCCGATGCGGCTGCGGGGCGCGGGAGTTGAGGCGTACCTTTGAGCGACGGAGTGCCGCTCGTTGGTGCGTCCCGTTGATCCCTTAATGTGGGTGTTCGTCCGCATTCTTGGGGAAGGGACTCGATGGACTTGATGGAGCGCACCGTCGTCCGCTGTGCCGAGGGGCACGTCTTCACTACCGCTTCGTTCCCGATGCAGCAGCTCGGCGCCGACCGGATCGGGCCCGGGCGGCTCATCCGGTGTCCGCGTTGTGCGCGGCTTCGGAATGTCGTGCCTGTGGAGACGGCCAAGCGGTAGGGAACGCGGCGGTCAGGGGGCGCGTGGGGCTGTCCGATTGGGGTGGGCCCGCGCGCTCTGCGTATCCTCGGGGCGTGCTTCTCTCAGACAAGGACATCCGGGCCGAGATCGACGCCGGACGGGTGCGCATCGACCCGTACGACGAATCCATGGTGCAGCCCTCGAGCATCGATGTGCGGCTCGACCGCTACTTCCGGGTGTTCGAGAACCACCGCTATCCGCACATCGACCCCGCTGTGGAACAGGCGGATCTGACCAGGAGGGTCGAGCCGGAAGGGGACGAGCCGTTCATCCTGCACCCCGGCGAGTTCGTCCTGGCCTCGACGTACGAGGTCATCTCGCTGCCTGACGACCTCGCCTCGCGGCTCGAGGGGAAGTCCAGTCTCGGGCGGCTCGGGCTCGTCACGCACTCGACCGCCGGCTTCATCGACCCCGGGTTCTCGGGGCACGTCACGCTCGAGCTGTCGAATCTCGCGACGCTGCCGATCAAGCTCTGGCCCGGGATGAAGATCGGCCAGCTGTGCATGTTCAAGCTGAGCTCGCCGGCCGAGTTCCCGTACGGGAGCGAGCGCTACGGGTCCCGCTACCAGGGGCAGCGCGGGCCCACGGCCTCGCGGTCGTTCATGAACTTCCACCGAACACAGGTGTGAGCCATGAGTGATGTCCGCGAGAACCTGACGTACGAGAGGTTCGGCGGCGCGATCCGCGAGCTCGCGCAGACCATCGCCGACGACGGCTACGAGCCCGACATCGTGCTCTCCATCGCGCGTGGCGGGGTGTTCGTCGCCGGTGGGCTGGCGTATGCGCTCGACTGCAAGAACATCCACCTGGTGAATGTGGAGTTCTACACGGGCGTCGGTACGACCCTCGAAATGCCCGTCATGCTCGCGCCCGTACCGAACACCATCGACTTCTCGGACAAGAAAGTCCTCATCGCCGACGACGTCGCCGACACCGGCAAGACGCTGAAGCTCGTGCACGACTTCTGTGTCGACCACGTCGCCGAGGTGCGCAGCGCCGTCATCTATGAGAAGTCGCAGTCGCTGGTCAAGTGCGAGTACGTCTGGAAGCGCACCGACGAGTGGATCAACTTCCCCTGGAGCGTCTTGCCCGTAGTACGGAAGTCTGGCGAGCCGATCACCCCGTCGAGGGAAGCCCTCTGACCTGGTCATATGATGTTGGTGTCAGTCGCTGATGTCGTCAGGAACGCAGGACTTTGACGCCCCGCCGGTGAGATTCCTTTGCGGCCGCCTTCGCAGTCTCACGGCCGGAACATCGACTGGGTGATTGTGGTCGTCACCGATTTGGGCCGCCGACCGGCCGATCTCCAGACGGCGAGCAGCGCGGCGAGTATCAAAGCCGCTGCCGCAGAGAAGGCCCGCAGCTTCCTCCAGCCCGCTCCAGAAGCCTGGCGGGTCAGCTCCCAGATGCCCACCAGAGCGCCACCTAGGCCCAGTGCATCGCGCAGCAGGAGAACGGCGGTGTGCACAGAGAGCCTCCAGCAGCCTTTCGAACGGACTGGATGGCTCCCCTGGTGGCTGCATCTCGGGAAGAGGTCCATGGTTCGGCTAGGGCGGTCCCGAGGGGGGACCGCCCTTTGTGGGCTTCCGTCTCGGTCACCCTCCCATGTACCGGATGGGCGTCGAGTATCCGGTCGCCGACGTCTATGCGATCGTTTCGCAGACGGTATACCGGCCCCTGACCGGCCCCTGACCGGCCCCTGACCGGCCCCTGACCGGCCCCTGACCGGCCCCTGACCGGCCCCTGACCGGCCCCTGACCGGCCCCTGACCGGCCCCGGACTGCCCGGGACTGCCGGGCATGCCATGCCTACGAACAAGGCCCCTACCGGCGCGGTAGGGGCCTTCACGGTCGTACGAGTCAGATCGTGCCGAGCTTGATGATCGACAGCAGCGCGATCAGCTGGATCGCCGACGCACCCAGCGCCTTCGGCCACGGCAGATCGTGCGACTTGCTCACCATCGAGGTGAACAGCGCGCCCGCCGCCAGCCACGTCGCCCAGCCCAGCCCCTGCACCAGGGAGTTCTCGCCGCCCAGGAAGAGCGCGAAGACCAGGCGCGGGGCGTCCGTGATCGACATGATCAGCATGGAGAGGCCGACCGTCGGCTGCCACGCGCCGTCGCCGCCGAGCTGGCGGGCCAGGGTGTGGGTCACCGCGCCCAGGATCATGCCGCCGATGATGAACGCGACCGCCGTCGTCAGTACGTACGGGATGGCCGTGGAAATCGTCGCGTTGATCGTCTCCTCGCGGGCCTTGTCGAAGCCGAACAGCGCGAGCAGGCCGTACAGGAACGTGACGATCAGCGCGGGGCCCCACACGGGGTAGTCGCGCATCTGCCAGAACGTCGGGCCCGGGCGCAGCACGATGCCGCTCAGCAGCTGCTTCCAGTGCAGGCGCGGGCCGGCCGGCGCGGGGGCAGCGCCCGCGCGGTAGGTCGCGCCGCTGTCGTACGGGTCCTCGTTGATGCTGAACGCCTGGGTGTGACCAGGGTTGTTGGCCGCGTACGGGTCGGGTGCGGCGGGGTGCTGCTGGTACGGGTCGCCGAAGTACTCCGGTTCGCCGTACGGGCCCTGGGCGCCCCGGGGCTGCTGATGGCCGCCGCCGCCCGCATGGGGCCAGTTCGGCGGTGGTTGCTGCTGCGCATACGGCGGTGCCGCATGGCCGCCGCCGCCTCTGTAAGGCGGCGGTGCCTGCTGCGGTTGCTGCTGCTGCGAGGTGCGGTTGTCCCGGCCGCGTCCGATCCTGAATCCAGCCACGTAATCGAACGTACCCGGTCCGCGTCCGCCGGGTGGCAGGAGACCGGGAACGGGGGCGCCTTTGCGGCTGAGCTGTGACATCCCCTAGGGGAACCCTGGAGGGGATGCGTACCACGTATAACCCGCCCCTCGAAACACGGAAGCGGCCGGTTCTGCCCCCGAGGCAGATCCGGCCGCTTACCTGTACTTACAGGCGCACGGGCTACTTCACTGGTTCAGGCTCCGGCGCGCCCGCCGGCTCTTCGTCGTTCGCCGGGTCCGCCGGAGGCGTACGCACCGAGTCGAGCAGCAGCTGCGCCACATCGACGACCTGGAGCGATTCCTTCGCCTCGCCGTCGTTCTTCTTGCCGTTCACGGAGTCCGTGAGCATGACGAGGCAGAACGGGCACGCCGTCGACACGATGTCCGGGTTGAGGGACAGGGCTTCATCCACGCGCTCGGTGTTGATGCGCTTGCCGATCCGCTCTTCCATCCACATGCGCGCGCCGCCGGCGCCGCAGCAGAAGCCGCGCTCCTTGTGGCGGTGCATTTCCTGCTGACGCAGCCCGGGGACCTTGTCCATGATCTCGCGCGGCGGCGTGTAGATCTTGTTGTGCCGGCCCAGGTAGCAGGGGTCGTGGTACGTGATCAGACCCTCGACCGGGGTCACGGGGATGAGCTTGCCCTCGTCGATCAGGTGCTGCAGCAGCTGCGTGTGGTGGATGACCTCGAACTCGCCGCCCAGCTGCGGGTATTCGTTCGCGATCGTGTTGAAGCAGTGCGGGCAGGTCGCGACGATCTTCTTCGACGACTTGGGCTTCTTCGTCGACGGGTCTTCGTCGTCTTCTCCGTACGCCATGTTCAGCATGGCCACGTTCTCCTGGCCGAGCTGCTGGAACAGCGGCTCGTTGCCAAGACGGCGGGCCGAGTCACCCGTGCACTTCTCGTCGCCGCCCATGATCGCGAACTTCACGCCCGCGATGTGCAGCAGCTCCGCGAAGGCCTTGGTGGTCTTCTTCGCCCGGTCCTCCAGCGCGCCCGCGCAGCCGACCCAGTACAGATAGTCGACCTCGGACAGGTCCTCGACGTCCTTGCCGACGATCGGGACCTCGAAGTCGACCTCCTTGGTCCACTCCACCCGCTGCTTCTTGGCGAGACCCCAGGGGTTGCCCTTCTTCTCCAGGTTCTTGAGCATCGTGCCCGCCTCGGACGGGAACGCGGACTCGATCATCACCTGGTAGCGACGCATGTCGACGATGTGGTCGATGTGCTCGATGTCGACCGGGCACTGCTCCACGCACGCACCGCAGGTGGTGCAGGACCACAGCACGTCCGGGTCGATGACGCCGTTCTCCTCGAGCGTCCCGATCAGCGGGCGCTCGGCCTCGGCGAGAGCCGCCGCCGGGACACCGGCCAGCTGCTCCTCGGACGCCTTCTCCTCGCCCTCCATCGTCTTGCCGCCGCCGGCCAGCAGATACGGGGCCTTGGCGTGCGCGTGGTCGCGCAGCGACATGATCAGCAGCTTCGGCGAGAGGGGCTTTCCGGTGTTCCAGGCCGGGCACTGCGACTGGCAGCGGCCGCACTCCGTACACGTGGAGAAGTCGAGGATGCCCTTCCAGGAGAACTGCTCGACCTGGGAGACGCCGAAGACGTCGTCCTCGCCCGGGTCCTCGAAGTCGATCTCCTTGCCGCCGCTCGTCATCGGCTGGAGCGCGCCCAGCGCCGTCGAGCCGTCCGCGTTCCGCTTGAACCAGATGTTCGGGAAGCCGAGGAAGCGGTGCCAGGCGACACCCATGTTGGTGTTGAGCGAGACCGTGATCATCCAGATCAGCGAGGTGCCGATCTTGATCATCGCGGTGAAGTAGATCAGCGTCTGGAGCGTGGAGACGCTCAGGCCGTCGAAGGCCAGGACCAGGGGGTACGAGACGAAGTACGCCGGCTCGTAGTGCTCCACGTGGTGAATCGCGCCCTCGAGCCCGCGCAGGGCGAGGATCGCGAGGCCGATGGTGAGGATGACGTACTCGACGAAGTACGCCTGCCAGGCCTTGGAGCCCGCGAAGCGCGACTTGCGGCCGGCCCGCGACGGCAGGTTCAGCAGCCGGATCGCCATCAGGATGACGATGCCGACGACGGTCATCAGACCGATGAACTCGATGTACATCTCGAACGGCAGGAAGCCGCCGATGATGGGCAGCGTCCAGTCGGCCTGGAAGAGCTGGCCGTATGCCTGCGCCAGGGTGGGCGGCAGGGTGAGGAAGCCGATCGCGACGAACCAGTGGGCGAAGCCCACGATCCCCCACCGGTTCATCCGGGTGTGGCCGAGGAACTCCTTGACCAGGGTGATCGTGCGCTGCTTCGGGTTGTCGGTACGGCTGCCCGCAGGCACGGGCTGGCCGAGCCTGACGAACCGGTAGATCTGCGCGACTGCTCGGGCGATGAGCGCAACGCCGACCACGGTCAGGACCAGCGACACGATGATCGCGGCGAGTTGCATTGGGGGCTCCTCGGGCCTGCGAGGTGGGGAATCCAGCACTACTAAGCGGTAACTTATTCAGTTCGATGCTGAGGGTACCCACTTATTCCGCCGCACTGTAGCCGGGCGGCCGGTGATCTGTGTCGCTCAGGCAAGCCTGACCGGGCGGGCCGCGCGGCGTCCGGCGAGAGCGGTCGGCAGGGTGCGGGCCAGGATCAGCATGTCCAGTCCCAGCCAGTGTTGCTCCACATAGTGCAGATCGAGCACTGCCATCTCCTCCCAGGGGAGTTCCGAGCGGCCGCTGATCTGCCACAGCCCGGTGATTCCGGGACGTACGCCGAGGCGCGCCCGGTCCGCGTGGTCGGAGTCGTTCGGGCCCGTCGGCCGCGGGCCGACCAAGGACATCTCGCCGCGCACCACATTGATCAGCTGTGGGAGATCGTCGAGGAAGTAGCGGCGCAGCAGCGGTCCGACGGGAGTGGGGCCAAGATCGCCTGACCGCTTCGTACGGAACGTCAGCATCGCAAACGTACGGCCGCCGAGGCCGGTGCGGTCCTGGCGGGTCAGGATGCCGCCGGGGGAGGTCGCCGCGACGGCGGCGGCGACGGCGAGCAGCAGGGGGGACAGGAGAAGCAGCAGAATCAGACAGCCCGCCAGGTCGACGGCTCGCTTCGCAGGCATGGATCCAGGCCCTTCATTACGATCTTCATCACGAACTTCACGATCTTCACGATCTTCGTCACGATTGGTGTCTCTTGACCGTTTTTTGCGGCTATGACTCTCGCAGATGAAGGGCAGTTGAGCCGACGCGCCACGCGTGTGCCCGGCGGCCGTGGAAGGCTGCACGTAAGCGCCGGATAAAAGTTGAGTGGGGTCGACTCAGGTCTGTTGACTCGTTGGAGCCGGTCATGCATCCTTGAGCCAGATCCACTCAAGTAGTCAGCTGGAGGAATTGAAATGGCACGTGCGGTCGGCATCGACCTGGGCACAACTAACTCCGTCGTCAGCGTTCTGGAGGGCGGCGAGCCCACCGTCATCACCAACGCCGAGGGTGCCAGGACCACGCCGTCCGTCGTCGCCTTCGCGAAGAACGGTGAGGTGCTGGTCGGCGAGGTTGCGAAGCGTCAGGCAGTCACGAACGTCGACAGGACCATCCGGTCGGTCAAGCGCCACATGGGCACCGACTGGAAGATCGAGCTCGACGGGAAGACCTTCAACCCGCAGCAGATGAGCGCCTTCATCCTGCAGAAGCTGAAGCGCGACGCGGAGTCCTACCTCGGCGAGAAGGTCACCGACGCGGTGATCACTGTCCCGGCATACTTCAACGACTCCGAGCGCCAGGCCACCAAGGAGGCCGGCGAGATCGCGGGTCTGAACGTCCTGCGTATTGTCAACGAGCCGACTGCGGCCGCCCTGGCCTACGGCCTGGACAAGGACGACCAGACCATTCTGGTCTTCGACCTCGGTGGCGGCACCTTCGACGTCTCGCTGCTCGAGATCGGCGACGGCGTCGTCGAGGTGAAGGCCACCAACGGTGACAACCACCTCGGTGGTGACGACTGGGACCAGCGCGTCGTCGACTACCTGGTGAAGCAGTTCGCCAACGGGCACGGCGTCGACCTGTCCAAGGACAAGATGGCTCTCCAGCGTCTGCGCGAGGCCGCGGAGAAGGCGAAGATCGAGCTGTCGTCCTCGACCGAGACGACGATCAACCTCCCGTACATCACGGCCTCCGCCGAGGGCCCGCTGCACCTGGACGAGAAGCTCACGCGCGCCCAGTTCCAGCAGCTCACCACGGACCTGCTCGAGCGCTGCAAGACCCCGTTCCACAACGTCATCAAGGACGCCGGCATCCAGCTGTCCGAGATCGACCACGTGGTGCTGGTCGGCGGCTCGACCCGGATGCCCGCCGTCGCCGAGCTCGTCAAGGAGCTGACCGGCGGTCAGGACGCCAACAAGGGTGTGAACCCCGACGAGGTCGTCGCCATCGGCGCCGCCCTCCAGGCCGGTGTCCTCAAGGGTGAGGTCAAGGACGTCCTGCTCCTCGACGTGACCCCGCTGTCCCTCGGTATCGAGACCAAGGGCGGCATCATGACCAAGCTCATCGAGCGCAACACCACGATCCCGACCAAGCGGTCCGAGATCTTCACGACGGCCGAGGACAACCAGCCGTCCGTGCAGATCCAGGTCTACCAGGGCGAGCGCGAGATCGCGGCGTACAACAAGAAGCTCGGGATGTTCGAGCTGACCGGTCTGCCGCCGGCCCCCCGCGGGGTCCCGCAGATCGAGGTCGCCTTCGACATCGACGCCAACGGCATCATGCACGTGACCGCGAAGGACCTGGGCACGGGCAAGGAGCAGAAGATGACCGTCACCGGCGGCTCCTCGCTGCCGAAGGACGAGGTCGACCGGATGCGCCAGGAGGCCGAGCAGTACGCGGACGAGGACCACCGCCGCCGCGAGGCCGCCGAGACCCGCAACCAGGGCGAGCAGCTCGTCTACCAGACGGAGAAGTTCCTCAAGGACAACGAGGACAAGGTCCCGGGCGAGGTGAAGACCGAGGTCGAGACCGCCGTCGGCGAGCTGAAGGAGAAGCTCAAGGGCGAGGACACGGCCGAGATCCGCACGGCGACCGAGAAGCTCGCCGCGGTCAGCCAGAAGCTCGGCCAGGCGATGTACGCCAACGCCGCGCCCGACGGCGCCGCCGCTGCCGGAGCCGACGCCCCGGCCGGCGAGCAGGCCAAGGCTGAGGACGATGTCGTCGACGCCGAGATCGTCGACGACGAGAAGGACGCGAAGGGTGGTGCCGCGTGACGGAGGAGACCCCGGGCTTCGACGAGAAGCCTGACGTCCCCTCCGGCGCCACCTCTGACGACGCCGCCGAGTCCGCCGAGTCCTCCCAGAAGGAGGGCGCGGCGGCCCCGGCAGGGGACGCAGCAAAGATCGCCGGCCTGACGGCTCAGCTGGACCAGGTCCGTATGGCGCTCAGCGAGCGCACGGCGGACCTCCAGCGGCTCCAGGCCGAGTACCAGAACTACCGCCGTCGTGTGGAGCGCGACCGGATCACGGTCAAGGAGATCGCCACGGCGAATCTGCTGACCGAGCTCCTGCCCGTGCTCGACGACATCGGCCGCGCCCGTGACCACGGGGAACTGGTGGGCGGGTTCAAGTCGGTCGCCGAGTCCCTCGAGACGGCGGCGGCCAAGATGGGCCTGCAGCAGTTCGGCAAGGAGGGCGAGCCCTTTGACCCGACGATCCACGAAGCCCTGATGCACTCGTACGCACCGGATGTCACCGAGACCACGTGCGTCGCGATCCTGCAGCCTGGGTATCGCATCGGCGAACGGACCATCCGCCCCGCGCGGGTGGCGGTGGCCGAGCCCCAGCCGGGTGCGACCCCGGCAGCCGGCAAGGAAGAGACGGCGAACGACGAGGAGAGCGGTGGCCCGGACGAGGGCTGACGCAATGATCGTCCGAGAGGAGGGACGTCGATGAGTACGAAGGACTTCGTCGAGAAGGACTACTACAAGGTCCTCGGCGTCCCGAAGGACGCCACCGAGGCCGAGATCAAGAAGGCGTACCGGAAGCTCGCCCGCGAGTACCACCCGGACGCCAACAAGGGCGACGTCAAGGCGGAGGAGCGCTTCAAGGAGATCTCCGAGGCCAACGACATCCTCGGCGACCCCAAGCGGCGCAAGGAGTACGACGAGGCACGCGCCCTCTTCGGCAACGGTGGCTTCCGCGCACCCGGGTCCGGCGGTCCCGGCGGCTCCTTCAACTTCGACCTGGGTGACCTCTTCGGGGGCGCCCAGGGCGGCACGCAGGGCGGCGCCGGGGGTTTCGGCGGCGGGATAGGCGATGTATTCGGCGGCCTGTTCAACCGTGGCGCCGGCACCGGCACGGGTACGCGTACCCAGCCGCGCCGCGGCCAGGACATCGAGTCCGAGGTGACGCTCAGCTTCACCGAGGCGGTCGATGGGGCCACGGTCCCGCTGCGGATGTCCAGCTCTGCGGCGTGCAAGGCCTGTTCGGGCACCGGCGACAAAAACGGTACGCCTAGGGTGTGCCCGACCTGTCTGGGCACCGGCCAGGTCTCGCGCGGCGGCAGCGGCTCCTTCTCGCTCACCGACCCGTGCGTGGACTGCAAGGGCCGCGGACTGATCGCGCAGGACTCCTGCGACGTGTGCAAGGGCAGCGGGCGCGCCCGCTCCTCGCGCACCATGCAGGTCAGGATCCCCGCGGGCGTCTCCGACAGCCAGCGGATCCGGCTGCGCGGCAAGGGAGCCCCCGGCGAACGGGGCGGCCCGGCGGGCGACTTGTACGTCGTCGTGCATGTCGACCCGCACCCGGTCTTCGGCCGCAAGGGCGACAACCTCACGATCACCGTCCCCGTCACCTACGCGGAGGCGGCGCTCGGCGGCGAGGTGAAGGTGCCGACCCTGGGCGGTCCGCCGGTCACGCTGAAGCTGCCCGCCGGGACGCCCAACGGCCGTACGATGCGGGCCCGCGGCAAGGGCGCACTCCGCAAGGACGGAACCCGCGGGGACCTGCTGGTCACCGTTGAGGTCGCCGTGCCCGAGGATCTCAGCGAGAAGGCGAAGGAAGCGCTGGAGGCCTACCGCGAAGCCACCGCGGACGAGGACCCGCGGGCCGAGCTGTTCCAGGCCGCGAAGGGAGCATGAGATGGATGGCCGGACCGGACGCAGCCGCAATCCCTACGAACTGACCGAAGAGTCGCCGGTGTACGTCATCTCGGTGGCGGCCCAGCTCTCGGGCCTGCATCCGCAAACTCTTCGGCAGTACGACCGGCTCGGTCTGGTCTCCCCGGACCGCACAGCGGGCCGGGGCCGGCGCTACTCCGCCCGCGACGTCGAACTGCTGCGCACCGTCCAGCAGTTGTCGCAGGACGAGGGCATCAACCTGGCCGGAATCAAGCGCATCATCGAACTGGAGAGCCAGGTCGCGGCGCTCCAGCAGCGGGTCGCCGAGCTGTCGACGGCCGTCGAGGGCGCGGCGGCGGCGATGCAGCAGCGCGAAGCCCAGGTGCACGCCTCCTACCGGCGCGACCTCGTGCCGTACCAGGATGTGCAGCAGGCGAGCGCGCTGGTGGTCTGGCGGCCCAAGCGGTCTGAGTAGGGCAAGAGTTGTACGGCCGAAGGGGCCGGAGAGCGAGTCGCTCTCCGGCCCCTTCGGCGTGTGCGGCCCGCGGCCTGCCGGGGACCGTCAGCCTCGACTCCGCCTGCCTGCCAGCCCGCCTGTCGTCCGGCGCCTGCGCCCGCGCCCGCGCACCGGACGCTGCGTACCCCTTCAAGGCTGCCCAGTATGCGTCAGATGATCAATTCTGGGACGGAAGGAAACGGAGTTCCGGCCCGGGAGGCCGACCGCGAGATCAGGACGACCTTCTGCGTACCGTCGAAGCCCGCCCCGGCGTGTCGGCGGACGCCGGGGCCGTCGCCGGTCAGTCCTCGTGTTCCAGAATCCCCGACTGCGCGATGAGATAGCCGAGTTGGGTCCGGCTGCCACTGCCCAGCGCGGAGCCCAGTTTGGCGATGTGCGCACGGCAGGTGCGGACGTTCATGCCGAGGCGCCGGGCGATGGCCTCGTCGACATGCCCCTCGACCAGAAGCTTGGCGATCGAGCGCTGGACGCCGGTGATGCCGTCCAACTGGGGCCCGTAGGAGATCTGTTCCTCCCACGGGATGCCGTGCAGCCAGAACTGCTCGAAGACGCCGACGAGATACTCGACGATGCCCTTGTGCCGCAGTTCCAGGGCGGACAGGCGGTCGCTGCTCGCCGGGATGAAGGCCACTTTCCGGTCGACGATGATCAGCCGGTCGATGATCTCCTCCAGCGTGCGCACCTCCACGCCGGACGGGCCGACCTGTTCCATGTAGGACAGCGTGGCCGGGTGGTGGCGGGCCGTGTGCTGGTAGAGCGTGCGCATCCGTACGCCGCGGTCGATCAGCGGCTGCACGCGGCGCAGCGCCTTCTCCAGGATGTGCGGCTGTCGCCCGCTTCCGGGCTGGACAGTGAGAAGCTCCTCGGTGCAGTCTGCGGTGACTTGGTCGAGGGTTGTGTTGATGCGGTTGAGGCCCTCGAGGACGGTTATCCCTTGTGGGACGGTGGAGTTCTGAGCGGTGAACGCCATGAATGGCTCAAGAGCATCGGTCAGAGCGACAGTTCGTCGTCGGCGCTCTTGGATCTCCCGCTCGATGGGGTGTATCAGCTGTGTCAGCGCAGTGGTCGGCGGGACCGGGCGGAGCCACTGTGCGTCGTCGGGATCCGGGTGCAGCAGGGCCAGATCGAAGAGGCAGGGTGTGGGTTCCGCTTCTGACCGGGCTATTCGCCCGGTACGCAGCGCGGTGATGTAAAGACCCTTCCCCGCCTCGCACAGCTCGCCGTCTGCGTGAGGGTGTCCAGATTCGCCCTCATTAGCTGGCATATGTACCCCCTCAGGCTCCTGCATTACAGGAACATGATGCCTGCCGTCGCTGGTGCAAGCGTTCGGAGTGAGACATCGTCTTATGCGCGGGGGAGGAGGAATGATCAAAAGAGGTGGAGATCACCCATGTCTAGGACGCTTCGTGCTCTTTGTGCTCTTGCCATAGCGGCGGCCGCGCTCGGTGCGGTGGCCTCCGGTGAGCCCTCCTGGGGTAGCTCTCCCGCCGGCGCGGTGACGGCAGCCCCTGGCGAACCTTCGTGGGGCTTCGCTCCCGCGGACGCTGTGGCCAAAACGCCCGGAGAGCCTTCATGGGGTGTCGGTCCGGCAGTCGTCACGGGCACGAACGGTGAGCCCTCCTGGGGTATCGCTCCGGCCCGCACGGACGCATGACCGTTCCACCGGACGACCGGGTCTTCCGGCGTGAGATGGCTACGGCTTACAGATCGGGGTGGCATTTCATCGACCTCGTCACGGCAATCCCCCACCGTGGCGACTCGTTGATGGTCACCCTTTTCGGAGAGCCGATTGTCGTGGCACGCGAGGAGGACGAGGACGTCCGCGCCTATCGGTGCCTTCGCCGGCCCCGTGGAGCTCCGCAGCCCGTCCGCTGTGCCATCCGGTACGGCATGATTTTCGTCAATCTCGACCAGCGGGACCACCAGTTGGTCGAGCCCGACACCACCACCGCCACCCCCCGCAGTGCCTGAGCGGTTCCCCCGTCGTTGTAAATCGCTCGGGCGCTTCCCCCACACAGCGGCGCCATCGTGGACCTGAAACACGATGGCGCCGCTGTGCTTTTCCCTTTTCCCAGGGCCCCCCGGGCTTCCCGGCCCCCGGCTTCCCGGGCTTCCCGGGCTAGGCCCGGCCCATCGCCCGTGTCAGGGCGATCTCGATCAGCACCCGGTCCGCGTTCGGAGTCGGGTTGCGTCCGTAGCGTTCCGCGTAACGCCCCACCGCCTCCGCGATGAGCTCCGGCTCCGTACGGACCGTCGCGCGGCCCTCCAGGGTCGCCCAGCGCCCCCTGTCGACCTGGCAGACCGCGACCGGCGCCCCGTCGGGGCCCGCTGCCAGGATGTTGTCGACCTTGTGGCTGTGCTTGTTGGTGATGACGCGGGCGAGTCCGCCCTCCGGGTCGTAGGTGACACCGACCGCGACGACGTGCGGAGTTCCGTCCTGGCGCGGTGTCGTCAGTGTGCACATGTGGTACTCACGCCAGAATTTGAGATAGGACGCGTCGGGGTTGCGGGGGTCGATGGCCATGCCCGGAACCTACACAGGCGGCGGCTGTCTCACACTGGGTTGAGTGGAATAGACTCAACTTTGTGCACGTTGAATGAGTCAGCGTTGAGGTAACAGCCCCACCCGCAAGGACGCAAGGAGGAGAGACCGCACGTGGACGCCGAGCTGACCAACAAGAGCCGGGATGCAATCAACGCCGCCACCACCCGGGCCGTGTCCGAGGGTCATCCCGATCTGACCCCCGCGCATCTGCTGCTCGCGCTGCTCGCGGGCGCGGACAACGAGAACATCATCGACCTGCTGGCCGCCGTCGAGGCGGACCAGGCCGCCGTGCGCTCCGGCACCGAGCGGGTGCTGGCCGCGCAGCCCAGCGTGACGGGGTCCACCGTCGCGCCGCCGCAGCCCAACCGGGAGTTGCTCGCCGTCATCGCCGACGCCGCGCAGCGGGCCAAGGAGCTCGGGGACGAGTATCTGTCCACCGAGCATCTCCTCATCGGCATCGCCGCGAAGGGCGGGCAGACCGGGGAAGTGCTGGCCAAGCAGGGAGCCACGGCGAAGAAGCTGCTGGACGCGTTCGAGAAGGCAAGGGGAGGGCGCCGGGTGACCACACCCGACCCTGAGGGGCAGTACAAGGCACTGGAGAAGTTCGGTACGGACTTCACCGCCGCGGCCCGCGAGGGCAAGCTCGACCCGGTCATCGGCCGGGACCAGGAGATCCGCCGGGTCGTCCAGGTGCTGTCCCGTCGTACGAAGAACAACCCGGTGCTGATCGGCGAGCCGGGCGTCGGCAAGACCGCGGTCGTCGAGGGGCTGGCGCAGCGCATCGTCAAGGGCGACGTGCCCGAGTCGCTGAGGAACAAGCGGCTGGTGGCGCTCGACCTGGGCGCGATGGTGGCGGGCGCGAAGTACCGCGGTGAGTTTGAGGAGCGGCTGAAGACCGTCCTCTCCGAGATCAAGGAGAGCGACGGGCAGATCATCACCTTCATCGACGAGCTGCACACCGTCGTGGGCGCGGGCGCCGGCGGGGACTCCGCGATGGACGCGGGCAACATGCTCAAGCCGATGCTGGCGCGCGGTGAGCTGCGGATGGTGGGCGCGACGACGCTCGACGAGTACCGCGAGCGGATCGAGAAGGACGCGGCGCTGGAGCGGCGCTTCCAGCAGGTGCTGGTGGCCGAGCCGACGGTCGAGGACACGATCGCGATCCTGCGCGGGCTGAAGGGCCGGTACGAGGCCCACCACAAGGTGCAGATCGCGGACAGCGCGCTGGTCGCCGCCGCGACCCTCTCGGACCGGTACATCACATCGCGCTTTCTGCCCGACAAGGCGATCGACCTCGTCGACGAGGCCGCGTCCCGGCTGCGGATGGAGATCGACTCCTCGCCCGTCGAGATCGACGAGCTGCAGCGGGCCGTGGACCGGCTGCGGATGGAGGAGCTGGCGCTCAAGAACGAGACCGACGAGGGCTCCAAGCAGCGTCTGGAGAAGCTCCGCCGCGACCTCGCCGACAAGGAGGAGGAGCTGCGTGGCCTCACCGCACGCTGGGAGAAGGAGAAGCAGGGCCTCAACCGCGTCGGTGAGCTGAAGGAGAAGCTCGACGAACTGCGCGGCCAGGCGGAACGCGCGCAGCGCGACGGCGACTTCGACACCGCTTCCAAGCTGCTGTACGGGGAGATCCCGGGCCTGGAGCGGGAGTTGGAGGAGGCCACGGTGGCCGAGCAGGAAGCGGCCAAGGACACGATGGTCAAGGAGGAGGTCGGCCCGGACGACATCGCGGATGTGGTGGGGTCCTGGACGGGCATCCCGGCCGGACGCCTCCTGGAAGGGGAGACCCAGAAGCTCCTGCGGATGGAATCCGAGCTGGGCAGGCGGCTGATCGGCCAGACGGAGGCGGTCCAGGCGGTGTCCGACGCCGTACGCCGCACCCGCGCCGGGATCGCGGACCCCGACCGGCCCACCGGTTCGTTCCTCTTCCTCGGCCCGACGGGCGTCGGCAAGACGGAGCTGGCGAAGGCGCTGGCGGACTTCCTCTTCGACGACGAGCGGGCGATGGTCCGCATCGACATGTCGGAGTACGGCGAGAAGCACTCGGTGGCCCGCCTGGTCGGCGCGCCTCCGGGCTACGTCGGCTACGAGGAGGGCGGCCAGCTGACCGAGGCGGTGCGCCGCCGCCCGTACTCCGTCGTCCTCCTCGACGAGGTGGAGAAGGCGCACCCCGAGGTCTTCGACATCCTGCTCCAGGTCCTCGACGACGGCCGTCTGACGGACGGCCAGGGCCGGACGGTGGACTTCCGCAACACCATCCTGATCCTGACCTCGAACCTCGGCAGCCAGTATCTGGTCGAGCCGCTGAGCAGTGAGGAGGAGAAGAAGCAGCAGGTCCTCGAGGTCGTACGGGCCTCGTTCAAGCCGGAGTTCCTGAACCGGCTGGACGACATGGTGGTCTTCTCGGCCCTGTCCAAGGACGAGCTGGTCCACATCGCGAAGCTCCAGATCGACCGCCTCGCCAAGCGCCTCGCCGAACGCCGCCTCACGCTGGATGTCACCCCGGCTGCCCTGGAATGGCTCGCGGACGAGGGCAACGACCCGGCGTATGGCGCCCGCCCGCTGCGCCGCCTGATCCAGACGGCGATCGGCGACCGCCTGGCCAAGGAAATCCTGGCGGGCGAGGTCACGGACGGCGACACGGTCCGCGTGGACCGCTTCGAGGACGGCCTACTGGTGGGCCCGGCGCAGTAAGTGGCCCGCGCGCGACGGAGCTGCCCGCTGGTGGCCCGGCCGCACCGGCGGCCGGGGCTCGGCCTTGCGGCGCGAAGCTGCCGCGCGGGGGGTGCGGGGGCTCGCGTCCGCGTCCCCTTCCCGCCGCGGAGCGGCGGAGCCGTCGGTGGCTGGCCAGCCACCGTGGCGCGAAGCTGTCGCGCGGGGGGTGCGGGGCGTGGCCCCGCACCCTCTTCCCCGCCGCGGCCCGTCAGCGGGCCGACCGGCACCGACCGGCACCTCGGCCGGGCTCGGCCCCGCGGCGCGAAGCTGCCGCGCCGGGGGTGCGGGGCTCGCCCCGCACCCCCCTTCCCGCCGCCCGGCCCGGTAGGGGTTGCCAGTACCCGCCCGACATGGGAGAGGATGGCAGGAACCGTACGAAGGGAAATCCACGGTGACCATCGATCCGTCCTCGATTCCGAATTTCGGGGGCCAGCCCCAGCCTCAGGCCGCAGGACCGGCGGCGGGACCCGTCGTTCCCGACCAGGACCTGGTCAAGCAGCTCCTCGACCAGATGGAGCTGAAGTACGTCGTCGACGACGAGGGTGACCTTGCCGCGCCGTGGGAGGAATTCCGCACGTACTTCATGTTCCGCGGCGAGGACGACCAGCAGGTCTTCTCGGTGCGGACGTTCTACGACCGGCCGCACGCCCTCGAGGACAAGTCCAAGGTCCTCGAGGCGATCGACGACTGGAACCGCCGCACCCTGTGGCCGAAGGTCTACACGCACATCCACGAAGAGGAGGACGGCCCCACCACCGTCCGCCTCATCGGCGAGGCGCAGATGCTGATCGGCACCGGCGTCAGCCTGGAGCACTTCGTGTCGTCGACCGTCAGCTGGGTCCGCGCTTCGATCGAGTTCGACAAGTGGCTCGTCGAGCAGCTCGGTCTGGAGCCGGCGGACGCGGACGAGAAGCCCGCCGACGACGCCTGACCGCCCTGGAGGCGGCCCCCGCAGCGCCCTACAGCGCGATCGGGGACAGCGTCAGCAGATACGCCCCGTAGGCGAACGAAAGCCCGGCCAGGACGACGGTCACCACGACCGCCGCCCTCGGCCGGGCTTTCGCCAGTGCGCACGCCGGCGGCAGCAGCAGCGGGAACGCCGGCAGCAGAAACCGCGGCTTGGACTCGAAGAAGCCGGACCCGCCGACCGTGATCAGCAACAGCACCGCCGTGTACACGAGCAGCGCAGTCGGCGGCCGGTCCAGCGCCAGCAGCGCGAACAGCAGCACCGCCGCCACGACGATCAGCATCGCCACCATCAGCGAGAGCAGCGTCGGACGCAGCACGATGTCCCGCACCACCTTCAGCGCCCCGATCCCGAAGTCGAACCGCGAGGTCCACCCGCGCTGCACGGCGAAGTAGCCGCCCAGCGGGTCGTCCGTGCGGAAGCCGACCCACAGCACATACCCGCACCAGCCGAGCGGAGCCAGCGCGGCCGCCGCCCAGACCCGCCCGAGCGCGCGGTGGCGCTCACGCCGCCGGTACGCCCGGACCAGTTCGTACGCCGCCACCACCAGCACCGCCGCCGCCACCGCGATCCCATTGGGCCGGGAAAGCCCCGCCAGCGACGCCAGCACGCCCGCCCACACCCAGCGCCGGGTGAGCACCGCGTACAGCGACCACGCGGCGAACGCGGTGAGCACCGGCTCGGTGTACGCCATGGACAGGACGATCGAGTGCGGCAGCAGGCCCCACAGCAGCACCAGCACGGTCGCGGTCCGCCGCCCGTGCAGCCGCTCCACAACTGCGTAGATCCCCCACGCGGACGCCGCCGCCGCGGTCCAGGAGATCAGCAGCCCCGCCGTGCCGCTGGTCACCGGCAGCACGGTCGTCACAGCCCGGACCAGCGCCGGGTAGAGCGGGAAGAACGCCAGATCGCTCTGGACCGCGCCGTCCGGCCAGTACAGCGTGCGGCCGTAGCCGTGCTCGGCGATCAGCATGTACCAGTCGGAGTCCCAGGCGCGGGCCACGATCGCACGCGGGGAGCGCCCGATGTGCCAGGCCCAGCCGGCCATCACCAGCAGCCCGGTCAGCCGCGCAGCCGCGAACAGCCCCAGCGCGGGGGCGGCTCGCAGCAGCGCGGCGCGCCAGCGGGGGACAGGCCGGGAGCCCTGTGCCGGTGCGCTGTCGAAAGTCTCGGCGGACAGGGGGCACCTCCGGGCGCGCACAGGGGTCGGTCAACCCGACCATGAGCGGCCAAGGCCCCGCGCGCGAGCGCTGACCAGCCGGACAGGGCCGGTTCTTACCCGGTCGGCCGAAGGGGCGCGTGTCGCCCGTGACAGCGAACGCTTCAGCCGCTAAAGAGCCAGCCGCTGGGGAACCGGCCGCCAGATAGCCCCTGGAGGCGGGTCACCGCCTGGTCAGCGGCTCCGGTGAAGGCTTGAACACGCTCACCAGTAGGCCGGTGTTCCGCGTGGTGCCTATCGTGAGGGCCGAATCTCCTGGTTGGTGGACTCGGGAAAGCGGGATCGCATGAACATGGTGGGGACGGCTGAGGCGCGCGGCGTAGTGGGCTCGGCAGGCTGGAGCCCTGCGGCTCGGGTGCAGGGCATGGGCACGTCGATCTTCACGGAGATGACGGAGCTGGCGCGGAGCACCGGGTCCGTGAACCTCGGGCAAGGGGTGCCGGAGCTGGCCAGTCCGCCCGTGCTTCTCAAGGGCGTATCGGATGCGGTGCTCGCGGGCAGCAACCAGTACCCGCCCGCTCATGGGTTCCCGGCGCTGCGCGAGGCTGTCGCCGCTCATCAGCTGCGCCGGTACGGCCTCGAATACCGGCCTCAGGGCGAGGTGCTGGTCACCACGGGCGCCACCGAAGCACTCGCTGCGGCCCTCCTGGCGCTCTGCAACCCCGGTGACGAGGTCATCGCCTTCGACCCCTGCTACGACGCGTACGCGGCGGATGCCCGGCTTGCCGGGGCACGGTTGGTCGCCGTCCCCCTCGTCCTCGACGGCGCCGCATTCGCCCTCGACGCCGACGCCCTGCGGGCGGCCGTTTCCCCGCGCACCCGGGTGCTGATCCTGAACACTCCGCACAACCCCACGGGCATGGTCTTCAAGGCCGAGGAGTTGGAAGCCATCGCGGATGTGTGCCGTGAGCACTCGCTGACGGTGATCACGGATGAGGTCTACGAACACCTCGTCTACAACGACGGTGCGCGCCATCTCCCCATCGCGGCCCTGCCGGAGATGCGGGAACGGACGGTGGTCATCTCCTCGGCGGGCAAGACCTTCAACACAACGGGCTGGAAGGTCGGCTGGGTCTGTGGGCCCGCGCCGCTTGTCGCAGCGGTGGGCGCCGCCAAGCAGTTCCTGACTTACGCCTCGGGTACTCCGTATCAGGAAGCGCTGGCGCATGCGCTCGGCTCGGTGGAAGAGTGGGCGGCGGGTCTGCGGGACACTCTGCGCCGGAATCGGGACCTCTTGAGCGACGGCCTGGCGGAGGCTGGACTGCGGCCCTTCCGTGCCGATGCCGGCTACTTCGTGCAGGCGGATGTGCGGCCGTGGGGCTTTTCGGACGGCGTGCAGTTCTGCCGGGACTTGCCGGCGCGCGCCGGTGTGGTGGCCATCCCGACATCGGCGTTCTACCTCAGCGCGAATGCTCCGGCCTGGCTGGCCCGTTTCTCGTTCTGCAAGCGCGAGGATTCGATCCGCACGGCGGTGGACCAGCTGATCAACGCGCGCTGATCGGTGCCGGTCCGAGCCGTGCCGGTCCGAGCCGTGCCTGCAAAGGCTGCGCGCGCGAGCACACTAAGGAGTCCACCAAGGCGGTCGGTGACAAACTCGTTGACCGCGTAAACGAATGCCCCCGCCCCCCGTGAAGAGTCGGCCCCCGCCCCGTCCGCAGGTCAGCAATCTTTGGCCGAGGAGCACCTTGCGGTGTTAGAAAGGTCAATGTGGTCAAACGCTCTGACCGATCCCGGAGCGCACCGGTTCGGTCACTGACCGACAAGCATCCCCGGAGCGTCGCCGGGCAGGTCTTCGCTCTACAGGTGGCTGTGGTGGTGCTGCTCGTGGCAGCCGCGATGCTGGCGCTTGTGCTGCAGTCCCGGCACGACACCAACACAGAGGCGAAGCACCGTTCAGTTGCCGTCGCGGAAACGTTCGCGCACTCTCCGGGCGTCCTGGCCGCGCTGAGGACCCCTGACCCCTCCAAGGTGCTCCAGCCACTCACCGAGAAGGCGCGGAGGGCGGCCGGCGTCGACTTCATCGTGGTGATGGACACGAAGGGGATCCGCTACACGCATCCCCAGCCGGACCGGATCGGTAAGAGGTTCGTCGGCACCATCGA
Source organism: Streptomyces sp. V1I1 (assembly GCF_030817355.1). Classification (NCBI taxonomy): domain Bacteria; kingdom Bacillati; phylum Actinomycetota; class Actinomycetes; order Kitasatosporales; family Streptomycetaceae; genus Streptomyces; species Streptomyces sp. V1I1. The sequence goes on along the minus strand of NZ_JAUSZH010000001.1, from coordinate 3,824,071 downwards.
GCCCTCGCTGGCCGGCCGCGTGTACACAGAGAGCGTCTACGGCCCGCTCGGCCACGAGGTCCAGGCGACCGTCCCCATCTACGATGAAAAACGCAAAGTCGTCGCCCTGGTGTCCGCCGGCTTGAAGGTCAAGAACGTGACCAGCGTGGTGGACCGACAACTGCCGATCATCTTCGGCGCCGGAGCCGCCGCGCTCGCCCTGGCCACGGGAGGGACGGCGCTGGTGGCCAGGCGGCTGCGGCGGCAGACCCACCGTCTGGGCCCGGCCGAGATGACCCGCATGTACGAGCATCACGACGCCGTGCTGCATGCCGTCCGCGAGGGTGTTCTCATCGTCGGCAACGACGGTCAGCTGCTGCTGGCGAACGACGAGGCCAGGCGGCTTCTGGATCTGCCGCCCGATGCCGAGGGGCGGCACATCTCGGAACTGCCCAGCCTTGATCCCTCCACGGTGGAGCTGCTGACGTCGGGTCGCGTGGCCACGGACGAGGTGCACCTGGCCGGGGAGCGGTTGCTTGCGGTGAACCAGCGGCCCACGGATCGTCACGGTGGCCCCAAGGGGGACGGTCGCGACCTTGCGTGACTCCACGGAGCTGCGGACGCTGTCCGGCAAGGCGGACATGGCGCGCGAGCGGCTGAAACTGCTGTACGACGCCGGTCTGGGCATCGGCACCACCCTCGATGTGGTGCGTACGGCCGAGGAACTGGCGAAGGTCGCGGTCCCCCGATTCGCCGACTTCGTCACCGTCGATCTGGCCGACCCGGTCCTGCGGGGGGAGGAGCCGGCCGGCACGGGTACGGACATGCGCCGCACCGCCGTCCACGGCATCCGGGACGACCATCCCCTCTATGAGCTCGACCGCCTGATCGACTTCCTCCCCTCCACACCGCAGGCACGGGGTTTCGGCAGCGGCCGGTCGGAGCTGGTGCCCGACCTGTCCGCCGCGCCCGGCTGGCATGCCCAGGACCCGGAGCGGACACGGATGATCGTCGACTACGGCATCCATTCGCTCATCACCGTGCCCCTCCAGGCGCGGGGCGTCATCCTGGGCGTGGCCAACTTCTGGCGCTCGGAGAAGCCCCAGCCGTTCGAGGAGGACGACCTGTCCCTGGCCGAAGAACTGGTCGCCCGGGCGGCGGTCAGCATCGACAACGCCCGCCGCTACACCCGTGAGCACACCCTGGCCGTGGCTCTGCAGCGCAGCCTGCTGCCGCGGGCCCTGCCCGAGCAGAGCGCCCTCGATGTCGCCCACCGGTACCTGCCCGCGCTGTCCGGGGTGAGCGGCGACTGGTTCGATGTGATCCCGCTTCCGGGCAGCCGCGTGGCGCTGGTCGTCGGGGATGTCGTCGGCCACGGCCTGCACGCGGCCGCCACGATGGGACGGCTGCGCACGGCGGTGCACAACTTCTCCACGCTCGATCTGCCGCCCGACGAAATCCTCAACCACCTCGACGACCTGGTCGGGCGCATCGACCAGGAGGAGGACGGGGCGGCGGCCGGCGCGGGGGTCACGGGCGCCACCTGCCTCTACGCGATCTACGACCCGGTCTCCCGCCACTGCGCGATGGCGCGGGCCGGGCACCCCGTGCCGGCGCTGGTCCACCTTGACGGCAGTGTGTCGTTCCCCGATCTGCCGGCCGGGCCGCCCCTGGGCCTGGGCGGTATGCCGTTCGAGACCGCCGAACTGGAACTGGTGGAGGGCACGCAACTCGTCCTTTACACCGACGGGCTCATCGAGGACCGCACCCGGGACATCGACGTGGGGATGGAGCTGCTGCGTCAGGCCCTGGCGTCCCATCCGGACCGGCCGCCGGAAGAGAGCTGTCAGGCGGTGCTCGACGAGCTGCTGCCCGGTCGGCCGAAGGACGACGTGGCGCTGCTCATCGCCCGCACACGGGCGATCCCGCCCAACAACGTCGCTTGCTGGGACGTGCCGTTCGACCCCGCCGCCGTGGCAGGGATGCGCGCCGCCGTGGCCGAGAAGCTGGACGACTGGGGTCTGTCCGAGCTCGCGTTCGCCATGGAGCTGGTGCTCAGCGAGCTGATCACCAACGCTCTCCGCTACGGCTCCGAACCGATCACGATGCGACTGCTGCGCGACCGCACCCTGACCTGCGAGGTGGCCGACGGCAGCAGCACCTCGCCCCATCTGCGGTACGCGGCCACGATGGATGAAGGGGGCCGCGGTCTGTTCCTCGTCGCGCAGATGGCCGAACGCTGGGGCACCCGGTACACCCCCCAGGGGAAGGTGATCTGGGCGGAGCTGTCGCTGCCCTGATCCGACGGGAGCCCGCGCCCGCCGTGACCAGTACCTCGGGTCGGGGTCGTGCGCCAGGCCGTACCGCTGGAAGCCCTGGCCGTCATGGTCGCCGTCTGTGCCGAAGCTCTGGAGTTGCTCAAGTCTGCTTTCGGCCCGCGGGGCCGGGGGCATCCCCCTCACACGCAAGACTTCGGGGGAACGAAAGGACGGTGGGGGCAGTGGCAGCTTTCTTCGGGATTCTGATCGTCGGGATCGCGCTCGTCTTGATCATCAAGATGGCCGGCTCGAAGAGCGGTAAGGGCCGCAAGGGCCGTCGGCGCGGGACCGCGGGTGGTGGCGGTGGCGGCAGTTGGTGGGCCGGCAGCGACGGCGGGGGCTCATCGTGCGGCGGCAGCAGCTCGTCCTGCGGGGGCGGCGGGGGCGGATGCGGCGGCGGAGGCAGCTGACACGGGGCAGCTGGTCCGCGGCCACTGAAGGCACCCGGCGGGTGAACTCCCGCCGGGTGCCTTCTTGTTGACCGCCCCAGTGACCTCCCTGACACTTTTTAGTTGAACAGTTGAACCGTGAGGCCCCCGGGGGGATGGAAACCCCTTCAAGTTGGGTAAAAACGCTGTGGGCGCCGCGTAGTTCATGATTCCCTCGCTGTCGGAACCTGTTGGAACCATCCAGCCCTCGGACCTGATGTGGACCCGAGCAGGCGGTCCCCGGATCTTCTTCAACTCCCTCTCAGGGGCGCCCCCGGTCCACGTGTCCTTCACCCGCCAAAGCGTGTTTGCGGAGCCGACCCATGCTCACGACCCTCCATACGGCCTACACCGACACCCGTGCCGACGACCTCGCCTGGGCGTTGGGACGGGAGCCGCTGCCTGCCCTGGCCGTCCTCGACCTCGAACTGTCCGGAGCAAAGCTGCAGTTGAGACTGTTGGGCGCGTCCCACCAGGTGCTGCTGGAGGAGGAGCAGGGCAGCTGCTCCGAGACCGTTGCCTGCATGCCCGGCAGCAGCACGCCTCTGCCGCTCGGCGTGGCCAAGCGGCTCGGTGCGTGGGAGTACGAGTTCGCGGCCCGCGTCGAGACGCTCTCGAAGGGCTCCTTCGCGGGGCGTGCGCAGGAGTTGCTCGCGCTGGTCGCCGACCACCCCCAGGGTCTCGCCGGCACGTTTCCCGGCTCGCCGCACGCCTTTACGGCCATGCTGGCGCAGCGGCGCGAGGGGCAGGTGCGGTGGCGCACATGGCATGCGTATCCGCAGGAGGGCCGCCTAGTCGTCACCCGTACGCGGGTCGGCGCCCGTATGCCTGCAACGCTGTAGTTATGCCTCCCGCGCTCCAGTAGCACCCTTGTGGGTGACAGGCGGCGCACTACCCCTGACGTAGCGTTACAAACATGATCGATCGGCTGTCGACCTCACCGCCCCCGCAAGCGGTTCGGCTGCCCGTGTGCCCCGACGCCGGCCGGTATCTCGTGTTGACGGCTGTCTTCGTCTGCGCCGCGTGTGGATTGGTGTACGAGCTCGAACTGGTCGCCCTCGCTTCGTACTTGATCGGCGACTCCGTCACCCAGGCCTCCGTCGTGCTGTCGGTGATGGTCTTCGCCATGGGCATCGGCTCGCTCCTCGCCAAGAGGCTGCGCTGCCGGCCCGCGGTCGGCTTCGGCCTGCTGGAGGCGGTGCTCGCGCTGGTCGGCGGCTGCTCGGCGATGGTGCTGTACGCCGCGTTCGCCTGGATCGGCGAGTCCCGCGGCGTGCTGGTGTGTTTCTCCCTCGCCATCGGGGTGCTGATCGGCGCGGAGATCCCGCTGCTGATGTCCCTGATCCAGCGCATCTCGCGGCGTGACGCGGAGGGCACGGTCGCCGATCTCTTCGCCGCGGACTATGTGGGTGCGCTCGTCGGCGGGCTCGCGTTTCCGTTTCTGCTGCTGCCATGGTTCGGGCAGCTCACGGGCGCGCTGTTGACGGGCGGCGTCAACGCGGTGGCGGGGGGCGCGCTCGTGCTGTGGCTGTTCCGGCGGGATCTGACGGTGCGTTGGCGCGCCTGGCTGCTCGTCGCCAATGTGACGGTGCTTGCGCTGCTGGCGACCGCGACCGTCCTGGTCGACGACTTCGAGCGGGCGGCGCGGCGGGCGGTCTACGGCGACGAGGTGCGGGTCGCCGTCCACACCGAGCTGCAGGAAGTCGTGCTCACCGGCGACCCGTCGGGGCCGCTGGACCTCTTCATTGGAGGGCGGCTGCGGGTCAGCGGGCGCGACGAGTACCGCTACCACGAGGCGCTGGTGCACCCGGCGATGCGGGGGCCGCATGCGCAGGTGCTGATCCTGGGCGGGGGCGACGGGCTGGCGGCGCGCGAGGTGCTGCGCTACCCGGGCGTCGAGTCGGTGACCGTCGTCGAGCTCGACCCGGGCGTCGTCCGGCTCGCGCGTACCGATCCGGCGCTGGCCGTCCTGAACGAGTACGCGTACCGGGATCCGCGGGTGCGGGTCGTCGCCGCGGACACGTTCTCCTGGCTGCGGGAGCCAAGGGGGGCGTACGACGTGGTGATCTCGGACCTGCCCGATCCGGGCATCACGCCGAGCACCAAGCTCTACTCCCAGGAGTTCTACGGACTCACCGCGCGAGTCCTCACGGACGGCGGGCGGCTCGTGGTGCACGCGGGGCCGGCAGGCTCCCGTCCGCATACGTTCTGGACGGTCGACGCGACGCTGCGGGGCGCGGGTTTCGGGACACGTCCGTACTGCGCCACCGGACGGCTCTCCGGCTTCACGGCGGGCCCGGACCGCTCGACCGGCACGGCGTCCGCGCCGCACGACTGGGGCTTCCTGCTCGCCGGGGCGGGGTGGGCGCCGGGGCTCGGCCTCGACCCCGAAGCGCCGCGGCTGCGGACGCTGGGCCCGTCCGCGCTCGCCGCGGGGGCGCGGGGCGCGGAGCGTACGAGGCTGTCGGCGCTGCCGCCGTCGACGCTGGTGCACCCGCGGTACATGGACTGAGCCGTCCTTGGACTGAGTCGTACACGGGCTGAGCCGTACACAGACTGAAACGCTGACGTGGCGGTCGTGTCTGAGTAGGCTCGACTCCCATGGAGCATGAGGTGTTCGTTCCGGTTACGCCAGAGACCGTCCGCAAGGCACTGAGGGACCCTGCCCGGGTCGCCCGATGCGTGCCGGGGCTCCAACAGGACGCGGACGAGTCGGCAGGCCCGCTCTCCGGCCGCCTGAAGGTCCGCATCGGCGGTCACACGATCACCTACCGCGGCACGCTGCGCATCGTGGAGCAGGGCGAGGTCTTCGCGGTCGAGGGTGAGGGCGTGGAGGCACGCGGCACGGGCTCGGCAAAGGTGACCCTGACGATCCGACCGCAACCGACGGAGGGCGGCACGGCGCTCACGTTCACGGCAGCGTCCCGCGCGGAGGGCCGCCTGGCGGAGTTGGATCCCGCGCAGACGACCGCGGCGGCCCACCGCCTGCTGGACCGCTTCGCGGACCGGTTGGGTGATGCGGCGGGGGCCACGCCGGCGGCTGCGAGTGTGCCGCAGCCCGCGAGCGACGCCCACGATGCGAGCCCGTCCGCCACGGCCGACGCCACCGCGCCCGACGCCGACGCCACCGCGCCCGACGCCGACGCCACCGCGGCTGACGACGCCACCCCGGCCGACGCCGACGTCGACGACGAGGCGAACGCGTCCGTGTTTGACGCTCCCGTGCCGCCGCCCTCCCTCGACCCCGTCGCCGAGGAGCCGTTCGGCGCAGTTGACGGCCCCGACGCAGCGGAGGCGGAAGAACTGCACGAGATCCCCGTCATCCCCGACGAGCCCCCCGCCGAGGCCGCTCATGCACGACGGACCATGATCGGGCGGAGCGCCGAGGAGGTCGATCACGCGCCGCCGCGCGGGCGTTACGCGCCCACGCCCCCGCCCGATGCCGGCAGTGCCGGTGCCACTCTGCGGTGGGTCGCGCCCGCCGCCGCCCTCGCGATCGCCTCCGCCGTGGTCGTCGGACGCGTGCTGCGCCGTCGCAAGTAGTGTCGTGGTGTGAGTAGCAGCGAAGAGAGCATCCGGCTGGCAGCCGGAGACGCCGAGTTGACCGTGCACCCGCGAAACGGCTGCCGCGTCGCGAGCCTGACCATCGGCGGCACCGAGGTGCTGCGCCAGGGGGAGCGGTACGGCTCCTTCCCGATGGTCCCCTGGTGCGGCCGCGTCGCCAACGGCCGGTTCCGCAACGGCGACGTACCGCATCAACTCCCGCTCAACTCTCCGCCGCACGCCATCCACGGCACCGGCCGCGACACCGCCTGGCGCACCGCCCGTACGGCCAAGAGCGAGGCGGCCTTCACATACGACCTCGCCGAGCCCTGGCCGTACACCGGGCGGGTCACCCAGACCTTCGAGCTGGCAGAGGACTCGCTGACGCTCGCCATGGGCGTCGAGACGTACGAGACGTCCTTCCCGGCCCAGGCCGGCTGGCACCCCTGGTTCCTGCGCAACCTCGGCGGCGAGGGCGCACCCGGCGAGGACGTGCGCATCGACTTCACCGCCGAATGGCAGGAGGAGCGCGGCGACGGCCACCTGCCGACCGGCCGGCGTATCCCGCCCCTCCCTGGCCCCTGGGACGACTGCTTCGGCATGCCCGACGGCGTCTCGGTCACCCTCACCTGGCCCGGGCAGCTGGAGCTCACGATCGCCAGCCGCGCCGAATGGGTCGTGATCTACGACGAGCAGGAGGCGGCCGTCTGCGTCGAACCGCAGTCCGGCCCCCCGAACGGCCTCAACAGCCACCCTCAGCTCGTCACCCCGATCGAGCCCCTGGAGATCGCGACGACCTGGAGCTGGCGCCGCCTTTAAGCTCATGGGCATGACTGACGTACGCGCCGATCTGCTCCAGCAGATCAAGGACAAGGCCGTGGTACACGGCAAGGTGACCCTCTCCTCGGGTCTTGAGGCCGACTACTACGTGGATCTGCGCCGGATCACGCTCGACGGCGCGGCCGCCCCGCTCGTCGGTCAGGTCATGTCCGACCTCACCGCGGAGCTGGACTACGACTGCGTGGGTGGCCTCACGCTCGGCGCCGACCCCGTGGCGACGGCGATCCTGCACGCCTCCGCCGCCCGCGGAGAGCGGGTCGACGCCTTCGTCGTACGGAAGGAGGCCAAGGCGCACGGCATGCAGCGCCGGGTCGAGGGCCCGGACATCAAGGGTCGGCGCTGCCTGGTCGTCGAGGACACCTCCACCACCGGCGGCTCCCCGCTGGCTGCCGTCGAGGCCGTACGCGAGGCCGGCGGCGAGGTCGTCGCGGTGGCCACGATCGTGGACCGGGCGACGGGCGCCGGCGAGAAGATCAGCGGTACGGCTGGGGTCCCGTACCTCTACGCGTACTCGCTCGACGAGCTCGGTCTCGCCTGATCGAGGGCTCTGACCTGCGGTGATGGTGAGGGGTGTGGTGTTTCACGTGAAACGCCACACCCCTCACGCACGTCCATGGCGCACGCCTGGTGGAGTCGCGCCGAGAGTCTGGAAAGATAGGCGCCGACGATGACGTCGCCCCCAGGTCAGGGCCAAGCACCACACACCCGCACATCACAAGGAGCGGACACATGCCCATCGCGACTCCCGAGGTCTACAACGAGATGCTCGACCGGGCGAAGGCCGGCAAGTTCGCCTACCCGGCGATCAACGTGACCTCGTCCCAGACTCTGCACGCTGCGCTGCGCGGCTTCGCGGAGGCCGAGAGCGACGGCATCATCCAGATTTCCACCGGCGGTGCCGAGTTCCTGGGCGGCCAGTACAACAAGGACATGGTCACCGGCGCGGTCGCCCTCGCCGAGTTCGCGCACATTGTCGCCGCCAAGTACGACGTCACTGTCGCGCTGCACACCGACCACTGCCCCAAAGACAAGCTGGACGGCTATGTCCGCCCGCTGCTCGCCATCTCCGCCGAGCGCGTCGCCAACGGTCAGAACCCGCTGTTCCAGTCCCACATGTGGGACGGTTCGGCCGAGACCCTCGCCGACAACCTGGCCATCGGCCAGGAGCTGCTGGCGCAGGCCGCCGCCGCCAAGATCATCCTCGAGGTCGAGATCACCCCGACCGGCGGCGAGGAGGACGGCGTCACACACGAGATCAACGATGAGCTGTACACCACCGTCGACGACGCGCTGCGCACCGCCGAGGCGCTCGGCCTGGGCGAGAAGGGCCGCTACCTCCTGGCTGCCTCCTTCGGCAACGTCCACGGCGTCTACAAGCCGGGCAACGTCGTCCTGCGCCCCGAGCTGCTGAAGGACCTGCAGCAGGGCGTCGGCGAGAAGTACGGCAAGACCTCGCCGTTCGACTTCGTCTTCCACGGCGGCTCCGGCTCCACGGCCGAGGAGATCGCCACCGCGCTGGAGAACGGCGTCGTGAAGATGAACCTCGACACCGACACCCAGTACGCCTTCACCCGCCCGGTCGCGGACCACATGTTCAAGAACTACGACGGCGTCCTGAAGGTCGACGGCGAGGTCGGCTCCAAGAAGACCTACGACCCGCGCACCTGGGGCAAGTCGGCCGAGGCCGGCATGGCCAAGCGTGTCTCCGAGGCCTGCGCGGCCTTGCGCTCCACGGGCACCAAGCTGAAGTAAGAGCGCTCTGTACGCCGCCGGGCCCGGCACCCCCTTCGCGGGGTGCCGGGCCCGATGCATGTCCCGGAAGGTTCCATCGCGAGCGCCCAGATCCGTGCCCTCCGCCGACTCGTCCGAGCCGGGGGCGGCTGGGATGATCCCGGTGTGGACAACAGCCCGGGTGGTATCCGGCTCGCCACGGCCACCGGCCGTTGGGTGATTCTCACGACCGTGCTCGGGTCCAGCATGGCGCTGCTGGACTCGACCGTCGTCAATGTCGCACTGCCCCGCATCGGGGAGGACCTCGACACCGACATGGCGGTCCTCCAGTGGACCGTCAACGCCTACACGCTCACCCTGGCCGGGCTGATCCTGCTCGGCGGTGCGCTCGGCGACCGCTACGGGCGGCGGAAGATCTTCGTCCTCGGCACGATCTGGTTCGCCATCGGCTCGCTGCTCTGCGGCCTCGCACCCAACGACCTCCTCCTGGTGGGCGCCCGCGCCCTACAGGGCATCGGCGCTGCTCTGCTCACGCCCGGGTCACTCGCCCTGATCCAGGCGAGCTTCCACCCTGACGACCGGGCCCGCGCGGTGGGGCTCTGGTCGGGGCTCGGCGGCGTCGGCGCGGCGGTCGGGCCGTTCCTCGGCGGCTGGCTCGTCGACGGGCCCGGCTGGCGCTGGATCTTCTTCATCAACGTGCCGCTGGCCGCGCTTTGCGTACCGGTCGCACTGAAGCATGTGCCGGAGTCGCGCGACCCGGAGCACCACGGCCGGTTCGATGTGCTCGGGGCGGTGCTCGGCGCGACGTCGCTGGCGCTGGTGACGTACGGGCTCATCGCGCCGCAGGTGTGGGCGGGCGTCGCGGGCGTGGTCTTCGGGGCGGCGTTCGTGGTGGTCGAGCGGCGGCGGCCGGACCCGATGCTGCCGCCGTCGATCTTCCGCTCACGGCAGTTCACCGCGGTCAATCTGGTGACGCTGTGCGTGTACGCGGCCTTCGCCGGGTTCTTCTTCCTGGTCGCCCTGCAACTCCAGGTGGTGTCCGGCTACTCGGCGCTCGGCGCCGGGACCGCGCTGCTGCCCACCACCGTGCTGATGCTGCTCCTGTCCGCGAAATCGGGCGAGTTGGGGGAGCGGATCGGCCCGCGCATCCCGCTCACCGTGGGCCCGCTGCTCTGCGCGGGCGGGATGCTGCTGATGCTCCGCGTGGGCGAGAACGCGTCGTACGTAAGCGATGTACTGCCCGCGCTGCTGGTGATGGGTCTGGGCATGGTGACCCTGGTCGCGCCGCTGACCGCGACGGTGCTGGCGTCCGTGGAAACCGGGCGGGCGGGGCTCGCGAGCGGCATCAACAACGCGGCGGCCCGCGTGGCCGGTCTGCTCGCGGTGGCGGCGCTGCCGCTGCTGGCCGGGATGGGGCCGGAGGCGTACCGCTCGGCGGAGGAGTTCGGGGAGACGTTCCGGCGGGCGATGCCGATGTGTGCGGGGGTGCTGGTGGTGGGGTCGCTCATCGCCTGGTCGACGGTGCGGAGGGGGGTGCGAGGGGCGGTGGGGCCGCGGCCGGAGTGCAGGGTCAACTGCGGGGTGGTCGCGCCGCCGCTGGAGCAGGCGCCTGCGCGGGAGCACTGACCGGGGCCCCGCGCCTCAATGGCCGGCGGGGCTTGCTTCGGGGCTCCGCCCCGGACCCCGCGCCTCAAACGCCGGCGGGGCTGGACATTCGGCTCTGACCGGGGCTCCGCCCCGGACCCCGCGCCTCAAACGCCGGCGGGGCTGGACATTCGGCTCTGACCGGGGCTCCGCCCCGGACCCCGCGCCTCAAACGCCGGCGGGGCTGGACATTCGGCTCTAACCGGGGCTCCGCCCCGCGCCCCGCGCCTCAAACGCCGACGAGGCTGGATTTCGCGTCCGGGACCACGCCTCAAGCGTCGGCGGGGCTGGATTTTCAGCCCTTCCGGGGGTTGAGGACAAAGCCCGAAGGGCGTGCGGGGCCGGGCCCCGGGCTAGTACTGTGCCGGGTCGATCTGGTTGAGGATCCAGACGCTGTCGCCGTCCGTCTGGTAGTGGAAGACCAGGACCTGCCTCTTCCCGTACGCATTGACCTTCTTGACCTTCGCGAGGAAGTCCGCCGCGGTGACCGCCTTGCGCTGCCCCGCCGGGACGAAAGGCGTGGTGACCGTGATGTGCGCGTCCTCGTTCAGCGGGAGGGGGCCCGCCGCGGCGCCGGTGGTCGTCCAGCGTGGGTCGTCCTTGTCGTCGCAGGTGAAGTGCCCCTCCCTGGCGGTGATCTGGGCCGTCTGGTTCCTTCCGGAGCCGCCGTAGACCTGGAGATACGGGCCGTGGTCGCCGCCCGGGCACAGGTCGCCGTCGTAGGGGTACCCGGTCGGTGCCGCCGGCCGGGGCCTGCTGGGACGGGGGCGCCGGTGCGATGGGCGGCTCGGGCTCGCCGCCCCCACCGCCGGAGCCGCCACCCGAGCCGGAGCCGCCCCCGGAGCCGGATGTGGGCGTGGTCGTGGTCGTAGGGACGCCCGGTGACGCCCGGCCCGTCGCGGACGGGCTGCCCGACGGCGTGCGGGACACCGACGGTGAAAGCGCCACGGGGGCCGAGGACGTCGCGCCGGGGGACAGCGACGGCGGGGCCGACGGCGCGCGCCAGGACTCGTCGCGCTCGCCGCCCCCGCCCGTGCCGCCGCAGCCCGTCACCAGGCTCAGGACCAGTAACGCCCCCACCGCCGTGGCCTTCCATCCACCCGTCACCCTGCCCATGACAGGGATCATCGCCTCCGGCACGTACCCCCCGCACCGGTTCCACGGATCCTCATGGACCTGTGACACTGGAACCCATGGTCATCCATGAAAATCTGCTGGGGGGACCTCCCCCGACCCACCTGCCCGACGAACCCGAGCCGCGCGAGCTTCTCGCCGCCGGCACGGCCCCGGCCGACGTCGCCGCCAAGTACCCCACCTCCTCGCTGGCCTGGGCCCGGCTCGCCGACGACGCCTTCGAGGGGGGCCGGGTCGTGGAGTCGTACGCCTACGCCCGCACGGGCTACCACCGCGGCCTCGACTCGCTGCGGCGCAGCGGCTGGAAGGGCCACGGCCCGGTGCCGTGGGAGCACGAGCCGAACCGCGGCTTCCTGCGCGCGCTGCACGCGCTGGCCCGCGCGGCTCAGTCGATCGGTGAGCAGGAGGAGTACGAGCGCTGCACGACGTTCCTGCGCGACTCGTCCCAGACGGCGGCGGACACGCTGGGCTGAAGCGGCGGACACGCTGAGTTGAAGATGGAACCGAAGGCCCGTATCCCCTGTCTAGACCACCGGATACGGGCCTTCGGCCTGTCGGATCGCAAGCGTGGGAGGTCTGTCGTGGGCAAACGCGCCGCCGCCCGTCGTGGGCGCAGCCGCAGCCGCAGCCGTAGCCGCGGCAGCAGATCCCCCCGCCGCCCGCTGGCCCGGATACTCCCGCTCGGCGCGGCCCTCGTCGTCCTTTCGCTCGGCGCCGGCGCCCTCGCGCACTGGCACGGCACCAAGGAATCCGTGCCCGAGGCGGCCGACGACCCCGTCCGCGCGCCCGTGTCCCCGCCCATGACTCCGGAGGCGTCCGACCCGGCCCGGGCCGACCGCTCGATGCCGGAGCAAGGCCGCACGCCCCCATCCTCCCGGCCGCCCAAGCCGAAGAAGCCGCCGGTCAAGGTCCCCGCATCCGGCGCGGGCAGCTTCACCACCGCGCAGGCATCCGGCAGCGCCGCCGGTTCGGGTCCGCTGCGCCGCTACCGCGTCCAGGTCGAGGACGGCATCGACGTCTCCGCGAAGGACGCCGCAGCCGAGATCCAGCAGATCCTCGCCCACCCGCGAGGCTGGGCCGCGCACGGCCGTGGCTCCTTCCAGCTGGTCTCCGGCGACGCAGCCGCCGACTTCGTGATCAGGATCGCCACGCCGTCCACCGCGGACCAGCTCTGCCTGGCGCAGGGCTTCGACACGGGCGGCGAGCTGAACTGCGAGACCGCCGACGGCGTCGTGGTGAATCTGCGCCGCTGGATGCTGGGCTCGCCGACGTTCGCAGGCCCGGCCGCGGAGTACCGGCATCTGATCATCAACCACGAGGTCGGGCACGAAATAGGCAACCGCGAACACCTGGGCTGCCCGGGCCCGGGCAAGCTCGCGCCGGTGATGATGCAGCAGATCAAGGGGCTGAACGGCTGCCGGTCCAATGCCTGGCCGTACGACGAGGACGGGACGTACATCACAGGCCCGACGCTCTGACCTGCCCGATGACCTCCGGCTTATGATGCCGGTGGGGACCGGGGCTCCCGAGCCAACAGGAAGGGGCGGACCGCTACCCGGACACGTCGAGGAGACAGCGATGTCACATGACGCGGCCCCGAACCTGGATTTCGCGGGCACCACTCCGTACGAGGACTATGTCCAGGCGGACGTCCTCACCCACCTCCAGAAGCCGCTCTCGGACGACCCGGGAGAGATGGTCTTCCTCGTCACCACGCAGGTGATGGAGCTGTGGTTCACCGTGATCGTCCACGAGTGGGAGACGGCGGCGCGCGCCCTGCGCGAGGATGACCTGCCGGTCGCCCTCGCCGCGCTGAAGCGCAGCACGTACGAACTCGAGTCGCTCAACGCCTCGTGGAAGCCGCTCGCGCATCTGACGCCCGCCCAGTTCAACGCGTACCGCAGCGCTTTGGGCGAGGGATCCGGCTTCCAGTCCGCGATGTACCGGCGGATGGAGTTCCTGCTCGGCGAGAAGTCCGCCTCCATGCTGGTGCCGCACCGGGGCGCGCCGCGCGTCCACGCGGAGCTGGAGAAGGCGCTGCAGGAGCCGAGCCTGTACGACGAGGTGCTGCGGCTGCTCGCGCGACGCGGGCTGCCGGTGCCGTCCTCGGTCCTCGACCGGGATCTCTCGCAGAAGTACGAGCCCTCGGAGGAGATCGAGGAGATCTGGGCCGCGGTGTACGGCGGCGCGGACCAGGACACCGAACTGGTGCGCATCGGCGAGGCGTTGACGGATGTCGGCGAGCTGGTGTGGCGCTGGCGCAACGACCATCTGGTGGCGACGCGGCGGGCGATGGGCTCGAAGGCGGGTACGGGCGGTTCGGCGGGGGTGGCCTGGCTGGAGAAGCGGGCCCGCAAGAACGTCTTCCCGGAGCTGTGGACGGCGCGCAGCCATGTCTGAGTCACTGGCCGCGAAGGCCGCGGCGCTGGACGCCGCAGACGAACTGGCCGGGGCGCGCAAGCTGTTCGCGCTCGATGAGACGGTCTATCTGGACGGAAACTCCCTCGGCGCGCTGCCGGCGCATGTGCCCGAGCGTGTCGCGGATGTGGTGACCCGGCAGTGGGGCGAGCTGCGGATCCGCTCGTGGGACGAGAGCGGCTGGTGGACGGCGCCGGAGCGGATCGGTGACCGGATCGCACCGCTGGTCGGCGCGGGCCCGGGCCAGGTGGTGGTCGGCGACTCCACAAGTGTCAACGTTTTCAAGGCGGTTGTGGGCGCGGTACGGCTGTGCGGGGACGACTCCCGTACGGACATCCTGGTCGACGCGACGACCTTCCCCACGGACGGCTACATCGCCGAGTCGGCTGCCCGCCTGACGGGCAAGCGCCTGGTCCCGGTCGCGCCTGCCGACCTGCCCGCCGCGCTCGGCCCTCGTACGGCGGTCGCGCTGCTCAACCACGTCGACTACCGCACCGGCCGCCTCCACGAGCTGCCGTCCCTCACGGCGGCGATCCACGAGGCGGGCGCCCTCGCGGTGTGGGACCTCTGCCACACGGCGGGTGCTCTCCCGGTCGGCCTGGACGCCCACGGCGTGGACCTGGCGGTCGGCTGCACCTACAAGTACCTGAACGGCGGCCCGGGTTCACCGGCGTATCTGTACGTCGCCCAGCGCCACCAGGCCGCTTTCGACTCCCCGCTGCCGGGCTGGAACTCCCACACGGACCCGTTCGCGATGACGGCCGACTTCGCGCCGGCGCCGGGCGTGATCCGCGGCCGGGTCGGGACGCCCGACATCCTGTCGATGCTGGCCCTGGAGGCGGCGCTCGACGTCTGGGACGGCGTCTCGATCGACTCGGTACGGGCCAAGAGCCTGGCGCTGACGGACTTCTTCCTGGAGTGCGTCGAGTCGTACGTCCCGGAGGGCCGGGTCACCTCCCTGACCCCGTCGGCCCACGCATCGCGCGGCAGCCAGATCGCGCTGCGCTGCGCGGACGCCCCTTCGGTGATGGCGAAGCTGATCGCCCGCGGGGTGGTGGGCGACCTGCGCAGGACGGATGTGCTGCGGTTCGGGTTCACGCCGCTGTATGTGGGCTTCGGCGACACGGAGCGGGCGGCGGCGGTTCTGGCGGAGGTTCTTGCCGCCTGACGCCGCGCTGAGCTGACCAGCGGGAGACTGGTACCGTCCCCGCTGGTCAGCTCAATTTCGCGGTCAATTTCGCGGTCAGTTTCGCGGTCAACTTCGCGGTCAACTTCGCGGCCGGTTCCGCGGCCGGTTCCGCGGCCGGTTCCGCGGTCGGTTCCGCGATCAATTCCGCCACTCCGTCGGAAGGTTGGAGCAGCAATGCCGGACCCCGTCGCCCGTGACGCCGCCGAGGCCGAGTCGGTCTTTTCGCATCCTGCCGTCGCGCCGGACGCCTCCCTCGCGTACGGGGAGCATCCCGACCAGGTCGTCGACTTCTATGCCCCGCGCGGGGAGCAGGCCAGTGCCCCTCTCGTCGTCGTGCTGCACGGTGGGGCGTGGCGGGCAGCGTACGACCGGCAGCATGTCACTCCCTTCGCCGACTTTCTGGCCCGGCGCGGGCTCGCAGTCGCCAATGTCGAGTACCGGCGGGGGAGCGAGATTCCGCAGCAGCGGGGGAGCGGGCCGGTGGCCGGGCGGTGGCCGGAGACGTTCGACGATGTCGCCGCCGCGATGGACGCGCTGCCCGGGCTTGCCCGGCGGGCGCTGCCGCAGGTGGATGTCCGGCGCATCGTGGTGACGGGGCATTCCGCGGGCGGACAGCTCGCGCTGTGGGCCGCCGCGCGGCATGTGCTGCCCGTCGGGTCGCCGTGGCGGCTGGCCGCGCCGCCCGCGCTGCGCGGGGTTGTCGCGCTCGCGCCGATCGCGGACTTCGCGCAGGCCGTCGAGCTCGATGTGTGCGGCGGCGCGGTGGTTCAACTCCTCGGCGGGGAAGAGGAGTTCGAGTCGAGGAGCGCGCACACCGATCCGGCGGCGCTGCTGCCCACCCGGCATCGCCACCACCGTCGTGCAGGGCCGCGTCGACATCGTCGTGCCGTACGCCGTCTCCGAGTCGTACGTCGACGCCGCGGCGAAGGCCGGGGAGACCGTCGGGCTCACGCTCCTCGAGGAGGTCGGGCACTTCCCGCTCATCGACCCGGCCGCGGACGCGTGCGCGGTCGTCGCGGAGGAGATCGCGCAGCTCGCCTGGTGAGTACCCGTAATACTTCGGAGCTACGTCACAGGTGCATTCTCCAGCGGGACGCCGACGACCGGCCGTGATCCATAACTTCTGTTCCAGAGACAGCGTCTGGAACGGAAGGAAGAAACCTCATGGCGTCCCGCCTGCGTCGTACCCTGCTCGCCGCGCTCGTCACCGCCGCGGTGGCCGTGCCGGTGTCGGCGGCGGCGCGGCCCGCAGCCGTCCCCGCGCCCGCCCCGGTCGCACTCGCGCCGGTCACCGCCGCCGAACTGCCGGCTCTCGGCGACCGCTACGAAGCCAACCGCGGCAATATCCGCGAGGCCGTGCGGACGGCCGCCGACCACGGCGACCGGGGGCGGGCCGCCCGGCTGCGCGTCATGGCGGACCCGACGCGGCACTTCCTCACCTTCGACGGGCGTGACGGCGGCCGCACCGCCGAGGTGTTCGGCGATCTCGCGGGCGCCGAGCGGATCGCCGTACTGGTGCCGGGCTCGGACACCAACCTCGATACGTACGAACGCTTCCGGGCCGGGGCCGCCGCCCTCCACGGCGAACTGGGCGGCCGCGCGGCGGTCGTCGCCTGGCTCGGCTATGCCACGCCGGGGACCGTCAGCCCCGAGGTGCTGACCGAGGGGCGAGCGGACGGTGCTGCTCGCCAACTGCGCTTATTCATACGTGAGTTGGGAGACGCAAAGCCCGCTGCGCGAGTCAGCCTCCTCTGCCATTCGTACGGCTCCGTCGTCTGCGGGCGCGCCGCCCACTCCATCGACGTCGCCGACATCGTCCTCTACGGCAGCCCCGGCGCGGGTGTCGAGCACGTGGCCGAGCTGCGCACCCGCGCCGCCGTCTGGGCCGGTCGCGGCAGCGACGACTGGATCGCCAACGTCCCGCACCTGCGGCTCGAACTCCTCGGTACCACGGTGGGGTTCGGCGCCGACCCCGTCTCGCCCGGCTTCGGCGCGCGCACCTTCGACGCGGGCGACGGCGGGCACAGCGACTACCTGAAGCCCGGTTCCCCGTCCCTGCGCAACCTCGGCCGGATCGTCCTCGGCCGCGCAACGGAGGTCACCCATGCGTGAGTTGGCACGCCGGATCGACGCGGCCACCCCGCCCGAGCGGGACCGTGCCGTCGACGCCCTGCGCGCGTTGGCGATCCTCGGGGTGGTCCTCGGCCACTGGCTGGTCACCGCCCTCGTCACCGACGGCGGCGGCGTGCTCCACGGCGCCAGCCCGCTCCAGCACATGCCGTGGCTGAGCCCGGTCTCCTGGATCTTCCAGACCCTGGCAGTCTTCTTCCTGGTCGGTGGGCACGTGGCCGCCAAGAGCCATGCCGCGGCGCGGGCCCGCGGCACCGGCTACCGGCAGTGGCTGGCCACCCGCCTGGCCCGGCTCTTCGCGCCGGTCGCGGCCGTCCTCGTGCTGTGGACGGTCGCCGCGATCGGGATGCTCGCCACGGGCGCGGGCCTTCAGACCGTACGCACCCTGCTGACCCTCGCCCTCTCCCCGCTCTGGTTCCTGCTGGTGTTCGCCGCGCTCACCGCCGCCACCCCGCTCGTCGCCAGGCTGCATCCGCTCTGGCCGCTCGCCGTCGTCCTCCACATCGACCTGTTCCGTTTCGGCTTCGGCGGACCGGCCTGGCTGGGCTGGATCAACGTGCCCGCGGGCTGGCTGGTCCCGTGCTGCCTCGGCGCGGCCTGGGCCCGCGGCGGCCTGCGGGGCCGTGCGATCCGATGGGCGCTGCTGCTCGGCGGCGCCGCCGCCACCGCCGCGCTCGTCCTGTGGGCCGGCTATCCCGCGTCCATGGTCGGGGTGCCCGGCGCCGAGATCTCCAACCTCAACCCGCCGACCCTCGCCGCCGTTGCCTTCGGGCTCGCGCAGTGCGGAGGGGCCCTGCTCCTGCTCGGCCCGCTGCGCAGGGTGCTTCAAAGACCCGCGGCCTGGGCGGCGGTGGCGCTGGTCAACCTATCGGCGATGACCGTCTTCCTCTGGCACCAGACCGCGCTGATGGCGGTCACCACGACAGGCCTGCTCGCGGGCGCGCTTCCCGGACTGCACACCGCACCCGACAGCCCCGGCTGGGTGCTGGCCCGGTTTGCCTGGCTACCGGTCTTCGCGCTTGCGCTGTCGGTCTGCTGGGGTGCGTTCCGGCTGTACGAACAGGGGCGGCGGCCCGCCCCGCCGAAGGCGGTGCGCGATGCCTAGGCTTCATCCTGTGGCGGACGAAGACAACCTCAACAGATGGGAGCGGGCGGCTCTGCGCCCCCCTGAGCTGTGGAACTTCGAAGCGATGCCGCTTCCGCCGATGGCACGCCCCCGCTGGCTCCGCCGGCTGCCGCATGTCCTGATCGGCTACGGCGCCCTCACCCTGGCGATCTTCGGCTCCGACGAACTCGTCAATCAGTTCCGCGTGCACGGCCAGTACGGCATCCCGCTCGGCGTCGCCACCGCCGCCGTGGTCGGGTACGCGATGCGCCGGCCGCTGGCCGCTTGGTGGATGTCGCTGGGGATCGCCGCACTGACCGCGTTCGCCGTGGGCGGCCAACTGCCCGGCGGGCAGCCCTGGCCGTGGACCGTACCGGGTGTCATCGCCAACGCGGCCGTGCTGTTCCTGGTCGCCCTGCGCGTCCGGACCCGCATCGCCGTCAAGGCCCTGGTGGTCACCGTCGGGGTCGGGTTCGTCTTCGACGTCTTCGGGCTCGCGATGCCTCGGTACAACTCGTCGTCCGCGACGGCCGCGATCGTGTACGCCGTCGTGGTCCTCGTCGGTACATCACTGCACGGCCGCCGCGAGGCCCGTGACCGGCTCGCCGAGCAGGAGTCGCTCACGGCCGAGGAGCGGTCCCGGCGCACGCTGCTCGAAGAGCGCAACCGGATCGCCCGCGAGCTGCACGATGTCGTCGCCCACCACATGTCGGTGATCTCCATCCAGGCGCAGGTGGCCCCGCACCTCGTGCAGAATCCGTCCGACGAGCTCAAGGAGAACCTGGAGGGCATCCGCGAGAACGCCCTCGAAGCGCTCACCGAACTCCGCCGGGTGCTCGGCGTGCTGCGGTCCGAGAACCCGGAAGGCGCGCCGCACGCACCGCAGCCCACCCTCGACCGGCTGGACTCCCTCGTCGAGAATGTCCGCAGCGCAGGGCTGAGCATCACCACCCACAGCGCCGGCGAGCCGCACCCGCTGTCGCCCGGCGTCGAACTGTCGGCGTACCGGATCATCCAGGAGGCGCTCAGCAATGCGATACGGCACGCGCCCGGGTCCGAGGTACGCGTGGAGATCGTGTACAAGCCGAGCGTGCTGGGCGTCCGAGTGATCAACACCGCGTCGGCGAAGCCCGCCCCGCCGTCCCCCGGAGCAGGCCACGGTCTGCTCGGCATGCGCGAACGCGCCGCCATGCTCGGCGGCGGCCTCGCCGCGGGACGCACCCCCGACGGCGGCTACGAAGTCACCGCACACCTGCCCCTGCAAGTCTCGAAGGACAACGCATGACGATCCGGGTGGTGATCGCCGACGACCAGGCAATGGTCCGGCAGGGCTTCACGGTGCTGCTCAATGCCGAGCCGGGCATCGAGGTGATCGGCCAGGCCGTGGACGGCCGCGAGGCGGTCGCCAAGGTCGCCGAACTCGACCCCGACGTAGTCCTGATGGACATCCGGATGCCCGAGCTCGGCGGCATCGAGGCCACCCGTCGGATCACCCGGGCCCCGGGTGCCACCGTCAAGGTCCTGGTGCTGACCACGTTCGACCTGGACGAGTACGTCTACGAGGCGCTGCGCGCGGGTGCGTCCGGCTTTCTGCTGAAGGACGCCTCGGCCGGTCAACTCGCCGAAGCGGTACGGGTGGTGGCGGCCGGCGACGCGCTGCTCTCGCCGAACATCACCAAGCGGCTGATCACCGAGTTCTCCCGGACGGCCGGTGCGCCGCGCACCCCGCTCAAGGAGCGCGTCGGCGATCTGACGGAGCGTGAGACGGAGGTGCTCAACCTGATCGCACAGGGCCTGTCGAACGCGGAGATCGCCGCGCGGCTGGTGGTGGCGGAGCAGACCGTGAAGACGCATGTGAGCCGGATCCTGGTGAAGCTGGGGCTGCGCGACCGTACGCAGGCGGCGGTTTTCGCGTACGAGACGGGCCTCATACGTCCCACCGGCTACTGAACCCTCGGCCTTGCCTTGCGGACAGAAGCTGACCGCAAGCCTTCCTACCTTGGCCATATGACGAATCGAGAGAGCACCGAAGGAATCGTCCTGGTCACCGGAGCAACCGGAACCGTTGGCAGCCAGGTCGTCGCCGAACTCCTCCGCCGTGGACACTCCGTCCGTGCCCTGACCCGTGACCCCGCCAAGGCGGATTTCCCCGCCGGCGTCGAGGTTGTGCAGGGCGACCTCACCGACCCCGAATCCCTCACAGCCGCTCTCGAGGACGTGACCGGCCTCCACCTGATCACCTTCGGCGGGCCGTACTTCGCCCCTCTTGAGACCGGCCCACAGATCCTCGAACAGGCCCGCAAGGCGGGTGTCCGCCGGGTCACCGTGCTGCACGGCGGCGGCCCCAGCCTGCTGGAGGACGCGGTGCGGGCTGGGGGCCCCTCCCACGCCGAAGGCTGTGGGGGAGAGTTCGCGTGGACCGTGGTCATGCCGGTGGAGTTCATGTCGAACGCGCTGGAGTGGGCGGACGGCATTCGCGGCGACGACGCGGTGCGGGAGCCGTTCACCGGCCGGCTGAGCGCGATGGTCCACGAGGGCGACATCGGCGCCGTCGCCGCGGTCGCGCTCACCGAGGACGGCCACGGCGGCAAGGAATACGTGATCACCGGCCCGGAGGTGCTGACCCTGAAGGACAAGACGGACGCCCTCGCGGCCGCCCGCGGCCGGGAGATCCGGCTCGTTGAGCTGAGCGAGGAGCAGGCGGTCGAGCAGTGGCGGGCGGCCGGCCAGCCGGACGAAGTGATCGGCTTCCTGCTGGAGGCGTACGGGAACACACCGCTCGTCGGACGTACCGTCGTCGACACCGTCGAGAAGGTCACGGGGCGCCCGGCGCGGACCTTCGCCCAGTGGGCGGCGGAGCACGCGGACGCGTTCCGCGCGTAAGCGTCGTCCCGTACCGCCCGTACCACCTGTATCGCTTCGTATCGCTTCGTAGCGACTCGTAGCGCCTCGTAGTACTCAGGACGGACGCGGCAGGATCCGCAGCGATGCTGACGACCGCGTCCGTCCTTCCGCTTACCGTTCTGTACGTGACCGAGAAGACCCGCAGCCCCGAGTTCCACCTGGCCATGGGGGCCCTGAGCGGCCTCCGCCAGGACCTCTTCCACGATGCCCTCGCCTACCGCCCCCTGCCGCGCAGGCGGACGGACGGGCCGATCACCCGCCGGCTCCCGGGCCGGATACGCGAGTACGCGGGGTGGACCCCGCACGCCGTGCTCGTGGTCGTGGCGTTCTTCGTGCTGCTCATGGCGTCTGTTTCCGGCGACAGCGGGGGCGCCGGGTACGAATTCGTCCTGACCGGGTTCGTCCCCGCCGCCGCGGTGGTGATGACGCTGCTCAGGCCGGTCGGCGCATGGTGGCTCTCCCTGCTCAGCACACCCGTCGTCGGCGTGCTGGCCCACTACGGGGACGGCTGGCCGTGGACGCCCAGCTCCTTCCTGTCGCACCTGACGGTGATGACGGTGGTGGCGCTGCGGACCCGGCCGCGGACCGCGGCCTGGATGTGGGTGCTGACCGGGGCGTACGGAACCTTCTCCGAGGTCCTGCTCTCCCGCGGTGGCAGTTCCGACACCCCGCAGATGCTCTTCTTCTCTGCGCTGGTGCTGCTGGCGACGACCGTGCTGCAGGTACGCCGCGAGGCGAAGCAGGAGGTCGCGGCGCAGCAGACCGTCACAGCCGTCGAACGCGACAGGCGCACACTCCTAGAGGAGCGCACGACGATCGCCCGCGAGCTGCACGACGTGGTGGCCCACCACATGTCGGTGGTCGCGATCCAGGCGGAGGCCGCGCCCTACCGGGTGGAGAACCCGCCGCCCGAGCTGGAGAAGGCCTTCGCCACGATCCGCGAGAACGCGGTGGCGGCGCTGACCGAGCTGCGCCGGGTCCTCGGTGTCGTGCGGGCGGAGGACTACCAGGCCCCCGACGCGCCGCAGCCGGTGCTCGCCGACATCGAGAACCTGCTCTCCAACGTCCGTGAGGCGGGCCTGGAGGTGGGGAAGACGGTGACGGGCGCGGTACGTGATCTGCCGCAGGGCGTCGAGCTGTCGGCGTACCGGATCATCCAGGAGGCGCTCAGCAACGCGCTGCGCCACGCGCCGGGGTCCTCGGCGAAGGTCGAGATCTCCTATGTACTCGGCGGCCTCGGCCTGCGCATCGTGAACACCGCACCCCAGGGCCTGGTCAAGCCGTCGCCGGGCGCGGGCCACGGCATCACGGGCATGCGGGAGCGGGTGACGATGCTGAGCGGCGAGATGACCGCGGAGCCGACGCAGGACGGCGGCTACCAGGTGACCGCCTTCATCCCCGTGGCAGCCGTCCCCACCGACGCCGCCCCCGCCACCGAGGAGCCGTCATGACGATCCGCGTCCTTGTCGTCGACGACCAGATGATGGTCCGCGAGGGCTTCTCGGTCCTGCTGAACGCGATGCCCGACATCGAGGTCGTCGGCGAGGCGGTGAACGGCCGCGAGGCGATCGCCAAGGTCGCCGAACTCGCGCCCGACGTGGTGCTGATGGACATCCGTATGCCGGAGCTGAACGGCATCGAGGCGACCCGCGAGATCGCCGCGGCGCACGCCGGGTCGAAGGTGCTGGTGCTGACGACGTTCGACCTCGACGAGTACGTGTACCAGGCGCTGCGCGCGGGGGCGTCCGGCTTCCTGCTGAAGGACGCGTCCGCGCGTCAACTCGCGGACGGTGTACGGGTGGTGGCGGCGGGCGAGGCGCTGCTGGCGCCGACGGTCACACGCCGTCTGATCACGGAGTTCTCGAAGCTCTCCCAGAACCCGCGCCCGCCGGCCCTGGCCCAGGTGGGGGATCTCACGGAGCGCGAGACGGAGGTGCTGGTGCTGATCGCGCAGGGTCTGTCGAACGCGGAGATCGCCTCGCACTTGGTGGTCGCGGAGTCGACGATCAAGACGCATGTGAGCAGGGTGCTGGTGAAGCTGGGGCTGCGGGACCGGACGCAGGCGGCGGTATTCGCGTACGAGGCGAGACTGGTCACGCCGGGCTGAATCAAGCCCGTTGGGGGTCCCCCCGGACGAAGTCTGGGGGAGTTTGAGGACACGCCCGAAGGGCGTACGGGGGGTCTGGGGGCTTGCCCCCAGTTACGGGAAGGGGCGGGGCTGGGGAAAGAACACCCCGCCGGGTAGCGTCAGCCCATGGCCGACTTCGCCCCCTGGTCACCCGCATTCGTCGCCGACCCCTACCCCGCCTACGCCGACCTCCGCGCCCGCGGACGCGTGCACTACTTCGAGCCCACCCGCCAGTGGCTGATCCCCCACCACGCCGACGTCTCCGCGCTGCTGCGCGACCGCCGGCTCGGGCGGACGTACCTGCACCGTTTCACGCACGAGGAGTTCGGGCGTACGCCCCCGCCCGCCGCGCACGAGCCGTTCCACACGCTCAACGACTACGGGATGCTCGACCTCGAAGCCCCCGACCACACCCGCATCCGGCGGCTCGTGTCGAAGGCCTTCACGCCGCGCACCGTCGAGTCGCTCGTGCCCACCGTGCGCAGGCTCGCGGCCGAGCTTGTCGCCGGGCTCAAGGACA
The DNA here is from genome assembly GCF_030817355.1 of Streptomyces sp. V1I1. Taxonomy (NCBI): domain Bacteria; kingdom Bacillati; phylum Actinomycetota; class Actinomycetes; order Kitasatosporales; family Streptomycetaceae; genus Streptomyces; species Streptomyces sp. V1I1. Next base: position 3,800,060 of record NZ_JAUSZH010000001.1, on the reverse strand, counting down.
ACGGCGGGGGCGATCTGCTCGCCGAGGTCGCCGAGCCGCTGCCGGTCGCCGTCATCGCGGAGATGCTCGGGATTCCGCCCGCCGACCGCGCGCTGCTGCGGCCCTGGTCGGCGGACATCTGCGGGATGTACGAGCTGAATCCGTCCGAGGAGACCGCCGCCTGCGCGGTCCGCGCCTCGGTCGAGTTCAGCGCGTACCTACGGGAGTTGATCGCCGAGCGGCGCACGGCGCCCGGCGACGACCTGATCTCCGCACTCATCGCCGCGCACGACGAGGAAGACCGGCTGAGCGAGCAGGAGATGATCTCCACCTGTGTGCTGCTGCTGAACGCGGGCCACGAGGCGACGGTCAACACCACCGCGAACGGCTGGTGGACCCTCTTCCGCAACCCCGCGCAGCTCGCCGCCCTCCGCGCCGACCACACACTTCTGTCCACAGCTGTGGAGGAGCTGATGCGGTACGACACCCCGCTCCAGCTGTTCGAACGCTGGGTACTCGACGACATCGAGATCGAAGGGACCCTCGTCCCGCGCGGCTCCGAACTCGCCCTGCTCTTCGGCTCGGCCAACCGGGACCCGGAGAAGTTCGAGAACCCGGACACCCTCGACCTCGCCCGCGCCGACAACCCGCACGTCAGCTTCGGCGCGGGCATCCACTACTGCCTCGGCGCGCCGCTTGCGCGTATCGAACTGGCCGCTTCGTTCGGGGAGTTGCTGCGGGAGGCGCCGACGATGAGGCTTGCGGCGGAGCCGGAGTGGAAGGCGGGGTTTGTGATCCGGGGCGTGAAGGAGCTGCGGGTCGAGCTGTGACTTTTCCCCACCCCGCCCCTTCCCGCTGTATCGATTTGCGGCTCCGCCGCGTGGGGGGCTCCGCCCCAGACCCCGGTACGCCCTTCGGGCGTTGTCCTCAATCGCCGGACGGGCTGATTTCCGCCGGTCGGTCTGAAGATTCAGGCAGACCGGCGGGAAATTTAGGCCTCGTGGGGGTCCCCCCCCGGACGAAGTCTGGGGGAGCTTGTGGCGCGGTCCCGGACGCGACATCCAGCCCCTCCGGCGATTGAGGCGCGGGGCCCGGGGCGGAGCCCCGTATCCAAGCCCCGTCGGCGTTTGAGGCGCGGGGGTCCGGGGCCGAGCCCCGAAACCAGCCCCGGCGGCGATTGAGGCGCCGGGTCCGGGGCGGAGCCGGTTGCCGGGGCCGTCAGGTCTGCATGTCCCGCCTGCGCAGACCCACCAGCCCCGCCACGACCAGCGCCCACGTCCCGTCTGCCGGACGGGCCGGGCAAATCCAGCCCGTCCGGCGATTGAGGACAAACCGGCAGCCGGACGGCCCCGGCTAACCCCCCGCGCCCGCCACCACCGCCCCCGACGGCAGCGTCAACCCCCACGCCCCCGCCCGCAGCGTCCACGTCCGCGTCCTCACCGGCCCCGTCACCATCGCGTCCGCCCGGTAGCGGAAGTCCGCCCCCGAGACCGTCACCGTCGAGGCGCGGGCCATGACCGGCTCCGCATGCGCGCCGTGTCGGACGACCACCTCCGCGCGGCCGTCGCCCGCCCGCACCGTCACCGCCTCCACCACCCGGTCCAGGTCCGTCAGCAGCACCCCGTCCGCCTCCACCCGCAGCCGGTGCGTCCGCACCACCGGAGCCGGCGGCGGGCGGACCAGCGTGCGGACCAGCGAGCGGCAGGTGTCCCACACCGACACGCCGTTCGCCCCGGGAGCCGCCCGCGCCGACGCCGCCGGGATCGACAGATCCCCCAGCACGACGCCGTCGCTCTCGTCCACCAGCAGGTCAAGGCGGCGTACGGCTCCGTCGAGCACCGCCCGCGCCGCCGCCACCGCCCCCCGGGGCACGCCCAGCGAATGCGCCAGTTCCACGGAGGCGGACGGCCCTACCGGCACCAGTGCCAGCGCCCCGTCGCCCAGCCAGCGGTCCCGGTGCAGCAGCGCCACCGCACGCAGCAGCGCCCGGTCGTCACCGATCACCACTGGCCGCCGCGACCCCCTGCGGGCCAGTGCCCGCGCGAATTCCTCCGGCCCCTCGGGGAGGCAGATCTTCGCCTCCGACCCGCCACACAGCACATCTTTCGCGATCCGCACGGACTCGCCGTCACTTCGGCGGGCGACCGGGTCGATGACCACCAGTAGCTGGTCGTGAGCCGACACCTCGGTCCTTCCTCGGGTAGCATCTTTGTGCAAGAGCCCCTTGCGCTATTGCGCCAGGGGCTTCGTCTATTCCGGGGCAACCGGTCCGAAGACTCAGGCACGGCTCAGGCCCCCTGACCTTGGTCTTGCCCCGCCCGGAAGGGGTGTACGCCTGTGCCCGCACTTGTGCTGCTCGGTGCTCAGTGGGGTGACGAAGGCAAGGGAAAGGCCACCGACCTGCTCGGTGGATCCGTGGATTATGTAGTGCGCTATCAGGGCGGCAACAATGCCGGCCACACGGTCGTCGTGGGCGATCAGAAGTATGCGCTGCATCTCCTCCCTTCCGGAATCCTCTCGCCGGGATGTACTCCGGTCATCGGCAACGGCGTCGTCGTGGATCCGGCGGTTCTGCTCTCCGAGCTGAGCGGGCTGAACGATCGTGGCATCGACACGTCCAAGCTGCTGATCAGCGGTAACGCGCACTTGATCACTCCGTACAACGTCACTCTCGACAAGGTGACGGAACGGTTCCTCGGCAAGCGGAAGATCGGCACGACCGGCCGCGGCATCGGCCCGACCTACGCCGACAAGATCAACCGCACCGGCATCCGCGTCCAGGACCTCTACGACGAGTCGATCCTGGAGCAGAAGGTCGAGGCGGCGCTGGAGTCCAAGAACCAGCTCCTCGCCAAGGTCTACAACCGCCGCGCCATCGAGGCCGGCAAGATCGTTGAGGAGATGCTCCAGTACGCGGAGCAGATCAAGCCGTACGTCGCCGACACCACGCTGATCCTGAACAACGCGATCGACGAGGGCAAGGTCGTCCTCTTCGAGGGCGGCCAGGGCACGCTGCTCGACGTCGACCACGGCACGTATCCCTTCGTCACCTCGTCGAACCCGACCGCGGGCGGCGCCTGCACCGGCGCCGGCGTCGGCCCGACGAAGATCAGCCGGGTCATCGGCATCCTCAAGGCGTACACGACCCGCGTCGGCGCGGGCCCGTTCCCGACGGAGCTCTTCGACGAGGACGGTGAGGCGCTGCGCCGCATCGGCGGCGAGCGGGGCGTGACCACCGGCCGCGACCGCCGCTGCGGCTGGTTCGACGCGGTCATCGCGCGCTACGCGACCCGGGTCAACGGCCTCACCGACTTCTTCCTCACCAAGCTGGACGTGCTGACCGGCTGGGAGCAGATCCCGGTGTGTGTCGCGTACGAGATCGACGGCAGGCGTGTCGAGGAACTCCCGTACTCCCAGACCGACTTCCACCACGCGAAGCCGGTCTACGAGATGCTGCCGGGCTGGTCCGAGGACATCACCAAGGCGAAGACCTTCGCGGACCTGCCGAAGAACGCGCAGGACTATGTGAAGGCGCTGGAGGAGATGTCGGGCGCGCCGATCTCGGCGATCGGGGTCGGTCCCGGCCGTACCGAGACGATCGAGATCAACTCGTTCCTCGACTAGGGCGTGTTTTAGAAGTAGCGCCGTCCGCCCGAAGGGCGGGCCCCGCGGCGTCTGGTGCGTGCAATCGCAAGGCGGAGGATCGCCCTCGTACTGGGCGTACTTGGGCGACTCCGACAACATCGCGAGTGTGCGTGCCAGGCGTCGCGGGGCAGGCGGGACTTCTAAAACACGCCCTGGGCCGGTCGGCCAGATTGGTCGACCACGCCGGTCGGCTGTCCGGACGAGCTTGAACGGTTGCTGTTCGAGCTCGTCCGGTCAGCCCTCGCCGCAGATCCGCAGCCCCTTCGGCGTCGCGCACGGCAGATGGCCGTGCGTGCGGATGACGTCCTGCCCGTTCCCCCGGCTCATGTAGCCGAGGAAACTTGAGGCGAGCGAGTCGGCGGGCGGCTGGCCGTAGGTGTACGCGTACTCGATCTCCCGGTACGGATACGCGCTCTCGCCGATGTCGTCCACGGACGGCGGCTCCCCGTCGATGTTCAGCCGGTGCAGCCCCTTGAGCCCGGTCCCGGCCCGCAGTTCGCTGTAGCCGATCGCTCCCGGCAGCCGGGCCACGGTGTTCAGCACCTGTTCCGTGCTGTCGAGTTCGCAGCGTACGACCTTGGCCTCGCCGTCGTCCTTGCTCTCGCAGTCGCGCGAGGAGTTCGCGGGCTCGTTCCGCCGCAGCACCCGGCGCTGGAACACCTCGCGGGTACCGGAGTTGGCGTCCCTGCTGACCAGCAGCACGGGCATATCGGGCCCGTTCAGCTGGTTCCAGTTGTTGATCTCGCCGCGGTAGAGCCTGCGTATCTCGTCGGCCGAGAGATTCCGCACCGGCACCCGGTCGTTGACGACGAGCGCGAAGACGGAGACGGCGACGCGGTTCTCGCGCAGCTGCGGATAGCCGCCCGGCTTGGGCCCGTCGGCGAGGGCGATCAGCGCGGGGGAGCCGTTCTTGGCCTGTGCGCCGGCCTCCGCGAGCGCTCTTATCCCGGCGGTGCTGCCGTGCGCGTCGACGATGACGGTGGAGCCTTCGCAGTCCTTCTCGTACTTCTTCGCCAGCTCCTTCACCACCGGCGCGAAGGCGGTCGAACCGGTCAGCGTCAGCGTGCCTTTGGCGCAGCCGATCGGGGGCCGGGTGTCGTCCCGTACGACGATGATCGACGCGAGCGTGATGACGCAGGCCGTGAGCAGCACGGTGATCAGCCGCGCGGGTCTGCTGAACTGCGGCGGCTTGTCGTCGGGCGTGATGGAACGGTTCGGCATCACCTGGCCGTCCCGGATGCCGCCGGTGACGGTGATCTCGCTGCCGACGCCCGCGCCGGTGAGCAGCACCAGCAGCTTGAAGTGCTGCCCGCGGTTGAGCGGGACGCGCGGCAGATAGATCGTGCTGCCGCTGTGCCGCATGCCCGCGGCGGGGGTGAAATGGTCCATCAGATGCTCGGCGCCGAGCGGCTGCGTGACGGCGATGGCGCGGATGGTGCGGTCGGTGAACTCGGCGGTCAGGCCGTGGACTTCGCGCCCGGTGTAGTCGTTGTCGGCGATGCTCTGTGAGCCGTCGTTCTCGATGCGTAGGAGTACGAGCGTGGCGTCGGACATCTCCGGTGTCTCGTTGAACAGCCCGAGCCGGAAGTTGGGCCGCCCGCTGCGTACGTTGCTGCCGATCGGGGTGTCCAGCTGCACCCGGTACCCGATGCGCTTGCGCCGCGGCACCCGGCGTTCGTACCAGAGCACGGCCCCGGAGGCCAGGATGCCGAGTACGGCGGTGAGGACGGCCACGGCATTCTCGGCGCTGAGCCACTCCACGGGTTCTTCTCCTCGCACTCCCCCTGCACTGCCTGGCGGGCGGCAACGGTAGGAGGGCAGCGGGGGGGTGTGGGAGCGGGTTACTGGTCCCGATGCCGGATGTTCGTCCTGAGGTCACCCTGGGGGTGAACGGCTTCGATGGGCCGGGCAGCTGAACTCGGGCGCTGGCATAGTCCGTTGGCACGTACCCCTACTGAAGGAAGGTCGTCGTGACCATCGCATTAGAGCGCCCGGAAGTGGTATACCGACGGTATACTGTGACCATGGCTGACACCACGATCAAGGTCGACCCTGCCGTCCGTGACCGTCTGCTGGAGCTCGCTCGCGAGCGCGGGATGACCATGCGCGACCTGGTCGCGCAGCTCGCGGGTGCCACGCCCACCAAGGAAGAGCTCCAGAAGCAGTACGAGGAGACCAAGGCGTACGTCGAGGAGCACTTCCTCGGCAGGCCGTACACGGAGGAGGACGAGAAGGCCGGCGAGCAGCTGTGGGCCGACCTTGAGGCCGGACGGATCGGGGAGATCCAGTGACGGCCCGGAAGCAGTATCCGCTGCCGCGTGCCGTCGTCTTCGACGACACCGCCGCCCTCGCGCTCGGCGCAGGCAACAGCATGGCCTCGCGCCTTGTCACCGAGGCCGAGAAGAACCCGGCGCAGCGCGTCTACATCCCGGCCCTGTGCCTGACTGCCGCAGAGGCCGAACGCGCAGGCGTGGCCGAGCACATCGGCGCGCTGCCGTCCGTGGACATCACGGCGCTCGACTTCGCCGGAGCCATGGCGGTCGGCAAGCAGCTGCGCATTGACGCCGACGGCGACGCCCCGGAGAAGGCGGAGAACGACTGGAGCAGCGCGCACGCGCTGCACCTCGCGCGGCCGTCCGTCGAGTGGCCTCGCGGTCGGCCCGTGCTGACGCGGGCACCTTCGCGGTACCGGGGCACTGGCATCCGGACGATCCGGATCGTCGAGTAGTACGCGGTGCGGGACCGGCTCGAGCCCGGTCCCGCACCGGCCATTAAATCGCTTGCCCACCCCGGCAGCCATCCGCTGTACTCCCCGCGACAGCCGAACCACCAGGAGGAGACCTCAATGCGCACTACGTCCATGTCCACCCAGCAGGTAATTTCCACCCACCTAAAGGACATGACGCTTCGTGCGGACGTTGAACCTCGGAATCCTGGCGCATGTCGACGCCGGTAAGACAAGCCTGACCGAGCGGCTCCTCCACACCGCCGGTGTAATCGACGAGATCGGCAGCGTCGACGACGGCAGCACCCAGACCGATTCCCTGGCGCTGGAACGGCAACGCGGCATCACGATCAAGTCCGCCGTCGTGTCCTTCGTCATCGATGACATCACCGTCAATCTCATCGACACCCCCGGCCACCCGGACTTCATCGCCGAGGTGGAACGCGTGCTGAGCGTGCTCGACGGCGCCGTACTCGTCATCTCCGCCGTGGAGGGCGTGCAGGCGCAGACCCGCGTGCTGATGCGGACGCTCCAGCGACTCCGCATTCCGACCCTCATCTTCGTGAACAAGATCGACCGCAGCGGCGCTCAATACGAACCCGTCCTGCGGAGCATTTCCGAGAAGCTCGCCCCGGCGTCCCTCCCGATGGGATCGGCCGACGAACTCGGCACCCGTAGCGCCCGCTGGACGCCCTGCACCGAAGCCGACGCCGCCTTCACCTCCCGTCTCGTCGATCTGCTCGCCGACCACGACGACGCCTTTCTCGCCGCGTACGTCGACGACGAGACGACCGTCTCGTACGCCCGCCTCCGCTGCGAGTTGGCGACCCAGACCGGGCAGGCCCTGGTGCACCCGGTGTACTTCGGCTCAGCCATCACCGGCGCGGGCGTGGATTCGCTGATCGCCGGTGTCAGGGAACTGCTGCCCGCGACGGAAGGCGACGCCGACGGCCCCGTTTCGGGCACGGTCTTCAAGGTCGAACGTGGTCCGGCCGGGGAGAAGATCGCGTACGTGCGCATGTTCTCGGGGACCGTACGAATCCGCGATCGGCTGCAATTCCGCAGTGACGACGAGGGCAAGGCCACCGCGATCAGCGTTTTCGAGCGGGGCTCGGCCGTCCGGCGTGAGTCGGTCACCGCGGGGCAGATCGGCAAGGTCTGGGGACTCGGCGATATCCGGATCGGGGATGAGATCGGCGTATCAGGCAGGACCGGTACGCGTCACTATTTCGCGCCGCCGACGCTGGAAACGGTCGTCGTTCCCTCCCGACCGGCCGAGAAAGGCGCGCTGCACTTCGCGCTGACCCAACTCGCCGAACAGGACCCGCTGATCAACCTGCGGCAGGACGACATTCGCCAAGAAGTGTCCGTCTCGCTCTACGGCGAAGTGCAGAAGGAAGTCATCCAGGCAACGCTGGCCGACGACTTCGGCATCGACGTCACATTCCGCGAGACGACGACCATCTGCATCGAGCGGCCCATCGGCACCGGTTCGGGCTACGAGAAGGACCTCGATCCATTTCTCGGAACCGTCGGCCTGCGCATCGATCCGGCTCCGGTCGGCAGCGGCGTCGAATTCCGGCGTGAGGTCGAGCTCGGATCGATGCCGTACGCGTTCTTCAAGGCAGTCGAGGAAACCGTCAAGGAGACGCTGCACCAGGGGATTTACGGCTGGGAGGTCACCGACTGCACGGTCACCATGACGCACTCCGGCTACTGGCCGCGGCAGAGCCACTCCCACGCCATCTTCGACAAGAGCATGTCGAGCACGGCCGGAGACTTCCGCAACCTGACGCCGCTGGTTCTGATGAGCGCGCTGAAGCAGGCCGGGACCAGGGTGTACGAGCCGATGCACCACTTCCGGCTCGACGCTCCGGCGGACGTGCTGGGGCCGATTGTGTCCGCGCTGGCCCGGCTGGGCGCCGTTCCGCACACGCAGGACGTCCGGGGTGCGTCGTGCCTGCTGGAGGGTGCGATTCCGGCGGCCCGCGTGCATGCGCTGGAGCAGCAACTGCCGGGGCTGACCCGTGGCGAGGGCGTACTTGAATGCGCCTTCGACCGCTACCAGCCGGTCCGCGGCACGACTCCGGCCCGGCCGCGGACGGACAACGACCCGCTCAACCGCGAGGAGTACCTGCTGCGCGTCGTGCGGAGGGTGGCGGGGCGTGGGGCGGGCGCGTGAAGCGGCGCAGGGGCCCGGATCACGCCCGGGCCCCGCACCTCCGCGTCAGGCGGGCGTCCCGCCCACCCGCCGCAGCGCGCACCGCGCCGGGCCCGCCGCTCGCAGGGTGATCCCCGTGTCGACCGGGACATCGACGTCGACCGCGTCCAGCTCGTACTCCCGCAGGATCATCGCCAGCGCCAGCACCGACTCCAGCATCGAGAAGTGCTGGCCGATGCACGCCCGCGGCCCGCCGCCGAACGGGAACCACGCGTAGCGCGGCCGCTCCTTCTCCCGCTCCGGCGTGAAGCGTTCCGGGTCGAAGCGCTCCGGATCGTCCCAGTACCCCGGATGCCGGTGCGTCACCCAGGGCGCGACGATCACATCCGCGCCGGCCGGGATCGTGTGCCCCCCGACCTCCGCCGCCGCGACCGCCCTGCGGCCGATGACCGGACCCGCCGGATAGAGCCGCATCGCCTCCTTCAGTACCTGCGTCAGATACGGGAGTGCGTCGAGATCCGCGGCCCCTGGGGTCCGTCCGTTCAGTACGCGTACGACCTCGTCCCGCGCCCGCGCCTGCTGTTCGGGGTGGCGGGCCAGCAGATGCAGCGCGAACGCGAGCGACGTGGCCGTCGTCTCGTGCCCCGCGAGCAGGAACACCAGCACCTGGTCGCGGATCTCGGACGCGTCGAGGGTCCCGTCCTCCGCGCTCTCGGCCTTGGAGAGGAGCGTCAGCAGATCCTCGCCCGTCGCCGCGTCCCTCTCCGTGCGCCGCTTCTCGATGATCCCGTCGCACACCGCGAACAGATCTTCCATCGCGGCGGCGGCCCGCCGGTTGGCGGGAGTGGGCCAGCTGCGCGGGAAGTTGGCGGGGGAGTAGCCGCGGGTGAGCGTGTACTCCCCGATGATCGGGAAACAGCGCTGCACGACGTCGACCGCCGCCTCGACGTCCGTGCCGAACAGGATGCGGGCGACCGCCCGCAGAGTGAGCCGGGTCGTCTCGTCGACGACGTCGACCGTGGCGTCCGGGGCGGTGCGCCAGGTGGAGAGCAGGGCCGAGGTCTCGGCGGTGACGGCGTCGGCGTAGCCGTCGACCCGGCGGCGCGTGAACAGCGGCTGCACGAGCCGCCGCTGCCGGAGGTAGTCGTCGTCCTGGCTGGTCAGCAGACCGTTGCCGAACGACTCCCGGACCTCCTGGTAAAAGGCGTTGTCCTTACGGAAGTTGGCCGATTTCGTCGCCAGCACCTGCTGGGCGCCCTCCGCGGAGAACACCGCGTACAGCTCGGCCCGCAGCCCGGGCGGGCCCGCGGTGATCCTGACGACGTCTCCGTGCTCGCGCTGTGCGTTGAGGAAGGTGCCGAGCGAGTCCCGCTTGAGCTCGAACATCGAGCCCAGTAACGGCAGACCCGCCGGACCCGGTACCGCTGTGCCCGTCATCGTCATGGCTTCTCCTCCGTACGGGTTCAGCTCGCCCAGTCGAGGAAGTTCGTCCAGGTGGTGGGGGCGATGGCGAAGGTGGGGCCGTCGGCCTGCTTGGAGTCGCGGATGTGGATGGTGTGGGGGCAGGCGGCGACCTCGACGCACTCGCCGCCGCTGTCGCTGCTGTACGAGGACTTGCGCCAGTCGAAGGCCACTTCGATGCAGTCGCCCCCGCTAGGGCTGCTATAGCTGGACTTGAACCACCGCAGGGTGCTGTTCATTGCCGATCTCCTGCCAACCGCTCGATGAGGCCCAGCGATTCACGAGGACCCAGGGCCTGTGCTCGGATCTTCGCATAGCGCTGGGCGTATGTGCTCACCTTTGCGGGGTCGGTGATCAGCAGGCCCTCCTCCTGGGGCTCCAGATACACCAGGCGGTCGTGTTCCGGGGTCTCCACCAAGTTCATTTCACCGTAGGCGCCTGCGTACTCGCCGCTCAGACCGCAGTCCAGCGGCAGCACCTGGAGCGTCACATTGCGCTTCTTCGCGCACTCCGCCAGGTGCCGCATCTGGCCGCGCATCACCTCCTCGCCGCCGATCGTCCGCCCCAGCACGGACTCCTCCAGCACCAGCTCGATCAGCGCCACCGGCTCCCGCTCTAACAGCGCCTTCCGTGCCATCCGCGCCTCGACCAGCTCCTCCACCCGCCCCTCGGACAGCGGCGGGTACCCGCCCCCGATCAGCGCCCGCGCATACTCCTCCGTCTGGAACAGCCCGTGCACGACCAGCGTCGCGTACAGACACAGCCCCACCGCCTTCTGCTCCAGCAGTGCGTAGTTCTTGAACTGCGCCGGGTACTTGTCCAGCCGTACATGCGTCCGCGCCTCCTCGAAGATCCCCGTCCCACCCCCGAGCACCCTCTCCAGTTCCACCAGCATCTGGTCGCTCGCGGGCTGCGCGCACGTCTCCATCGCGCTCACCGCCGCGCCCGTGAAGCCGATTTCGTTGCCCAGCTGTTCCTGTGTCCATCCCTTCTGCACCCGCATATTGCGCGCCACATTCGCCACCAGGCGCGTCGCCGGACCCGCAGTTTCCTTATTCTCCGCACGTGCCATTTACGATCACCGCTTCGACTCAACCGGACTCAACCGGTCTCAACCAGTCCCCGCCGAATTCGACCCATCGCAAAGGGAGTTCGAGCAGGTCAACGTATGCCGGACCCCCTCCTCGCAGTCATGGAAAACGCTAGCCAAGGTCACCCAGACTGTCCTTGTGGATACGCAAAGTCGCCAACTAAACCTCGATTGGATTCCGGCTTCCGGATTCCAGTTCCGTAAGGCAGGCGTGCAATTCGACGCCGTACGCGTAGACGACGAGGATGGCCGTCGTCTCGCCGACCTCCTGGAGCAGCTGACCGGCGGTGACCCCGGGCCCGTCGTCATCGAGGCGTACGGGCGGCGGTCGGTCTACTTCCTCGTACCGGCAGGGACTACCTCCCACCGGCCCTGGCCGCGTGGCGTGACCCGGCTCAACTCAGGCCCCGCGCACGTGAGCTACATCCCCGTGCCCGCCCTTCGCGGCCGCACCTGGCCGCTGTCCTGGCGCTTCCCGCCGACCACGGCGGACCGGTTCGTACACCCGCTGCTCCTGCGTAATGCCGCGTCAGCGCTGCTCAGCTGACCCCGACGGGCGTCCTGCGCGATCCGACTCCGACGCGGGGTGAACAGGACGGCGGGGCGGTACGTACTGAGTGTGGGGGCCCCTGGTTTCAGGGGCCCACGGGCTTGTTACGCCATGTCGGTACGACCTTGGGGCCGCGTATGAGGCACGCACGACGCAAACTCCAGCGGATCGCCCGGCTGGCGGCCGTCGGCGGACTGGTCTGCGGCGGGCTGATGGTCTCGAGCGCGATGGCGGGCGAACCGCCCGACCCGTCCGCCGACCCGGTCGCGAGTCTGGTCTCGCGGCTCGGCGCCTCCCGTACCGCAGGGAGTTGGATGGGGGCCGACGGGCGCCCGGTCGTCGCAGTGACCGACGTGGACGCGGCGGACGAGGTACGGGAGGCGGGGGCGCGCGCCGAAGTCGTGCGCTACAGCATGGGGGAACTCCGCTCGGCCACCGAGGCCCTGAGTGCGGCGCCCCGGGTGGCCGGTACCGCTTGGGCGGTGGACTACGCGTCCAACAGGGTCATGGTGCGCGCCGACAGCACCGTCTCCTCCGACGACTGGTCGCGCATGTCCGGCGTCGCCGAGGGGATCGGCGGGTCCGTCCACATGGAACGGACCGAGGGCACGTTCACCACCAGGGTGAACGGCGGCGTCCCGGTCTTCTCCGGCGACGGCCGCTGCACCGCGGGCTTCAACGTGACCGATGGCCAGAACACCTTCATACTCACGGCCGGGCACTGCGGCCCCGTCGGCACCACCTGGTTCCAGGACCGGCAGGGCGACCAGCTGGTCGGTACCACGACGAACGGCTCCTTCCCGGGCGCTGACTTCTCCCTTGTGCGGTACGAGAGTGGCAACCCACCCGACGGAGCCAACATCGTGGGCATCGGCGGTGGCCGGGCGGTGCGGATCGTCGGCGCGGCCGATCCCGTCGTCGGTCAGCGCGTCTTCCGCAACGGCAGCACCACGGGGTTCCGCTCCGGAGAGGTGACCGCGTTGAACGCGACGGTGAACTACCCCGAGGGCACGGTCACCGGCCTGATCGAGACCACGGTCTGCGCCGAGCCCGGCGACAGCGGGGGCCCGCTGTTCTCGGAGGGTCTGGCGCTCGGCGTGACCTCGGGCGGCAACGGGGACTGCACCACCGGGGGCACGACGTTCTTCCAGCCGGCGACCAAGGCGCTGGAGGCCCTCGGGGTAAGCCTGTCGCTCGGCGATCCGGGTTCCGGTGGCGGGGGCGGCCCGGCCGACCCCGCCCCATCGGCGGCCGGAGCCGTCCCGCCGGGGTCGCCCGGGTCTTCGGGGGTGGCAGACGGATCGAGGAGGATCACCGGGATCACGGACTTCGGAAGTCTCGGCTCCGGGCTGGTCGTCATCGGCGCGAGTCTGGTCGGACTGGTGGGCGCCCGCTGGATTCTGTCGGCCCAGGAGCGGAGGAACTTCCGGAGCTTCTACAGCGCGAGCTGGGGCTGAGGTCTCAGCCCTGCTTCGTGTACGTGATCGGCGCGCCGCCCGAGCCCACCAGCTCGCGGACGATCGTGGTGTCGTCGGGCATGTCCAGGCGGCTCCACTGGCCCGGTGAGCACTGCTTCGGGTCGCCGAACGTGACCTGGGTCGGGCCCAGTTCGAGCGGCGGGCCCGGGGCGCGGAGGGTGGCCGACCAGCGGCAGTCGTAGTTCGGGCCGGTGCCCGACAGGGTCATGACCGTCTCGCCCGTCGCGCCCTGGGTGATCGTCATGACGCGGGTGTTGCTGCCGTCGGCGGTGTCGAAGGAGCCCTGCCAGGTGCCGACGTACTCCTGCGGGACGCTGCCGTCCTGGGTCGGGGGCGGGGAGGAGGACGTACTCGGGCCGGGTGTCGCCGAGGTGGCCGGTGCCGAGGTCGTCGGTCCCGGCTTGGGATCGTCGGCGGCCTTCTTCTTGCCGATGTCGCCCAAGAACGCGTAGACCGAGGTGCCTGCCGCGACCGCGACGAGCAGGGCGACGGCGACGAGGGCGATGGTGCCGCGGCGCCGCGGGGGCGCGGGGGCATGGAGTGTGGGGAAGTGCGGGGCGGGACCGTGCTGCTGGGGCTGCTGGGGGTAGCCGTAACCGGGCTGCTGGGGGGAGCCGTAGGTGTAGTTGTTGTGCCTGTACGCCATGGGCAGGGGCGGCGGGGGTGTGGGCATCCGCACGGGCGGCTTCGGGGCGTCCACGCTCACCGAGGTCATCGTCGGCGGCTGCTGCGCCGGTGCCGCGGGGGGCTGTTCCACCTCCAGCAACTGGACCGCGTGGCGGCCGAGTTGGGCGATCAGCGCGCCGGGCAGCCAGGGCTCGGGGTCCGCGTCGGAGGCCGTGCGTTCCAGGATCTGCTCGATCGTCGGGCGGGCCTCGGGGTCCTTGTCGAGGCAGTCCCGTACGAGATCCAGCAGGCTCTCGGGGAGGTCCGCCAGGTCCGGCTCCTCCTGCGCGATGCGGAACATCAGCGCGTGCACGCCGCTGTCCGCCGAGCCGAAGGGGAGCCGGCCGGTCGCCGCGTACGCGAGGACCGAGCCGAGGCAGAAGATGTCGCACGCGGCGCTCACGCGGTCGCCGCGTACCTGCTCGGGGGCCATGAAGCCGGGGGAGCCGACGAGCGCGCCGGTGCGGGTCAGGCCACCGTCGGTGACCGTTTCCAGGGCGCGTGCGATGCCGAAGTCGATGACGCGGGGGCCGTCGATGGTGATCAGGATGTTGGACGGCTTGAGGTCGCGGTGGATGAGGTCTGCCGCGTGGATGTTCTGCAGGGCGCGCGCGAGGCCGGAGGCGAGGATGCGGACCGAGCGCTCGGGGAGCGGGCCGTGCTCGCCCGAGACGACGGTGTGCAGGGCGGGCCCGGCGATGTAGCCGGTGGCGACCCAGGGGATCGGGGCCTCGGTGTCGGCGTCGAGGACGGGGGCGGTCCACTCGCCGCCTACCCGCAGCGCCGCGCGTACCTCCTGGCGGAAGCGGCTGCGGAACTCCTCCTGTTCGGCGAGTTCCTGGCGTACGAGCTTGACGGCGACCGTGCGGCCGCGGTCGGAACGGGCGAGGAAGACCTGGCCCATGCCTCCCGCGCCTAGGCGGGCCAGCAGTCGGTACTCGCCGATGCGCTGTGGATCCCCTGGTGCCAGCTGCTCCATCGCCGCGCGCCTTCCCCCCGTACCGCTTTTGTTGGACGGACCGAGGATAGTGCGCCGTCAGCCGGGCCTTATAGGCCAGGATCTGACCTACTCGCCGCCTACCGTCGGCCCTACGAGCCCGACCCCCGTACGCGAGGAGACTGTCATGGCCGTCAAGCCGGTTCCCGAGGGCTACACCAGCGTCACGCCGTGGATCATTTCGCAGGACACGGCGGGCGTCATCGACTATCTGAAGGCCGCTTTCGGGGCGGTCGAGCTGGGGCGGATGACCGGCGAGGACGGCCGGATCGGGCATGCGGAGGTACGGATCGGGGACGCCGTCGTCATGCTCTTCGACGCGCCGAGCGCCGACTGGCCGCCGACGCCGGCGTTCCTGCGGCTGTACGTCGAGGACGCGGACGCGGTCCACCGGCGGGCGGTGGAGGCGGGTGGCCATTCGGTCACGGAGGTGACGCATCTGTTCTTCGGGGACCGGGTGGGGCGGGTGCGGGACCCGTTCGGGAACCTGTACTGGATCCAGACGCACATCGAGGATGTGAGCGAGCAGGAGATGGAACGGCGGCTCGGGGACCCGGTGTTCACGAAGGCGATGGACTACGTCACGAGCGCGGACTTCTTTCCGGCAGCTCCTCGCCACTGATGGTGTCCAGGGCCTTGGACAGCTGCTCCAGGACTCTGACCGTCTCGGCGAACTGCTCGGTGCCGAGGGCGGATTCGAGGCGGCCGGCCAGCCACGCGTGACCGGGGTCGATCTTCCCGATCGCCGCGCGCCCCTCGTCGGTGGCGTGGAGCAGCTTGGCCCGGCGGTGGGCCGGGTTGGGGCCGTACGCCGCGAGGCCCTGCTCGACCATGATGTCGGCGATGCGCTGCACGCTCTGGCGGGTGATCCCCATCGTCCGGGCGATGCCGGCGACGGTCTGGGGCTCGCGCAGCACGGCTCCGAGTACCTGCCACCGGGCCGCGGTCAGTCCGGCCTCCCTCGCCAACTCGTCGGAGACGGTGAGGAATTGGCCGTTCAGCCGGAAGACGCCCAGCGCCGTCCGGGTGAGCAGCTCCTGTGGGTGGGTCTCAGGACGGCTCATGCTTCGAGTCATCCTTCGAGGATCTCGTACGCGGAGGCGTCCGAGTCGTGGAAGAGCCGATACCAGGCGTCCAGCTTCTCGCCCTCGTACACACCGAGCCGAGCGAAGACCTCGCGGGCGAAGGCGACGGGCTCGGTGGGTCCCGCGGTGATCAGGTCGCCGTCGGTGACGGCGTCCGTGTCGCGGTAGTGCTCACCGCCCTTGTAGCCGGTGGCGTCGAGGTAGAAGGAGACGGCGCTGGTGTGCTCGCGATCGTCGAGCAGCCCCTCGCGGGCGAGCCCGGCGGTGGCCCCGCAGATGGCGGCGACGGGCACCCCGGCATCGAGGAACTCGCGCGCCTTGGCGGCGAAGGGGGCGAGGTCGTCGCCGGTGTCCCAGAGGTTCGCGCCGGTGAGGATGAGGAGGGCGCTGTCCTCGGGGCGGAGTCCGGTGAGCGCGAGGTCGGGCTGGATGCGGACGCCGCCCATGGTGGTGACGGGGTCGCTCGTGGGGCCGACGGTCTTGACGGCGAAGCCGTTCTGGGTGAGGTGGGCGGTGGTGTGGCCGGTCTCCCAGTCGGCGTAGGTGTTGTAGACGGCGAGATGAACGGTGCGGTTCATGGTGGCCTCCTGGTTGGATGACAGCAGCCTGTCATGTCGACAGTATGCTGTCAATGTCCATCGGGACGCCTGGTCCCGTTCGAGGCTCCGCCCCGAACACCGCGCCTCGATCGCCGGCGGGGCTGGAAAATCCAGCCCGTCCTCCGATTGAGGACATGCGGCCGAAGGTCGCATACGGGGTCGGGGCTTGCCACGGTTCGGGAAGGGTCGGGTAGGGGAAAGGCCCGACACACTGCCCAGCAAAGTGGCCCAAGCCATACACCGTGGCCATGTCCGCCCCCACCTGCGCGTCTCTACCCTGAGGCCCATGACCCCTCATCCCGACCCCCAGGCCGGCGCTGCCGTGAAGGCCGCAGACCGTGCGCATGTGTTTCATTCCTGGTCCGCCCAGGGCCTGATCGACCCGCTCGCCGTCGCCGGTGCCGAGGGCTCGTACTTCTGGGACTACGACGGGAACCGCTACCTCGACTTCACCAGCGGCCTCGTCTACACCAACATCGGCTACCAGCACTCCAAGGTCGTCGCCGCGATCCAGGAGCAGGCCGGCAAGCTCACCACCTTCGCGCCCGCGTTCGCCGTCGAGGCGCGTTCCGAGGCCGCACGCCTCATCGCCGAGCGCACCCCCGGCGACCTCGACAAGATCTTCTTCACCAACGGCGGCGCCGAGGCCGTCGAGCACGCCATCCGGATGGCCCGTCTGCACACGGGCCGACCGAAGGTCCTGAGCACCTACCGCTCGTACCACGGCGGCACCGCCACCGCGGTCAACGTCACCGGTGACCCGCGCCGCTGGGCCTCCGACAACGGCACCTCCGGCGTCGTGCACTTCTGGGGGCCGTTCCTCTACCGCTCGCCGTTCTACGCGACGACCGAGGCCGAGGAGTGCGAGCGCGCGCTCCGGCACCTGGAGGACACCATCGCCTTCGAGGGTCCGGCGACCATCGCCGCGATCATCCTGGAGACGATCCCCGGGACCGCCGGGATCATGACGCCGCCGCCCGGCTACCTCGCGGGCGTACGCGAGATCTGCGACCGGTACGGGATTGTCTTCGTACTCGACGAGGTCATGGCGGGCTTCGGGCGCACCGGCAAGTGGTTCGCCGCCGAACACTTCGATGTGACGCCCGACCTGCTGACCTTCGCCAAGGGCGTCAACTCCGGTTACGTGCCCCTCGGCGGCGTCGCGATCAGTCAGAAGATCGCCGCGACCTTCGAGACCCGCCCCTATCCGGGCGGACTCACCTACTCCGGCCACCCCCTCGCCTGCGCCGCCGCCGTCGCCACGATCAACGTGATGGCGGAGGAGAAGGTCGTCGAGAACGCGGCCCACATCGGTGAGACGGTCCTCGGCCCGGGCCTGCGGGAGCTCGCCGAGCGGCACCCGAGCGTCGGTGAGGTGCGCGGCACGGGCGTGTTCTGGGCGCTGGACCTGGTCAAGGACCGGGAGACGCGCGAACCGCTGGTGCCGTACAACGCGACGGGCGCGGCGAACGCCCCGATGGCCGCGTTCGCCGCCGCGTGCAAGAAGAACGGCCTGTGGCCCTTCGTCAACATGAACCGTACGCACGCGGTGCCGCCCTGCAATGTCACCGAGGCGGAGGCGAAGGAGGGGCTGGCGGCGCTGGACGCGGCGCTGTCGGTCGCCGACGAGCACGCGGCGTAGCTCGGCCGGGGCGCTGCCCCGGGCCCGCTCCTCAATCGCCGGAGAGGCTTGATTTCGCGTCCGGGACCGCGCCTCAAACGCCCGCGGTGCTTGAGTTTCCGCCGGACGGGCGGAAACTCAAGCCCGTTGGGGGTCCCCCCGGACGAAGTCTGGGGGAGATTGAGGACACGCGCGAAGCGCGTACGGGGGTCTGGGGGCTTGCCCCCAGTTCGGGAAGGGGCGGGCTGGGGAACAGCTACGCCACCGTGAGGACGATCTTGCCGGTCGTACGGCCCGCCTCGCCGATCTCGTGCGCCTTCCCCGCCTCCTCCAGCGGCAGCACCGTGTCGACATGCACGCGCAGCTTCCCCGCCTCGATCAGCGCCGCGATCTCCTTCAGGCCGCCGTTGTCGGGCTCCACCATGGTGAACCCGGCGCGCAGGCCCCGCTGTTCGGCCACGGCCGCCAGGGACGCCTCGGCCGGGGACGCGATCGAGACGACGATGCCGCCCGGGCGCAGGGTCCGCAGCGAGCGCGTGCCGTACTCGCCGCCGATGGTGTCGAGTACGACGTCGATGTCGCGGGCGGCCGTGACGAAGTCGGTCTGCGTGTAGTCGATGACCTCGTCCGCGCCGACGCCGCGCAGAAAGTCGTGCTTGGGCGAGCGTGCCGTGCCGATGACATACGCGCCGCGGGCCTTGGCGATCTGGACGGCGAGATGGCCGACGCCGCCCGCCGCCGCGTGGACGAGGACCCGCTGACCGGGGCGTACATCGGCGGTGTCCACCAGGGACTGCCAGGCGGTGAGCCCGGCGAGGGGGAGCGCGGCGGCCTCCACGTGGGAGATCCCGGCGGGCTTGCGGGCCAGATGGCGCGCGGGCGAGGTGATGAACTCCGCGTACGTGCCCGCCGGTTGGGGCAGCCGCGGCATGCCGAACACCTCGTCGCCCGGCCGGTACATCGTCACGCCCAGGCCGACCTCCTCCACCACGCCCGAGACGTCCCAGCCGAGCGGGATCGGCTGCCCGCCCAGCAGGCCGCCGGTCGCACGGTGCCACCAGTCGGTCGGGTTGACGCCGGCCGCGTGCACCCGGACGAGGACCTCGGAGAACCCGGGCTCGGGCCTGTCGATCTCGACGACTTTGAGGACTTCGGGTCCGCCGAGGGTGTCCTGGCCGATGGCGCGCATGGTCCCAGCTCCTTGGGGTGGTCTGTCGGTGTGTACGGACAACCCTGCGGGAGACGACCACGCCCTTCGAGTGGCCAGATGGTCAGGATGTGCAAGGATCTGGCCATGCATCGTGTCGTGGTACTCGCGCTCGACGGCGTCTATCCCTTCGAAATGACCATTCCCGTCCGGATCTTCGACACCGCGCAGGGAGCGGACGGCGAGCGGCTCTACGAGGTGATCACCTGCAGCCTCGACGGCGGTCCCATCCGCACCAGCGCCGACTTCTCCGTCACCGTCGCCCACGCGGCCGACGTGCTGGCGACCGCGGACACCCTGGTGATCCCGCCCTTCGCCTGTGGCCCTGACGAGCAGCGGGACTGGCTGCCCGAACCTCTCGCCGAGGCGTTCGCCCGGCTGCGGCCCGGCACCCGGATGGTGTCGATCTGCACCGCCTCGTACGTCCTCGCCGCCGCCGGGTTGCTTGACGGCCGCCCGGCGACCACGCACTGGAACGAGGCCGCGCGCTTCCAGCGGATGTTCCCTGAGGTCAAGGTCGATCCGGGCGTGCTGTTCGTCGACGACGGCGATGTGCTCACCGCGGCGGGCGTCGCCGCGGGCGTCGACCTGTGCCTGCATCTCGTACGCCGCGACCACGGCAGCGAGGTCGCTAACCGGGTGGCGCGGCTGTGCGTCGTACCGCCGTGGCGGGAGGGCGGCCAGGCGCAGTTCATCGAACGCCCGGTGCCGGAGCCCTCCGCGGCGACCACGGAGGCGACCCGCGCCTGGGCGCTCGGGGAGCTCGGACGGCCGCTCACGCTCGGGGAGTTGGCCGCGCATGCGCGGATGAGCGTACGGACGTTCTCGCGGCGGTTCCGGGACGAGGTGGGGATGACGCCGGGGCAGTGGCTGACGCAGCAGCGCGTCGAGCATGCGCGCAGGCTGCTGGAGACGACGGACTGGCCGGTGGACCGGGTGGCGGGGGAGGCGGGGTTCGGGACGGCGGCGTCGCTGCGGCAGCACATGGCGGCGACGACCGGGGTGTCGCCGATGGCGTACCGCCAGACGTTCCGCGCGCAGGATGGCCGGGGCCGTCCGGCGGCCGTCTAGTCCCCAATCCCCGGACGGGCCGGTTCCACCTCCAGGAAGCGGCGGTGGCGGGGGCCCCGGTACAGCAGCGCCTCCCAGCCCAGGCCCGTCAGCCTGGAGGCGCACTCCGTGAGCTTCGTCTCCTCCTCCTGAGCCGCACCGCTGCCCGGCGGGCCCAGCCAGTCCACGCAGACCATGCGCGGGTGGTCGGAGGCGCGTACGCGATAGCCCGTCGCCGTCCGGGCACCCGAGGCGTCCAGGGCGGACGGCGGGATGCTCGCGGCCTCCAGGGTCAGGGCGACCGCGCGCACCATCTGATTGAGCTCCCAGGCGGCGGGGGCGGTGCCGGTGACGCGGCGGATCTGGAGCAGGCCGTCGAACGCGGTCCGCACCTCCGCGGCCCGGTCGCGGTCGCGCCGCACAACCTCGCCGTCGCCGGTGGCCGGCTCGAAGACATGAGCCATGGCCGCCACAGTAGCGGCCACGGGCCAGGTCGCCGCGGCCGTCGCCGTACTCGAGGCCACAGCCGCCTCGAGGCCGCAGTCGCGCCCGCGCCGTCCAATCCGTATGCCCCTCACCCGGTTCGTAACCTCTGGCCTATCGTGTCCGGGACCCCCGGCGAAGGAGAAAGCCACGATGCGCGGTACAGACAGCAGTACCGCTGTCACCCGCAACACCCTGCGGCGACAGATCGCGGACGCGCTGCGTGACGAGGTTCTGGCGGGGCGTCTGCAGCCCGGACAGGAATTCACCGTCAAGCAGATCGCCGAGCAGTACGGCGTTTCCGCGACGCCCGTCCGGGAAGCCCTCGTCGATCTCTCCGCCCAGGGGCTGCTCGACTCCGACGAGCACCGGGGCTTCAAGGTGCACCAGTTCTCGGTCGAGGACTACCGCGGCATGATCGAGGCCCGCTCCCTGATCGTGGACGGTGTGTTCCGTCACATCTCCAAGCGCGGCGCCAAGCGCGGCTCCGGCATCCACGGCAAGGCACTCGTGTCCGTACGCCGCCGGGCCGAGGAGGCCGCCCGCGCGGCCCGCTGCGGGGACCTCGACATTCTCATCGGCTACGACCTGCGCTTCTGGCGCGAGCTCAGCGAGGTCGTCGCCAACCGCTACATCTCCGACTTCCTGCACCGGCTGCGCGTCCAGGCCTGGGTGTTCGCCGTCCCCTATCTGCGCGCCGACGCCGAGCTGGGGGACTGGCTGTGGAGCGGCCACGAGGACCTGGTGGACGCCGCCGCGCTCGGCGACTCCGACAAAGCGCGCGCGGTGATCGACTCGTACAATGACCATGGGCTCGCCTGGGCGGATCGACTGGAGCGGTGAGCGTGGATCTGAGCGTCGTCGTCCCGGCGTACAACGAGGAAGAACGGCTGGGCCCCACCCTTGACGCCATCTGTGCGCATCTGCGCGGGGAGCCGGGCCGTTGGGGCGACTGGGAGCTGATCGTCGTGGACGACGGCTCCACCGACGGCACCGCCAAGATCGCAAAGCAGGCCGCGGCCGAGGAGCCGCGCATCCAGGTCGTCTCCGGCGACGGCAACCACGGCAAGGGCAGCGCCCTGCGCCTGGGCGTGCTCTCCTCGTACGGCCGGCGCGTCCTGATCACCGACGCCGACCTCGCGACGCCCATCGAGGAGCTCGACCGCCTCGACAAGCAGCTCGCGGCGGAGGACAGCGCGGCGGCGATCGGCTCGCGCGCGCACCCCGACTCCCGTATCGAGGTGCACCAGCGGCGTTCGCGCGAATGGCTCGGCCGGATGGGCAACCGCCTCATACGCGCCGTCGCGGTGCCCGGCATCCACGACACCCAGTGCGGCTTCAAGCTCTTCGACGGCGACAAGGCGCGCGCGGCTTTCGCCGACTCGCGGCTCGACGGGTGGGGGATCGACGTCGAGATACTGCGGTTCTTCCGGCGCGAGGGCTGGCCGGTCACGGAGGTCCCGGTGCGCTGGTCGCACCAGGCAGGCTCCAAGGTCAAGCCGTTGGACTACGGCAGGGTGCTGCTGGAACTCGTCAGGCTGCGGGCACGTGCCGTACGCCCCGTCGACCTCGCCGTCACCGGCCTCTTCCTGCTCGCTTCCGTGCTGCTCTACAAGGGGCTGTGGACCGACCTCGATCGCGGCTACCTCGCCGACGCGGGCTCGGACCAGAACCAGTGGGAGTGGTTCTTCGCGGTCACCGCCGACAATGTCGTGCATCTGCGGAACCCCCTGTTCACGACCTTGCAGGGGTATCCCGACGGCGTGAATCTGATGGCGAACACCGTCATGCTCGGGCTCTCCGTCCCGCTCACGCCCGTCACTCTGCTGTTCGGCCCGACTGTCACCTGGGCGCTGGTGCTCACGCTGGGACTGACGGCGACGGCGACGGCCTGGTACTGGCTGATCGCCCGGCGGCTGACGACGAACCGGTGGGCGGCGGCGCTCGGCGGCGCCTTCGCCGCCTTCGCGCCGCCGATGATCTCGCACGGCAACGCGCACCCCAACTTCCTTGTGTTGTTCATGATTCCGGTGATCATCGACCGGGCGCTGCGGCTGTGCGAGGGGCGCAATGTCGTACGCGACGGGGTGCTCCTCGGCCTGTTCGCGACGTATCAGATCTTCCTCGGCGAGGAGCCGCTGCTGCTCGCGTCGATGGGCATGCTGCTCTTCGCGCTCTCGTACGCGCTCGTGCGCCGCGATGTGGCGCGGACGGCCTGGCAGCCGCTGCTGCGCGGGCTCGCCGTCGCAGCGGGCGTCTGTCTGCCGCTGGTCGCCTTCCCGCTGGGCTGGCAGTTCTTCGGCCCGCAGAGCTATGCGAGCGTGCTGCACGGCGACAACATGGGCAACAGCCCGCTCGCCTTCCTGGAGTTCGCGGGCCGCTCGCTGATGGGATCGGACGAGGGCGCGGACCCGCTCGCGTTCAACCGCACCGAGCAGAACGCCTTCTACGGCTGGCCGCTGGTCGCGCTGGCGGCGGCGATCGTGGTGCGGCTGTGGCGGGTTGCGCTGGTCAAGGCGCTTGCCTTTACGGGGGTGGCGGCGGCGTTCCTCTCGCTCGGCCCGAAGTTCCGCATCCCGTACACCGACATCGTGCTCACCGGCCCGTGGCGGGCGCTGGCCCATCAGCCGCTGTTCGAATCGGTCATCGAGTCGCGGGTGGCGATGATCTGCGCGCCGGTGCTGGGCGTGCTGATCGCGCTGGCGGTCGACCGGCTGCTGGCCACCCGGGAGCGGGTGAACCGGGCGGTGGGTCTGGCGGCGGTGGCCGCGGCACTGGTGCCTGTGCTGCCGACGCCGTATCCGGTGCGGGAGCGTGCGGAGATCCCGGCGTTCGTCACGGAAGGGATGTACAGCGCGTATCTCTCCGAGGGCGAATCGGTGGTCACGGTGCCGCTGCCCTCCCCCGGCAATGCGGAGGCCCTGCACTGGCAGTCGGCCACCGGGCTCGGCTTCCCGGTCGCCGGCGGCTACTTCAACGGGCCTTGGGGCCCGGAGCGCATGGGCATCTACGGCGCGACGCCCCGGCACACCTCCAACCTCTTCAACGATGTGCGCAGCAGCGGGCGGGTCCCGGTGATCGGCCCCAACTGGCAGGCGCAGGCGCGCGGCGATCTGGCGGCGTGGCGGGCGGGCGTGGTGGTGCTGGCGCCGCAGTACAACGACGTGGCCCTGTATGCGACGGTGGAGAAACTGCTCGGCCGACCGGGCAAGCGTGTGGGCGGCATGTGGGTATGGGATGTGGGGGCGGAGCGCGTGCGGGGCTGACCGGCACCCTTCGCTGAATGTACCTGGGGCACTACGCTGTCCCGACCATCACACGAAAGCGTTCGTACCCCTTGGAGAGCGAGCCTTCCCTTGGCCTGTGACCTGTGGCTGGTCCCCCTCGTCGATGTGCTGTGCCACAGCCCCGACAACCCCTTCGCCGAAGAGATCGCGTCCTACGACAAGGCCCTCACCGACGCGGGTCTGCCGATGGTGCCCGTCTTCGCCTATATGCCGGGCCTGTCGGGCGATGTGGCCCCGGTCGCGGGCTTCGACTACGACGCGCTGCACTTCCTGCGGCGCGCGTATCTGCTGCAGCTGTGCGGGCTCGCGGTGACTCCGGTGGACGAACTGGGCGGCGACTACGAGCAGTTGCTGGAGATGTTCGAGTCGACGGCGCAGCAGTCACACCTTGTGTGGCACTACGACCACGCGGGGGCGTATGTCCCGGTGGACTTCACCTCGCCGCTGTTCAACGACGAACTGCTGGCGGGCGGCGGCCCGTTGGGCTCCACGCAGGGTCTGCTGCGGGAGCTGGAGTATGTCGCGCCGTCGATCGGCATCGACCCGGCGAACCCGCCGGAGGCGCCGCAGCCGCCTGACCGGCCGACTTCGCTGGAGGAGCCGGCGGGGCCGATTCCGTACGACGAGAGTCCCTTCGCGCGGGAGCGGCATGTGTGGCTGGGGCTGCATGCTGCCGCGACGCGGAGCCTCGGCCAGGGATCAATGATCATTTTTAGCTGACCCAAAGCTGACCCAAAGCTGACCCACAGCCGCCGCACATCCGACGCACATCTGCTGAACGCGCGGTCTTAAGCTGCGTGACACCTCGGTCCGGTAGGACCGGTGCATGTCACAGACGAGTACCTCGGCACAGTCCCCCGCGGCGACGATCGCGGGGGAAAGCGCGGACGAGACCGCGGACGAAGCGCTTCCCAGGCCGCCGCGTTTCGCGGACGTGAAGGGCTGGTTCTGGCCCGCTGACCAGCTGCTCTTCGACTGGTTCCTGAGCCATCAGCGGGACACGGACCCGGACGGCCGGGGGGACCTGCTGGAGCTCGGCGCGTACCTGGGCAAGAGCGCGATCTTCACGGGGCAGTATCTGCGGGACGGTGAGGAGTTCACGGTCTGCGACCTCTGGGACTCCGAGGCGCCGGACGACCCCAACAGCGCGGAGATGGACCGGTCGTACTCGACGCTGACGCGGCGCGCGTTCGAGGCGAACTATCTGTCGTTCCACGACGAGCTGCCCACGCTGGTGCAGGCCCCGACCTCGGTGATCACCTCCCGGGTCCGCGCGGGGAGCTGCCGCTTCGTGCATGTCGACGCGTCGCATCTGTACGAGCATGTGCACGGCGACATCGAGGCGGCGAAGGCGCTGCTGCAGCCGGAGGGCATCGTGTCCTTCGACGACTTCCGCGCGGAGCACTGCCCGGGCGTCTCGGCGGCGGTGTGGGGCGCGGTGGCGACGACGGGCCTGAAGCCGATCGTGATCACGGGCACGAAGCTGTACGGCACGTGGGGCGACCCGGAGCCGGTGCGCGAGGCGCTGCTGAGCTGGCTGGAGACGCGTACGGACATGTGGCACGGGGTGGAGGAGGTGGCGGGGGTCCCGCTGATCCGCATCAAGGGCAACAAGGCGGAGTCCCCGGTGCACCCGAAGTCCCGCCACAAGCCGGAAGCCGAGCCCGAGCCGGCAGCTGTGCAGCCCGCCCCGGCGGCGCCCGCTGCTGCGGCTCGCCCCCGCCCTCGCCCTTCCCGCGCCCGCCGCCTGGCGAAGGACCTGCTCCCCCCGATCCTGACCCGAGCACTCAGGTCCCGTCGAACCGCGTGACAGCCCTGGGGCTTATTTCGGGGCGCTGCCCCGGCCCCCGCGCCTCAATCGCCGACGGGGCTGAGTCTTCCCGCCGACGAGGCTGGATTTCCGCCCGCCAGGGCGGAAATCCAAGCCCGTTGGGGGTCCCCCCGGACGAAGTCTGGGGGGAGATTGAGGACACTCCCCCCCTACGCCCTGAGGGCGTGGGGGGACCCCCAGCGGGCGTACCGGGGCCTGGGGGCTTGCCCCCAGTTTCGGGAAGGGGCGGGGTGGGGGACAAACGCCGCGCCCACCTCAGCGCGGCGCCTCCGGAGGCCGCTGCCTCGGCATGTTCGGCCGCGTCCCCGGCGGCAACGGCACCCGCCCCGGCCCCCCCGCCCCGTCCGCCCGCCCCGCGCCGCCGATCCCCATCCTCGTCGGCTGCATCACCAACGGCGCCGGACCCGACCGGAACTCCCCCGCCCAGTCCGCCGTCTCCGACCGCACCAGCTCCGAGACGTCCTCCGAGAACCGCCGCAGCACCCCCAGACACCGCTCCGCCGCCTCGCTCGCCGTGCCCTCCGTCGGGCCCAGCACCTCCCGTACGCTCTCCGACGCCCAGTCGAACTGCAGCGCCAGCAGCCTGCGCTGCACCGCCTGCGCCGTTGCGACGTCCCTTATCCAGCCCGAAGTCAGCCCGAAGTACCGGTCGCAGGCCAGGCACGCCGCCCCCAGCAGCAGCGACAGGTACCCCCACCCCGCCGCCCCGTCCAGCACGCCCGCCAGGTCGAGCAGTGGGAGCGCCGCCCCGGCGATCACCCCCAGGGCCGTGCCGAGCCGCAGCACCCGTGCCGTACGCCGTTTCCACACGCGGTCCGCGAGATACCACCGCGCCGTACGCAGCGCGTCCTGTTCGACCCACCTGTACAGCTCGTGGAGGCGCTCCGCCGGCTCACCCCAGTCGCCGAGCGGAAACGGCCTCCCGGCCAGGTCACCGCGCGGCGCCTCGCCACGTTCCTCCCGGGCCGGCCCCCCGGGCTGCATGTCCGGCTGGCTCACCGGTGCACTCCTCTACAACGTGACGACTGACGTGACACTGCGTGACGTACGGTGCGCGCGTGCATCCTGGTGCGTCAATGCTCTTCCTACCGCCGAATGGTGGGCTGTGCGCCGGAAATCCCGGTATTTCCGCCCACACGGGGGCCTTGATCAGGTAGAGGTTTCCCGGTCTACTCACTCGAAAGAGTTGGTCCCCGCAGCGTGGGGCATGGCGCCCGGCAAGCACGTAGGCTCGGCTTACCGAACAATCGTCGTCGAAATGCCAGGAGTGACCGTGATTCCCGGTGGTGGCCAGCCCAATATGCAGGAGCTCCTCCAGCAGGCCCAGAAGATGCAGCAGGATCTCGCGCGGGCCCAGGAAGAGCTTGCGCAGACCGAGGTCGAGGGCCAGGCGGGCGGCGGCCTGGTGAAGGCCACCGTCACCGGCTCCGGCGATCTGCGGGCCCTCGTCATCGACCCCAAGGCCGTCGACCCCGAGGACACCGAGACCCTCGCGGACCTCGTCGTCGCCGCCGTCCAGGCCGCGAACGAGAATGCGCAGCAGCTCCAGCAGCAAAAACTCGGCCCGCTCGCGCAGGGTCTGGGCGGCATGCCGGGCCTGCCCTTCTAGAGCCGAGGCGTACCAACTACCGTACGTACCAGCAGAGAACAGGAAGGCATTCCGTTGTACGAAGGCGTGGTTCAGGACCTCATCGACGAATTGGGCAGGCTGCCCGGCGTCGGTCCCAAGAGCGCGCAGCGGATCGCCTTCCACATCCTCCAGGCCGAGCCGACCGACGTCCGCCGCCTCGCTCACGCCCTCCTCGAGGTGAAGGACAAGGTCCGCTTCTGCGCGGTGTGCGGCAATGTCGCGCAGCAGGAGCTGTGCAACATCTGCCGTGATCCGCGCCGCGACCAGTCGGTCATCTGCGTGGTGGAGGAGCCCAAGGATGTCGTCGCGGTCGAGCGGACCCGGGAGTTCCGGGGCCGTTACCACGTGCTCGGCGGGGCCATCAGCCCCATCGAGGGCGTCGGCCCCGACGACCTGCGGATCCGTGAGCTGCTGGCCCGCCTCGCGGACGGCACGATCACGGAGTTGATCCTGGCCACGGACCCCAATCTGGAGGGCGAGGCCACCGCCACGTATCTGGCACGCATGGTCAAGCCGATGGGACTCAAGGTCACACGGCTGGCCAGCGGTCTGCCCGTGGGGGGAGACTTGGAATACGCCGACGAGGTCACGCTGGGGCGTGCCTTCGAGGGGAGACGACTTCTCGATGTCTGACGCCAACCTGCACGCCGCCAATCAGGACCCGGACGACTTCGCGGTCCAGATCGCGGACTCGATCGAATCCTTCATCGTCGCGACCACGGAGGTCGCGAAGGGCGACGAGCCCGACAGCGCGGTGCCCTTCCTGCTGCTGGAGGTCTCCCAACTCCTGCTGACGGGCGGTCGGCTGGGCGCGCACGAGGACATCGTCCCCGACGAACGGTACGAACCGGACACCGGCCCCGACCTGGACGTCGATGACCTGCGCGAGCGGTTCGCCGTGCTGCTCGAGCCGGTGGACATCTTCTCCGAGGTCTTCGACCCGTACGAACCGCGCAAGGCCCCGGTCGCCTGCCGGATCTCCGACAACCTCGCGGACATCGTCACCGACCTGCGCCACGGCCTGGCCCACTACCGGGCGGGCCGCACCAGCGAGGCGCTGTGGTGGTGGCAGTTCTCGTACTTCTCCAACTGGGGCCCGACCGCCTCCGCGACACTGCGCGCCCTGCAGTCGCTGGTCTCCCATGTCCGCCTGGACCAGCCGCTGGAGGAGCTGGACGGCCTGGACACGGACGAGGATCTGACCGAGGAGGCGCTGGCGGAGGAGGCCGGCAAGGTCATGTCGGAGGAGATCGCGGGCCCGCTGGGCCTGCGTACGGCCACCTGACGGGAATGCCTGCCCGAATACGACCTTGAGCGCGAGATCAACAACAACGGGGAGTGCGTGACCACTCGCTCTCCGTTCGTGCGAGGGGGCGCCACCGGCTTGGGGTCGCCGGCGGCTGTCCGGCAGAGTGCGTCGTGGCGACCCAAGGCGGACTGAGTCGAGCCGCTCGTGTTCTGTGACCCGCCCCACACCCGGCGTACCCTGCATCCGCCGGGGCAGGCATGTCCACCGAGCGGCCGTGCCCCCCTCCCGATGATCACGGAGTGAGCGGGACATCTCACGATGTGATAGCACCGGGCCGGAGTGCGGCCGCTCGTTAGACTGAGCCGACCGCAGTAATGACTACTGCAGTAAGAACCGAGCGAGGAGCGCACGTGGGCCTTGTCGTGCAGAAGTACGGAGGCTCCTCCGTTGCCGATGCCGAAGGCATCAAGCGCGTCGCCAAGCGAATCGTCGATGCCAAGAAGAACGGCCACCAGGTGGTCGTCGTGGTATCCGCGATGGGCGACACGACGGACGAGCTGATCGATCTCGCCGAGCAGGTATCCCCGATCCCTGCCGGGCGCGAATTCGACATGCTGCTGACCGCGGGAGAGCGGATCTCCATGGCCCTGCTGGCGATGGCGATCAAAAACCTGGGCCACGAGGCCCAGTCGTTCACCGGCAGCCAGGCAGGCGTCATCACCGACTCGGTCCACAACAAAGCGCGCATCATCGATGTGACGCCGGGCCGGATCCGTACGGCGCTCGACGAGGGCAACATCGCCATCGTCGCCGGCTTCCAGGGTGTGTCCCAGGACAAGAAGGACATCACCACCCTCGGCCGCGGCGGCTCCGACACCACCGCCGTCGCCCTCGCCGCCGCGCTGGACGCGGAGGTCTGTGAGATCTACACCGACGTCGACGGCGTCTTCACCGCCGACCCCCGGGTCGTGAAGAAGGCGAAGAAGATCGACTGGATCGCCTTCGAGGACATGCTGGAGCTCGCCGCCTCCGGCTCCAAGGTGCTGCTGCACCGCTGCGTCGAGTACGCACGCCGATACAACATTCCGATCCACGTCCGCTCGTCCTTCTCCGGGCTGCGCGGCACCTGGGTCAGCAACGAGCCGCAAGGGGACCAGCAGATGGAGCACGCGATCATCTCCGGAGTCGCCCACGACGTCTCCGAGGCGAAGGTCACGGTCGTCGGGGTGCCGGACAAGCCGGGCGAGGCCGCGGCCATCTTCCGCACGATCGCGGACGCCGAGATCAACATCGACATGGTCGTGCAGAACGTCTCGGCGGCCACCACCGCCCTGACCGACATCTCCTTCACCCTCCCCAAGACCGACGGCCGCAAGGCCATCGACGCCCTGGAGAAGGCGAAGGCCTCGATCGGCTTCGACTCGCTGCGCTACGACGACCAGATCGGCAAGATCTCGCTCGTCGGCGCGGGTATGAAGACCAACCCCGGCGTCACCGCCTCCTTCTTCGAGGCGCTCTCCGACGCGGGCGTGAACATCGAGCTGATCTCCACCTCGGAGATCCGCATCTCGGTGGTCACCCGCGCCGACGACGTGAATGAGGCGGTACGCGCCGTGCACACCGCCTTCGGCCTGGACAGTGACTCCGACGAGGCGGTCGTCTACGGAGGCACCGGGCGATGACCTGTAAGCCGGCGCTCGCGGTTGTCGGAGCGACCGGAGCCGTCGGAGCGGTGATGCTCCAGATCTTGTCGCAGCACGCGGACGTCTGGGGCGACATACGACTCCTCGCCTCGCCGCGCTCGGCCGGCCGCAAGCTGGCCGTGCGCGGCGAGGAGTGCGAGGTCGTCGCGCTGAGCGAAGAGGCCCTGACGGGTGTCGACGTCGCGATGTTCCTCGTACCGGACGAGGTGTCCGCGCAGTGGGCACCGATCGCCGCGGCCAAGGGCGCGGTGGTTGTGGACAATTCGGCCGCTTTCCGGATGGACCCGGATGTTCCGCTGGTCGTCCCCGAGGCCAATCCCCATGCCGTACGGGTCCGTCCGCGCGGGATCATCGCGAGTCCGCACTGCACGACGCTGGCGATGATTCCGGCGGTGGGGGCGCTGCACGCCGAGTTCGGACTGTGCGAACTGGTCGTCTCCTCCTATCAGGCCGTCAGCGGCGCCGGGCGGGACGCCGTCGCCGCGCTGCGGGCGCAGATGTCGCTGGTCGCCGGTACGGAACTGGGCGCCGGGCCCGGAGACGTACGCCGTGCCGTGGGCGACGATCTCGGGCCCTTCCACGCGCCGCTGGCGCTCAACGTGGTGCCCTGGTCCGGCACGTTGGAGGACGGCGGCTGGTCCTCCGAGGAGATGGGGCTGCGGGCCGAGACGCGCAAGATCCTGGGTCTGCCGGGGCTGCGGGTGGCGGCGACGTTCGTGCGCGTACCGGTGATCACCACGCACTCCCTCGCGGTGCACGCGCGCTTCGAGAGCGAGGTCACGGTGGAGCGGGCGCACGAGATCCTGGCGACCTCGCCCGGGGTGGTGCTCTACGACAATCCGGCGGCGGGCGACTTTCCCACGCCCGCGGATGTGGTGGGGACGGATCCGACATGGGTGGGGCGGGTGCGGCGGGCACCGGACGACACCTGCGCGCTGGACCTGTTCGTGTGCGGAGACAATCTCCGCAAGGGGGCGGCGCTGAACTCCGCCCAGATCGCGGAGGCGGTCGCGGCCGAAATCGGGCCGACGCTGGGCTCCGACGGTACCGCGCGACCGGGGCACCTGGGGGCTTTGTAGGATATGTGAACGCCCTGTGAGTAAGTCGAAGGTCTGTACCGCTTGAACTGGGGTGCAAGGATGTTCGAAAATTCGCTTCCCCCTTACTGCAACCGGCAGTTGGGCGGGAAGCGTCTTTGCGGTCACCCCTTCATGGTGCCGTGAAAAATGGGGCATTGGGGAAGAGCGGGTACGCATGAGGTCATATGGATCACCGCCAAAAACGGTGGCGTACGCGTACAACCCTGACGGGGGGAAGCGTGTCCAACAGGCGTGGCAGAGGTTCTCGACATCACAGGGGTGGTCCCGGTCCGTGGCGCTTCGGTGCGCCCGCTCCGCAGGCCCCGCCCGCCCGGCGGCATGCCGGTGATCGCCCCAATGCCCGCGCCCCGCACCACCCGCATACCGTCCCAGCGCGAGGGCGCTGACGACACGATGGCTGCGGGCACCACCGTCGATCACCTCACCGAGACCTACCGCGCTCACTACCGGTCGCTGCTCGGTCTCGCGGCCCTCCTGCTGGACGACACGGCCTCCTGCGAGGACGTCGTCCAGGAGGCGTTCATACGCGTCCACTCCGCACGCAACCGCGTACGGGACCCGGAGAAGACCCTGGCCTATCTGCGCCAGACCGTGGTCAATCTGTCGAGGTCCGCGCTGCGCCGCCGCATCCTGGGGCTGAAGCTGCTCTCAAAGCCGATGCCGGACATGGCGAGCGCGGAGGAGGGGGCCTATGACCAACTGGAGCGGGACGCGCTGATCAAGGCCATGCGCGGACTGCAGCGCCGCCAGCGAGAGGTGCTGGTGCTGCGGTACTTCGCCGATATGACAGAGGCTCAGGTCGCCGGGACGCTGGGCATTTCCCTGGGCTCGGTGAAGGCGTACGGCTCTCGGGGCATCGCGGCGCTGCGTGTCGCCATGGAGGCCACGGCATGAGCGGGCACAGGGACAAGTGGCACAGGTTGCACAGGTTGCACAGATTGAACGGATTGCACAGGTTTGAGCAGTACGGGCCGGACGGGCCGTTTGACGACCGGACTGGGAACGAAATTGTGAACAACGGGCCGGAAAATGAGCTGGGCGGCCTCGGACAGGTGCCCGGTGAGGGACTTGGCGGGGGCCTTGCCGAGGAGCTTGGCGCAGGCCTTGCCGAGGAGCTTGGCGAAGGGCTTGGCGGGGACGAAGTGGCCCTGCGCCGGATGCTGCAAGGTGCCGTGGAGGACCTCACGCCTTCCGACGGCGCCCTCGACCATCTGCGAAGGGCGGTGCCCGCGCGGCGCGCCCGTAAAAGGCAGGCGCTCGTCGGCATGGCTGCCGCGGCGCTGCTGATGGGCACCGCGGTTCCCGCCTTCGTCCATGTGGCGAACTCCAGCGGCGGCGACGACGCCCGCCCCGTCAACGCCGGACACGGCGAACAGGCGCAGGGCGGCACCGGGTCCGAGACGGGTGACATGGGCGGCGAGTCGGGCTCCGCCGATCTCTCCGCGGGCAGCCAGGGCAACCGGCAGGACCAGGGCGGCGCGACCCAGACACCGGGGGAGAAGCCTTCCGGCGCCACGGACGGCGCGGCGGGCGGCGTGGTCAACCCGCCGGGCACCGTTGCGGTGACCTCGCCGGTCTGCGCCGCCGACCAGCTCGGCGTCACCTCGGCGCAGGCGGCCAAGCCCGACGCCGACGGCAAGGTGTACGGCACCTTCCGCATCGCCAATGTCTCCAAGACCGATTGCGCGGTCAGCGGCGACGGCACGGTCGCCTTCCAGGCGCTGGGCGCGGCCGACCCCGCCAAGATCAGTGTGCTCGATCACACCGCGGGCGACCCGGCGACCGGACTGCCCGACCCCTCCCAGGAGGCGGCCGCGCTGATGCTGAAGCCCGACACGGCGTACGAGGTGAGGTTCGCCTGGGTCCCGACGGACAGCTGCCCGACTACCGGTGCCTCGCCCGACCCGACCCCCTCCGCGAGCACCGGCACGGGCACGACCGCGGACAACAGCCAGCCCCAGCTCGGCAGCGAGGACGGCGGTGGCACGGCGGACGGCAGCGTCTCGGTGACCCACACGGCTGAGCCGGGCGCGCCGAGCGCGGAGACGACGATCCCCAACGCGTGCTCGGGCACGATCTACCGCACGGGCGTCCTGAACGCACAGTGAGGGGCGCGCCGGCGGGGCTGGGCTGCCGAGGCGGGCCCCGGGGGAGGGCACCCGGCGGCTACACCGGCTCGGGCTCCAACCCCAGCTGCCGGTCCCGCGCCGCCTCCGCCTCGCGTCGCAGCAGCCGGAACCACATGAACAGCACGAAGCCTGCGAAGACGAACCACTCCCCGGTGTAACCCAGGTTCTGGAACGCCTTGAGGTCCAGCCCACTACCCTCGGGCGCGGCCGCGGGCACAGCCTTCAGCCCGCTGTCCGCATCGGTCAGCGTGACCCACGCGTCGTACACATCGTCCGGCACAAGGTTCACCAGCGAGGCCGCGCTGATCATCCCCAACTGCCCGCTCGGCAGCCCGCCCGCCGTGTGCACCCCGTCCGTGCCCGGAGTCTCGGAGGCCTGCAGCGCCCCGGCCACGGTGACCTGGCCGACGGGCGCGGCCGGGGCCGGCTCGCCCTTGGGCAGCCAGCCGCGGACCACCGGCAGGGTCCGGCCGCCGTCGGTCTTGAGCAGCGTCAGCACATACGAGCCGCGCTCGCCGTCCAACTCCCGGTCCGGGACGAGGAATTGCTTGCCGTACCGCCCGGTGGCCGTCGCCTGCCGCCCCGACGTCTCCTTGTCGACGGGCAGCAGCTCGTCGAGGGGCGCGGCCTTCTGCTCACCCGGCGCGGGCTGCTGCTTGGCCTCCTCGTGCGTGGCGACGCGGTCCTCGAACTTGCCGAGCTGCCAGGAGCCCATGAAGACGCAGAAGGGGATCGCCAGCACGACGAAGATATTGATCCCCCACCAGCGGGGAGTCAGCAGGAACCGGTACACACCCCCACGGTACGGAACGCGCCCGCGTTCGCTCGGCCCACCCCCCTGCCCGGCACCAGCTCCCGGCCCAAGGGGCCGGGAGCCCGGTCCTGGCGGCGCCTCCCCGTCGTGGCGTCGTCTCCCCGTCCCGGCGCCACCTCCGGGTCTCGGGGCTGCCGCCGGTCCCGGGCCCACCCCCCTGCCCGGCACGACCTCCCCGTTCCGGGGCCGGGATCCCGGTCCTGGCGTCGTCTCCCCGTCCCGGGGCCGCCTCCGGGTCCTGGCGCCACCTCCGGGTCCCGGGGCCACCTCCGGGTCCCGGGGCGGCCCTCGGGTCCTTGGGGCCGCCCTCCGGTCCCGGCGTCGCCTCCCTGGACCAGGGCGCCAGCTCCCCGACCCGCGCGCCGAGAGCACCCCCGGCGCTGCCTCCTCCGCGCAGTGTCCCTAGCTCAGGTTCGCCCCCTGCCCCAGGTGCTCCGCCGCGAAGGCGATCTCCAGCCGCACCTGCTTGATCCGCTCCTCCACCACCAGCGAGCCGTGCCCCGCGTCGTACCGGTACACCTCGTGCACCGCGCCGCGCGCCGCCAGCCGGTCCACATAGTTCTCGACCTGGCGGATCGGGCAGCGCGGGTCGTTGACCCCCGCCGAGATGTAGACCGGGGCCCGCACCGCGTCCACATACGTCAGCGGCGACGAGGCCTCGAACCGATCAGGCACCTCCTCCGGGGTGCCGCCCAACAGGGTGCGGTCCATCGCTTTCAGGGCCTCCATCTCGTCGTGGTAAGCCGTGACGTAGTCCGCGACCGGAACCGCCGCCAGCCCCAGCGCCCACGCCTCGGGCTGGGTGCCCAGGCCGAGCAGGGTCAGATAGCCGCCCCAGGAGCCGCCCGCCAGGATCAGCTTCTCCGGGTCCGCGAGCCCGGAGCCCACCGCCCACTTCCGGACCGCCGCGATGTCCTCCAACTCGATCAGCCCGACCCGGTGCTTGAGCGCGTCCGTCCACTCCCGTCCGTACCCCGTCGAACCGCGGTAGTTGACCCGCACCACCGCATATCCGTGGTCGATCCATGCCGCCGGGCCCGCCGCGAAGGCGTCGCTGTCGTGCCAGGTCGGGCCGCCGTGGATCTCGAAGACGGTCGGCAGCGGACCCGTCGCCCCCGCCGGCTTCTGCACCAGCGCATGGATACGGCCCCCCGGCCCCTCCACCCAGGCGTCCTCCACCGGCACCGACTCGGGCGCCTTCATCCCCGGAGGATCGAGCACCACCCCGCCCGCCGTCGAGCGCACCTGCGGCGGCAGCGCGGCCGAGGACCACAGATACTCCACCTCCCCGTCCGGCCGGGCCGTCGCGCCCGAGACCGAACCGGCCGGTGTCTCTATGCGCACCAGGGCACGCGTCGCCAGGTCGTACCGCCACAGCTCGCCGCGTGCCTCGAAGCTGTGCGCGACCAGCAGGCCGGAGCCGTCCGGATACCACTCGGCGCTCACATCGCCCGGCAGGTCGATCGCGAGGTCCGTCTCCTCTCCCGACGCAACGTCCCAGATCATCGGCTCCCAGCGGCCGCGCCGCTGATGCCCGATCAGCAGCCGGGTGTCGCCGTCCACCGGAGCGAAGCCGAGGACCTCCAGCCCCAGTTCCTTTGTGCCCCCCTTCGTATCGTCCAGCTCGGCCACCGCCGAACTTCCCCCACAGCCTTCGGCGTGGGAGGTGCCCCCAAGGCGCACCACCCGCAGCGCCGAGTGCATCGCGTCGCCGTGCTCGGTGTGCTCGATCGCGATCAGCGTCCCGTCGTGCGACAGGTCGCCGACCCCGGCCGATTGCCGGTGCCGGTATATCTCGACCGGCTCCGCGCCGGCCCGTACGACATGGATCGTCGTGCCGCCCTCGTCGGTCGACCGGCCGACCACCGAGGTGCCGTCCCGGCCGATCGCCAGCCCCGCAGGGTACGAAGGCTCAAGCCCGGGCGCCGCGGGCTCGTCCTCCCCGCCGCCGAAGGGCTGCCGCATCCACACCCCGAACTCGTCCCCGTCGCTGTCCGAGAACCACCAGATCGACGAGCCGTCGGGCGAGAGCACCCCGTCCGTCGTGCCGTTCGGCCGGTCCGTCGCCTGCCGTTGCTCGCCGGTCGCCCGGTCCCAGGCATACAGCTCATACGTCCCGGTGGCATTCGACACGAAGAGCGAGCGGTGCGGCGCGTCCTCCGCCCAGTCGGGCAGGGAGACGCGCGGCGCACGGAAGCGCTTCTCCCAGTCCGCCATGCCGGGCAGCTCGGGCGTGCCGGGCAGCTCCGGCGTGGAGTCAGTGATCTCAGTCATGACCCCATTCTGCGCCGGACCCCCGACAATCCGTTCGCGTCGTCCGCAGCCTGTGGATAACTTCGTCTGCATGTACTCTCCGACCCCCGGGGACTGGCGCGAGGCCAACCGCTCCCGCTGGGACGAACGCGTTCCGATACATGTGGCGAGCGACTACTACGACCTGGACGCCTTCCGCTCGGGCAAGGACGTCCTGCGCGACTTCGAGGTCGCCGAGGTCGGTGACGTCACCGGCCGCACGCTCCTCCACCTTCAGTGCCACATCGGCCTCGACACCTTGTGCTGGGCCCGCCGCGGCGCCGCGCACGTCGTGGGCCTGGACTTCTCTGAGTCGGCCGTCGAGACGGCCCGCGGTCTGGCCGCGGACCTCGGACTCGGCCCGGACCGCGCGGCGTTCGTCGCGGCCGATGTCTACGACGCCGCCGAAGCCGTCCCCGACTCCTCGTACGACATCGTCTACACCGGCGTCGGCGCGCTGAACTGGCTGCCGGACATCACCCGCTGGGCCGAGACCGCCGCGTCCCTCGTCGCGCCCGGCGGTTTCCTCTATCTTGCCGAGTTCCATCCGCTCACCGACGTCCTGGACGACGCGACTGGCTCGCGGATCGTCAACGACTACTTCGCGCGCGACGCGTGGATCGACCAGACGCCCGGCACGTACGCCGACTTCGACGCCGCGACCGTCCACAACCGCAGCGTCCAATGGCAGCACCCGCTCGGCGAGGTCGTCTCGGCGCTGATCGCCGCGGGCCTGCGCCTGGACTTCCTGCACGAGCACGACATCTCGCTGTTCGAACGCTTCAGCCCGCTCACGCGCCACGACGACGGCTACTACCGCTTCCCGGCCGACCGCCCGCGGATCCCGCTGATGTACTCGCTGCGTGCCTCGAAGGCCTGAGCGGCGAAGGCCTGGGCATCGAAAGGCCTGAGCATCGAAAGGCCTGATCAGCGCCGGTGCAGGGCCGATTGTCAGTGGCGCGTTGCACACTTCCCGTATGACCGAACTGCGCAAGACAGTTGAGAGCTACTGGACGGCTGCGGAGGCACGCGACTGGGCCGCGTTCGCGTCCACGCTCGGCGAGGACGTGCTCTACGACCTGCCGCAGACCCGCGAGCGGATTCACGGCAAGGAGAAGTACCTCCAGTTCAACCGGGAGTACCCCGGCGACTGGCACATACGCGTCCAGCGCATCGTCGCCGACGGCGACCAGGTCGTGACCTGGGTACACGCCGTCGTGGGGCTGGAGGAGATGTACGCGATCACCTTCTTCACTGGCGACGAGGAGGGCCGGATCACCGCGATCACGGACTTCTGGCCCGAGGCGTACGAACCACCGTCGGGCCGCGAGCACTTGGTCGCGCGCTACTGAGACGAGGACGGCAGCCGGATCACCGCGGTGCCACTCCTGAGGTCGACCGTGGAGCGGTGCGGCGGCGCGCCGTCCTCCTCGTCGTCCCGCATCACGAGCGAGCTCTGTCGTTCCTTGAGCTCGTTCTGTTTGCCCTGCGAGAACGTGGCGTGCAGCTGCTCGAACCCGGTCGCGGACACCTGCCCCTGCCGCCGCCCCCGGCCCGTCGCACGCAGCAGTTGGTCACCGATGGCTATGACGACGAGCAGGATCACCAGCCCCGGGAGGGTCATGAAAACGACGAACTCCATACCCCCAGTCTCCAGGACGGCCCGGACGAACGGGCAGAGTCCGGAGTGGGTCAAGGCCGAGGCCTACGAAAACGTGCCCGGCTAGTACGACGTGGCGCCGGGCCCGGTGAGGCGTACGGCGATGGCTGCCGTATAGCCGGGGTCAGTGGGCAGGTCGGCCAGCAACCAGTCCGAGTTCGCGGCCGGTTGGGGCCCGGCCCCCACATAGGTGAGGGACAGGTCCTCGCTCAGACCGACGCCGGTCGCCTTCAACAGGGCTTCCTTGCGGGTCCAGCAGCGGGTGAACGCGGCGGGGAGCTGCGCCGCCGGCAGCGCCGCCAGTTCCGTACGCTCCCGAGGGTGCAGCTGGGAGGCGACGTCGGCGACCGTGTCGGGGTCGGGGACGCCCTCGACGTCGACGCCGACCGGCGCCCCGGCCAGGGCGATCATCACCAGGCCGCTGGTGTGCGACAGCGAGAAGTGCACGGCGTTGCCGGGTACGACGGGCCGCCCGTGCGGGCCGCCGCAGTGGGCGCAGGGTTCGCGCGACAGCGTGACCGCCTCCGGGGCCTGCCCGAGCCGCTCGCCGAGCAGCCGGCGCAGCGCGACATGCGCCACGGCGTAGGCGTCCCGGTCAGCGTCCCGGAGGAAGGCGTCAAGGCGCGCGGACTCCTCGGCGTCGAGGAGGTGCCGGTGGGCGACGGCGTCCGGGGCGTGGTCGGCGACCCGCCCGGACCACAGCAGCTCCACGTCCGGCAGGGCCGCCGCGGCGTCACGGTCAGTCGGTGTGTCAGTCGGCATGCTGTCCATGATCGGTGATCGTTCTCAGCTGCGGAGACGAGTTCGAGGGAGAGGTCGAGAGGAGAGCATCTAACGGACCCGAGGTTCCGTTAACGTGACGCTATGACTTCCGAGAATACGGACCCGGGCACCCCCGGCACCGTACGCCCCGGCGGCCGCACTGCACGCGTCCGGGCGTCCGTCCTGCAGGCCGCGGGCGACGCCCTGGTCGAGCACGGCTTCCACCGGCTCGACCTCGCAGATGTCGCCCGTCGCGCGGAGGTGGGCAAGACGACCCTCTACCGCCGCTGGGGCACCACCACCAGCCTGATCGCCGATCTGCTGGCGGACATGGCCGAACAGACCCAGCCGCGTACGGAAACCGGTTCCCTGACCGAGGACCTCAAGGCCAACGCCCGCCTTGTGACCCGTACCCTCACCGACTCCCGCCAGGGCCCGCTCTTCAAGGACGTCATCGCCGCCGCGGGCTGCGACGAGCGCACCGCGCATGCCCTGCACCGCTTCCACGCGACCCGGATCAAGGAGTGGGCCCCGTGCGTCGACGCGGCCGTCGCCCGCGGCGAACTCCCCGCGGGCACGGACGCAGACGAAGTGATCCGCGCGGTCTCGGCCCCGCTCTGCTTCCGCCTCCTGGTCAGCGGCGACCCGCTCGACGCCGCCGTCGCGGACCGGGCTGCCGCAGCGGCCGAATCCGCCGCCCGTGCGGGGGCGTACGTGAGCTGAGACGCGCCAAGGGTCTGACCCTCACCGAGGATCAGACCCTTGAACAGCCGGACGAGCCGGATGAGCCGGATGAGCCGGACGGAACGGCTATCGGCGGATCAGATGTTGACGCCGAAGTCCTGCGCGATGCCGCGCAGCCCCGAGGCGTAACCCTGGCCGACCGCGCGGAACTTCCACTCCGCGCCGTTGCGGTAGAGCTCGCCGAAGACCATCGCGGTCTCGGTCGAGGCGTCCTCGCTCAGGTCGTAGCGCGCGAGCTCGGCGCCGCCGGCCTGGTTGATGACGCGGATGAACGCGTTACGCACCTGGCCGAAGGACTGCTGACGGCTCTCACCCTCGTGGATCGAGACCGGGAACACGATCTTGTCGACCTCGGGCAGCACGCCGGCGAGGTTGACCTTGATCTGCTCGTCGTCGCCCTCGCCCTCGCCCGTGAGGTTGTCACCGGTGTGCTCGACGGAACCGTCCGGGCTCTTGAGGTTGTTGAAGAACACGAAGTGCTGGTCGGACACGACCTTGCCGTTGGCGTCGACCAGCAGCGCGCTGGCGTCGAGGTCGAAGTCGGTCCCGGTGGTGCTGCGTACATCCCAGCCCAGGCCCACGACGACCGCGGTCAGGCCCGGGGCCTCCTTGGTGAGCGAGACATTGCCGCCCTTGGAAAGGCTGACACCCATGGAAATCCCCTGCGCAATCCGGCGCGGGCCGCGCCTCTTGACGATTCCTTTGCCCACGAGGGCAACGAGCGGCCGCAGGCCCTGGTTCCCGTGATCCCCCGTATGCCGACCTCATCCGTCCCACCTGCACTTTCCCGTCTCATCCGCACCTCATTGCTTCTTCTCGTCACATCGGCTCGGTCTCGTCCGTCATTGGTATGACGGACCAAGACGAGGGGAACGTGACCGATGGACGAGAACGACTGGCTGGCGGAGCGCTTCGAGGCCAACCGCACCGACCTGCGGGCGGTGGCGTACCGGATGCTGGGCTCGCTGAGCGAGGCGGACGACGCTGTCCAGGAGGCGTGGCTGCGGCTGAGCCG
The DNA here is from genome assembly GCF_030817355.1 of Streptomyces sp. V1I1. Classification (NCBI taxonomy): domain Bacteria; kingdom Bacillati; phylum Actinomycetota; class Actinomycetes; order Kitasatosporales; family Streptomycetaceae; genus Streptomyces; species Streptomyces sp. V1I1. The sequence continues at coordinate 3,759,047 of NZ_JAUSZH010000001.1, read as the reverse complement.
TTCCGACACCGGCGACGTGAACAACCTGAGCGCATGGCTGACGACGGTCGTCGGGCGGGTGTGCCTGGACATGCTGCGCTCGCGCAGATCACGGCGCGAAGATCCCCTTGACGTGTACGTGCCTGACCCAGTCGTGAGCCGCGCCGACGGAATCGAGCCCGAGCAGGAAGCGCTGCTGGCGGACTCGGTCGGCCTGGCACTGCTCGTCGTACTCGACACGCTCGCCCCTGCCGAACGGCTCGCCTTCGTACTCCACGACATGTTCGCCGTGCCCTTCGACGACATCGCCACGATCGTGGACCGCACCCCGACGGCGGCCAGGCAACTCGCGAGCCGGGCCCGCCGCCGGGTCCAGGGATCGGCCCCGGTCCCCGAGGCCGACCTCTCCCGCCAGCGCGAGGTCGTCGACGCCTTCCTCGCCGCCTCGCGCGGCGGCGACTTCGACGCCCTGGTCGCCGTCCTCGACCCGGACGTCCTGCTCCGCGCGGACTACGGCACTCTGCCGCTGGGCGTGTCGAAGCGGGTCCGCGGTGCCCAGGCGGTGGCCTCGCAGGCCCTGCTCTTCTCCAGGTTCGCCGCCTTCGCCAAGCCGGCCCTGGTGAACGGCGTCGCGGGACTCGTCACGGCTCCCGACGGACAGCCGCTCTCGGTCATGGCCTTCACGGTCACGGACGGAAGGATCGTAGAAATCGACATCCTCGCCGACCCCGAGCGCCTGCGCCGACTCGACCTCGCGTTCCTCGACGACTGACGGGCCCAGGGCGAACTCGCGGTGGGCAGCAAGGCCCCCGTTCAAGTCCGGGGGGAACGCCAAAGGCCACCGGCTCACGTGAGTCAGTGGCCTTTGATGAGCGTCGGGGTGGCGGGAGTTGGGGTCTGCTTCGCCGACGGCTGCAACATCATGGGGGTGTTGCAGCCGTCCGTGACCGGAGCCGCCAGTTGGGACGCCTGTAACCAGAGGTCAGCAAGTGCGCCCGACGTACGCCGCGCCGTCGATTTGGCCAGCCGATCCCAGCCAGGTGATGCCAGGGCCCACGCATCGCTCGTAGTTGGGACCCCATACTTCCACTTCGATGATCACGTGCGAGCCGTCGCTTGTGCAGTGGTTGTAGTACGCGTCACTGGAGGTCTCGTAGAACCCGCAGGGGTCGGCGGCCGCTGACGGCGCGGCGGATGTGGTCAGTCCGAGGATGAGGGCTACGGCACCGAGGACGGCCGGCAGGGAACGGCGAACGCTCATGGGGCAACTCCTTCTGAGGGCGCGATGCCCGAGCACTGGATGAGTTGTGCACACGTAGAGCGTTCCACTCCTTACTCTTGGTAGTAGTTGATCTAGCTCGTACGAATGAAGGACTTCACCAGATCGGGTGCGAATGCGCCTGAACTGCAACAACGCCCGTCTAGGCAGGGGCGATAGCGACCAAGCGCATTACTCAGCCGCGAGCGCCGAAAGTGACGACGGTGAAGGGTCGTTCTTGGCGAAGGCCGCGTTCCTAACCGGATCGAGTCGCCTTCGGCGCCGGCGACCTACAAGGGTCGGCGTCGCAGACGGGCTGCAACATCCCGGGGTTTGCAGCCCGTCTGCCGACCCGGAGGCCGCCGCGCTGGCTCTGCGTACGGCGATGAGCCTCATCCACCTGTACGCGGTACTGGCCCGGCACCACCTTCACCCTCCCGCCCGTGCTGTTCGCGAAGATGACGGAGGAGGGCCTGGAGTCCTACCGCAGCAGTGGAATACGGGCCCGGTATGCCGAACCCGTGGCGTCGCTTCCTAACGCCTCTGCGAGGCGCCCTGCTCCCGGTCGGGCGATCCACGTTCGATGAAGACGGCTAGGTACTGGAACTCTCCCCGAAGCTCCTCATTGCTTTGAGTACGGCTGCCAGTTGAGGGGATAGGTGTCCTGCAAGGTCCGAGCGTTAGGTTTGTAGTCGCCTTGGGCCCGGAGGAGCTCGCCGGCGAGCGTGCGTCCGTCGTGGATGCGGAAGTCGTCTTCCGCATTGCCTGCGACGGCGGCGGTGTCCACAGCGACCTTCATTGGTGATGAGAAGCGCCAGGCCGTTCTGGTCGGGGCGGTCGCCGAACCGCTCCAGCCTGGCGATGTCGGAGACGAAGCCCAGTCGGCCGAGGTCGGTGGCTGCGTGCGACGTCAACGCGTACTCCTCTTTCAGGGGCCCGATTGTGCCGGTCCATCTGGCCTTGAAGTACTTGAACTCGACAGCCGTACGGGCCGAGGGGCCGATGCACAGCAGGTCGAGGTGCTCAGCGCGGTTCGTATCCGACATGTGCTGGCGCACTTCCAACCTGGACTGGATCGCGGGTGCCAGGTCCCACAGCACCCGCGCGAAGCTGTGCTGCAGATCCGCTTCGGAGTGGAACACGGGCCGATCGTGTCGGAGGCGGGCCATGACCTCGGTCAGAGGTCGGCTTCGCCGACCGGCTGCGGCGGCAGCTCGACAAGCTCCGCAGCGAGCAATGAGCATGCAGAGCCATCGGCCCGCATCTCCGGCCGTCCCTCAGCCCCGATCTTGCAGCAAGCGCCGCGGAGGTAGGTTGCGCAGGTAAGCGGACACCTGTGTCGCCGGAAGCGGCGGCGGTGACTCCATGGAATCCGCCGCCGCGGCGGCGCCCGGTGATCCAGACCGGAGCCGTCGCGATGGACGGCATCTTCAAGGCCGACCCGAAGCGATAGACACTCACCAACAAATCAGGGCCACCTACTACGGAAGTAGGTGGCCCTGACCTGGTGTTTCTCTGTCGGGGTGGCGGGATTTGAACCCACGACCTCTTCGTCCCGAATGGGGTTCGATCAAGATCGACACCGGCTTGTTTGCTGTTTTGCTTGGTCAGGGCGTTGGGGTGTGGTGGTCTCGGGTGGTCTGGGAGGGGTTCCGGGAGCGATTCGGCTCCCAAATGGCTCCCAAGAGGAGGACCCGTCGTGCGGTCGCCGGTGTCCGCGCTCGTGAACCATCACCCGTCGGGCCTCACAGCTTGCCGGTGATGACTCCGCGCCAGGTCCATCCCGCGCCCAGGACGGTGTCCTGCAGGGGGTTCTTCAGGTCGGAGCTGTCGAAGCTGAACGTCTCGGTCGCTTCGAGGCCACCGTCTTCGCCCCCGCCGAGCGTCCAGCGCTTTGAGACCGTCTGCACCTGGCCACGTTGGGCCTCGGCCGCGATGGCCAGCCTCGGGGTGTCGCCGTCCCACGTGACCTCGTACTGCTGGTCGAGACAGCGGACTTCGTTCTTCTCCGGGACCAGGCGCATACGGACCTGGAACGCCCGACTCACCTGGGTGCGGACGAAGAAGGTCTGCCAGGCCGGGTCCAGGATGCGCCACTCGGCCACCAGGTCGGCGCCTTCCTCACGGCCGTCCCTGATGACGTACGGGACGTCAGGGCGGTTGAGGCCGAGCAGAGCAGCATGGACCTCGGCGGCGGATCGCGGGGCGACACCGTCGGCGGGGCGCTTGGTTCCGGTCAGCTTGTCGAAGAGTCCCATGAAATCAACCTATGAAGAGTCGGATTGTCGGTGCAAGATCTGCCGCTTCCGTGGGACGCGCTACGAGGCCGCGTCGGTGTCCGGGCGGACTGTGCGCACGAAGTCCTGGAAGTCGTCCAGGACGGCGGGGTGTTGGGACGCGGTGGCTGTCAGGACCAGGCGGATCACCGCCCGCTTGCGCGGATCGGCGAGGTCCAGCATGGACAGGTACACCTGGGACTGGACGAGGTCGCGGAGTACGCCGCCGACGACGGCCGAGAGGGCCAGCGCCTGCGTGAAACCGGGCGCGTCCGCGGAGCCGATCTCGCGGCGTCCGGTGACCACGATCGACGCGGCGGCCTGGCTCAAGCGCTCTACGGACTCGTGGGCGATCTCGGACAGCGTCGCCGCGTCCGGCCGGTACTCGCCATCGATCGTGATGTTCGCGGTGAATCCGGCATCCGGTTGGGGATGCAGCGCGACGAACGCCGCGCCCGGTGCGCCGACTTCATCCGGCTGTGCGGCGCGCCAGCCTTCCGGCAGTTCGAACTCGATCGGTACGGGCAGGGTCGTGGCCATCTCGGGCCCTCCTTACTACGGCAGTGTGCCTACGGCGGTGGGTCTGCGGGAGCGTGCATCAGAACACGCTGCCGATCGCATCACCGACCGCCCCGGCCGCATCGCCCACGGCGTCAGCCGCATCGCTTGCAGTATCGGCGATCTTCCCCGGATCAACGGTGACCTCGAAGCCCACCTCGCCGCCGAGCCCGACGGCAACGCCCGTCTTCGCGCCGATGTGCCACTTGCCGTCGGTGCCCTTGCCGAAAGTCGCCTCGGCCTCGGCCCCGATGCCGGCCCAGCCCTCGGCCGTCGCGCCCGCCCCGATGCCGCCGATGTCCGCGCCCCCCGCGACGCCGGCCTTCGCGCCGGCGAACGCTTCCGCGCCCGCCTGCAACCCCTCGAGGCCGGCCCCGGCGTTGATGCCGGCCTCAGCGCCCGCCTTGGTCTCCGCCCGTCCGTACACCCCGACGGGGCCGGCGTCGGCGGTGCCTTTGGCCGAGGCTTCGGCGCCCGCGAAGGCGGCGGCCTCGCCCTTGACGCCCTCGTTGGTGATGCCGCCGGCCGCGGAGGCCTTGGCGCCCACGTAGGCTTCGGCCTCCCCGGCGAGCTTCATCGGGCCGTTGGTGAGCGAGCCCTCCGCGCTCGCGCGGCCGAGGTCGGCATGCGCCTCGGCCTCGGCCAGCTTGCCAGCCGCGGCGTCGGGCCCGGTGGCCGATGTCCCGACGCCGGGGCCTGAGGCTTCGGCCTCGCCTTCGGATACCCACCCGTCGGTCTTCGTGCGGGCGTCTTTCTTCGCTGCCGCGGCCTCGTACTTCTCGATGTCGCCCTGTGCCTGGCCGTTGAAGCCGTTGAGAGTGCCGTCCTTGATGTTGGAGTCGATCACTACCGCCTTGAGAGCGATCTCGACGCCGGTGTCGGCTTCGCCGACGTCCTTTACGAGCCGGTCGATGCGCTTCTGCCAGGAGGCGATAGCGGTGCGCACGGACTGCTGATAGTCGAGGTCATGGTGCAGGGCAGTGCGCTCGCCGTCGCTGAGCTTTGCGGTGTCGTAGGAGACCACGCCCTCGTCCGAGACCGCCATACCGGCCACGACGGCGTCCGCTCGTGCCGACTCCAGCTTCTTGCGCAGATCCGTGAACTGCGCGTGCGCGTCACGGAGCAGCGAGGCTACCGCCTTGACCTCGACCTGGGCGTTCTGGAATTCCTTGAGCGTGATGGCGAAGCGCCGGTTGGCGGCGTCCGCGCTCAGCCCCGTCCAGGTCTGGCCCATGGATATGCCGTGCACATCCCGCTTGTAGGCGATCTCCTGCTTGTGGAACTCCTTCGCCATCCCGTCCCAGCGGCCCGCGGCCGTGGTGAGCGTGGACAGGTCGGTCGTCATGATCTCGTGATACGTCGGCATGGACTCCCCGTTGTTTTCGCCCTAGCGACATGCCAGTTGGAGCGGCTGTTCAGGGGGCTGAGCGCTTCATACAGCCCGGTCAGTATCCGTCGATCACCGACACCGAGCGCGCACTCGCCCCGGCCTTGATATCCGTGCCCTGCAGCACGGTGCCAGCACTCCGCAGCGCTGCCTTCTCCGATGCGAGTCGGTTCATCAGGTTCTGGACCTGCTCACCCCACGTCTCGTGCGCCTTCTTCAAAGCCCCCGACGTGAGCCATCCGTCACGGAACTTCTTGACGGCCTCGTTGGTCTCCGTGTCCGCCCAGTCGCCAGCCTTGCGGGTGTCGGGCTCGATGTGGTCCTCGATGGCCTTTGCTGCGGCCTTTTTCTCAGCCGGCGAGGAAGCAAGATCTTTCTGCCCTCCGGCCGACCCCAAGGAGCCAGTGGACCCTCCGGGGTCGGCTGGCAGCTGGTTCAGTCGCATCCCGACGGACTGTCCCGTCACGTTGCTTCCCGCCTGTCCTGGTTCCGGCCCTGCCATGACTCTGCCTCTCCCGTGAGTCGCCGTACGGCGCAAGCATTCGGAGCAACCCCATTTCAACGACCAAGTCGCAGAGTAGCGCCCCCACATCCTGCGCCTCATGGGCCCCTGCCTTGGTAGCCGCAGTCGACGATCACATGGCACCACTGACGGCGTTCTCGGCTCCGGACGACTCCGCATGACGTCTTGCCGAGTGGTGTAGCCGATTGAGACATCGGAACCCGCAGATCGCGGGCGGGGCAAAGGGCAACGTCGCTTCCTATGCGACTGCAGAAAGGCAGTCGCATAGGAAGCGACGTTGCAGCAGAGCCAGAACCGGCGAGTCCCAGGTTTCCGCCTTCACCAGGACCACCGGGGTCGCACACAGGGCTCCGAAGACGCCGAGACGTGAGAAGAAACCGTTGACCAGGAGGGAGCCCGTTCCCGTCCACGGCGTCGGGTGGATTCGCAGCCCCGAGGGGGTCGGTCATCGTGTCTCCTTCCAACTCGCTCATGGCCACAGCTCATCCGAAGGGGCTCCTCACCTCAGCAGCAGAGCCTGCGCCTTTGCCCCGGCCGCCGCGACCACGGATCGGTGAAATCCGGCGGACCTCGCAGAACGCCCTCTGAGTCCTGTTGTAGAACGGCGCGGTGGTCAGTTCGCAGCCGGGGAAGCCGTGTCGTCGGCCTTGATGTCGAAGTTGATCTGGTCTCCATCGACAGAAGACACCTTGACCGATACGCCCAAGGAGCTGCCGTCGCCCGCTGTGAGCTTGCACCGGGTGGTGTTACCGATCTTGCCGATGAGGTCCTCCGGACAGGCGATGTGCGGCTTTGGCTGGCCCGTTGTGGCGGCGAGCTTTTCGGCGACTGTGGTGGCCAGCTTGTCCGCAGACAGTTTCGGCGTGGGCTTTTCGACGTTGACCGAGGCCGAGCAGCCGATGAGCAGCACGCTGGCAGCTACGGCCGAGAGGATCGAAGTTGCTGCGGACAACCGGGTTACGGTCATGGTGGCTCCGGTCTGGGTGGTCATGACAAGAAGACGCAGGAAGCATACTTTGGTAGGGGCGCTCCGGCCATGTTGGAGGGGCTCCCTGGCATGAGCCGGAGTAGTCAACGCTTCCGCAGCCAGGCCGCGTTCACCCATCTGGCCCTTGCCGTACGACGAGTTGACAGGCAGCACCGGAAGACATGTGACCAGCACGCCGAGACCCTCACCGAGGCCATCCAGGCCCTCGGTGGCACCTGAGACGCCGAGCGCGCTCTGACAGCCCTGTTCGGAGCGGGATACCGTCCCGCTGACGTGGAGGCCCGCGCCAGGTGCTCCGAGGCCTCGCCGACGGAGGAGTCGTTGTGAAGACCAGCGAGAGGCCCGTGGAGTATCGACGCGCTGATGGCTGAACTGCTGCGATAAGGGCGGCCGTATCGCGTCCTGCCGAGGGTGCCTCACCACCGATTGCGCGTGTCGCAGCAGGGAGCGCCGCGGCTCTCAGGCTGGATGAGCTCACGGCCCCGTCCGTCTGCGGCACGCGTCCGGAAAGGACGTCAGTTGCCCAAGAGGCGCTGGAGTTCGTCCACCGGCAGGCCGCGCTTCCTGTGCGGCGGTGCCTCCGTCGAAGCGGATGCCCTCAGCGGCGAGGACGTCCGCCGGGGTGTCCGTGCGTGTCGGGTCGGTCCACCGGAAGCCTGTGCTGACGCGTCCGGCCGCGGTGAGGATGACGGTTGCCACGTCGCCGTACGTGGTCCAGCGCCCGGGCGGGATGGTTTCCAGCAGGGTGTGCAGGCTCGACCAGTCCTTTGGCGTGCCGCTGAGCCGCTTGGCCAGGGACGCGAGGTCGGCGCTCGCCAGTGCCGCCCACTTGTCGGGGTCGGCGCTTGTCCGGGAACGTGGTCGGTGTCGACGTCCCACGAGGTTGTGCCCTGGATGCCGTCGGCTTTCCGGTCGGTCACGCTGCGGAAGATGTGGTTGTCCAGCCCGGTCGGCGTGTAGAGCTTGCCGTCGGCGTCCCAGGCCAGGGGCTTGGCGGTGTTGTTGCTCCAGGTAGCCGTCGCGCGGCTGCCGTCCTCACCCACCCACACGGCGATGGCCTCGCGGATGGATTCCGTTACACCGTGCCGTGGGGTCAGCCGCAGCCTGGTCCGTCCGGCAGCAGGCCGGCGCCGACGAGGACGTGGACTGCGTTTCTGGGCCCGTGAGCGCTCCTCCAGCTTCTGGGCGGCGGCCTTGGCCAGACACCAAAGCGGCGTACGTCATCGCCTGGAGGTGTACGTCCCGGTCGGCAGTACCCCGCTTCAGCTCGACCACCACGAGGCGCCGCGTGGCATCTAGCCCCAGGACGTCCAGCCGGTCCCGTGCTGGCACCCCGTCCGTGTCGGCCCACCGGTTGAACTCCGCGGTGACTACCAGCACCGACTCGCCGAGGATCTGCGGGTTGTCGATCACCCACTCCTGAACGTGCTGCCGTTCGAGCAGTCCTTCCGCAGTCAGCCCGGTGGGGGAGATCGGCGTCGCCGACCGGCCAGCAACGGGAAGAGATGATCCACTCTGCCCCCTCGTCCGCCCGTGCAGCGTCACCCCGGGCGCTCAGAGCCTGTGGCGCGGACGGGCCCCTGGGACAGTCCATCGCGCTGCACCGGTGGACACTTCGCATCCGTTTCCGGGAGCCGTCTCCAATGCTCTGCTCCCACGTTATGTTTTCCGCGGTCCTGCAAGAGGGCCGCTGGCCTCCGGGCCCGGCATGACTGTGTCCCCCTGTCGAACGGATGACCTGGGGGGTGGTGTCACCGGGCCCGGGAGGTGCCGTCGGAGACGCTGATCAGAGGTCCGGCCACCGCCCGGTCCGGCGCAATGCCGGACAGCTCGCGGGCGGCAGGTCTGCATAACGTGGATGCGCGCGTACGACACCGATGCCGAGGCCGGCACGTTCAACTCCCCTGAAGGGGCGCAATGTTCAATACCGAAGACGTGGGCGTGTTCCTCGGCCTGGACGTCGGCAAGAGTGCTCATCACGGCCACGGGCTCACCCCGGCCGGGAAGAAGGTCTTCGACAAGCCACTGCCCAACAGCGAGCCGAAACTGCGGGCCGTCTTCGACAAGCTGGCCGCAAAGTTCGCCACCGTGCTGGTGATCGTGGACCAGCCCGCCTCCATCGGTGCTCTGCCGCTGGCCGTCACCTGGCTCCTGGAACGCTACGGATCTCCGGCCGCGCTGCGAAAGGCCGGACGCCGCAGGCTCGTTGAGCTGATCCGGCCCAAGGCCCCACGCATGGCCGCCCGGCTGATCGACGACGTCTTTACCGCGCTGGACGAGCAGACCGTCGTGGTCCCGGGGACCGGCACCCTCGACATCGTCGTGCCCTCCCTGGCCCGCTCGCTCGCGGCCGTCCAGGAACAGCGCCGGGCCCTGGAAGCCCAGATCAACACCCTGCTGGAGGCCCACCCTCTTTCCCCGGTCCTGACGTCGATGCCCGGCGTCGGCGTCAGGACCGCCGCCGTCCTGCTGACCACCGTCGGCGACGGCACCAGCTTCCCCACCGCCGCCCACCTCGCCTCCTACGCCGGGCTCGCCCCCACCACGAAGTCCTCGGGAACCTCGATCCACGGCGAACACGCACCCAGAGGCGGAAACCGGCAGCTCAAACGCGCCATGTTCCTCTCCGCCTTCGCCTGCATGAACGCCGATGCGGCCTCCCGCACCTACTACGACAAACAACGCGCCCGAGGAAAAACCCATACCCAGGCCCTCCTCCGCCTCGCCCGCCAACGCATCAGCGTCCTGTTCGCCATGCTCCGCGACGGCACGTTCTACGAGCCCCGCACCCCCGAAACCGCCCCCGCCTGAACCCTTCGACCTTGACGAAGGACATCGAGGCACCCCCCCACAAACCACTTAGGGGCCTGATCCCTCTACGGATCAGGCCCCTGACCTGGTGTTTCTCTGTCGGGGTGGCGGGATTTGAACCCACGACCTCTTCGTCCCGAACGAGGTACGACAGCGTTCGGCACCTCAGCCTAGAGGAGTTGCCGCAGGTCAAGGCCTCGGTATGGCTTGGTACGGCAGGGCGTCCGTGAGAGATTGAGGGAAGATCTTCTCCCAGCTTTCTCCCGGCCGTCAGACTGTCGCGGCGTCAGTGCCTAGGCACATCAGGGAGGGGTTCGCGCGGCCAGATTAGGCATGGTCCGTGGCGCGGCGGGAGCGCACTACAGCGCTTGCTGCCACGCTGCATGCTTAGTCCGGACCCAGCCGACCAGATTTTCCTTCCGAAGTAGCACCGTTCTACGACCAAGGCCCATGGGCCCGGCGAAGCCGGGCATACTCCAACGGGGCAGCCAGTTCGGTGATGGCGGTTGCAGGGGGCGGGAGCGGGGGCAGTGGACTTCACTTCCTGGAGTGACTGGGTACGTGCGGTGCTGGGGATGTCGGTTACCTACGCGGTGCTGGCTCTGATCTGGCGAGCGGTGGTGAGGGCGGCTGCTTTCAGCGACCCTCACCGGTGCACGGGACGCCGCATCGTGCTGGCCCCTCGTCGGCTGATACGGCCGCGTACGCAGTACATGAGACGCCAGTTGCGCGTCTCCACGGCTCTGCGGCGCCACCAGGGGTTGAGCAGCGCGACGCCCGCAGCCCAGTTTCTGGACCGTCTGTTGGAGATGGACCGTTCGGCACGCGTGTTAGAGGTAGGCCGCAGGATCTGGTCCCAGATCATCCCGTCCGCGCTGTTGTTGTGCGGCACTGCGCTGGGCGCATGGCTTGTCCTTGCCCCGCACATCGACAACGTGGAGAGCTTTGCACTGCCGACCTTTGATGATGTCCTCCTCGACGTGCTGGGCGAGGGGCAGTACTTGGGGTACACCGAGGACTGCGTCACGTGGTCCTTTCTGAAGGGCTGCCAAGAGGACGCCTACTGGTGGAGCGGTATCGAGTCGGGGTTGGCTTTCGGCGTGGCTGCAGCGTTGCTCCTTGCCGCGTGGCAGTCCCGGCTGGTAGCCGCCCGCGAGTTCACCTTCTGGGAGAGGCAAGAACCTCCTCTGCTCGCCTGCCTGGACTCTATGAGGGCCTGCCGTGATGCCTTGCGTTTCCCGGCCCCGGAAGCTTCGGTGTTGGATATGCGCATCGCCGAGTTGCGTGCTGCCCTGCAGAGCTTCGCCGGGCAGGGCCCCCCGGCCGACCCCGACCGGCGTGGCGAACTGGAGGAGCACACCGCGCAGGCCGCTAGGGCGTTGCACGACGCGATGGGCCGGGTCCTGCGTGACGGCAGCACTGCCCTGCCAGCCCTCATACGGTTGCTCGCCACTATCCAGGACCGGCTTCATGACTCCCGGTGGCTGGTCCTGCTCGACCATTCCCTGCTGACCGGTGCACCGGGACCGACGCCCGCCCCTGCACCGCAGCCTGCGGTGGCCGCACCCGCATCCGAGGTGGGCCGCTGGCAGCGTTACATGCCCGTAGCGACAGCGCTGCCGACGATTCCAGCCCTGCTGGCGCTGGGTCTCACGGCCGTGGCGGTCAGTCAGGCCAGGGACACGCTGAGACTAACGGAGCGGGAGCAGGTTGCCTCCACCTACAACGAGACGGTTGCCAACCTCGGTGATGAGTCCATAAACGTTAGGCTCAGCAGCATCTATGCCCTTCAGCGCATCATGCGAGAGTCTCCGCGCGAACAGCCGGCGATTGTCGAAGTCCTGAGCGCCTACGTCCGAGAGCAGGCGAAGGTGCCCAAGAAGGCGCAGGCTGACGCCTTGCGAAAAAACGTGACAACGCGGCCTGCCAGTGACGTGCAGGCTGCGCTGACTGTTCTGGGGTCGCGACCGCGGAGTTTAAACGATGATGTCGCTAACCCCGGCCCGGACGGACAGCAGCAGGGCGTCATTGACCTGCGCAGTACCTTCCTCGTCGGGGCCGACCTTTCTGGGGCGAACCTCTCCAGCGTGGACCTGCGCGGCGCCGATCTCACTCGTGCCGACCTGACCGCGGGGCGGTTCGAGAACGTCCGGTTCGACGGTGCCTACATGGCCGAAGCTGTTCTGACTGATGCCAACTTCCATGCCTCGAAGTTCATCGGAACGGATCTCAGGAAGGTCTGGTGGGATTCAGCGAATCTGCTCAATGCGGACCTGACACGCGCCGACCTCACCGGTGCCCGCCGTAGTGGCCAAGCGGGCGACCCGAGCATCTACCTTGCCAACGCGGAACTGTCCGGCGCGAACCTGACCGACGCTGATCTGTCCGACGCCTATCTCGCAGGAGCCGACCTCAGTCGGCACAGTGCACAAGGTATCTCCGCCGCGAACCTCACCCGTGCAAATTTCACCCGCGCGATCCTCAGAGGCGCGCTCCTTAGCGGCACTGACCGGCGAACGGCCACATGGAAAGGGGCGGTACTGCCCTAGCGTGGGCCGGAGATTCGATGCGAGCAGGCCGTGACTTTGTCAATGATCTCGTCAGCAGTCTTCCTCCCGAATAAGGTCAGGGCGGCCCCGCAGCCCCTTCTATGCAACAAAGAGGCTGGTCAGTGCCTTGGGATGCGTTGGTCTGACTAGGCGGTCGAAGGGCTTCGGGAGAAGATCTTCTCCCAGATTTCTCCCAAGACCACGACGCTAGTGAGGCCCGATCCGCCGTGCACGACATGCTGGCACTGGGCATAACTCGCCTCATGGCGAAGCAGAGGCGCAAGGCAAAGCGGACGCAGGGCTCGGGAGGATGGCGGCCTAGGCCCGCCACCTCCAACACGCTGCAGCAAGGATGGGCCGGTCCCGGAGGCGCAAGAATCCGGCTTGCCCGCGCGGAAGAGGGCCAGGCCGCGGTGGACCTATTGAGGCTCTCCGGGGAAGAGCCGGAACCCGCCGTGCTCCAAGGGCTTGAGTTAGGTGTCATAGGTGTGGCGCTGAAGGGCGCGCTGGATCACGGTCACGATGCGATCCTGCGGGAAGTCGCCCTTGTTCTCCAGTCGCCAGAGGCCATAGGTCAGGTATCCGCGAGCCTCGGCATGCTCATGGTGGCTGTGGACGCTCAAGGAACGGTAGTCGGGGCCCTGCTCGCCCATCCGCCCACGGCGTTCCTCCTGGGCCTGCGCGAGCGAGGGCTGGGCCAGCAACACGTGCTCCTCGGACATTGCGCTATAGCGAAGATCAAGGGACTCGCCGTCACGCCGGAGGCTCGTAGTTCAGGGCTGGGTTCATCCCTTCTTCGGCGCTGCAGGGAGACCTACTGGCAGTGCGGATTTGAGCTCTTGTACGGACAGTTCCACACCGAGCGAGATCGGCTTCCGGGGTTCTACAACACCAATGGTTTCGAGGTGCTCCCTGAGGACGGCGGGGTCGATCTGTGGGTGGTGTTCGGCCACAGTGTGGTGCTGCACAGCGAAGTCAACGAGCGGCTCTTCTACTGCTGGCGGCGATACGGCCACACCGCGTGACCTTGGGTGGCCGAGCGGACCCGCTGGTCGCTGCACAGAGCGACAGAGGGCTAAGCCACCTGGCAGGATGAATGATTCGGATGGGTCTGGAGGCAGACCGTCATTCGCCAGGTTTCGCCACCCCTCGCGACGCGCTGACCAGGACGTTCAGTTTTGATCTACGTCGGCCTGCACCGCGCCACCCCTTAGCGCCACGGTTAACTACGGGCTTCCGCCAGGTTCTTGATCTTGGTCCTCGGCTCGGACCTTGAAGCGCCCGTTGATTTGCGCTTTCCTCGTCTTGGAGCCGAGAGGTTCCAGGGCCACGCATAAAGCCTGGCCCCGGGATGCACCCCGAAGCCAGGCCCATATGCGGGGCTATGGGTGGGCCCGGCCGAGTAGATTGCGGCCGGGCTCGCTCGCCACCCAACCAGCCGTCCGGACTACCTTTGCCCCATCACACAAAGTGCTCGACGCACCCTGCGATGGCAGTGACCGCCGAGAGGATCAATGCCACTAGTTGAACCCAGTCTGGTACCTGGCTTCGCCTGCGGCAGCGCCCCCGTGCTGTCGATCGCTCCATCTCGCCTGATCTCCCATCTCTCAAAGTTCCCAACGGGGTTGGGACCCGCCAGGTGCAGGCGGGCGTGTGGGGGAGAGAGGCATCAAACTCTCTGCAAGGTATACGGCGCCCGTGATGGCGCGATGGGTAGTTCGGGGTGGCGATGGCTGGCGAACCTGCGCACGCCAACGGTGATCGCCACAGTGTCAGCGGGAGCCGATCCTGTGCAGCAACGGCACGGTGCGTGCGCGCACAGGCGCTGCGCTAGTGAGTGGGCTGGGCTTAGCTACCGGCTCGTGGGCCTGAGACCTGCGCTCTTGTAAAAGCAAAAGCCCCAGGTCACGGCTAGTGCTCTGACCGGGAAGGTTCGCCGGGTTGGCGATTGGAACGGTTGGATGGGCGGTGACGTCCGTTCCGACCGCTGGAGGTGTGGTGGCTGAGCCTGTGCGGGTGCGCAGACTGACCGACCACGAGGGGCAGAAGCTGCAGCAGATCGTGCGCCGGGGAAGTACAAGCTCGGTGCGCTATCGGCGGGCGATGATGCTGCTCGCGTCCGCCGGCGGGAACCGTGTTCCGGTGATTGCCCAGCTGGTCCAGGCCGACGAGGACACGGTGCGGGACGTGATCCACCGGTTCAACGAGATCGGCCTGGCCTGTCTGGACCCTCGATGGGCGGGAGGCCGTCCCCGCCTGCTCACCCCTGACGACGAGGACTTCGTCGTCCAGACGGCCACCACCCGCCCCGCCAAGCTCGGCCAGCCCTTCACCCGCTGGTCGATCCGCAAACTCGCCGCCTACCTGCGCCGTGTGCACGGAGGCGTCATCCGCATCGGCCGTGAAGCCTTACGGTGCCTGCTCCGGCGCCGCGGCATCACCTTCCAGCGCACCAAGACATGGAAGGAGTCGCCCGACCCCGAGCGCGACGCCAAGCTCGACCGCATCGAGCACGTGCTGGAGCACTTCCCGGACCGGGTCTTCGCCTTCGACGAGTTCGGGCCCCTGGGGATCCGGCCCACCGGAGGCTCCTGCTGGGCGAAGCAGGGCAAGCCCGACCGTCTGCCGGCGACCTACCGCCGCACGCACGGCGTGACCTACTTCCACGGCTGCTACTCCGTCGGCGACGACCGGTTGTGGGGCGTCAATCGCCGCCGCAAAGGCACCGCCAACACGCTGGCCGCGCTGAAGTCGATCCGTGCCGCCCGGCCTGACGGCGCCCCGATCTACATCATTCTGGACAACCTCTCCGCCCACACCGGAGCGGACATCCGCCGCTGGGCGAAGAAGAACAAGGTCGAGCTGTGCTTCACCCCGACCTATGCGTCCTGGGCCGACCCGATCGAGGCGCACTTCGGCCCGCTGCGGCAGTTCACCCTGGCGAATTCGAACCACCGCAGCCATCCCGCGCAGACCCGGTCCCTGCACCGCTACCTGCGCTGGCGCAACGCCAACGCCCGCCACCCCGACGTCCTCGCCGCACAACGCAAGGAACGCGCCCGCATTCGCAGCGAGAAGGGCATCCGCTGGGGTGGCAGACCAGCCCTCGCGGCGTGATCAAGAACGGTCCACGCCTTCCTCGCTAGAGGCGGCGTGCCGCAACAACCGCTGAACTGGCTGGCGTTGTGAGTACTTCAGTGGCGTCCAGGGCTGGATGAGTGAGGTAGAACAGGCGGAGCTCATCCACTTCGCCGCCGAAACGAGGCGGCCAATGGGGCGATGGGGTGAAGTCGTCCAGGATGAGAAGGCCACCGGGAGCAAGCAGCTCGACGACCCCCTCGGGGTCGTCACGCTTGCCTCCGCCGTCGCAGAAGAAGACATCGAAGGGGGCGTGCTGCTCAAGCAGCCGCCAGTCCCCAGTGAGGACGCTGACGCGGTCGTCGTCCGCGAAGACACCAGCCGCTCGACGGGCCAGCTCCTCGTGACGCTCTGCGGTTACCAGGCGGGCATCGGCGCCAAGCCCACTGTGCAGCCAGGCGGTACCCACGCCCGAGCCGGTGCCGCTCTCCGCAATGACTCCGTGGGGTTTCGCAGCAGCGGCCAGCCTGAGCAACCTGCCCACCTCAGGGATGCAACTCTTCTTGAAACCCGCCTCGGAGGCGACACGCTCCGCGGCTACCACGCGAGGCGGAACCGCACGCTCTGCCATGATCACGAATCCCCCTTCATCGTGGACATGACGCTATCCGCCAGCAGAGGCGTCCGTACGGAGTTTCGCCTGTCCAGACCCGGCAAACCTTCCCGGTCAGAGCACTAGTGAGTCCTGGGGCTTCCACAGAGCCGCCTTCGGGATTCGAACCCGAGACCTGGGCATTACGAGTTGTCCGATCTTGATTCGGGGTCGTCCACGGACGTCCGCGAAACACACATCGCTTCTGCTCAGAGGGGTTCTCGGCCACCCGGCGGACGACAGTGGACGTGACCGGAGTCAGCACCGATTGAGACCACGATTGAGACGGGGTTCTCCATCCGGACACGAGTCGGCGAGCCCTCTGAGGGGCTGTCAGGCCCAAGCGCTGATGGGGGCCGCCTCTCGACGGCCCACAGACGGCCCCGTTTCGGCCCTTCCTTGGGGCACGGCAGCGTTGGTTCGGCGGCCAAGCGTCACTGCAATGGTGGGCCTAGCGGCGCGCCACCTTCTCCGATAACCTCTTCGATTCGACGTTCCCACTCATCCAGGACCGACTGCCCATCCATCACTTGCCGCAAAGCGGCGCGCATCTTTCCGACGAGCGGACGCATGGATTTACTCAGGCCTGATGCAGTTTGCAGCGAATCCGAGAACTCCTGAATGGAGGCCATGTTTTCTCGACCTCTTTCCGTGATCTGCCTCACCGCACCAAAGAACTCCGTCACATGCTCTGTCCCTCCAGAAACCCCTTCAGTTTCGACTTGGCGAATGATACCCAAAACCCCCGGGTCAATCTTAACCAATTCCGTCGAATACTCGACCGCTAGTCGGCTCATCTCGCCGACAGGTGCTTCTAGTTTTGCAACGAGTTCGTGAGTCAGGCGAAGTCGCCCAGCAAATCCACCTCCGCGCGCATCCGACCTCTCCATTTCCTCGGCCGCTGACTTAGTTTCTTCCCCAATCTCCCCCACGGTCCCAGCGAATTGAGTCATGACCTCACCCCACCTCGGCAGGGCAGCCTCCGCCTCGGCCATCAGCTCAAGCATGCCGGGTTCCTCATCATGCTCGGAATGTTCGGTCCGTATCACAGGTGGGGGGTCAATCTCCGCCGCGCGCTCAAGGATCTCAACTAGGCGGCCCGCAAGTCGATGAACAGCCTGCCGATACCTCGGCGAATCTTCATCCTCTAGCCGCAATTGAGTCCAGTCTTCATACTGCCGTTTCGCAACGAGAGCCATTACCTCGTCAGTTGCATCACCATCGCGAATTTTAGGAACATCGATATACAGGATGGGAAGCAGCAGTTCCTCCAGCCCCAGACTCGTCGCATGCCCAGAGAAAGTAAGAACCTCCCTTCGACACTCTTCACTCTTGAAGAACCTGGGAGTAATGATGGGCATGAAAAAGGTAGATCCGGTTAGGGCACTATCGATTCTATTCCTCCACTCCTCCCCCCACTTAATATCCAGCTTGTCCAGGAAGACATTCAGCTCTTCTGCCGTCATCACCTCGAATTCGTTAGCGATCTTTTTGGCGAGTCTCTTAATCCTCCCCTCCTCGATCTCATCGTCACGATGCGTGTAGCTCCAGAACCCTGCGGGGCTGCTGTTGTTTGTCACCATGTGCGGAGGTTAGGTCGTTCACGCCAGAAGTAGCCGAGTTTTTGAGATTATCGATAATCGATCATCTGCTTCATGTACGGATTCCGCGCGTGGGCACCAGCATGATGTGTGCCATGGACCTTGCTTCAACTGCTCTACTGGCCCCAGTGTTTACAGGCGGAGCCGCCATAATCGTTGGGGTGGTCACTCGGTGGACCCAGCTCGGTTTGGCTCGCGACCGGGTACGTTGGGAAGCACGACTTGAGATCGCCCGCTTCGATGCAGCACGGTTTGAGGCGGCTCAGACCCACCTGATTCAAGCAGCGGACGCCGCTACTCGTTACCTGGCGTCAATCGACTCAATCGACCTTGCAGCCTTCGAGGAGCGAGAGCCCTACCTGTTCCCGATCCTCGATTCCCTCAGCCGAGCACGGGCCGAGGTCAACGCTCTCCCCGATTTTGCGGGCATCGAGCAGGTTCGATCCTCCCTGGCGATGTTGGACAAGCTAGTCACGGCGCCTGCCGATGTGGGAAAAACCTTCGAGATCTGGGATGCGGCGGGTATGGGCGAGGCAGTGATGCACCTGAGTAGAGCCCGGGGAGCCGTGATGCAGCGCGTTATTGATGATGCGTCGCCTCCACGCTGGGGCGGGATATTGCGCTAAATCGCTGCTAGGGGAGTTGGTGGAGCAGTTCTTGACGATGAGGCCGATACCCGCGCAGGCTCGCGCCGTGGCCCATCTCCCTGACTGTGGTCCTGGCCCACGCATCGCCCATGGGGGCTACCTGTTCGCCTGCGAGAGCCAATGGGCCAGTCGGCGGATGGTGTCCTCATCCGTGGCTTCGATTAGGCATGCGACAGCAGCATCATCCTCCCGCTGCGCGATTGCGAACCCTGCGCCTGCGAGAGCGGAGGTCAGCACCTGGTGCCGGCGGTCCAAGAGGCGTTCCTCGCGGGCGCTGCGCTGCCGCTCCTCAACCGGTGTCTCCCGAGAGCGGGTTGCACCGGGGCCGGGGGCGAGTGTGTCGAGGTGTTGCCATTCGTTGCCGTCGGCCGACGGACCCCAGATCTCGACCATTGGAGCCTGCCCGCGAGCCTGTACCGTCGCGATCATCTCCGCAACGGCACGGTCGACTGCCTCTCGGGAGGGTGCCTCAGCGGCTACTTTCCACCCGCTCTCGGGATGATGGAAAGCCGCCGCATACCGTGGGCGACCCTCGGGCGGTGTGGACATGCGTATGTCTGACCCCATGGCGCACTCCTCTGACAACCAGTAGGTGCATCGAGCCTAGCGCCATAACTGACGATCCGTCAGATGCTCTCTGGCTTCCGTTCTGGAGCACAGCGCGGCGGCACCGGAATAGCCTGCTCGCTGCTCTGCTCCGAGCGCTCCTCGTGATCCCTTTATGATCTCCGCTGGACCTGATGCCGTAGTTGGGGGATCGATGGACATCTTGGGGCAGCTCGTCACTATCGCTGCTGTGCTGCTGGGTGGGCTGGCGACGCACTTCACCAACCATCGGATGGAGCGTCAGCGGACGCAGTACACCATGCTGACCAGGTGGGATGAGCGAAAACTCGATGCCTACGCGGAGTACATAGACCGCGTGCGGACCTGCATCTACTCCTCGGTGCTCCTCTATGAGGTCCGGAAGGACATGCGCAGCATCGAGCGGAGCGAGCGAGACCTGACTATGGAGCTCGCTGACGGCGAGCGTACCCGCGGGCGCGCCTTCGAGCGGGTCATGTTGCTTGCGGAGGATGGGGTGATCGAAGCGGCTCACAGACTCAATGCTGCGGCTGCCGCCATCGACTGGCGCGCCAAGGGGACGACCGACGGGACGCTCGATGAATGGCGCGAGCTGCACAAGGTCGCGTTTAAGGCGATCAACGGCTTCCATGAGGCGGCACGAGACGACCTCGGGGTCAGCGGAAACTTCCACGGGGAAGACCACGGTTCGCGGGATCTCATTCTCCCGCCCGCGCGCCGCGAGACCGACTCCTGATCAGTCCGTGTTGAAGCGCCATCCCTCGAGGCTCGCGAGGACCGACGCACGCGCTTCGATGACGGCCATCCTCGCGTCTCGCTCGCCTTGGTCCACGTGCGCGGCCTGGTTCGTCACCTGACCGGGCCACTTCCGGTACAGCAAGCCCGTCTCCGCGGTGAACCATCCGCGACTCACGGCGTTCAGAGCGAGCAGCAGCCCGGTGTCTTCCGATGCAGGCAGGGCCATCCACCCTCCGAGCGCCAAAAGGAGATCTCTCCGCATGAACAGCGTCGCTGGGTGAACCTGCGCGCGGTAGTCGTGGGCCTTCCAGTGGTCCAGCACTGCGCCCCGGTCAATGAATCCTTCCGGCGGGTCCTGATCGAATCCGAGGGTGGACCCATCCGGCAGATAGTCGAGAACGCGCGACGTTGCCCAGCTCACGCCCGGATTGCTCAGCAGCGCGGTGAGATCGCGCGCGAGAGCCCCGGGCGTGAGCATGTCGTCGGCATCGAGCACCTTGACGAAGTCGCCTCGCGCCCGCGCAAGCCCGATAGTCCGCGCCATGGCTGCGCGGCCGGCGCGCCCCTGCCCGAAGTTCACGCGCGGATCGTCAGGGAGATGCGGCGATACGTCGTCAGTCTCGCCGTCCTGCTGAATCACCCACTCCCAGCCCCAGCCGTCTGGGAGGTCTTGTGAGAGCAAGGATTTGTAGGCGTCCGAAAGGTGGTGCGCTCCGGGGCCGTGTACTGCCGTGATCACGGTTACGAGCTTGGACATGGTCACCACCTTGCCAAGGGGGTGGTGAAAATCAGCTCTGTCCGGTCGCCTGGCAACGTCACTTCGGATACCTCCACTACGCGACCGTCCGTATCGATCGAAGTCTTACGCAGTACCACTACCGCCACACCACCTTGTAGACCAAGTTCCTCGGTCTCTTCGAAGGTGGGTGGTCGCGCAGTGACGTGCTCCACGATGCGGTCCAGCTCGATGCCGATGGTGTGCAACTGATTCTGTGTCCCGCCGGGCCACGGCTCCTTGGAGGGATCGAGGAGATCCGGATTGCTCGCGATCATGTCGTAGACGAGGTACGAGTGCGCAACGTTGAAGGGCGCTTCCTCGTCTCGGTGGTGCGTGCGGTAGACGCGTTCCAGTAGGCGCGTACCGACCGGCACGTCGAACTGCTCTGCCAGGTCCTCGCTGGCTTCTGTCTCGCGGTAGTCGGCACGGAACACGAGATCCGAGACGGTCAGTCCCGTGTCATGCTCCGTGGCTCCTGTTCCCAGTCGCTCGTCTTCCGTGAGCCGCGCGCGGTCCTTCTCCCACTGGTGCCGGCGGTTGTCCCGCTGCACGAGCTGGCGCGGCTTCCGCACGAAGTTCCCTACCCCGTGCTTCTTGTCGATCAGGCCCTCGGTGAGCAGTAGCGCCAACGCATCGCGCATGGTCGGCAGACTCGTCTTGTACTCGTTGGCAAGCGCGGTCTCCGCGGGCAGACGCTGCCCCGGCTCCAGTTCACCTGCACGGATGCGCGCCCGAAGGCCGTCTGCGATCCGCTCGTACTGCTTAGCCATGTGGAGCTCACCGTCCCTGGTCTGTTGACCGTCTCAGCATAAGTCCTCAAGAGGAGTTGACGACCGTCGCCCTGTCCGTCATAGTCGATGGAGCTCCTAAAGAGGAGTTGAGGACAGGACGTCTTATGGAGCGTTCGGTGCTCCGGCTTTATGCCCGCCTGCACGGGGGTGTCGAGCACGAACGCGCAGTGCCCGCGCCCGGAGGGCCCCGTGAAACGGGTTCGAAGGAAGCGTCTGTTCCTTGACAACTGAATGGGGATCACGCCGCCTCTCCTCGGCCAAGTAGGCGGCCACGCGGACCTCCGCGTGATGAACAGCGCAACCCCGACCCTTCCGCAGTGCCTCGGGTGCTGCGGCCGGTTGCCTCCCCTGCCCGTCTCGTACGGGCGGGGCTGAGGGGAGCCGGACATTTCCTGGTCTCCAACGGCGCGCGGCCCCGGTGCTCGAACATCGGGGCCGCTGGTTTGGGCCGTTCCGCCTTGAGAGGAGTACGACCCATGAAGAACATCGTTGCTGGTCATGTGGCTGTTACGGCCACAGAGTTCGTTGAGCTCGCGCTCGGCACCCCGCTGGATTTGTGGCTGGGGGTGGGGGGCGAGAGCGACATGGAGCGAACCGCACGGCTCGACGCGGCGCGGGATATCCTCACCGACTACCCGGAGCTGCCGGACGACGTGAGCCGGGTCGCCGCGGAAGCGATCGAGGCGTTCGCGCCGGAACTGTTCAACGTCATCCCGCTGGCGCGCCCCGCCGGTCGTCGTCGGCCGCGTGGTGGCAAGGCGGTGGCGGCATGACCACCCCGCCGGCCACTGCGCGGGCGGGAGTGCCGCCGCTGACCCGCCCGGAATTGGGACTGGCCGGTGCGGGTGCGCTTGCTGCGGCCGGGGTCGGGGCGCTGGGACTGGTGGCCTCGTTCGATGCCGTGTCGGTGGCTGCCGCACAGTGGGGTTTCGTCTCGCCGTGGATGCTGCCGGTCGGTATCGATGTGGCTATCCCGGTGTTCACGGTCGCCAACCTGCTGTTGATCCGTATGGATATGGCGCTCGCCTGGGTGCGGTTCGTGCCCTGGGCGCTCACGCTGATCACGTGCGGGCTGAACGTCGCGGCCGGGCACGGCGTGTGGGCGAAGGTGGCCCACGGAACTATGCCGCTGCTGTGGGTGGTCTTCTCCGAGATCGGCGCCCACATCTACGCCGTCCGCATTGGGGCCGCGACCGGCCGGCGCATGGACAAGATCCGGTTCGGGCGGTGGCTGCTTGCCTTCCCCTCCACTTTCGCCCTGTGGCGTCGCATGACGCTGTGGGAGATCACCTCCTACGCGGTGGCGCTGGAGCGGGAGAAGGAACGGCAGTTGGCCCGCGCGGAGCTGCGCGAGACCTACGGGCGACGGTGGCGCAAGCACACCCCGCAGCGCACCCGCGTGCTGCTCAAGCTGGGCGAATTGGCTCCGGCGATTGTGCCGGCCGATCCGGACCCGGGGCCCGAGCCTGACCGCGCTGCCGAGGGCGGGCCGAAGGCCAAGCCGAGGCCCGCGCGCCGTGGCAAGTCCAAGGGCCAGGCATCCCGCACCGTTGCCGAGCTGCTGGCCGCGGCGCGTGAGGCTACGGCTACCTGGTCGGATGCTGAGCTGACCGCGGACCGTATCCGCACCACGGTGCGGGTGTCTGCGGCGAACGCGCGGATGCTGCGGGACGCACTCAAGACCGAGCGCGCAGGCGGCGGTGACCGTCCGGAGCTTGAGCCGGTGGCTGCCTGATGTCGCCGACGTTCGGCAGGTGCTACGACCCGAACGGCACCACGTACGGCATCCCAATTGGAGTTCACGCGGGTTCGTTTGTGCTCTTCCTGCTGAGAAGAGTGCAAGTGAGGAGGTGGGAGCCTCTTTGCTGATCGTCACCCGTACGTGGGAGGTATCCGCAGTAACTCGCAGATTCTGCGAGCTTGGCCAGTAACTTGCGATGCCATGCAGGATTCGGGAAGTCGCCGCCGTCTGACGCTGCTGACTGGGCAGGCGGAGGACAGCGACGCACAAGGCTCGGGCGAGGTTGAGGGCCAGGGCCTGGCCGATGTCGAGATACTCCAGCGGCGGGCTGCCGCACAGAGCGATGCCGTCGATGAACAGGGCTTCTATCTGGAAACCGTGTCGGAGTACCTGTGGGCCCGTGATGTTGCCGGCCTCGCTCCCAGCACCTTGGAGAACCTGGTCAGGCCGGTCCTGGAGCTGTGTTCCTTCTATGACCTGGTGCCGTGGCAGCTCACCCCACGGCATGTGGACCGGTTCTACACCGGCCCAGGGCGCCGGGCCCGTTCGACGGTACGGAGCAAGCTGACCAAGCTCGACAGTTACTTCGCGTTCCTGGAACAGCGGTACGCCGGGGAGATCGCACGTCGTTTCGGGGCCAGGGTCGAGTCACCGGTCGACACCTTCAACAGGCCCGTGCATCGCGGTGACTTCGGACTGCGGATTCCTCCCTCGCAGCGAGCGTTGGCAGAGTGCTTCTCCAAGTGGCGGGCCTCACTACCGGCAGCACGCAAGTACCAGGTGGCCGTTCGCGACTACGTGATGGCGAAGATCGCCTATGTCTCCGGTGTCCGGGCGAGCGAGTTGTGCGCGGTCCGTCTCGGAGACATTCATTGGGAGCTGGGCCAGTGGGGCCGGTTCGTGGTCCAGGGCAAAGGGGCCGGCGGGTCGGGGAAGCGTGAACGGCAGGCGTATCTGTTCGCGGAGGGACGCGAACTGTTGTGGTGGTACATCGAGGAAGTCCGCGGCCTGTTCAGCGACGACGCATCGGACCCGGCCGCACCGCTGTTCCCCTCGGAGCGGCGGCCGCGGGCAGTGGCGGCTCTGAACATCACCGTGGCCATGCCGGTGCGTCCCGACGCGTTTCGCAAAGCACTCAAGACTGCTGGCGGTCTTTACCTTCCAGGCCCGGTGACCTGCTTGTTTCCCCACCTTCTGCGGCATGCGAGGGCGACGCACCTCTACGAGAGCGGTATGGCGCTCTGGGATGTGCAGAAGGTCCTCGGTCATATCTGGGCCAGTACGACGGTCGGCTACCTCTCGACCGTCCAGGCAGACCCCGAGTTGGCGAGCCTGCAGTCTGCCCGCCGGGCAGTGCGACGTTTGAGCATGGAGGCATGAGGGTGAAGTGGAATCTGCGGATGGTCGCCGCCCAGCGCGACATCTGGCGCCCGACCCAGTTGCAGACGGTCCTGGCCGAGGTGGGCTTCACTCCCTCGTTGAGCAAGGTCGCTGCGTTGTGGAGCGGTAAGCCCGTCACGGTCCGGCTGGAGGATTTGGACAAGATCTGTGCAGCCCTGGACTGCACCGTCGCGGATCTGATGCAGGCCGAGCCTGGGCCGTATCTCGCCTCTCGGGAGCAGGAAGAGCGCCGGGTGGCGGGTGCTCGACCCGAGCACGGTCCCGTGGTTCGGCCGGTCCCGGGAACGGGCCGCGGTCTGCGCGGCCTTCCGCCCAACTGAGACCGGGGGGCCGATGCACTGGCGTCAGCGGGTCTTCCGCTTCCCTGAGCTGCCCATTCCGCATGGCCATTGGCGTCCGTGGTCGCCAGAGTCGGACGCGCCAGCTGTCCGCGACGACCCAAGGATCTGCCCGATACAGGTACACGGCCAGCTGTCCTGGCCGTCGCCGCCCCGGGTGCTGAGGGTGGACCACGCACACCGGATCACGGACCGGCACTTCGCGGAACTGCCCGCCCTGACTGCCGCGATCTCCCAGATGGCGGCCGAGCGGAACCTGAGCGACGCATGGGAAAGGCTTGCTCTCCACATGGCCCGCCTCGCTCTCGCCGTCCGGGAGGCCGACCAACCCCTGGTGACCGAACAGGACATCGCCCAACTGCCGCAACTGCGCGGACCCTTGACGGAGATCTTCCGCCGTGCGGAGCTGTTGCGACGGCGTCCGAACCGATGGCACCTCGCGCTTCACCCTCACCCGCCGGCCGTCAGCTGCGAGCACTGCCTGTCCTGGTCAGGAACCACCGCGAAACTGTGCTCCGCCTGCAAGAACTGGCGACGGTCCAGCGGGGAGGGAACCTGCAGACGCTGTCATCGGACCCTGCCTCTCTCCCTGGGACGGTGTCGACGCTGCCGCGTCGTCCAACTGGAGCAGACCCTGGCCGACGCCCCCATTCCTGACCAGTTGTGGTTCGGCGGCGACATCGACATCTACGCGAACAAGACGGGCCGCGACCTCAACAACGCACGGGATCGGCAGGCCCAACAGCGGCGGTCAGAGCGCCGCTACTGGCCCAAGCATCTGATCGATCCCGCTCAACTCGAACTCTTCCCGACGCCGGAGCGGAACTGGAAGGCCATCCAGAACCCGGGCCTGCTGAAGATCAGCGAACGAGGCCACGCGATCATCGGCGAGCTCGACCAGCTCGCCCGAGCCCAGGCGTGGTCGAGCGCCACCCGCAAGAAGAGTCTTCGCACCCTGCGTGTTCTGCTGGCCTGGCTCGGCACCGAGAGTCCGATCCTCGAGCGTGACGTCCTGGGCGTCGGTGATCTCTCCCCGTACTACAACACCGTCCGGGTCGCTGGATTCTTACAGGTCAAGGGCATGTTGGTCGTCGACTCACACGCCATGGGCACCGATGAGGCATCAGTTCGCCGGTGGGTGAGCCAGGCGCCAGCCCAGTTCCAGGCCGATCTCCGCACCTGGATATCCGTGCTCAGGGGCTGCGGCAAACGCCCCTCGCCGCCGATGCCCTGGAACACGATCCGCGGCTACACCCTCCACGTTGTTGCCGTCCTCGGAGCCTGGGAGCATCTCGCCTCGCTGGGCGAAGTGACTGAGCAGGAGGTGAAGACAGCGGCCGTCAACTATTCGGTGTTCACCTCACTGCGTTCGCTGTTCCGAGCCCTGCGACGCGAGCGTCGAATCTTCCGCGATCCAGCCAGAAACGTGCATCTCACCACCCCGGTCAGAGTCCCCCGGCCTATCCCGGCGGACCGGCTCAAAGGCCTGCTGAACCAGGCCGGCGGCACCAAGGACAGACTCGCTCTGGTCCTGATGGCTGTCTACGCGGTTCGCCCCAAGCAAGTCGCCGAAATCCTCCTCGACGACCTTGACCGGTCCACAGGACGACTACGAATCCGCAGGCCAAACCGGCTCGATCACGAGATCTGCCTTGACGAGTTCGCTTTGCAACTCGTCAAGGAATGGCTGACCGAACGCCACCGAAGATGGCCGCTGAGTACCAACCCCTACCTGATCGTCAGCGCTCTCACCGCACTGCACATCAACCGCCCGTCCGTGGGAATCGCCAACTTCTCATCGCTCCGCGACCGCATCGGCATCAACTTCACCCAGCTCCGACAGGACCGACTCCTGGACGAAGCACGGGAGACCGCCGATCCGGTCAGGCTGATGCGTTTGTTCGGGATCACCTCCTACACCGCGATCCACTACGTCCGCGCCGCCCACCCTGAGCGCTTCACGATTGACCCCACCCAGGCATAGCTGACTTCGCCCACGAGAATGGACAGCGTTTCGAGAGGCGTTCGGTCGTGTCCGCCTGATGAGCTGTTCATGAGTTTCATCAGCGCTGGGCTCCGCCCTCGCAGTGCTGACGAGCACGAGCTCAAACGGAGGACGTGACCGGGGACCGCAGGCCGAGCCACTGCTCGGCGTCCCAGGCATGGAACCGCTCTACCTCGGTGAACCCCAGCTTCGCCGCGAGGCGCATCGAGCTGACGTTGGCGGTCTGGGTGGCGAGCACCACCGGCTCGCCGGGAAGGACACCGTCGAACCAATCGAGTGCCGCCGCGCACGCCTCGGCGGCATACCCGAATCCCCACGCTCGCGGCAGGAACAGGTAGCCGAGATCGGCCTTCCCCACGGCAGCCGGGCGACGGTGCTCCGTTGCTCGCCTGAGCAGGATCTGGCCGATCATCGCCCCGTCGAGATCAACGACGAAACTCCCGGGCCACCGCTCGGGCACCCCGGGTATCTCACGCTCAAGCTCGTCACGAGCGCGGGGACCGCCGAGGTAGGTGTGCACCTCTGGCGACGCCAGCAGCTCGATGAACGTCGCACGGTCCCGGGCCTCGGGCTCACGGAGCACGAGCCTCTCGGTCCTGATCGGGGCAGGTGGCCAGGCGACGGATCCAAGCTCAGTCATGCCAGCCACCCAACCAGCAGGCTCGGTAGCGATCAAGAGCGTCACCAACTCGCTGGCCTCACCCGCCCAAACACGCCAACCAGCAGCGGGTTCAGCCTCAGGCAGCTCTCAGATTCTGCGAACCCGCTGGTTTCGACCTTTCCGTGGCGGGTCGCCCCGGACGGTTACGCCACCCGCCGTCAGCTCCGTGCCCGCGGGCTACGGCCCGGCGGGCAGCCGATCGCCGCGCAGGTGATGCGGCGCTGCCGGGGCCGGAAGTCGGGCGCTCTGGTCGCCTACCTCTACCGCATCGACCGTGCCAAGCCCGTGCGGCCGATGACCTCTGCGAAGCGGGCCGCGCTCGCCAAGGCGATGACTGCCCGCCGCACCTGCCCCGCCTGCCGGACCGATGCCGGGTACTGCATTCCGACCTCGCTCGGCATGTGCGTGCCCTGTGCCTACCCCGCTACTTCAGCGGCGTAGGCGCTGGTCACCGGCACGCGGCGAAATTTCAACCCAACGTGACGAATCCGCTACAGGGTTCGCCTCTGGCGTCAATTCCGCGACGGGCCCGACCGCTCACCTCTCACAGCGTCGGCCGGGCCCTTCCAACCCCGTTGTCCCAGGGAGGGACGTTCAGTGAATCACGACGACGAAAACCAACTTTTCCGCCGACTCGAAAGTGAATGGGGACCCGACTCGGGTGCCGAGGTAGTCGACTTGGGTAAGGCCCGGTCGGCCCGTGGCGGGTCGGCCGACTTCGCACCCGACTCGCTCACCCACCCGGAGCCGAGCGAGTCGGCCGACGGGTCGGACGACTCCACCCCCGACGCGGTGGTGATGGTCGACGAACCGACTCCCGCCGGTCCGGGATTCTGGGACCGGATGCGGTCGGCCAAGCGCCGGTCGGTCCTGCCCGCGTGGGCTCGCTCCAAGCCGGAATTCGCCGATGCGGCCGGGTGGCTGGCCGGACACGTCGGCCACTCCGTCGGCTTCCACGCCGTCCGCACGCCGTACTACGCGGCCGTACTCACCGCCCGCTCCCCGGTCGGGTTTGCCAAGTTCCTTGGCGGCACCCTGCGGTGGGTGGCCGATGCGGAGGGCGAGCCGCTGCGGCAGGCCGCCGCGACCCGCGAGAACGTCGAGGAGTACCTGAAGCTGTCGAGGCAGCGCGACCGCCGGGTACGCCTGCGGGCGATCCTGCTCACCCTCGCCGCGATCGTCGGCCCCATCCTGGCGCTGGCCCTGTTTGTCCTCGCGCCCACATGGATTCTCGCGGTGGCCGTGGCCGCCACGGTCGCCGTGTTCGGCTTCACCGGGGCGCCGACCGACAAGCCGGTCATCACCCGCGCTGTGGTGCCGACCGAGGTGGAGAAGCCGACCGCCAACAGCATCGAGCGCGCTTTGGGCTCGCTCGGTATCGCCGAGATCAACAAGGCGCTGGGCAAGGGCGGGGAGGGCATCAAGTTCCCGCACCCGGTCCGCCAGGACGGGCCGGGCTGGCGCGCGGATGTGGACCTGCCCTACGGGGTGACCGTGCCGGACATCCTGGAACGCCGCGCCAAACTCGCCTCCGGTCTCCGTCGCCCGCTGGGCTGTGTGTGGCCCGAGCCGGTCCCGGACGAGCACGCCGGTCGGATGATGCTGTGGGTCGGCATGCAGCCGTTGAACAAGGTCAATCCGCCCCGGTGGCCGCTGGCCAAGTCGGGGACCGCGTCGCTGTTCAAGCCGCTGCCGTTCGGCACCGACCAGCGCGGGCGCAACATCGATCTCACCCTGATGTACGACAACGTCCTCATCGGCGCGATGCCGGGCATGGGCAAGACGTTCTCGCTGCGCACGCCGCTGCTGGCCGCTGCGCTGGATGTGCTGGCGGAGCTGCTGGTGTGGGAGCTGAAGGGCACCGGCGACCTGGCCGGGCTGGCGAAGGTCGCCGCCGACTACGGCTCCGGGCCGGACGATGACACCTGCGCCGCCGCGCTGGACTCGATCCGCTACGTCTACGGCGACCTGGAGCGCCGGGCAAAGGTCATCAGCTCACTGCCCAAGGACAAGTGCCCGGAGAACAAGGTCACCCCGGAACTCGCGGCGAACCGCTCGCTCGGGTTGCACCCGCTGGTGCTGGCCATCGACGAGTGCCAGGAACTGTTCTCCCACCCCGAGTACGGCAAGGAGGCCGGCGCACTGTGCACGGCCATCATCAAGCGCGGCCGGGCGCTCGGGGTGATCCTGCTGCTGGCCACCCAGCGCCCCGACAAGGAGTCGCTGCCCACCGCGATCAGCGCGAACGTCGGCACCCGGTTCTGCCTGCGGGTGATGGGCCAGATGGAGAACGACATGATCCTGGGCACCTCGACCTACAAGAACGGCATCCAGGCAACCTCGTTCACCAAGTCCGACAAGGGCATCGGCTACCTGGTCGGCGCCACCGACGACCCGCAGATCGTGCGCACCTACTACATCGACGGCCCCGCCGCCGACGCGATCTGCGACCGCGCCCGCACAGCACGCGAACAGGCCGGAACACTCACCGGACTGGCCGCGGGCCAGACCCCGGAGCGGCGCGCGGCAGCCGACACCCTGCTGGACGACATCGTGGCCGTCGTCCCTGGGGGCGAGTCCAAGGTGTGGTCCGAGACCGTCATTGCCCGTCTCGCCGACCTGCGTCCGGAGCTGTACGGGACGTGGAAGGACGACGCGGGCGAGTGGGACGCGGCCCGGCTCGCGGTCGCGCTCAAGCCGTACGGCGTGAAGCCGGTGCAGATCGGCCGCCGCGTGGACGGCAAGGTCGTCAACCGGCGCGGTATCGAACGCGCCCACATCACGGCGGCGATTGCGGAGCGTGACCGAAACCGCGACGCCGGATGACGCTTCGGGGCCGCTATCGCTAGCAGCAACCCCCGCTAACGTTAGCGGCCCCGCTAGCACCTCACATGCCGCCTGATTAGGCCGCTAGCGGATAGCGGCCAACCTGCGGAAATCCCTGAACACCGCCTGGGAGGGCCCGTCATGACCCCTGCCCTGCTCACTATCGCCTGCCTACTCGCCATCACTCTCGGTTACGGCAGCCTGTGCGCCGCGTCGCCGTTCGGACCCTGCCGCAAGTGCCGCGGCTGGGGCTTCGCGATGAAGACCGACCGCAAGGGCCGCCTCAAGCGTGGCAAGAGCTGCCGCCGCTGCAAGGCCACCGGCCGCCGGATACGCGTCGGCCGCTGGATCTACAACCGCGCCTCACGGATCTACCGCGAAGGCGCCCGCTAACCCACCGGAAGGGAAACCCCGATGGCCATCACCGTCTCGCTCGTGGCCCTGTTCGGACTGGTCCTGTTCTTCCTGCTCCGCTCCAAGACCCTCGGCTACGGCGCCGCGTTCATCGCCGTGATGTTCGGCTTCTACCTCGCCTCCACCGGCGCGGCCCAGCCCGTCAACGACCTCACCACCGCCGTCGTCAACGCCATCGGCGACCTGTAGGGAGCCCGTGATGAACGAACCAATCGTCGCCCGCCACACGCTCGCCCTCGCCCTGCCGAAAGCGGCCCCGGCCATCGCCACATCGACCGTGCTCATCCTCGGCCGGATCTGGAACGCGAACGGGGCTGAACACTCCGGCGGCAACGCCGCGTTGATGGTGGTGCTCGCCACCGGGGCCGCAGCGGCCGGCGCTTTCGCCTCGGCCGGTCGCCGCGGTGACAGCGTCATAGCCGGAACCGCGTTCGCCGCCTCCGGAGGGCTCGCCCTCGCCGGGGTCGCCGGATACGCGGACGGCTGGTCACTGCCGCTGCTGTTGTGGGCACTGGCAACCGCCGTCGCGTACGGGCTCGCGGCCCGCTACTGGCGCACCGACCGCCGCGACAGCGTCGCGTACGGGCGGCGCACCAGCGAGCGGCGCGAGGAACGCGCGCACATCGAGCGCGTGGCGGCCCTACAGGCCGGAGCGCAGATCGAGGTGGCTCGATCGGGGGCCGCCTACGCCGAAGCCCTCGCCACCGCGCTCATCACCCGCGCGGCCCTGCCCGGGTTCGACCCCAAGGCCCTTGAGAGCGCGGGCCTGCCCGAACTCCCCACCGACGACCACCCCTAGCTACGCCCGGGGCGGCCCCCTCTCACGCCAATGACACGGGGCCGCCCCGGTTCTCCAGTCCTCAACAGACCTGTGGAGGTCTCCAGCATGAACCAACCCACCGACATCGGGCGAGCAGGCGGCCCGCGGCCGTTAATGCTCGACCTGTTCTCCCTGGAGGTAGCCGCATGAGCGCGAACCTGATGAGCGCAGCGCTGGAGGCCGCCGGATGTGGTTGGCACGTCTTCCCGCTCCGTCCGGGCACCAAGCGCCCTGCCCTCCACGGGGAGGCCTCGTGTCCCCGCACTGGTCCGTGTGAGGGCGGGCACCGCAAGTGGGAGCAGCGCGCGACGACGGACCCGGACCGCATCCGCGCCACCTGGGCGCGGGGCGCGTTCAACGTCGGTATTGCCACCGGCCCTTCCGGGCTGGCGGTCGTCGATCTCGACATGCCCAAGCCTTACAGCAATGCGGACACGCCTGACGGCGTGGCGACCTTCAAGGCGCTCTGCGAGCGCACCGGCAACGCCGTCCCCGATACCTGCCGGGTGCGGACTGCGAGCGGTGGCCAACACCTGTACTTCACCGCGCCGGCGGGCGTGCGGCTGGCCAACACGGCAGGCACCATTGCCCCGTTGGTCGACACCCGCGCGTGGGGCGGCTACGTCGTCGCAGCGGGCAGTGTCACCCCCGCCGGACCGTACGAGGCCGTAGGCGGATCTACGGCTGCCCCGCTGCCCGCGTGGCTGCTGCGGCTGCTCCAACCGGCTCCCGCACGGCCTGTCGGACCGCTCAGGCTCCCGTCGTTCAGCGGCGACCGTGCGGCACTTGCCGCGCTGGAGTCGGAGTGCGCCGTGGTCTCAGCGGCCCCGGACAAGCAGCGCAACATCACGCTGAACCGGTGCGCCTTCAAGGTGGGGCGCTTCGTCGCGTGGGGCGACATCCCCAGGCACGTGGTGGAGGAGGCCTTCCAAGCGGCGGGGGAGGCGCAGGGACTCACCGCCGCGGAGTGCCGCGCCACGATCCGCAGCGCCCTGGACGGCTCCATCCGCAAAGCCCGGCCCCGGGATGCGGCATGAACACCCCACTCCATCCCCCCTTGGAAGGCCACACCCGCGCGAACGGTCTGCACCCCGCCCAACCGGCTCTCCCCGAGGCGGCGTTGGGCGTCTCGAAGGACGTCGCCGAAGGCGTCCCTGCTGCTGTTCGCCCGGACACGCAGCAGGGAGACGGCCGGTACCCGATCGCGTGGCTAAGGGTCACCGCACCTACCTCATGGTGCCGGATCGCCCTCGGTCACGCCTGGTGCAGGTGCGGCTTCGAACGCTCCGCCAAAGGCAAAAGCGACGTCCTGCGGCTCATTGAAACCCACGCCGCCCACCGCGACGTATGCCCGCTCCGCACTCCCCAGGAAGGGAGGACCGCCGCATGACCAGCACCTCGAACGCGCCGTCCATCGACGGCGCGGCCCTGCTCAACGACATTGAGGCCTTCCACCGCCGGTTCAACATCTTCCCCACCGAAGCCGCCTACGTCGCCGTCGCGCTGTGGGACGCACACGCCCACCTGCTCGACTGCTTCGACTCCACACCCCGCATCGCCTTCCTCTCCCCCGAACCGGGGTCGGGCAAGTCGCGTGCGCTGGAGATCGTGGAAACCCTTGTCCCGCACCCCATGGTGGCCGTGAACGCCTCAGCGGCTGCTCTCTTCCGTGCAGTGTCCGGACCGGACGGACGGCCCACGATCCTGTTCGACGAGATCGACACGGTCTTTGGCCCCAAGGCGGGCGACAACGAAGAACTGCGCGGGTTCCTCAACGCCGGCCACCGTCGCACGGGCGTCACCTACCGGTGCGTCGGCGACAGCCAGACCGTGACGCCGTTCCCGTCCTACACAGCCGTCGCCGTCGCAGGCCTCGGCTCACTGCCCGACACGATCCTGACCCGATCGGTCATCATCCGCATGCGCCGGCGGGCCCGGAACGAGAAAGTCGAACCCTTCCGCGCCCGCCTGCACGAAAAGGAAGGCACCGCCCTGCGCGACCGCCTCGCCGACTGGGCGGAGCAAGCCCGCGGATGGGTCATGGGCGCCTGGCCCGAGATGCCCGAGGGCGTCACCGACCGGCCCGCCGACGTATGGGAACCGCTGCTCGCCATCGCGGACGCCGCTGGGGGCGACTGGCCCCGGCGAGCCCGCGAAGCCTGCGTGACCCTGGTCAAGGCATCCCAGCTCAACGACAAAGGCAGCCTCGGCGTGCGGCTGCTGACCGACCTACGCGACCACGTCATGGTGGGCGTCGACAAACTGCCCACCATCGCCATCCTCGACCGCCTCAACTCCCTCGACGACGCCCCATGGGCCGACCTGAACGGCAAGCCACTCGACAACCGGCGTCTCTCGCGGATGCTCGGCGAGTACATGACCGCTGACAACGAGCCCATCGCCTCCCGCAACATCCGCACCACCGGCGGCATCCTCAAGGGCTACTACAGCGAAGACCTCACCGACGCGTGGCAGCGCTACTGCGCACCCGCCCCTGAGAGTCAGCTACTTCCGCTACAGCCGCTACACCCCAGCTCACAGGCCCACAAGCTGTAGCGGCAAACCCCGATGTAGCGGCTACGGCCTCGCACTCCGCGAACGGCCGTAGCCGCTACATCCAACCCGTCCGCTACACAAAACACGCCGCTGACCTGCGATGTAGCGGCGTAGCGGATGTAGCGGACCTGAGAAAGGGGGGTGGACCAGCCTCCCGTCGCTGTACTTCCACTAAGGGGAGTCATGAACCCGGGACTGAAGAATCTCAGCCTTCCTCCGACGTACTCACCCGCCGAAGTTGCCGAAGCCCTTGATTGCTCGGAGTGGTGGGTGAAGGAACAGGCGCGCCGCCGCCGCATCCCGTTCATCCGCAGTGGCAGCGGCTACCGCTTCACGAAGGGCCATGTGGAAGAGATCTTCCGCATTTTTGAGGAACGCCCCAGCCAGCGTGACGCGCCTGCTCAGACGGCCGCTTCGAGTGTGCGGCGCACCTCCGACTCCACAGCAACAGCCGTGGTGAAGCTTCGGGCGCGACGTCCGCGGCGTGCTCGTAAGGCCGCCTGACGAAGAAACAGACCAGATGGGTGGGAGTCCTTCGACGACTCCCACCCTTCGCCTTGCGATGAGAGGGACCATGGGGTTCGCGGAAGACCGCGGCACGTACTGGCGTGGCCGCTACAAGATCTCAACCGGCAAGTACGGCACCATCGCTGATCACAGCGGAATCACCATCCGGTTCCGTACCAAGCGTGAGGCCAAGCGCGCCGCTGACGCTGAAGAGGCGAGGGTTCGCTCGGGTGGATGGAAAGACCCTGACGCAGGGCAGGTCACCTTCGGCAACTACACATCACGGTGGTACGCAGCTCAGGACCTGGCCGCGTCCACAATGCAGAACTACCGCCGGCACCTCGAAGAACACCTACTTCCTGAGTTCGAGGACCGCCCGCTCGCGTCGATCCGGCGCACGGACGTCGATGCGTGGGACAAGAAGGAAAGGGCCCTGTACGCAGCATCCAGCGTCAAGACATGGCGCGGGACGCTGCACCTGGTTCTCGAAGACGCGGTGGACGAAGGACTGATCGACGCGAATCCCGCTGCGAAACGCCGTGGCAGAGGTAAGCGCGCCGGCCGCTCCAAGGATCGCGCTCCCGAAAAAGTGGTCACAGACGCCCTCGGAATCCTGCTCACTGCCGAACGCGCCTCCCTGCTGTCCGGGCGAGACGACGAGTTCGTCGCCGTTGTCACCAAGGGCTACACGGGCATGCGCTGGGGCGAAGTCGTCGGTCTGGAAACCGAATTCGTTCGCCCGGCGGCCCTGCGGGTGGAGTGGCAATTGTATGAACTCGACTCGGGCCAGTTCGAGCGTTGCCCGCCCAAGGACGACAGCTATCGCACGCTCGATGTCCCGCCGTGGCTGACTGCTCTTCTGGCTCAGCACGTTGCCCGCACTAGGTCAGAACCCTGCCCGTGTCACGGCAAGACGTATGTCTTTCGTGGACAGGGCCAGTCCCGCACCGGAGAGACCGGAGCGAAGGTGGTCGACGTTGCCCGTCGCGCCGGTGTCTCCACAGGCACCGTATCCAACGTCATCAACCGGCCCGACGCCGTGGCGGAAGCCACCAAGGCACGCGTCCGAGAGGCCATCGCCGCTCTCGGCTTCACTCGGGGCGGAGGAGCCGTGGACCAGGCAGCCCACTGGCGACGCAACGGGTTCGCTACCTGGCTCTTCACGCCGGCCGCGTCTGGCTGGTACCCGAAGAAAGCACCACAGGAGGCACGTCCCGTTCCGTTGCTTGCCGAGCCCTGGCCTGGCGTTCCCGCGCGGGGGAGGGGCGCCAGCGCGCGCCGCGAATGGAGGAGCTGCGCATCCCGCCGAAGCTGATGGACGAGCGCATGGGGCACATGGACGGGTCCGTCCAGGCCCGCTACTCCCACATCACGCGGGAGATGCGCGCGTCGCTCATGTCAGGACTGACAGTGGAGTGGGAGAGAGCACTGGATGCTCGACTCGCTATGAGTCCGAGGTCGCCGGTAGCGGTGCTCGACGCTCTGCTGAGAGCGCGGTTGCCCGAGCGTCGATAGCACGGTCCCGGGAGACAGATTCCAAGATCTTCTCCCAGTTTTCTCCCAGGAAGGCCCCGCGCAACAAATCAGGGCCACCTACTGACATCAGAAGGTGGCCCTGACCTGGTGTTTCAGCTGTCGGGGTGGCGGGATTTGAACCCACGACCTCTTCGTCCCGAACGAAGCGCGCTGCCAAGCTGCGCTACACCCCGATGTCACCGGCGTCGCGGCGACATCGATTACTTTAGCCCACCCGCGCCCGCAGGCGAAATCCGGTTTTCGCACCCCCGCCAGGGCCTCATCCGGCGCCCACTCCAGTGCCCCATCCCCAGTCCCCGCACCGCCCTCAGTCCCGCGCCGTCAGCGTCAGCAGCGTCGCCTCCGGCGGGCACGCGAACCGCACCGGGGTGTAGCGGTTCGTGCCGCAGCCCGCCGAGACGTGGAGGTACGAGACGTTTCCGTCGGACCGGTGGGTGGACAGGCCCTTCACGCGGGCCGTGTCCAGGTCGCAGTTGGTGACCAGCGCCCCGTAGAAGGGAATGCACAGCTGGCCGCCGTGGGTGTGGCCCGCCAGGATCAGGGGGTAGCCGTCCGCCGTGAAGGCGTCGAGCGTGCGCAGATACGGGGCGTGGACGACGGCCAGTGACAGGTCGGCGCCCGGTTCGGGGCCGCCCGCGACGCGGTCGTAGCGGTCGCGCTTGATGTGGGGGTCGTCGAGGCCCGTGAAGGCGAGTTCGTAGCCGTCCAGCTTCAGGTGGCCACGGGCGTTGTTCAGGCCCACCCATCCCGCCGCGTCGAAGGCGTCGCGAAGGCCCTCCCACGGGTTGTGGACCACGCCGACGGCCGGGGCGTTGCCGTTCAGGCCGTGCCGGCCCTGGGCCTTCTCGAAGAGATAGCGGGCGGGGTTACGGAGCTTGGGGCCGTAGTAGTCGTTGGAGCCGAAGACGTACACGCCGGGGTATTCGAGCAGCGGGCCGAGCGCGTCCAGGACCTCCGGCACCGCCTCCGGGTCGGACAGGTTGTCGCCCGTGTTGACCACGAAGTCCGGGCGCAGGCCCGCGAGCGACTGGAGCCAGGCGCGCTTCTTTCGCTGGCCGCTCACCATGTGGATGTCGGAGACCTGGAGTACGCGCAGCGGCCGCATCCCCTGCGGCAGCACCGGAACCGTCAGCCGTCGGAGGCGGAAGGAGCGGGCCTCGAAGCCGGCGGCGTAGGCGAGGCCGGCCGCGCCGACTGCCGTGATTCCCAGGGGTACTCCGTAGCGTGCGCGCATGCGCCCATCGTTGCAGACCCCGCAGGCCGGGGGAGGGGGTGGGCG
Organism: Streptomyces sp. V1I1; assembly: GCF_030817355.1. NCBI lineage: Bacteria > Bacillati > Actinomycetota > Actinomycetes > Kitasatosporales > Streptomycetaceae > Streptomyces > Streptomyces sp. V1I1. Next base: position 3,721,764 of record NZ_JAUSZH010000001.1, on the reverse strand, counting down.
GCCGCCGCGGGCGCGCCTTCCCGCAGTGGGAGCGCGAGCAGCAGGCCGAGCGAGATCCAGACGTACGTATTGCTGCCGAGGAAGCCGTCGACCCCCGTGGCGTCCCAGCTCCACAGCCATACGACGCTGCTGCACAGCACCACGTATATCGCTACGGCCCACCTCAGCAGCCGCCGTCGCCTAGGGTCCTCCTTCCCATGGCGCAGACCCGCGTCGATGAGTACGGCGAGGGCGGGGAAGAGCCAGACCAGATGGTGCACCCAGGTGACCGGGCTGATGAGACAGGCCGTGAGACCGGTCAGCGCGAAGCCCGCCATCTCGTCGCCCACGGCGACCGCGCGGCGTGCGCGCCAGGCCCAGACGCACAGGAGCACGATCACGCCGACCGCCCACACCAGGCGGCTGGGGGCGCCCGGTTCCGAGAGTCTGGCCAGGACTCCCTGCCAGGACTGGTTGGAGACGTACGCGAGCGAACCGACTCGGTCCGTGTCCCACATCGCCTCGGTCCAGTAGACGCGGGACGCGTCGGGGGCCGCCCACAGAGCCAGCAGCGTCGCGGTGATCGCGACGCCCGAGGCCGTGGCGGCGGCACGCCAGCGCCGGGTCACCAGCAGGTAGCAGATGAAGATGGCGGGGGTGAGCTTGATCGCGGCGGCGAGGCCGATGCCTAGGCCCGCGAACCGCTCGCGGCCGGTGGACAGCAGCCAGGCGTCGGCGAGCACGAGCGCCAGCAGCAGCAGATTGACCTGGCCGAAGCTGAAGGTGTCGCGGACCGGCTCCAGCAGGACGAACAGACAGCCCGCAACGGCGAAGGCGAACCACCGGGACCAGCCCTGTCGGCGGACGGCGGCGCCGGCCGTCCAGTACAGGATCGCGCCCGCCGCCGCGAGATTGAGCAGCGTGCTGATCGCGACGGCGCTCGGCCAGTCGACCAGGGTCATCGGCAGCATGCACAGGGCGGCGAACGGCGGATAGGTGAAGCCGTAGTGCGTCCCGGGTACCAGATAGTCGTAGATCCTCCCGCCGTGCTTCCAGCTTTCGACGGTTCCGTAGTAGACGCCGAGGTCGAACCAGTCCCGGTGGAGCGGGACCGTCGCGAGGAACAGCCCGACGGCCGCCGCGAGACCCCCCACCAGGAGCAGCCGTCCGCGCGTGCTCGTCGGCAAGGCCATGCTCCCCCTCATGCGGGGCACCCCTTCATGCGGGACTCTCCTTCATACCGCGCTCCCCGTTCATACGGCACTCCCCGATTCACGCGGCGCTCCCCGTTCATGCGGCGCTCCCCAGCGGTGAGCTTCATGCGGCGCTCCCCAGCGGTCCGGTCCCGGCGCGGGACGAGGCCCGTCCCGCGATGCGGTGCGTGCACCACAGCGCGAGCACCGCGAGGATTCCGCCGAAGGTCGCCAGCGCCACCTGCGGCCCCTCCGGTGCGAAGCCACTGGGCAGTACGGCCAGGGCCAGAACGGCGCTCGCCGCGGCGACCGCCCGGCGCACCGGTCTGGCGGGCCCGGCTGCGGCAATCAGGAACAGGCCCCACAGCACGTACCAGGGCCGTATCGCGGGTCCGAGGACGGCCACCGCGATCAGGCTCAGCCCGAGTGCGTACACCGGGCGCGGCAGATGGCGCCGCCAGGCGATCAGTATGGCCAGCGCGGTGGCGGCCAGCCCCGCCAAGTGCCAGGCAGGGGCGGCGAATTGGGCCAGGCTGCTGCCCGCGCTCTCCAGCAGCGCGCCCGTCATCCGGCCGAGTGATGAGGTGATCGACCAGTTCTGCGGCGAGACCGGGGTGTCGAGGGCGGCTATCCACCCGTATCCCGTACCTGCCACGGCCGTTGTCGCCGCCGTCGTCGCTGCGCAGACTCCGAGCACGGCCAGCGCGGCCTTCACGCGTGGGGCCTTCACCCGAGGGGTACGGCCCGCGAGCTGTCGGCCCCAGAGCAGGGCGATGGCCAGTAGCCCCAGCGCGGCCGGGGCCTTCACCAAGGCGGCGAGGGTGACCAGTACGACGGCCAGGATCGGCCACCGGCCCAGCGCCGCCACCAGCCCCGCGCCCAGCAGCCCGAGCATGATCGCGTCATTGTGCGCCCCGCCGACGAGATGCAGCAGCACCAGCGGGTTGAGCGCCCCGAGCCAGAGCGCGGTGGCCGGGTCGGCCCCGCAGTGCCGGGCCAGCGTGGGCAGGCAGAGGACCATCACGGCGACCCCGAGCAGCGCGACCAGCCGCATGCCGAGCACTCCGGTGAACACCTCGGTACGGGAGAAGTCGGTTATCGCGGTCGCGCAGGCGAGGAAGAGCGGTCCGTACGGAGTCGGGGTGTGCTGCCACAGCGGTGCCACCTCGGCGTTCAGCGGCCCGCCGAGCCGGGATGGCCCGTTCGCGTACACATCGATCTGCGCGTCGACCATCGCCCCCTGCGCGAGATAGCTGTACACGTCCCGGCTGAACAGCGGCGGCGCCAGCAGCAGCGGGGCGGCCCACAGTCCGAGCGTGAGCAGCAGGGTGCGGCGGCCCGGAGGCTCGGGACCGCGCACCGCCCGCCCGAGCAGCGCCCAGGCAGCGACCAGCAGTACGAGTCCGAAGTACGCGGCGATCAGGCCGAGCGCGGCCCGTCCGGACTCGGGGGCGAGCGCATCCCGTACGGGCAGCGCACCCGCGGTCACGCCGCCCGCGGCGAGCGCTGCCGAGCCCAGCAGCCCCAGCAGTTGGCAGAGGCGGGTGTCGAGGGGGACGGGGACGGCCGACATCTGGGCAGACTGTCAACGGGCGGTGTCCTAAAGGCGACGCAGGCATCGCCATCGAGCGGCCGCCGCATGTCGGCCGTATTACGAACGTACGGACAGCCGTACACGAGGCACGTCCTTCCACGGCAACCCCAGGGAAATGCGCGGGCAAGCACATCACCGCACCTGACAACTTGGCCTCATGACCACAGTCAAGCCTTCTTCATAGCCTTTTTGGTCGGGCTACTGTCACGCGGTGGCTCTGAGCTGCACGCATTGCGGCCCTGGTTGGCGGGTCGTGGTCCGCCCTAGGCTCTCGCTCATGACTGAGTGCGTGCAGGTGTACACAGCGACGGAGAGCCGCGAGGCAGCGGTAGCACTGGCCAAGGGTGCGACAGAGGCACGTCTGGCTGCGGGTGCGCAGGTGGTCGGCCCCGTCACCTCGGTGTTCTGGCACCTGGGCGAGTTCGGAGAGGGTGAGGAGTGGCAGGTGATCTTCAAGACAACGGTGGCTCGGTACCCCGAACTTGAAGCGCATCTGCTGGAGCACCACCCGTGGAAGAACCCCGAGATCAATGCGGTGCCCATCGTGGCGGGCTCTGCGGCCGGCTTGGACTGGATCGCCCGCAGCGTTGCCGAGTGATCACATGGCCGCGCGGTCCAGCAGCTCGGCAACGGGCGCGATCGTCCGGTGCGGCTGAAGCCTGAGCAGGAACTCGTTCGCGCGCTGTTGGGGCCGGACGGAGCCGACTCCGGTCGAGAGATCCATGGCCTTGGTGATCACTGTTGCTGACTGCTCGACCTCACCGGCGTCCAGGTACGCGTGTGCCAGCCAGGTGAGGTAGAGAGACTTGTCGCGGGCGTGGGCATCGGTGAAATCGGCCAAGGCTGATTCGAGAGCGGGAACAGCTCGCAGCGGCCGGTGCAGCTCGGTCCAGCAGCGGCCCTTCATGATCTGGAGTTCGCGGGTGTCGACCCACGACGACCAGTCGGGCCCGGGGCGGTCACTGCCGTTCCCTGTCAACGCCTCTTCGGCCTGGCCGAGCGCCTGCTCGGTCTCTTTGGCCTGGCCCGCTTTGGCATGGGCCCAAGCGCGACGCTCAAAGAGAAGGGCCCGGACAGTCGGGGGTGCGTCCGCGCTGGCTGTCTCGCAGGACGCGGCGGCGGTTGCCACTCCAGACGTTCCGGTGCTGACCTGCTGGTAGGCGAGGAACGCGAGGGAGTTGCCTGCCAGCGCAGCATCTCGGGCTTCTGTCGCTGCCTGAAAGGCCTTCTGGTAGAGGGCTGATGCCTCGGTCTGTCGGCCTGCGTCGAACGCTGCCCAGCCTGCCTGCTGAGCCTGCTCGGCCACGAGACTGAGGAGCTGTCGACCAGTGGTCTCCGTGTACGAGGCGTTGCGCAGCAGGTTCATTGTGGTGCCGAGTTCGGCGCGGTAGATGTGCCGGGTGTCGGCTCCGCCGAGTACGTCATCGAGGCTACGAAGACGGGTGGTGCGCCGCTGAAGGTGCTGCACCTGCCGCTGCCCTATGCGGCGGCCGGCTGTGGCTCCTGGCGTCATGGCCGCACTGGTGGCGATGCCTATGGACGCTGCGAGGAACCTCCTGCGCTGCACTTCGTCTCCTTCGAGATCGACGGTTCCCAGATCATCGGTCTCGAGAACACCCGCAATTCCTAGGGCGACAGTCGCGAGAGGGGAGATCAGCTCCGGGCGACTTGCAGACGTGGGCGTTGATGCCTGCTCCCATGGGCGCGGTGCCATCCCGATCATGTGGCCGGGGATGCCCAGGGCGTCTGCGATGTACGCGATCTTCTCGTAGGTGGTGATCGCGCCGTCGCCTCGCGCCAGTTTCCCCACTCGTTCCGGCTTGATGTCGCACGCGTCGGCGATTTTCAGGAAGCTGATCCCGCCCCATTGCCGGGCCAGCTTGAAGACCTGTCCGAAGTCGTGCCGCTTCAGCGCGGCCTGCACATCGGCTCGGCCAAGGACGTGGGCCGGTAACGCCGTTGGTGAGAGGTCTCCTGACACGCGCTTCCCCGAATCTGCCTGGTCACAAGGAATATCAGTGATTCTCCGCGCGGAGTTTACCCATCATGGGTACCCCTATCGCCGGGAATCGAAGAGGCGTTGAGACGCCCATCCTCTGAGGCATGCAGGAGCGACAGGATGCGCTGAACGGCCCGGAGATGGTGTGCCGATGGGCTCGCCATCCGCGGTGTGTCGGCCTGGCCCGCGTCGAGCTGCGCAAGGCGCTCGCCTGGGGCCTGGCAGAGATTGAGGACACGGCTCTGGTCGTGCTCTCGGAACTGGTGACGAACGCGGTCCGGCATGCGCACGTTTCGCCGGGACGTGAGATCGAAACCCGCTTTCAACTGGCTGGCGAGGACCTCCGCATCGAGGTGCACGACGACGCTGATGAGTGGCCTCGCAAGCATGTCGCTGCCGGTGACTCGGAATGCGGCCGAGGACTCGTTCTGGTCAGCGTGCTAGCGGACCGGTGGGGCGTAGGCGAACGCGGCGGAAGCGGCAAGGCCGTATGGGCTCTGATGACCGTGCCGCCTCAGGAGGGAGACGGCTGATGGACGGCACTCAGAAGCCTTTGGACGCGGGCGCGTTGGAGAGTCAGTCGGCGAGACCTCAGGCAGTGATGCGGTTCGCCGACTGGACGTTGACCACGGACAAGCAAGGCAGCGGCCCGGTCTACGAGGCGGAATGCATGACATGCAGCGAGTCCTCCGACGCGGCGGAAAACAAGGACGAGCCCGAGCTTTGGTGCTTGCGGCACGCGGGCGCTCTCGGGCACACCGGCTTCCGCGGAATCACGACCGCGTTCTTCCGTGCCGCTCTGGTCAACGCGCGAAGTGGTTGTGCGGACTCATGAGGCAGCGATTATGCGCCTTCGGAATCGTCGTCTTCTGGATCGCGGTCTATGTGCCGTTGGCGGTGATCAGTGATCCCTACTCGTCCGCCTTTTAGCGTCTGGCCTACGTAGGCCGGATGCAGGCCGGACCGCCCCCTTGGCCTGGAAGCATTCGGGGGCGGTCCGGTTTGGGGCGCAGGTGCAAACCCGGTGCCAATGGTACCGGGGTCTGAACCGTTCCGGGTTTGATCGAGACTCTATGGCGTGACTGTGACCTGGTGTTTTGTGGCTGTCAGGTAGTGGTGGGCTTCGTATTCGGCGGGTGGGACGTGGCCGATCTCACCGTGAAGTCGGCGGTGGTTGTACCAGTCGATCCATTCGGCGGTGGCCAACTCGACCTCGGACAGCGTCTTCCAGGGCCGCTGAGGCTTGATCAACTCGGTCTTGAAAAGACCGATCGTGGACTCCATCAGGGCATTGTCGTAGGCGTCGCCGACTGATCCGATGGACGCCGCTATGCCCTCGCCTTGGAGATGGGTGGCCAGCTTGAACGAGGTGTACTGACTGCCCGCGTCGCTGTGATGGATCAGCTGCCCGGGTTGGTGCGGACTGCCTTCCCGATCGCGCTGCCATAGGCCCATCTCCAGTGCGGCCAGGACCAGTTCGGTGTGTTTGGTCGTGGCCGCCGACCAGCCGACGATGCGGCGGGAGAAGGTGTCCACGACGAACGCGATGTAGACGACCCCGGCCCAGGTGGCGATGTGGGTGAAGTCCGCGACCCAGCAGCGGTTCGGCGCCTGGGCGACGAAGTCCCGGTCGACCAGGTCGGGGGCCCGGCCGGCGGCCGGGTCGGTGACCGTAGTGATGACCTTCTTGCCGCGGACGGCGCCGGCGAGGCCGAGCTCGCGCATCAGGCGCTCGACGGTGCACCGGGCCACCGCATGACCTTGTCGGTTCAGCTCGCGCCAGATCTTCCGGGCCCCGTAGACGCGGTAGTTGGCGTCGAACACCTGCTGGATCAGTGCCTTCAGTTCCGCGTCCCGGGTCGCCCGAAGCGACGGAGGCCGGGCCTTGGCTGCGTAGTAGGTGGAGGGGGAGATACCGACACCGTGCTCGTTGAGAACGGTGCAGATCGGCTCGACGCCGCCGAAGCGGTCCCGGTTCTCGTCGACGAAGGTCACGAGCGCAGATGTGGCCGGTCGAGCTCGGCCGCGAAGAAAGCCGAAGCGGCCTTGAGGATCTCATTCGCCCGCTTGAGCTCGGCGACTTCCTTCTTCAACGCTTTGACCTGGGCAGACTCATCGGTCGTGACGCCAGGCCGGGCCCCGTTGTCGATCTGGTCCTGGCGGACCCACTTGCGCAAAGTCTCGGTCGTCCCGATCCCCAGCTTGGCGGCGACCGCCTTCATCGCGGACCACTCGGTGTCGTACTCCGGCCGCACCTCGGCGACCATGCGGACCGCGCGCTTGCGCAGCTCAAGGGGGTAAGGGGAAGGACGTGCCATGACTCGATCCTCTCAAACGATCGAGTCCCTACCGAACCCGGAACGGTTCAGTCATCGTCGTGTCCATGATCGATGACCCCTCTCATGGTTGGAGTTGAGCCACCGACGGGAAGGGACTGTAAGCGGATGCACGACCCAGAGGACGCAGGTTTCGAGAGCGAGTCGTTCGATCCTGACGATGTGGTGTGGTGGGCTTGATCCGCTTTGACGGACATCTGAGATCAGGGGTTCTGCCCCGGAAGGATGTCCATCATGGAGAGCATGGGGAAGAAGAAGCCTCGGCCTCGCCGTTCGTTCACGCCGGAGTTCAAGGCCGAGATCGTTGAACTGTGCCGGCGTGGTGACCGTTCGGTCGGTCAGATCGCCAAGGACTTCGACCTGACGGAGACCGCGGTGCGGCTGTGGGCCAGCCAGGCTGAGGTCGACGCGGGCGAGAAGGACGGCCTGACCAGCAGCGAGCGTGAGGAGTTGGCCGCGTTGCGGCGGGAGAACCGTCGCCTGCGCGAGGACGTCGACATCCTCAAGCGTGCAACGGCTTTCTTCGCGAAGGAGACCCGGTGAGCGTGCACCCGTTCATCGAGGCGGAGAAGCAGGACGGTCACAACGTCAAGCGCGCATGTGAACTGCTCAAGGTCTCCCGCACCGCCTTCTATGCCCGCCGCGGCGGCAAGCCCGGACCGCGGGCGGTCCGCGATGCCGAGCTGACCGGGAGGATCACCGAAGTCCACGAGTGGTCGCGGGGCACCTACGGCTCTCCGCGCATCCACGCTGCCCTGCAACAGGCAGGCCAGGATTGCGGCCGGCGCCGGATCGCCAGACTGATGCGCAATGCCGGGCTGCAGGGCCGTCATCGCAGACGCCGACAACTGACCACGATCCCAGACCCGCGAGCCGCCACCCGCCCCGACCTGGTCCTGCGTGATTTCGCTCCTGATCCCATGGCGATCGACACCCGCTGGTGCGGTGACATCACCTACGTTCCGACCGAGGAAGGCTGGCTCTATCTGGCGACTGTCATCGACATCGCATCGCGCCGGGTGGTCGGCTGGGCAACCGCTGATCACCTGCGGACCGAGCTGGTTGCTGATGCCCTGCGATCTGCCTGTCGACAGCGTCGCCCAAGCCGGTCGGTGATCTTTCACTCGGACCGCGGCTGCCAATACACCAGCACCGAATTCGCCGCCCTCAGCAGTGAGTTCGGCATCCGGCTCTCGGTCGGCCGCACCGGCCAATGCTGGGACAACGCGCTCGCCGAGTCGTTCTTCGCCACCATCAAGCGCGAGTTGCTCGGCACCACCGCCTGGCCCAGCCGGGCCGCCGCCCGCACCGCGATCTTCGACTTCATCGAAGGCTGGTACAACTTGCACCGATTGCACAGCAGCCTCGGCTACCGGAGTCCCGCCGACTACGAGACCGCACTCGCGGCCTGACCACCACACCGACGGTGTCCGTCAAAGCGGAACAAGCTCAGTGGGTGCGTGGGGTCGACTACGTGGCGGGCTGGCGTGATGCGGCGGATGCCGGCGGGGTGTTGGCGGAGGCGTTGGAGAGCGCAGGGTTCGACACGGCAGGACTCGAATGGCAGGCAAGGACGAATGCGGAGGGCGCCGGGAGGGTGCGCCTGGTGCTGTCGGCGGCAGCGGCCGGTGACTTGGCGGCACTGGTGCTGGCGGTTGCTCGGCTGGGCAAGGCGAGCTGAGCGAGCGGAGATCTCTCCCCAAGGCCCGTGGAGTCTCGATGCCTGTGTCAATGGGGCGCGTCATGCCGACGCGCACGCTTTCCAACTGTGGTGGTGGTCGTGAGTGATTCGTACGGGGTCGTTCACCCGCGTTCATGGGCTGCCGTTCGTCTGGGCGGCTACCGCTTCCGGTCCTGTCTGAACGGTCCTGAACGGCGCTGAATGAGACGGAAAATGAGACGGCCGGCGGCGCCGGGCTCGCTAGCGTCTTCGCTACTGGAGGGGGTGTCATGGCTCTGGTCCGCAAGGGATCACGACGGATCGTTGTCGACGGTACGGCTTACCGCTGGCGGCTGCGGGGCCGTCCGACGTACTTCCAGGGGCTGGCCTGGTCGCCGTGCACGTTCGCTGTCGAGCATGCGGACACCCCGGGGGCGACGCTTGTGGTCACCGCCGACCAGCCGCATTCGAGCAACTGGATCGGCCGCAAGGCTGAACCAGTACTGCCGTCCGGCGTTGCTGCGGCTGTTCGGCTTGCCCTGCGTGACGGTTGGCCCCCGACGGCTCCGGGCTCCGCGTTCCACCTCGACCAGTCCGCCGGCTTCACGCCCTCGCACTGAACAGAGCTGGCGAAGTGCCGGTGTTTATACGTCAGTCGACGACAGCCAGCCACAACGGTGGGTGTGCCGGCCAAGAGGCCGCGCCGAAGGGCAGGCAGGCTCCCGAGCCAGCCGCAGCTTTGGTGCGCAAACATCGGAACCGGCGAACCGGTGTCAGTGTCAGCGTCTAGCCTCATCGCATGCCAGAAGGACGACCTGCCATTCCGACGGCGCTCAAGCGCCGGGTGCTGATGGAAGCTGGGCACCGTTGCGCCATCCCCACTTGCAGGACCGTGCCCGTGGAACTGGCGCACATCACGCCTTACGCCGAGGTGCGGGATCACACTTTCGAAAACTTGATCGCACTCTGCCCGACGTGCCATACACGCTTCGACCGAGGCGACATCGACCGACCGTCAATGAGGGGCTACAAGGCCAACTTGGCAGTGGTGAACGGGAGATACGGAGAGACAGAGCGCCGTGTCTTGGATCTCCTTGCTGCGAATCCCGAGGCGACTCAGCTGCGACTGCCCGGGGGGTGGGATCTCCAGTTGTGGTACCTCCTGAAGGACGGTTTGCTCGCCAAGCTTCAGGTGCCCTCACTGCGCATTGAAGGCATCGCTGCTGCTGAGACTTACGCGGTTACCGAAGCAGGACGGGCCTTCCTTGAGCATTGGGTCGCCGCCGATCCTGTGTCCGCGGAAGCTGAGTAGCAGGCGCGCTGCACTGTGATCGGCCCGCGACGGCAGCGACAGAGCCCTCAACTTGGGAAGCTTGGGTGCTCCATGGTCAATTGAGTCCCTGATCTGCCGTGGAGCTGGGCTGGCGCATGGTCGGCCGTGCGTTGGATGCCCGTGGTTCCCCGTGGTTCCCCGCAGGATCTGGCATGCATCTGGCACGGCAGCGATGTATCGGCATCGTTGGCCTCCGTGCTCTGATCAACAGGGGCAGCACCGTATGAAGATCTCCAGGGCTGAGCGAATCCCTTTTGTCGTGGGCCCTGTTGTCGCGCGCGCATGAATCGGAACCGCGTCGCAACATGCCACCTACGGAATTCACCACCTCGCACTCCAATGCGCCCCCCTCTCTTCGTGACGATCAACGCGATAGGCCCATCCTTGCTGTAGACCTCAAGCACGGAAAAGACACTGCGCCGCCCATCCGATCACAATCATCACGCTAGGACACTGCTGTGACACGAGAAGAACAGGTCATTACGGGTCTACTCGAGGAATGTCGAGCCGTCTCGGAGCGACTCACAGCTTATCTCCTGCTGGGTGAAAAGATACTCGCCAGTTCAGTCGTCCTGATTTCCCTCGGGGTGTCAGTAGCCATCAACTCAGGGAAGCTGTACCTCCTCATAGGCTTACCGTTCGCACTTTCCTTCCTCGTCGTCTACCTGCTCTTCCTGAACACGGAGGCCCTGTCACTGGGCGGCTACCAGGCGGCGTTGGAGCGGGAGGTGGCCAGGAAGGCTGGTTTCCCCGTGGCCCACTGGGAGTCTGAAATAGCACGCCTCCGCCACGGAGCTATGGCGAATATTTGTATACGAGCCATGATAGGCGTCGTATATGCAAGTAGCGTGGCCGTTGCCCTGATCCAGTCTGTGGCGACAACATCAAGCGAGCGGCTTGGTCCTATGAATGGCATAATCTGCATAGTAGGAACTTCCGTATCGATCTTGTTAGGGTCCACCTCCATAGTTCTGTCGTTCATTGCCGAACAGCGGGCTCACGCGAACGTGAAGGCGATTTCTGAGTCCGTAATACGCAATGCGGCCGCGTGAGCTTCGGCTGCAAGGCGCCTGCTGGATTAGGGCTACCCGAGTGGAATCAACGCAAGGTCGGTGGAGTCTTAATGGCCGAGTCAAGGGCCTCTGCTGGGCCGCTGGTGCTCTCAGGCGTCGTGGTCGGCGGCCTCTTCGAGCAGGTCCATGGCGTTGTTGTGGAAGCGGCGCTCGGCGTCGCGGCATGGGGCGTTGAAGAAGGCTCGTTGGGCTTCGGCAAGATCGCAGTTCAGCAAGCCCATGGTCACGAACACGGCTTCCACTCCGTGACACCCGTTGTCCTTGAGGAACTGCTGGAGTGCATCCGAGTCGCCGGTTGCCTCCCAGACGGGCCGGGCGGCCTCCTGCGTGGCAGCGATACGTGCTGATCGTTCTGCGTCGAAGCCCACTGGACCGGCCTTTCTGGTTTGGCCCGCAGGCTATCGCCAGGTAGGTGGGGTGCGCTGGCCCGTTTAGGCCGCTCGGGCGACGGGTGGATAGAGTATTCCTGGGTCTTCAGTTCGCGGCTGTTCCACATGTCCTTGAGCTCGGCCAGCTCTTCCCGGTCGGCGACGATCGCTGCCTGATCCTCGCGTGAAAGTACGGCGGCCTCTTCCTGGCCGGTCGCGTCAAGGCGTTCCAGTAGCTTGATCGCCGCGTCGGTCACGAACTGCTCCAGTGGTGCGCCGCTGGCAGTTCGGTAGCAGCGCAGGGAGTCGGACCGGGCCGCGCGATTGCACATGTACTTGCCGCCGCTTCCGCCCATCCGGTTGCCGCAGCCCTTGCAGACGAACCAGACCGCGAAGAATGTACGGTGCGTGGGCGCCGACTGGCCCCAGCTCGCTGCAGTGCGGTAGCTGCGGCGCTCCTGTACCTCGTCCCATGTGCCCCGAGGGATGATCGCCGACCACTCGCCGTGGCCCAGCTCCTGACCGCGGAAGACGCGGATTCCGGCTACGTGGCGGCTGTCCAAGATCGCCCGTACGTTCCAGGTGTTCCACTCGCCGCCGAGGGCAGTCGACTCTCCCCGCCGATTGAGGTCCACAGCGATGGCCGTGGTCGTCTGCCCGTCCAGATACCGGGAGAAAATCTCGCGCACGATCTCGGCTTCTGCGGGAATGATGGCCGTGCCGCTCTTGTCGTAGCCGTACCGCCGCTTGCCGGTGTGCGGCTTGCCGTCCTGGGCGCGGTCGATCAGTGCGTCTTTGAGTCGTCGGCAGGTGTCGTCGCTGGACCTGCAAGCGTGCGCTACCTCGATGCGCAGAAAGAACCGGTCGTCCGGGTCGGCAAGATCCCGTTGGTTCGCCTGACCGTGAAGGTTGATGCTGTTGTCGTCCGCGATCTGAAGAAGCTCCTCAAGATCGCGCGGCTGCCTCATCAGCCGGTCCGGGTGGTAGGTCAGGATGTGCCGGACGCCTCCGGACCGTGCGGCATCGAGTAGGGCGTCCCACCCCTTCCGCTGCCGGTTGCGCTGCCACGCCGATCGGTTGTTGTCCACGAAGACCATGTGCTGATCGACCGTCACACCGAGACGCTGCGCGATGTCACGGCAGATACGCTCTTGTCGGTCGACACCGGTTTGATCGTCGTCGTTGACGTGCGAAATCCGGCAGTAGATCGCCGCCGGTTCCCCTGTCCAGTCGGAACGACTGCGCCTGTCCCGCTGCGACCCGGCTATTCGGGCCAGCCTGCGGAGCCGTTCCGAGTCATTGTTGACCTGCGAATCCTCGTTGACCGGGTCCATGAGAAAAGGCTATGAAGAAGTTATGACTACGCTCAAGTCCAAGCTGCACGAAGACCTCACCGCGGCGATCAGGGCGCGCGACGAACTGCGCTCCTCCACGCTCCGGCTGACCCTCGCCGCGATCACCAAGGAGGAGGTCTCGGGCAAGACGGCCCGCGAGCTCTCCGACGACGAGGTGCAGAAGGTGATCGCCAAGGAGGCGAAGAAGCGCCGCGAGGCCGCGGAGGCCTTCGCCCAGGGCGGCCGCCCCGAGCAGGCCGAGCGGGAGCAGGCGGAGGGCGTGCTGCTCGACGCGTACCTGCCGCAGCAGCTGACCGACGACGAACTCGGCGCGATCGTCGCGCAGGCCGTCGAGGAGGCGAAGGCCGCGGGCGCCGAGGGCCCGCGTGCCATGGGCGCCGTCATGAAGATCGTGAACCCGAAGGTGGCGGGACGCGCCGAGGGCGGCCGGGTGGCCGCCGCGGTGAAGCAGCTGCTCGCGGGCTGACGGAGGTTACGAGATGTACGAGACGAGGGGGACCCGGCCACCGGCCGGGTCCCCCTCATCGTGATCCTCTCGTGGTCCTCTGCGCGCGAACCGCCCTACTGCCCGGTCCGGCCGCCGTTGCCCTGGCCGCGGTTGTTCCCGCCGCCGATCAGGTCCGGCGGGATCGAGATCCCGGGCCACGGCTGCTGCCCGCCGTTGCCCTGGCCGCGGTTGTCACCGGGCTTGCCGTCCCCCGGCTTCTCCTTGTCGTCCTTCTTCGGCGGGTCCGGGATCACGACGCTGTTGAACGCAGGAGCGGGCTGCCCGTCCAGGGCACCGGTCATCGCGTCCTTCCAGATCGGTCCGGGGACCTGACCGCCGAACACCTTGGCGTGGTACTGACCGCCGATGGTGATGTTCTCCATCTCCACCTGCTGGCTGGGGCTGCCGACCCACACGGCTCCGGACAGGTTGGGGGTGTAGCCGACGAACCAGGCGTTCTTCCGGCCGTCCGTCGTACCGGTCTTGCCCGCGTTGTCACGGCTCTGGAGACCGGCCTGCTGACCCGTACCGGAGTCGACCACTCCGCGCAGCAGCGTGTTGATGGTGTCGGCCGTCCGCTCGCTCATGGCCTTGCCGCAGGTGGAACTGGGCACCTCGAGGCTCTTGCCGTCGGCCGTGCTGATGGACTCGATGGCGGTCGGGGTGCAGTAGTTGCCGCGGTTGGCGAAGGTCGCGTACGCGTTGGCCATGGTCAGCGGCGAGATGCCGGTGGAGCCCAGAGTAAGCGGGGAGGGCTCCTCGGGGAGCTTCTTGCCGTTGCCCTGCACCACACCGAGCTTCTGCGTCATCTCCATGACCGGGCACAGACCTATGTCGGCGATCATCTGCACGAAGTAGGTGTTGACCGACTTCGCCATCGCTTCCTTGAGGGCGTACGGACCCACCTCGGCCTTGTTCTCGTTCTCCAGGCGCTGTTTGTTGTCGATGTTGACCCACGGCTTTCCGCTGCAGGTCGGGATCGACGACGGGTACGGCATCTGGTACGGCGCCGGATACATCTGCGTCGGCGGCTTGCCCTGCTCTATGGCTGCCGAGGCGACGAACGGCTTGAAGGTCGAGCCGACCGGGAAGCCGTAGTTCGAGCCGCCCATGCCCTGGTTGACCGAGTAGTTTATCTGGGTCTCGGTCTTGCCGAAGCCGTACGGCCGGGACTGGCCCATCGCCATGATCTTGCCGGTGCCGGGCTGGACCATCGTCACCGCGGTGGCGACATTGTCCGTCTGGTAGACGTGTTTCTTGATCGATTTCTGCGCCGACCGCTGTGCCTGCGGGTCCAGCGTCGTCTTGATCGTCAGACCGCCCTGGTTCCAGACCTTGGCCCGGGCCTCCTTGGTCTTTCCGAAGACCGGGTCGGAGAGGAACACCTCGCGTACGTAGTCACAGAAGAAGCCCGCGCCGTTGGCCGCCGTGATGCAGCCGTTCTTCGGCTTGCTGACCTTCAGCCCGACCGGGGTCGCCATCGCCCGCTCGGCTTCCTCCTGCGAGATGTCGCGGACCTGGGCCATGCGCTGCAACACGATGTTGCGACGCTTGGTCGCCTCCTGTGTGTCATTGACCGGGTCGTAGCGGCTGGGGGACTGGACGATGCCCGCGAGCATCGCCGCCTCCTCCAGCTTCAGGTCCTTGGCCGACTTGGAGAAGTAGCGCTGGGACGCCGCCTCGATGCCGTACGCCTGCTGCCCGAAGAAGGTGATGTTGAGGTAGTTCTCGAGGATCTTCTTCTTGCCCAGCTCTTCCTCGACCTGGATCGCGAACTTCAGTTCCTGGATCTTGCGGCCGAGCGTCTGCTGGGTGGCCTGGGCGACCTTGTCGGGGTTGTCGCCGGCCTCCTCGACGAAGACGTTCTTCACATACTGCTGGGTGAGGGTGGAGGCGCCCTGGGAGACGCCGCCCGACTGGGCATTGCGGTTCAGCGCGCGCAGGACACCCTTGAGGTCGATCGCGCCGTGCTCGTAGAAGCGCGAGTCCTCGATCGCGACGATCGCCTTCTGCATGTACGGGGAGACGTCCTTGAGCGGCACCACCGTGCGGTCGCGGGAGTAGACCGTGGCGATCTGCCCGCCCTTCGAGTCCAGGATGGTGGTGCGCTGGCTCAGCGGAGGCGTCTTGAGGTTGGCGGGGATCTCGTCGAATCCCTGGACCGTTCCTTTGGCCGCGAGCCCCAGCGCACCGGCGGCGGGCAGGGCGATGCCTGCCAGCACCGCTCCGGAGAGCACGCTGACACCGAGGAACTTGGCGGCCTGCTGGGTCCCGGTCAGACCTCCGCCCGAGCGCTTCTTTGGCATGGGGGCAGCCTAATCCGTTGTTATCGGCGTTCCGACGGAGCGGGTGCTTCTCGGGATGTTCGAGTACCAGGTTGTGACATCTAGGGGCAGCCCGGCAGGCAACGCCTGAATGTAGATCGGTGGGCGGTCCTGGTGCTCGTGGTGGTGGCTGCGTGGGCGCCGGGCGGGCTCCTTCTCACGACCGGGCCTGGACGCCTCGGACCAGATCGGCGGCGTTCGGCGTCTTCGCGGGCCGCCACCACTGAGTGGGGGTGTTGGCCCCCGTCGGCGCTGGGCGGACGTCTTCACCACGCCGGGCCTCGAAGCCTCTGACCAGAGCGGCGACGCCCAGCGCCATCGGATGTCAACAGAGGCCGTGGCTGCGTGACCTGCCAAGACGCCTTGCTCAGGGCAGAGGCGGCAGCCGATCATCCAAGCATGAGACCTGAAGTGCAGGCATTTGTCGCCGATGGCCCTCTCCCTGACTGGGACGCGAGCGAAGAGGAGACCGACAGGCGAGTCCGGCAGCTTGAGGCGATCTCCAGGCCGGTCACGGCGAAGGAGGCCAAGGCGCTGGTCGCATGCTTCGGCCCGGATGACTGCTACGGCGTCGCCTGGACGCTGCTGCACCTCATCGAGACCGGCCCCAATCCGGGGCTGACCACCAAGCCCGCTCCCGACGCCAACGAATGGCACGACAGACTCTGGAGGCGGGCCGTGAACGTTGGCCTCGACCCAGGGGACTTGACGGCTTAACACCGTGAGATGTCTACGTTCTCATTCGCCGGACACGCGTATAGGCCTTGGCCTAAGCTGCTCTCAACTGTCACAGCTGTGCGGTTTCGCATCAAGGCCTCCCCACAACTTCCGCCGTACCCGAACCCGGCGGACCCCTGTCCGAATCCGCCTCATGCGTCGTTCGACGTCCGTTGTGACCCAACTGAACTGCCCCGCTTTGTCGGGATAGTCGTGTATGCCCCCAGCTCACTCCCCTGGGTGATCTGCCGCGTACCCATAGTCCGTTCGGGCCATTCAAGATTGGGCCCGAAGGGGGTGTTGCGCTGTGCCCACCTTCCGTAACGTCCTCAACTGGCAGCGGTGAATATGCCGCTGCCGCCGTGGGGGAGCCTCGATTCGGGAGAGGACGGCGCCGGCATGGGCTGGGTAACCGACTGGAGTGCGCAGGCAGCCTGCCGCACTACCGATCCGGATGAACTGTTCGTACAAGGGGCAGCGCAGAACAGGGCCAAGGCGGTGTGCACCGGTTGCCCGGTGCGGACCGAGTGCCTTGCCGATGCACTCGACAACCGCGTCGAGTTCGGCGTATGGGGGGGTATGACCGAGCGGGAGCGGCGCGCACTGCTGCGCAGGCGTCCCACGGTCACCTCCTGGCGCAGACTGCTCGAAACAGCGCGCACGGAGTACGAGCGCAGCGCGGGCATCCTGCCCGTGGGCCTCGACGACGACGAGACATACGAGACGTACGCAGCGGTGGGCTAGCCCCTGCTGTTGTTCTACACAGCTCCGGCCGGGGTATGACCACCGGTCGCGAGCCGATCACCGATGGCCCGCAGGCCGGCGAGGTCGTGTACATCGCCGGGCAGCGCGGGCACTTGGGCCACCGCCACCTCGGGGTGGAGCGCGGTGAAGCGGTCGCGCGTTCGCTGTTCACGCGCGAGCACCTGCATTCGTTCGGCGTGCAGGCGCAGCAGACCCGCCGTCAGCTCTTCTGTGGTGTGATCCACGGCGGTGTGATCCTCGGCCGGGTGATTCAAGGCATCGGTATGAGCCACGGGCGGGGATTCGGGAGAGGCGGCCGTGGCGTCACGCACACCAGCATTCCCGGACCTCTGATCCACAATGCGGCCTTCGTCAAGATTTTCTGCGGCGGCAAGCGCCCGCTCGGCCGACAGCCGGGCGGCGCCGCTGCCATGGACCCGGTTGAGGACCAGACCGGCCAGCGGCATCTCCTCCGCCGCCAGCCGCTCCACGAAGTACGCCGCCTCCCGCAGCGCGTCCCGCTCCGGCGCCGCGACCACCAGGAACGCCGTGCCGGGTGCCTGTAGCAGCCGGTAGGTGGCGTCGGCCCGGGTGCGGAAGCCGCCGAACATGGTGTCCATCGCGGCTACGAAGGTCTGTACGTCGCGCAGGAGTTGACCGCCGAGCAGTTTGCCGAGTGTGCCGGTCATCATCGACATGCCGACATTGAGGAACTTCATCCCCGCCCGGCCGCCCATCTTCGCCGGGGCCATCAGCAGCTTGATGAACTTCCCGTCCAGGAACGACCCGAGGCGCTTGGGCGCGTCCAGGAAGTCCAGCGCGGAGCGCGACGGCGGGGTGTCGACGACGATCAGGTCCCACTCGTCGCGGGCGCGCAGCTGGCCCAGCTTCTCCATCGCCATGTACTCCTGCGTGCCCGCGAAACCGGCCGACAGGGACTGGTAGAAGGGGTTCTCCAGTATCGCGCGGGCCCGCTCGGCGTCCGCGTGCGCCTCGACGATCTCGTCGAAGGTCCGCTTCATGTCGAGCATCATGGCGTGCAGTTCGCCGTCGCCCTCGATGCCCTTGACCCGGCGCGGGGTGTTGTCGAGGGAGTCGATGCCCATGGACTGGGCGAGCCTGCGGGCCGGGTCGATGGTGAGGACGACGACCTTGCGGCCGCGTTCAGCCGCCCGTACGCCAAGAGCCGCAGCGGTTGTCGTCTTGCCGACGCCGCCCGCGCCGCAGCACACGATGATGCGGGTGGCGGGGTTGTCGATCAGCGGGTCGACCTCGAGAGCGGCCGACGCGTCCAGGGTCATGAGCCGGTCCCTTGCTTTCGCAGTTCCTTCGCCAGTTGGTAGAGCCCGGCCAGGTCGACTCCCTCGCTCAGCAGGGGGAGTTCGTACGCGGGCAGGTCGAGGCTTGACAGTGCCGCGCGCTGCTCGCGCTCCAGCTCGACACGCTGAGCGTGGTCGGCGGCCTGCTCCAGGAGCGGTGTGACGAGCTTCGCCGAGCCGCTGACGCCGGCCGTGGTGAGCGCCTTGGCGATGTCCGTGCGCCGGTCGCCCGCCGCACTGCGCACCGCCCCCTCGTCGAGGATGTGCGGGCGCACCATGTTCACGATCACCTTGCCCACGGGGAGGTCGGCGGCGCGCAGCTCTGCGACCCCGTCCGCGGTCTCCTGGACCGGCATCTCCTCGAGCAGCGTCACCATATGGACGGCCGTCTCGGGGGACTTGAGGACACGCATCACGGCCTGGGCCTGATTGTGTATCGGACCGAACTTTGCCAGGCCCGCCACCTCGTCGTTCACGTTCAGGAAGCGGGTGATGCGGCCGGTGGGCGGGGCGTCCATCACCACGTAGTCGTACGCGAATGTTCCCTGCTTCGTCTTGCGGCGTACGGCTTCGCAGGCCTTGCCGGTCAGCAGTACGTCCCGGACACCGGGCGCGACGGTCGTCGCGAAGTCGATCGCGCCGAGCTTCTTGAGGGCACGGCCCGCGCTGCCGAGCTTGTAGAACATCTGGAGGTAGTCGAGGAGCGCGCGCTCGGCGTCGATGGCCAGCGCGAACACCTCGCCGCCGCCCGACGAGACGGCGATTTTCCGCTCCTCGTACGGAAGCGCTTCCGTCTCGAAGAGCTGCGCGATGCCCTGTCTGCCCTCGACCTCGACGAGGAGAGTGCGCTTTCCCTCGGTCGCGAGGGCGAGCGCGAGGGCGGCGGCGACCGTCGTTTTACCGGTACCGCCCTTGCCGCTGACGACCTGGAACCTGCTCACGTATTCGAGCCTAACCAGTCGGGCCGCCGCCTACGCACGAGGCTGCCTGCGGGCTGCGTCACGAGGCTGCCCTTCGGTACGGCTACAGTCGGATCCATGACCAAGTGGGAATACGCGACCGTGCCCCTTCTCGTGCACGCGACCAAGCAGATTCTGGACACCTGGGGCGAGGACGGCTGGGAGCTCGTCCAGGTCGTTCCCGGGCCGAACAACCCCGAGCAGCTCGTGGCGTACTTGAAGCGGGAGAAGACCCCGTGAGCGACGCGCGCGCGGCTGCCGGGCTGCAGTCGAACACGATGCCTGCACCTCTGCGCCGCGTGGGCGGAGAAGCGATCGAAAGGGTAGGGGCATGAGCGGTGTTGTCGACGCGAAGCTCGCCGAGCTCGGGCTGACGCTGCCGGAGGTCGTGCCGCCGCTGGCCGCGTACCAGCCGGCTGTGATCTCGGGTGCGTACGTCTACACCGCGGGCCAGCTCCCGATGGTGGAGGGCAAGCTTCCGGTCACCGGCAAGGTGGGCGGTGAGGTCACCCCGGAGGAGGCCAAGGAGCTCGCCCGCACCTGTGCGCTGAACGCGCTGGCCGCCGTGAAGTCGGTCGTCGGCGATCTGGACCGGGTTGCGCGGGTTGTGAAGGTCGTCGGCTTTGTCGCCTCGGCCGCGGACTTCACCGGCCAGCCCGCCGTGATCAACGGCGCGAGCGAGCTGCTGGGCGCGGTGTTCGGCGACAAGGGTGTGCATGCGCGCAGTGCGGTGGGCGTCGCGGTGCTGCCGCTGGACTCTCCGATCGAGATCGAGATCCAGGTGGAGCTCGTCCAGGACTGAACCCCAGGGTCGAACCCGGACTGAACCGCCGGTCAGCCTGCATATGGCCCCGTGCCTGCCGATTCTCCGGCGGGCACGGGGCCTTGTTCGTCTGTGGCAATCCCCTGCATCACTCTTGACGTGGACGCGTCGGCTGGTGTGATCTGTCCATGGTTAGGAACGTTTCCTAACCATCTGAACGCCGTACGTCTCCATCTCCCTCGTCCCCCAACGAAAGTGGGAGGGATCCGTGGCACCAATCCCCCGTCGGTCGCGCAGAGCGATCGGCGTTCTCGCGGCCGCGGCCACCGCAGCGTTAACCGTGGCCTTACCGACCCTGAGCAACGCCCAGCCCGCCGACCCGGCAAAGGCAGGGGCCGTCAAGGCCGCACCCGTCCGCTACGAAGCCGAAGCGGCGACCATCTCGCAGGGTGCCGCCGAGTCCAACCACACCGGCTTCTCCGGCACCGGTTTCGTCAACTACACCAATGTCGCCGGTGGCTATGTGGAGTTCACCGTCAACGCCCCGGCGGCGGGCAGCGCCACCCTGGCTCTCGGCTTCGCCAACGGCACCACCGGGAACCGCCCGCTGGACATCTCTGTCAACGGAGCCGTCGCCGCCGACAACTTGGCCTTCCAGCCCACCGGCGCCTGGACCACCTGGTCCTCCGTCACCACCACGGTCACGCTCAAGGCCGGCGCCAACACCATCCGGGCCACCGCCACCGCCGCCGAGGGCGGCCCCAACCTCGACTTCGTCGACGTCACACCCGCCGACGGCCAGGCAGGCACGGACTACGAGGCCGAGTCCGGGTCGATCTCCCAGGGCGCCGTCGAGTCCAACCACGCCGGCCACTCCGGCACCGGCTTCGTCAACTTCCAGGCTGTGACGGGCGCGTACGTGGAGTTCACTGTCGACTCCGCGCAGGCCGCGCCCGCCAAGCTGGACTTCCGCTACGCCAACGGCACCACCGCCAACCGTCCGCTGGACATCACCGTGAACGGCACCTCGGTCGCCGACGACCTCGCCTTCCCCGGCACCGGCGCCTGGACCACCTGGAAGACGGCCACCGCCAACGCGACCCTCAAGGCGGGCGCCAACAAGATCCGCGCCACCACGGCAGCGGGCGACGGCCCCAACCTGGACAAGCTCACGGTCACCGCGAGCGGCCCGGCCGACACCGAGAAGCCGACGCCGCCCGGGAACCTGCGCAAGGACAAGGAGCCGACGGCGTCCACCGTTTCGCTGGCCTGGGACGCGTCCACCGACAACGTCAAGGTCACCGGTTACGACATCTACCAGCACGGCCAGCTGATGAAGCAGGTCGACGGGAACACGCTCGCAGCCACGGTGGAGAACCTCAGCCCGGAGACCTCGTACGACTGGACCGTCTTCGCCCGTGACGCGGCAGCCAATGTCTCGGCCGCGAGCAACGCCGTCACCATCGCCACGCTGCCCGCCCCGCCGGACAACGAGCCGCCGAGCGTACCGGCCAACCTGCGCTCCACCGGCAAGACCGCGACGAGTGTCGACCTCGCCTGGAACGCCTCCACGGACAATGTGAAGGTCACCGGTTACGAGATCCACCGCGACGGCGCGGCCGCCGGAACCGCCGACTCCACCTCGACGACCATCGCGGGCCTGAAGGCCAACACCGCGTACAAGTTCAAGGTCAGGGCCTTCGACCTGAAGGGCAACAAGTCCGCCTTCAGCCCGGAGATCACCGTCACCACCGGCGGCAGCCAGCCGGGCGGTGTCCCGGACCCCGGCAGTGTCTCGACCCTCGCCGGCGGCGTGGACGTCGGCTGGGGACTCGGTTTCCTGCCCGACGGCACCGGCGTCTACACCGAGCGGAACACCTTCAACGTCTACAAGCTCACCAAGGCGGGCCAGAAGACCCTCCTCGGCAAGGTGCCCAACTCCCAGACCACGGGCGGCGAGGGCGGCCTGATGGGCATCGAGATCAGTCCGAACTTCAACACCGACCACTATCTGTACTTCCTGCACACATCCTCGGACGGCAACCGCCTCGCGCGGATGAAGCTGGAGAACAACGCCCTGAGCGGCTACACGGTCCTGCTCGACGGCATGGAGAAGAGCCGCTTCCACAACGGCGGACGGCTGCGCTTCGGCCCCGACGGCAAGCTGTACGCATCCATGGGTGACGCCCAGAGCAGCAGCCGGGCGCAGGACAAGAACTCCCTCAACGGCAAGATCCTCCGCATCAACCAGGACGGCTCCATCCCGTCGGACAACCCGTTCGGCAACGCTGTCTGGTCGCTCGGTCACCGCAACCCGCAGGGTCTCGACTTCGACTCCAAGGGCCGGTTGTGGCAGGCGGAGTTCGGCAACAGCAACATGGACGAGGTCAACCTCATCCAGAAGGGCGGCAACTACGGCTGGCCCAACTGCGAGGGCACTGCCGGTGACTGCTCCGGCTACATCGCGCCCAAGAAGACCTGGCCGACCGCCTCGGCCTCACCCAGCGGCCTGACGATCATCAACGACCATGTCTTCGTCGCAACGACGAGGGGCGAGCGCGTCTACCGGCTGCGCATCGACTCCAGCAGCAACCTGGTCGAGCAGAAGACGTACTTCCAGGGGACGTACGACCGGCTGCGCACGGTCGAGGTCGACCACGACGGCGACATCTGGCTCACCACGTCGACCGACAAGGACGGCACGAACGGCAACGACCGGATCCTCCTGATCGACATCGTCTACTCGGGCGGCGACCCGCAGCCCGGCGACTTCAAGCTGACCAGCAGCGCCTTCAACGACAACGCCACCATCCCGGCCAGGTACACCTGCGCCGGCGACGGCACGGCGGGCCAGGATCCGTCGCCGCCGCTGGCCTGGGGCGCGGGAAGTTCCGGGGCTAGGAGCTACGCGGTCGTCTTCGCCGACGTCGCGAGCGGCGGCAACAAGCTGCACTGGGCGATCTGGGACATTCCGGCGGCGAACCTCTCCCTGCCGGAGGGTCTCGGGTCGGGCTTCAACGTCCCGGGCCAGGACGGCGCGAAACAGAAGGCCATGGGCAGCGGGGCCAACTCGCAGAAGTTCTTCGGACCCTGCCCGGGCGGCTCCACACACCCGTACACCTTCACGCTGTACGCGGTGAACGCGGCGACCGTGCCGGGTCTCACCTCGGGCTCGTCCATGGCTCAGATCGAGACGGCGATCAAGAACGCGAGCACCGCGAATGTGAAACTGCGCGGCAACTCCAACGCCGGTACGTGACGGATGGCTCGAGGGGTGGCGTGCCTGGCCGCCCCTCGAACATCCCGACGGATGCGCATAGCATCCGTCCATGTCCAATGGTCAGTGGTACCCACCGGAGTGGCCGGACCGGATTCGTGCGCTCGCGAGCGGTGAGCTCACCGCCGTGCCGCCGAAGCGTGCCGCGACCGTGATGCTGCTGCGCGACACGCCGGACGGCCCTGCCGTCCACATGCTGCGCCGACGCGTCTCCATGGCTTTCGCGGGAGGCGCGTACGCATATCCGGGCGGCGGCGTCGACCCGCGCGACGACGACCATCTGGTGCGGTGGGCGGGCCCCTCGCTGGACGACTGGGCGGCCCGGCTGGGAACCGGTCGGGCCGAGGCCCAGGCCATTGTGTGCGCGGCGGTCAGGGAGACGTACGAGGAAGCGGGCGTCCTGCTCGCGGGCCTGACGCCCGACACGGTCGTCGGCGACACGACGGGCGACGACTGGGAGGCCGACCGCAAGGCGCTGGTCGACCGGGACCTCTCATTCGCGGACTTCCTGGACCGGCGGGGCCTGGTGCTGCGCTCGGACCTGCTGGGCGCGTGGGCGCGCTGGATCACCCCGGAGTTCGAGCCGCGGCGCTACGACACGTGGTTCTTCGTGGCCGCGCTGCCGGAGGGACAGCGGACGCGGAACGCGTCGACGGAGGCGGACCGCACGGTCTGGATCCGCCCGGCGGACGCGACGGCCGGCTATGACAAGGGCGATCTGCTGATGATGCCCCCCACGGTCTCGACGCTGCGGGCGCTGCAGCCGTACGGAACGGCGGCCCAGGCGCTGGCGGCGGCGGGGGAGCAGGATCTCACTCCCGTACTGGCGAAGGCGCGGCTGGAGGGCGGGGAGCTGGTGCTGAGCTGGCCGGGCCACGACGAATTCACCAAGCACGTGCCGACGGGCGGCATCACGACGGGCGGCATCACGGCGGAGGGCGAGCGATGACGGAAGCCGCCGCGCCCCGCTGCCACACCGGAGGTGTGCGATGACCGATGCCGCTGCCCTGCCCGGACAGCCGCGTGGTGGCGTGCTCTCCGGGCCCGCCACCGCACGCGCGGTCAATGTCCTCGCGCCCAACGCCTCCGTGATGACCCTCGACGGCACCAACACCTGGATCGTCTCCGAACCGGACTCCGAGCTCGCCGTCGTCATCGACCCCGGGCCCCTCGACGACATACACCTCCAGGCAGTCATCGCCACCGCCGAGAAGGCGGGCAAGCGGGTCGCCCTGACCCTCCTCACCCACGGCCACCCCGACCACGCCGAGGGCGCCGCGCGCTTCGCCGAGCTGACGCGTACGCACGTCCGCGCCCTCGATCCGGCGCTGCGGCTCGGCGACGAGGGGCTCGCGGCGGGCGATGTGATCCGTGTCGGTGGGCTGGAGATGCGCGTGGTCCCCACCCCCGGCCACACCGCCGACTCGCTCTGCTTCCATCTCCCCGCCGACCGGGCCGTGCTGACCGGCGACACGATCCTGGGGCGGGGTACGACGATGGTCGCGCACCCGGACGGGCGGCTCGGCGACTACCTCGACTCGCTGCGCAGGCTGCGCTCGCTGACGGTCGACGACGGGGTGCGCACGGTGCTGCCGGGCCATGGGCCCGTACTCGACGACGCACAAGGCGCGGTCGAGTTCTATCTGGCGCACCGGGCGAACCGGCTTGCCCAGGTGGAGACGGCGGTCGAGGCCGGCCATGTCACACCGGCGGACGTGGTCGCCCATGTGTACGCGGACGTGGACAGGTCGCTGTGGCCGGCGGCCGAGCTGTCGGTGCGGGCGCAGCTGGAGTATCTGCGCGAGCACGGCCTGATCTGAAACCGCCGCCGGGCCCCCAGGCGTCGGATGCCTTGACCCATGCTTTACGCTCCGCTTACTTCTGGCATCCGTTCCTGGGGGGAACCACGTGTTTGTCCTGTTCATCGTGCTCGTCATAGCCGCGGCCGTGATGTTTTTCGCCGCCCGCGGCAGTGAGCGCCGCGGCCTCAGGCTCGGCGCCCTCGGCGCGCTGATCGCCGGCCTGTTCTCCGGGATCTTCAGCTGTGTGCACATCGTCAGCGCCTACGAGGTCGGCGTCCCGGTCACCTTCGGCAAGGTCGGCGCCCCCATGAACCCCGGGGTGAACCTCACCTCGCCGTTCACGAACGTCACCACGTTCTCCACCCGCCCGGTGGACCTCAACCTCTCCGACAAGGACGTGGTCGAGGTGCGCTCCTCGCAGGGCGGCGTGATGTACGTGGAGCTCACCGTGAAGTGGGCGGTGACCCCGGCCAAGGTCGTCGAGCTCTACCGGCTCGCCGGCAGCGAGGACGCCATCCAGCAGCGGCTGGTCTTCCCGGACAGCCGCGAGATCATCCGCAACGTCTTCGCCCGCCACACCAGCGAAGAGGGCTACACCTCGGCCCGCGAGAAGATCAACACCGAGATCGGCGACCTGATCAAGGAGCGGCTCGCCCCGCGCGGCATCGACGTCACCACCGTCAACCTGCGCAATGTGAAGCCGTCCGACCGGCTGCAGGACCAGATCGACCGCAAGATCCAGCAGCAGCAGGCGACGGAGCGGGCGACGGAGGCGGCGCGCACCGCGAAGGCGGAGGCCGAGCGCCGCAGGATCGAGGCCGAGGGCATCGCCCGGGCCAACAAGATCCTGAACGAGTCGCTCACCGACAAGGTGCTCACCAACCAGTGCATCGACGCCTTCAAGGAGGCCGCGGCGAAGCACCCGGTGTACGCGGTGCCGTGCGGCGGCGGCAGCGGAAACCCGCTGATCGTCGACGGCACCAAGAACTGACGGCACCAAGAACTGACGTAACTGCCCGTACGAACGCGAAAGGGCCGCCCCGGAGTCGACCGGGGCGGCCCTTTCGCGTTCGTACGTCAGATGCCCAGCGTGAATCGGCGGGCGTCAGCGCGAGTCAGCGTGAACGCTTGGCGAGGCGCTCCACGTCCAGCAGGATCACGGCCCGCGCCTCCAGCCGCAGCCAGCCGCGCTGCGCGAAGTCGGCCAGCGCCTTGTTCACCGTCTCCCGGGAGGCGCCGACCAGCTGGGCCAGCTCTTCCTGGGTGAGGTCGTGGACGACGTGAATGCCCTCCTCCGACTGCACGCCGAAGCGGCGCGACAGGTCAAGGAGCGCGCGGGCCACGCGGCCCGGCACGTCGGAGAAGACCAGGTCGGACATCTGGTCGTTGGTCTTGCGCAGCCGGCGGGCGACCGCGCGCAGCAGCGCGGTGGCCACCTCGGGGCGTACGTTCAGCCAGGGCTGGAGGTCACCGTGGCCCAGGCCGAGGAGCTTGACCTCGGTCAGCGCGCTGGCGGTGGCGGTGCGCGGCCCCGGGTCGAAGAGCGACAGCTCGCCGATCAGCTCGCCCGGACCGAGGACGGCGAGCATGTTCTCGCGGCCGTCGGGGGACGTGCGGTGGAGCTTGACCTTGCCATCCGTGACCACGTACAGGCGGTCGCCGGGGTCGCCCTCGTGGAAGAGAGCATCGCCGCGGGCGAGCGTCACTTCACTCATCGAGGCGCGGAGCTCCGCGGCCTGCTCGTCATCGAGCGCCGCGAAGAGCGGGGCGCGCCGCAGAACGTCGTCCACGAGTTCTCTCCTTGTCGACCTGCTCAGGGGACCGTGGCCCCCATGATGCCGGACCGCGCTGTGCTGGTCCGGAGGACAACCCCCGGACCCCCGGCAGTAAAAATTGGTGCGATCAGTCACAACAAGTTTGACGCACGGGAGCGCCTGTTCGTACGGCAGGGGCCCGATTGGGTCCTGATTATCAGGGACCGGGACGGATGTCAGCGGTGGCCCGTAGGCTGACCGGGTGTCCAATTCGCCGGTGAGAGCGCAGGCCAAGGGGGCTGGGAGAGTGTCCGGAAAGCAGAATTCCGCTGTGGGCGAACAGGCCTCGCTCGGCCCTAAGGAAGCGACAAAGGCCACCAAACCGGAATCGCGGCTGGCGATGGTACGCCGCGCCCGCCGGATCAACAGGGAGCTGGCCGAGGTCTATTCGTACGCCCATCCGGAGCTCGACTTCCGAAATCCCTTCGAGCTTCTGGTCGCTACGGTCCTGTCCGCCCAGACGACGGACTTGAGGGTGAACCAGACCACGCCCGCGCTCTTCGCGAAGTACCCCACGCCCGAGGACCTCGCCGCCGCGAATCCGGAAGAGGTCGAGGAGCTCATCCGCCCGACGGGCTTCTTTCGCGCCAAAACCAAGTCGATCATGGGACTCGCGGCCGCCATCCGGGACGATTTCGGCGGAAAGGTCCCCGGGCGCCTCGAGGACCTGGTGAAGCTGCCCGGAGTGGGCCGCAAGACGGCGTTCGTGGTCCTCGGCAACGCGTTCGGAGTGCCCGGCCTCACCGTCGACACCCACTTCCAGCGCCTCGTGCGCCGCTGGAAGCTGACCGAGCAGCAGGACCCGGTGAAGATCGAGGCCGAGATCGCCGCGATCTTCCCCAAGAGTGAGTGGACGATGCTCTCGCACCGGGTGATCTTCCACGGCCGCCGGATCTGCCACGCCCGCAAACCGGCCTGCGGCGCCTGCCCCATCGCGCACCTCTGCCCTTCGTACGGAGAGGGCGAGACTGACCCTGTGAAGGCGAAGAAGCTGCTGAAGTACGAGATGGGCGGCCAGCCGGGCCAGCGCCTGAACCCGCCCCCGG
Source organism: Streptomyces sp. V1I1 (assembly GCF_030817355.1). Classification (NCBI taxonomy): domain Bacteria; kingdom Bacillati; phylum Actinomycetota; class Actinomycetes; order Kitasatosporales; family Streptomycetaceae; genus Streptomyces; species Streptomyces sp. V1I1. The sequence goes on along the minus strand of NZ_JAUSZH010000001.1, from coordinate 3,693,622 downwards.
ACTACCCGGGCAAACCGGCTCCGGCCCTGGGAGCGGCCGGGTGACCTCGCACCTCGTACGACTCACGGAACGATCCAAGCGCCCCGAGGCGTTGTGAATGAGGGGGTGCCCATGATGCGCGCTGAAGAAGAAACGTACGACCGCGATGTGGCCGTCACGACCGACGGCCTGCCCGCGTGGCTCGACCCCGTCGTGCGCGCCGCGGACACTGTTGAGCCCCAGCAGCTCAGCCGCTTCCTGCCGCCCGAGAGCGGCGGCGGCCGGCAGTCCGCCGTCCTGATCCTGCTCGGCGAGGGCGCCAAGGGTCCCGAGCTGCTGCTCATGGAGCGTGCCGGCAGCCTCCGCTCGCACCCCGGGCAGCCCTCCTTCCCCGGCGGCGCGCTCGACCCCGAGGACGGCGACCCGGCCACCACCGGACCGCTGCGCGCCGCGCTGCGCGAGGCCGAGGAAGAGACCGGCCTCGACCCGACGGGCGTCCAGATCTTCGGCGTACTGCCCAAGCTCTACATCCCGGTGAGCAGTTTCGTGGTCACGCCCGTACTGGGGTGGTGGCGCACCCCGAGCCCGGTCGGAGCGGTCGATCCCGCGGAAACCGCGCGGGTCTTCACCGTGCCCGTGGTGGATCTCACGGACCCGGCCAACCGTGCGACGGCCGTGCACCCAAGCGGCCACACAGGACCGGCGTTTATGGTCGAGGGGGCTCTGGTCTGGGGTTTTACCGCCGGTGTGATCGACCGCATTGTGCACTTCGCAGGATGGGAACGACCATGGGACCGCGCCAAGCAGGTCCCGCTCGACTGGCGCTCATGACAGGCTGACCCCGTGCCGCGCCCCCAGGAGCGCGGCATCGAAGGCGGCTCGGCAGCGGGCGGCCAGGACCCCCAGCCGGACGGAGCACCCGGCGACGAATCTGCGAGGCTAATGACGGTGAACGTGCTGGACATCCTGTTGCTGGTCGCTGCCGTGTGGTTCGCGATCGTCGGCTATCGCCAGGGCTTCGTCGTCGGCATCCTGTCGGTGATCGGTTTCCTCGGCGGCGGACTTGTGGCGATCTATCTGCTGCCCGTCATCTGGGGTCAACTGACGAACGATTCCGAGGTGTCCACGACTGCCGCGGTCATCGCCGTCGTACTGGTGATCGTCTGCGCCTCGGTCGGCCAGGCCTTCACCACCCACCTCGGCAACAGACTGCGCCGGCACATCACCTGGTCGCCGGCCCGCGCCCTGGATGCCACCGGCGGCGCGCTGGTCAACGTCGTCGCGATGCTGCTGGTCGCCTGGCTGATCGGCTCCGCGCTCGCCGGGACCTCGCTGCCCACGCTCGGCAAGGAGGTCCGTAACTCCAAGGTGCTCCTCGGGGTCTCCCGGGTGATGCCAAGTCAGGCGAACACCTGGTTCACGGACTTCTCCTCCGTCCTCGCGCAGAACGGCTTCCCCCAGGTCTTCAGCCCGTTCGCCAACGAGCCCATCACCGAGGTCCAGGCCCCGGACCCGGCGCTCGCGGGCAGCCCGGTGGCCGCCCGCGCCCAGCGGTCCATCGTCAAGGTCGTCGGCACCGCGCAGAGCTGCGGCAAGGTCCTCGAAGGCACCGGCTTCGTCTTCTCCGACCGCCGGGTCATGACCAACGCGCACGTCGTCGGCGGCGTGGACGAGCCGACCGTGCAGATAGGCGGCGAGGGCAGGCTGTACGACGCGAAGGTCGTGCTCTACGACTGGCAGCGCGACATCGCCGTACTGGACGTACCCGACCTGAGGGCGCGGCCGCTCCAGTTCGCCGACTCCGACGCGCGCAGCGGCAACAGCGCGATCGTCGCCGGCTTCCCGGAGAACGGCTCGTACGACGTGCGCTCGGCCCGCGTCCGCGGCCGGATCAACGCCAACGGACCCGACATCTACCGCCGCGGCACCGTGCAGCGCGACGTCTACTCGCTCTTCACGACGGTCCGTCAGGGCAACTCCGGCGGTCCGCTGCTCACGCCCGACGGCAGGGTGTACGGCGTCATCTTCGCCAGGTCACTGGACGACCCGGACACCGGCTACGCCTTGACGGTCGACGAGATCCGCGACGACATCGCAGTCGGCCTGACCGCCAACCAGCAGGTCGACAGTCAGGGATGCGCGCTGTAGCGGGAGGGGCAGGCGTCAGCTTCGGGTATGCCGCAGTCGCGCCGAGACCCAGCGGGCCCGGCGCCTCAGGATGCGGGAAATGCCGATCCCTTGCCCCGGATGCTCATGGCCCTCGCTCTGAGGGCCACCCCTCTCGTGGGTGATCGGCCCAATGGCCGAGCGGCGGTTGCGTGCTGCGTCACCGTAGTCGTGCGTCCAGCCCATACCCCGAGGTTTGCCCGTGCCTCATGGTCGGTAATCGCGTCAGGGGCGGCCAATTGGCCTATGCGCCGGGCATTTGGCTGCTGGTCGTACAAGCGTTCTCGGGGGCGTGTGGCGGCGGGCCGTAGCAGCGACTACCGGTCGGGCTCGGGGTCCTTCAGCCAGCTGATGAGCTCGGTGGAGAACGCCACGGGGTCCTCCTCATGAGGGAAGTGACCGAGGCCGTCGAACAGCCGCCAGCGGTACGGCGCTTCCACGTACTCGCCCGACCCCGCCGCGCTGCGCGTCCGCATCGCCGGGTCCAGCGAGCCGTGCAGATGCAGCGTCGGAACCCGCACCGGCCGCTTCATCCGGCGGTTGAACTGGATCCCGTCCGGCCGCGCTATCGACCGCACCATCCACCGGTACGGCTCGATCGAGCAGTGCGCCGTCGACGGGATGCACATCGCCCGCCGGTAGACGTCGACCGCGTCCTCGTCCGGCAGCTGCGGCCCGGACCAGTCCTGGATCAGCTTGCCGACCAAGGCCGCGTCGTCCGCAAGCAGCTGACGCTCCGGCAGCCATGGCCGCTGGAAGCCCCAGATGTACGACCCTGCACGGCTCTGAGAGAAGTCGGAGAGCATCGCCGAACGCCACCGGCGCGGATGCGGCATCGAGGAGACCGCGAGCCGGCGCACCAGCTTGGGCCGCATCACCGCCGCGGTCCACGCCAGATAGCCGCCCAGGTCGTGCCCGACCAGCGCCGCGTCCGGCTCGCCCAGCGAGCGCACCACGCCGGTGATGTCGAGCGCGAGGTTCGCGGGGTCGTAACCCCGCGGCGTACGGTCGCTGCCGCCCACACCCCGCAGATCCATCGCCACCGCCCGGAACCCGGCGTCGGCGAGCGCGGTCAGCTGATGCCGCCACGTCCACCAGAACTGCGGAAAGCCATGGAGCAGCAACACAAGCGGCCCATCGCCCATCTCGGCGATATGGAAGCGCGCACCATTGGCAGCCACGTCGCGATGTGTCCAGGGACCATCGATGCGTACAGGGCTTCCAGTACCGGTATCAGGGGCCGTCATGCAGACGAGCGTGCCACAACTGAGCACCCCGCGGTCACCAAGCCCGTCCCCAGCAGGGCGACGGGCCGCCCCCGAGGCCCGCTGCGCCGGTGCTCACCGGCTCCGCGACCGGGGGCCTCAGACCGGGACCTTGTCCTGCGCCGGCCGGGGGTGCGGCTTGACGCCCTGCAGTACGGCCGCCGTCTGCTTGGCCGAAGCGATGGACCGCTCCGGCGGCTTGACCTTCTTGAACTTGGCGACGGCGAGCAGCGCCAGCAGCCCCGCAAGCAGCAGGAACGCCACGCCCACGATCAGGAACGACCAGGCCAGACCGAGCCCCAGATTGTGAATCCCGTACGCCGCCGCGAAGCTCAGCACCGGCAGCGAGAAGAGCGCGAACACGCCCGCGATGGTGATGGCCAATCCGCCGATCGCCCCGCGCTTGACGTCCTGCCGCAGCTCCGCCTTGGCCAGGGCGATCTCGTCGTGCACGAGCGCGGACATCTCGGCGGTCGCCGAGGCGACCAGCTGGCCGAGACTGCGTTCGGCGCCGACAGCGTTCGCCACGCTGTTGCCGGGGTCGCTCATCGCTCACTCCCTCTCCTCATCAACGGATCCGTCGTCAGATCATGCCGGACTGTCGCCGCCGTCGCGCGACGCCCCCGCAAGTTCGGCCATGCGCCGGTGCTCCGCGGCCTTCTCCTCGTAGATCGCGGCCATCCGCAGGTGGTACTCGGGTTTGTCCTGCTCGTAGATGTCGGGGATGCCGTCCTGGTCGTCGTCGCGCTCCTCCTCCTCGGTGAGCGCGCGGTACTTGCGGTCGCGCAGCTTGAGCAGGATTCCGGCGAGTACGGCGGCGATCAACGAGCCCATCAGGACCGCGGCCTTGACCTCGTCGGTCAGCACCGGGTCGCCGGAGAAGGCCAGTTCGCCGATGAGCAGCGAGACGGTGAAGCCGATGCCGGCGAGCGAGGCGACGGCGAAGACGTCCGGCCAGGCCAGATCGTCATTGAGCTCCGCGCGGGTGAAGCGCGCCGCGAGCCAGGTGCCGCCGAAGACCCCGACGGTCTTGCCGACCACCAGACCGAGGACGACACCGAGGGTCTCGGGCTTGGTGAAGACGTCGGTGAGCGAGTTGCCGGAGACCGAGACACCCGCGGAGAAGAGCGCGAACAGCGGTACGGCGAGTCCCGCCGACAGCGGCCGTACGAGGTGCTCGATGTGCTCCCCGGGGGAGTGCTCCTCGCCCTTGTGCTTGGTGCAGCGCAGCATCAGGCCCATCGCGACACCGGCAATGGTGGCGTGCACGCCGCTGTTGTACATCAGCCCCCAGATGACCAGGGCCAGCGGCACGTACACGTACCAGCCGCGGACACTCTTGCGCAGCAGCAGCCAGAAGACGCCGAGGCCGATCACGGCCCCGCCCAGCGCCGCGAAATTCAGGTCGCTGGTGAAGAAGACCGCGATGATCAGGATCGCGAACAGGTCGTCGACGACGGCGAGGGTCAGCAGGAACGCCCGCAGCGCGGACGGAAGCGAGGTGCCGATGACGGCGAGGACGGCGAGGGCGAAGGCGATGTCGGTGGCGGTCGGGACGGCCCAGCCGGCGGCGGATCCACCGCCGGTGGTGGCGACGAGGACGTAGACGAGCGCGGGCACCGCCATGCCGCAGAGCGCGGCGATCACGGGGAGGGCGGCGGCTTTGGGGTCGCGCAGTTCGCCGGCCACCAGCTCACGCTTGAGCTCGATGCCGGCGACGAAGAAGAAGACGGCGAGCAGGCCGTCCGCGGCCCAGTGCTGGATCGAGAGGTCCAGGCCGAGGGCGGAGGGGCCTATGTGGAAGTCGCGTACGGATTCGTAGCTGTCGCCCAGCGGGGTGTTCGCCCAGATCAGAGCGGCGATCGCGGCGGCGAGGAGGAGTACGCCGCCGACGGTCTCAGCACGCAGCGCGTCAGCCACGAACGTCCGCTCGGGCAGGGACAGACGCCCGAGGAACTTAACGTCGGTGGGGGTCGGCGCGGCCACGTCGGGGGACCTCCGGTCGGGTAGGCAGGACAGAGCACATGCCGACCAGACTTCCCGGCGCACCTAGGTTTTCTTGTCGCGTCGTTGACGCATTCATTAGCTTACCCAAGCGCGCAAGGGCGTATCCGGTGAGTGTCACTTTAAGTGCATAAAGGGCACCCGGCGCGCCTTCGCCGGGTGCCCTTCAGTGCTGTTCTCGGTGGAGCTTCCCTGGTCAGTCCTCGCTGGCGGCGCTGGGCAGCCTCGACTGGATCAGGTCCATCACGGACGAGTCGGTGAGCGTGGTGACATCGCCCAGCTGGCGGTTCTCCGCCACATCGCGCAGCAGTCGGCGCATGATCTTGCCGGAACGGGTCTTGGGCAGCTCCGCCACCGGCAGGATCCGCTTCGGCTTCGCGATCGGGCCGAGCGTCGCGCCCACGTGATTACGCAGGTCGTTCACGAGGTTCTCGTCCTCGCTCGCCGTACCGCGCAGGATCACGAAGGCCACAATTGCCTGGCCGGTCGTCTCGTCCGTCGCGCCCACGACGGCCGCCTCGGCGACCTTCGGGTGCGAGACCAGTGCCGACTCCACCTCGGTCGTCGAGATGTTGTGGCCGGACACCAGCATCACGTCGTCGACCCGGCCGAGCAGCCAGATGTCGCCGTCGTCGTCCTTCTTGGCGCCGTCGCCCGCGAAGTACTTGCCCTCGAAGCGCGACCAGTACGTGTCGAGGAAGCGCTGGTCGTCGCCCCAGATGGTGCGCAGCATCGACGGCCACGGCTCGGTGAGGACCAGATAGCCGCCGCCCCCGTTCGGAACCTCGTTCGCCTCGTCGTCGACGACGGTGGCCGAGATACCGGGCAGCGCGCGCTGCGCCGAGCCGGGCTTGGTCTCGGTGACGCCCGGCAGCGGCGAGATCATCATCGCGCCGGTCTCGGTCTGCCACCAGGTGTCCACGATCGGCGTCTTGCCGGCGCCGATGTGCTCCCGGTACCAGATCCAGGCCTCCGGGTTGATCGGCTCACCGACCGACCCCAGGACGCGCAGGCTGCTCAGATCGAACTTGGCGGGGATGTCGTCTCCCCACTTCATGAACGTACGGATCGCGGTCGGCGCCGTGTAGAGGATCGTGACGCCGTACTTCTGCACGATCTCCCAGAAGCGGCCCTGGTGCGGGGTGTCGGGCGTGCCCTCGTACATCACCTGCGTCGCGCCGTTGGCAAGCGGCCCGTACACGATGTACGAGTGGCCGGTCACCCAGCCGATGTCGGCCGTGCACCAGTAGACGTCCGACTCCGGCTTGAGGTCGAAGACGGCGTGTTGGGTGTAGGCCACCTGGGTGAGATAGCCGCCGGAGGTGTGCAGGATGCCCTTCGGCTTACCCGTGGTGCCGGAGGTGTAGAGGATGAACAGCGGGTGCTCCGCCTCGAAGGGCTCCGGGGTGTGCTCGGCGGACTGGCGGGTGACGATGTCGTGCCACCAGACATCGCGGCCCTCGGTCCACGCCACGTCCTGGCCGGTGCGGCGTACGACCAGCACATGCCGGACGCGGTCCACGCGGTCGATGGCGTCGTCCACGGCGGGCTTGAGCGCGGCGGGCTTGCCGCGCCGGTAGCCGCCGTCGGCGGTGATGACGACCTCGGCGTCGGCGTCCTCGATACGGGTGGCGAGCGCGTCGGCGGAGAAGCCGCCGAAGACCACCGAGTGCGCGGCGCCGATACGGGCGCAGGCCAGCATCGCCACGACGGCCTCGGGGATCATCGGAAGGTAGACGGCGACCCGGTCGCCCTTCACAACTCCCAGCTCGGTCAGGGCGTTGGCCGCCCGGGAGACCTCGTCCTTGAGCTCGGCGTAGGTGATGGTGCGGCCGTCGCCCGGCTCGCCCTCGAAGTGGATGGCGACGCGGTCGCCGTTGCCCGCTTCGACATGGCGGTCCACGCAGTTGTACGCGACGTTCAGCTTGCCGTCCGCGAACCACTTCGCGAAGGGCGGGTTGGTCCAGTCGAGGGTCTCGGTCGGCTCGGTGGCCCAGGTGAGCCGCCTTGCCTGCTCGGCCCAGAAGCCAAGCCTGTCTACCTCGGCCTGCTCGTACGCCTCCGCCGTCACGTTGGCGTTCGCGGCCAGCTCGGCCGGCGGCGCGAACCGCCGCTCTTCCTTGAGCAGGTTGGCCAGGCTTTCGTTGCTCACGACATCTCCCTTTCCCAGGGCGTCCTATGTGCCTATGTGTCCCAGGCCATAGCTCATCAGCCAGATGGCCGGGTGACAAGAGCCTTCCGGAAATTGGTTTAGACCTATGGGTGAATCCAGGGGCGAATCCAGGGGTGAAGCTATGAGTGGCCCCTCCTCCCCGGGCGGTGGGAAAGAGGGGCCATACGTTCTCACGGACAGGACCGGTGAGCGGTTCAGGCTTGCGACTTCTCCAGCGCCGAAGGTGCGGGAGCGACCCGGTCGAAGACCTCGTCGATCTCGTGCTCGTCGCTGCTCGCGAGCAGATACGCCTGGGCCTCGCCGACATGGAAGTACATGCCGTGCAGCGCCAGCGTGCCCTCGGCGAGCCGCCTCGCCACCGCCTCATGGGCGCGCAGATGCTCCAGCTGCTGCACCACATTGGTCAGGCACAGCTGCTCCACCGCGTCGCTGGGCATCCGGCCGGAGATCCTGGCCCAGGAACGGTGCCGGCTCCGCATCCGCTCCAGGCTCGGCACCCCGTGCCGCAGCCACCGCCACAGCGGAGTCTGGGCGCCTCCGGGCGGAGTGCTCAGCAGGGCCTGCATCGCGCCGCAGCCGGAGTGTCCGCAGATGGTGATCGAGTCCACCTTGAGCACATCGACGGCGTACTCGATCGCGGCCGCCACGGAGTCGTCGCTGCTCTCCGCGCCGGGCGGCGGCACAAGATTTCCTACGTTCCGCACGGTGAACAGATCGCCCGGACCGCTGGCCGTGATCATGCTGGTGACCAGGCGGGAGTCGGCGCAGGTGAGGAAGAGCTGGGAGGGCCGCTGTCCCTCCCGCGCCAGCCGGGCCAGCTCGTCGCGCACCAGCGGGGCCGTATTGCGCTGGAAGGTGCTGAGCCCGCTGGCCAGTTGATGCGTGGCGGCGTTCCGGGGGCTGGCGTCGCAGTGGTGGTTGCGCCAGGGAGTCCAGGGGCGGCAGGAGCAGTGTGTGTCCGTAGCGGGCTCGCTTATCCGGCCCCCGGACCGGCCGGTGAACTCCACCGTCCCGCCCTGCGCGACATGCGAGGTCTGCCAGTCGTGCAGCGCCTCGTACGCGGCGTGGTCCATGAAGGACCCGTCCAACTCCACGACACAGTCGACTCCATGAGGCACCTGCCCCAGCGTCCGGCTCAGCCGCGGCACGGCAAGGAAGGTCAACTGGCCGCGCACCCGTACCCGGTGGATCCCCTCCTGCTCGTCCGCGGTGATCCGCGTCCTGGTGAGCCGGTGCAGCGCGACCGTGACCGCCACCGCGATCCCGATCACCACGCCTTCCAGTACGCCGGTGACGACGACGGCGGCCAGCGTCACCGCGTACACCAACATCTCCCGGTTCCGCTTCACGCTGCGAATGTGCGTGATGCTGACCATCTGGATGCCCACGACCATCACCAGCGCGGCCAGGGCAGCCAGCGGGATCAGATCGAGCACGGGTACCAGCAGCAGTGCGGCGACCGCGATCCACAGCCCGTGCAGCATCGTGGCGTTACGGCTCACCCCGCCCGCGGACACATTGGCGGCGCTGCGGACGGCGACCCCGGTAATGGGCAGCCCGCCGAGCGCGCCGGAGACGACATTCGCCGCCCCTTGCCCGGCCAGCTCCCGGTCGAGCCGGGCGCGCGGAATGCGAACGTCCGGCTCCTTGCGGGCAGCCACCAGCTTGTCGACGGCGACCGCCGACAGGAGTGACTCCACGCTGCCGACCAGGGTGATGGTGAGGACGGCGGCGAGGACGCCGAGCATCGGCCCTTCCGGCAACTGGGGGAGGGCGTGGTTGCTCCAGGACGGCAGGTCGACGCGCGGCAGGCTCAGCCCGGCGACCGCCGCGAAGGTGGTCGCACCCGCCACCGCGGCGAGGGCGGCCGGGATCTTCCGTACGAGCTGACCCGCGCGCCCGGGAATCCGTGGCCACATCAGCAGTACGGCAATGGTCAGGATGCTGGCCGAGAGCGCGGCCGGGTGGAGCTCGGCCAACTGGAGGGGCAGAGCACGGACGTTGTCGACGGCGGAGCTCTGCGGGGTGCCGCCGAGCACGATATGGAGTTGTGCGAGGGCGATCGTGACGCCGATGCCGGCCAGCATGCCGTGCACGATCGCCGGGCTGACGGCGAGAGCCGAGCGGGCCACCCGCAGGGCGGCCAGCCCGAGCTGGGCGAGTCCGGCGAGGACGGTGATGGCGCAGGTGGTGCGCCAGCCGTACTGCTGGATCAGATCGGCGGTGACGACGGTGAGCCCGGCCGCGGGACCGCTGACCTGCAGCGGTGACCCGCCGAGCCGCCCGGCGACGATGCCGCCGACAGCGGCGGCCACCAGCCCGGCCTGGAGCGGTGCGCCGGTGGCGAGTGCGATGCCGAGGGAGAGCGGCAGCGCGATCAGGAAGACGGAGATCGAGGCGGACAGGTCGGAGCCCGCGATGCGGAAGCGACGGCGGCCGCCGCCGGGCGGTGGCGGGCTGTGCGGGCGCTGGAAGCGCGAGGGGAGAAACGTGCGGGACGGGCGGACCTCGCGTGACGTGCCGGCGGCGTCCTTCTGCGGTGCGCCGGGCTTGCGGTTCTTTTGGGGTTTGCCGTTCTTCCGGGACTTGTCGTTCTTCCGGAACTTTCGGGATTTGCGGGTCTTGCGAGATGGGTCGTCGGTGCGGGTGGGGACGCAGGCAGACATGGTTCCCGTCTCCTCCGGGGCAGCGCGGTCGCGGAATGTGGGGGACGCGGCCGTGGGTCACGGCGTGCAGCGGCGGGATTCTCAACTCTCGGTAAATGGATAGTAATGCAGAGTAAAGACTGGGGCGGGATTACTGGGGCAAATGGGGCGCTCTTTCACCCGTACTGGTGATTAGTGATTTGAATGCGGCTCGTCGCACCTCCCCCCTCACCATCTCGATGCGAGCTTGTCGGCGCCGTAGGTAATGCGTCGTACAGGCATATATGCATAGAAAGAGGGTGGGCTGATGGAGGCCGCCACGAGGAGGATCGCCGTCGGCGCAGTCGCCATGGCGCTGATCGCAGGACTCGCCGGCTGCTCCGGATCGGACGGTCATGGCGCGGCAGAGGAGGGCGCCCCCGGATCGAACAAGGGCGCCGCGGGTCCCGAGAGCGCGGTACGTCTCATCGGCGACGGATCCACCGCGTTCACCGGAGTCCAGCCGGGGCTGCTCAAGCCGGAGCGCCTGAAGCCCGGTCAGCAGCCCCCGCAGTTCGTGGTCTTCTCCTGGGACGGGGCGGGCGAGGACAGCCAGAAGCTCTTCTCCCACTTCCGCAAGGTCGCCAAGAAGTACGACGCGACGATGACCTACTTCCTCAGCGGGGTCTATCTGCTCCCCGAGGAGAAGGCGAGCCTCTACGACCCGCCCCAGCACTCTCCCGGGCGCTCCGACATCGGCTTCAATGACACCCAGGGCATCAAGGACACCGTGCGTGAGCTCCGCGGCGCCTGGCAGGAGGGCAGCGAGGTGGGCACCCACTTCAACGGCCACTTCTGCGGCGAGGACGGCGGGGTCGGCAACTGGTCCGTCCCCGAGTGGAAGAGCGAGATCAGCCAGGCCAAGTCCTTTGTGAAGAACTGGAAGACGAACGCGGACCTGCAGACCGAACAGCCGCTGCCCTTCGACTACGAGAAGGAACTCATCGGCGCCCGCACCCCCTGCCTGGAGGGCCGCCCGAACTTTGTGCGCGCCGCGAGCGAACTGGGCTTCCGATACGACACCAGCGGTATCAACGACCAGGTCTGGCCCAAGAAGGAACTGGGCCTGTGGGACCTGTCACTGCAGATGGTGCCGGTGCCCGGCCGCGCCTTCGAGACGCTCGCCATGGACTACAACTTCATGGTCAACCAGTCGGGCACGTCCAAGGGTGACCCCTCCCAGTACCAGTACTGGGGCGACCAGATGCGCGACGGCCTGGTGCAGGCCTTCGACCGCGCGTACCAGGGCAACCGGGCCCCGCTGATCATCGGCAACCACTTCGAATCCTGGAACGGCGGCACGTACATGCGGGCCATCGAGGAGACGATCGCCACGGTCTGTGTGAAGCGCGACGTGAAGTGCGTGTCCTTCCGCCAACTCGCCGACTGGCTGGACGTCCAGGACCCGCAGGTCCTGGAGAAGATGCGCACGCTCGGAGTCGGCGAGGCCCCGAAGGGCGGCTGGGCGACGTTCCTCGCCGCCCAGCCGGCGAACTCGGCAGTCTCACCTGCGGTCAAGCAGGCCCGGCAGGACTGACGACCGACATCCGCTTCCCGAGCCGTTTCCTCAGCTGGGCTGCGGCACTGCCGAATGCTCGCCCAGCACGAAGGCGGGGTCGACCTGCGCGGCAAGGTCGGCGCCCGTCTTCGCGTTGCCCCAACTCTCCGCGTTCTTCAGGTGGAAGCGCACCATCTGGCGTGTGTAGCGCTCCCAGTCGCGGTGGGCGTACGAGTCCTCCGCGGCGTTCTGCAGGGTCTGCAGCGACATCCGGTTCTCGGCTTCCAGGAGCTCGAAGCGCGCCGGCCGGCCCTTCTCCATCCCCCGCACCCATTCGGAGTGCCCGACGGTGACGAGCAGGTCGTCCCGCACCTCCTCGCGCAGGAAGTCCACGTCGTCCTGGCCCTGCACCTTGTTGCCGATGACCTTCAGCGCAATGCCGAAGTCCCTGGCGTACTCCTTGTACTGGCGGTAGACGGACACGCCCTTGCGGGTCGGCTCAGCCACCAGGAAGGTCATGTCGAAGCGGGTGAACATCCCGGACGCGAAGGAGTCCGACCCGGCCGTCATATCGACGACCACATACTCCTCGGGGCCGTCGACCAGGTGGTTGAGGCAGAGCTCCACCGCGCCGACCTTGGAGTGGTAGCAGGACACCCCGAGATCCGACTCGGTGAAGGGACCGGTCGCCATCAGCCGGATGTCCCCGTCGTCCAGCCGGACGGTGCGGGCGCAGGCCTCGTAGACCGGGTTGTCCTCACACACACGCAGCAGGCGCGAACCTGTGCCGGGGGGCGTGGTCTTGATCATCGTTTCGGCGGAGGCGATCCGGGGGTTCGTTCCCCGCAGATAGTCCTTGATCAGCGGCAGATGCGCGCCCATCGCGGGCAGCGCGGCGGCCTCCGCCTCGTCGAGACCGAGCGCGGCCCCCAAATGCTGGTTGATGTCGGCGTCCACCGCGACGACGGGGGCTTCATTGGCGGCCAGGTGGCGGATGAAGAGCGAGGACAGCGTCGTCTTCCCGCTGCCGCCCTTCCCTACGAAAGCGATCTTCATGTTCACGAAGGGTAGTGGGTCGTTCGCGTGGCGCAATCAAGCTGAGTGAGGAAGACCACTCCAAGGTGGGACGTGCGGCAGGGGACGCGTAGCCTCGCTACCTATGAGTACGAATGCCTCGTCGGTCGACCCCCTCGCCACACTCGGCTCCCTGCCGGGCGTCGCCGACTCCGTGGACTCCGTACGCAAGGCCGTCGACCGCGTCTACGGCCATCGGGTCATGCGGCGTCGCAGCAACGAGGTCACCTCGGAGGCGGCGCTGCGCGGAGCGCGTGGTTCCGCCGCGCTGTCCGGGGCGGACTGGGCGCTGGAAGAGGTCCGCAGGCGCACCGACTTCGGCGTCGAGCCCGAGGCGCGCACGGTCGGGGCCGCGCTGCGGCTGACCGCTGAAGCCGGTCAACTCCTTTCCATCTGGCGGCAGTCGCCGCTTCGGGTCCTGGCCCGGCTGCATCTGGTCGCGGCGAGCGGCGCGGGCGACGACGACACGGTGGGCCGGCCACGTCTCGCGGGTGAGACGGTCGACGAGCCGCTGATCGAGGCGCCGCTGCCGGACGCGAGTGAAGTGACCGGCCGGCTGGACGGCCTGGCCGAACTGATCATCGCGGGCAGCTCCGCACCGGCCCTGGTGACCGCGGCCGTGGTCCACGGCGAGCTGCTGGCGCTGCGCCCCTTCGGCTCGTACAACGGTCTCGTCGCCCGCGCGGCCGAGCGCATTGTGCTGATCGGCAGCGGGCTGGACCCGAAGTCGATCTGCCCGGCAGAGGTCGGGCACGCGGAGCAGGGCCGGGCCGCGTACGTCGCGGCCCTCGAGGGGTATCTGACGGGGACGCCGGAGGGCATGGCCGCCTGGATCGCGCACTGCGGGCGCGCGGTGGAACTGGGAGTCAGGGAGTCGACGGCGGTGTGCGAGGCGCTGCAGCGCGGGGCTGCCTGAATCTCCCCGCATGAACTACCGCTTGAACTAACCCCGGAGAAGCCCCTGAACAGGGTTGCGGCGGTACCAGAATTGGTACCGCCGCTGGCACGTCCACCGAGTTACCATGCGTCCTCGAATGTTGCCCATCAGGTCGGGAACTTCTGCCCGTCACCTGGTGCGGCTGGCCCGTAATCGACGGGTCGACGTCGCGTGGGTGCTCGGTTTTCATGCTCGGTCCGTGGGGCCTTCATGCGTTAAAGGTGATCCTCTCGGATGTCCTTGGTCTCGCGGGCCGTTGACTCATTTGTACTCCTGCGGGAGGGCAAGTGGAAGCCCTAGCTGCAGTTCTTTACTTTTAGGTTCAAATACGGGCGAATTTGTTTCACGCGGTTGCGGTAGCGATTTGGGCGGCCGCGCTGCGCCGCCGGCTCGCGTACCAGACCAGTCCGGCGGTGGCGGCCGCCGCACCCACCGCGGCCACGGCAACAAGGGCCGGGCGCGTCGGCATGGAGAACGCGGGTAGCCGCTGCTTGAGCCGGACCGGCCGATTGAAGACGAGAATCGGCCAATCCCGCGACGCCGCCTCCCGGCGTAGCGCACGATCCGGATTCACGGCATACGGATGGCCGACGGACGCGAGCATCGGGACGTCCGTGGCCGAGTCGCTGTACGCGTAGCAACGCGCCAGGTCGTACCCCTCGGAGGCGGCGAGCTCCTTGATCGCCTCCGCCTTGGTCGGTCCGTACGCGTAGTACTCCACCTCCCCCGTGAAGCAGCCGTCGTCGCCGACCACCATGCGGGTGGCCACCACCCGGTCAGCGCCGAGGAGCTCGCCGATCGGCTCGACCACCTCCGCGCCGGAGGTGGAGACGATGACGACGTCGCGGCCCGCGGTGTGGTGCTCCTCGATGAGGGAGGCGGCCTCGTCGTAGATGATCGGGTCGATCAGGTCGTGAAGAGTCTCGGCGACGATCTCCTTGACCTGCTGGACGTTCCAGCCCTTGCAGAGCGCGGAGAGGTACTCGCGCATCCGCTCCATCTGGTCGTGGTCGGCGCCCCCGGCGAGAAAAACGAACTGGGCATAGGCGGTGCGCAGTACGGCGCGCCGGTTGATCAGCCCGCCTTGGTAGAAGGACTTGCTGAAGGTCAGCGTCGAAGACTTCGCAATGACCGTCTTGTCCAGATCAAAGAAGGCGGCTGTGCGCGGCAAGGAGTGGTTTTCCACGAGCCTGAGCATAGGTGCCCGCCATTCGGCGTACGCTCGGGCGCGTGGGTTTGCCTGAGAAGGCTCTCGGGTACACCATGGAAGTCACGGATCGTTCGCGACCGTGCTAACCCGGTCCGGCTCCTCCCCCCCCGAGTCGGCCGGAGAGACGACCCCCGCTCTCCCCCCCGGCGGGGGTCGTCGCATGTCCGGACGCGTTTTCGTCCATCTGCCGCGATCCACTGTGATCGTTCTCCTCTCGTGTGAGCCGTGCCGACGTCGGCCTTCCATCACTCTGCACCGTCACTGTGCGTAGCGGAAGGGCTGCTCCCGGGAGTCACCGGTATGGGCGACGGGGATATTCACAAGTGGCTAGTTGTCCACAGTTTTTCAGCAAGATCCACACGATTTTCCGGTGCGCTGCACGGTGATTCCACCCGCGTAGTTCGCGGACCGCAGGAATCGCAGATCTCGGAACGAAGCGAGATCGAAGTAAGTAGGGGGTGGAGATCGTGGCTGGATCCATCACATCTCAGCGGCCGCCGGTCGTCGAAGGGCGGCGGGACGGGCCTCTGATCGTCACTGAGGATATGGAACTGCTCGACGATCTGCTGCGGCTGTGCGCCGCGGCGGGAGCCGAACCGGAGGTCCATCACTCGGTGCCGGAGCGAAGCGGAAGCTGGGAGGGCGCGCCGCTGGTGCTCGTCGGCGACGACGCGGCCGCGCGCTGCCGCGGGGCCACGCGCAGGCGGGGTGTGCTGCTCGTGGGGCGGGACCAGGACGACCCGGACGTCTGGCGGCGGGCTGTGGAAATCGGGGCCGACTGCGTGCTGCGGCTGCCCGATGCGGAAGGCTGGCTCGTCGACCGGATCGCCGACGTGGTCGAGGGTGTCGGACGCCAGGCGCTGACCGTCGGTGTGATCGGCGGCAGGGGCGGAGCCGGGGCATCGACGCTGGCCTGCGCGCTGGCGGTCTGCGCGGCCCGGGCCGGCCGGCGCACCATGCTGGTCGACGGGGACCCACTCGGCGGCGGGCTGGACGTGTTGCTCGGCGGAGAGCAAGTGGAAGGCAGACGTTGGCCGGATTTCGCCGCTTCCAAGGGGCGGGTCGCCGGCGGGGCGCTGGAGGAGTCGTTGCCCGAGCTGCATGCGCTGCGGGTGCTCAGCTGGGACCGCGGGGACTCGGTGGTGATCCCGCCTGAGGCGATGCGTTCGGTTCTGGCCGCGGCACGCAGGCGCGGCGGGGTGGTGGTCGTGGATCTGCCGCGCCGGGTCGACGAGGGCGTGGCGGAGGCGCTGGCCCAGCTCGATCTCGGGCTGCTGGTGGTGCCGGGCGAGCTGCGGGCGGTCGCCGCGGCGAACAGGGTGGCGTCGACGGTGGGCATGGTGCTCCAGGACCTGCGCGTGGTGGTGCGTGGGCCGTTTGCGGAGGGCCTGGACGAGCAATGGGTCGCGGACGCTCTGGGGCTGCCGCTGGCGGGCGAACTGCCCGTGGAGGCCGGACTGTTGGCCGCGCAGGACGGGGGTGCTCCGCCGGGCCGTGCGCGCGGGCCGTTGGCCAGGTTCTGCATGGCCTTCTGGGAGCGGGCGCTGACCGGGGGCGGTGTCTCATGAGCACCGGACTGCTGGACGCGGTACGAGAAAGGCTCGCGGAGAGCGGGGCCGAGCCCACGCCGGCCCGGGTGGCGGCAGCGCTGCGGGCGCAAGGGCGGCTGCTCGGGGACGCCGAAGTGCTCGGCGGCACCGAGAAGTTGCGGTGCGAACTGGTGGGGACGGGACCGCTGGAGCCGCTGCTGGCCGATCCGTCCGTGACCGACGTCCTGGTGTCCGCGCCCGAGCGGGTGTGGGTGGACCGAGGGCGCGGTCTCGAGCTCACCGGGGTCACCTTCGCGGACGCGGCGTCGGTGCGCAGGCTGGCACAGCGGCTCGCCGCGGTGGCGGAGCGGCGGCTGGACGACGCCCGGCCCTGGGTGGATGCCCGGCTGCCGGACGGGACGCGGATGCATGCTGTGATCCCGCCGGTGGCGGTCGGCTCGACGTGTCTGTCGCTGCGGGTGGTGCGGCCCAGGGCGTTCTCGGTGGGGGAGCTCGTCGCTGCGGGGACGGTGCCACCGAGCGGGGACCGGGTGCTGCGGGCGCTGATTGACGCCCGGCTGTCGTTCCTCATCAGCGGCGGCACGGGCTCGGGGAAGACGACCTTGCTGTCCAGTCTGTTGGGGCTCGTGGGGGAGCGGGAGCGGATCGTCCTGGCCGAGGACTCGGCGGAGCTCAGACCCGAGCATCCGCATGTGGTGCGGCTGGAGTCGCGCGCGGCGAACCAGGAAGGCGCCGGCCGGGTGACGCTGCGGGACCTGGTGCGCCAGGCGCTGCGGATGCGGCCTGACCGGCTGGTCGTCGGGGAGGTGCGTGGAGCGGAGGTGACCGAGTTGCTGGCCGCGCTCAACACCGGGCACGAGGGCGGTTGCGGGACCGTCCACGCCAACGCGGCAGCGGATGTGCCCGCGCGGCTGGAGGCGCTCGGGACGGCGGCGGGGCTCGACCGGGCGGCGCTGCACAGCCAGTTGGCAGCGGCCCTCTCGGTGGTGATCCATCTCGTGCGGGACCGGGGTGGGCGGCGGCGTATCGCCGAGGTGCATGTGCTGGAGCGGGACGCGGCAGGGCTGGTGGTGACCGTGCCTGCGCTGCGGTGGGGCGCGGACGCCTTTGCGTACGAGCAGGGCTGGGAGCGGCTGCGGCCGCTGATCGGGGGTGCGCGGTGATGGCCGGTGAGCCGGTGTACGCGGCCGCGGTGTGCGCGGGTGCGGCGGCGTGGCTGACGGTCGGGCGGGACCAGGGGATCAAGCGCGCGCGGCTGCTGCTTGCTGGCGGCGGTGCGGTGGAGGTCTCTCCGAGGCGGTCGTGGGAGCGGGTGCTGCCATGGGTCAGGCTGCGGCGGGAGTGGCTGTGCCTGCCGGTGGCGCTACTCCTCTCCGTGCTGGGGGAGTCGGTGCTGCCGCTGATCGCGGGGGCGGCAGCGGTGCCGCTGGTGAGGCGACGGCTGCGGGCCCGGGAGCGGGGGCGCGAGCAGGAGCGGCGAGCCGAGGGGGTGATCATCTTGTGCGGTGCCGTCGCAGGGGAACTGCGGGCAGGGCTGCAGCCGGGGCAGGCGCTGCTGTTCGCCGCAAGATCCACGGGGGCGCTGGGCGGCACGGAGGCCGCAGTGCTGGCCGCGGCGCGGTTCGGGGGCGACGTGCCCCAGGCGCTGCGGGAAGCGGCGCGCGAGCCGGGCGCGGACGGGCTCGCCGGAGTCGCGGCCTGCTGGCGGGTGGCCGTGGACAGCGGGGCCGGACTGGCCGCGGGGCTTGACCGGCTGGAGGCGGGGCTGCGGGCAGAGCGCGACCAACGGGCGGACCTACGCACCCAGTTGGCGGGTGCGTCGTCGACGATCGCCCTGCTGGCGGCGCTTCCGCTGGTGGGCCTGGGGATGGGCTGGGCACTGGGCGCCGATCCCCTGAGGGTCCTGCTGCACACCCCTGCGGGCCTGGTGTGCCTGGCGGTGGGCGGGCTACTGGAGGCCGCGGGCCTCTGCTGGGCCGCGCGGATCGTACGGAGGGGCGAGGAGCCATGACCGGGGACGCCGTCCACAGGCTGGGGGTAGTGGTCTTTCTGCTGGCCGTGGTGGCCTGCCTGGGCTTCACGATCGCGGGGCGACGGGACGGGCGCAGGGTGCGCAGGCGGATCGAGACGCTGCTGGCGATGGAGCGCGAACGGCAGTGGTGGCGACCGGAGTTCGGGACATGGGTGCGGCAATGGGCCTACCCGCTGGGCGCGGTGATCACCGGCTATGTCCTCGTCGGCGGGGTGATCGGCTGTGCCGTCGGGCTCGGCGGGGCTTATGGCGTACGGCGCTGGCAGCGGAACCGCAAACCGGACCCGGGTCCCGTGGACCGGGATGCCGGCCGTCAACTGCCGCTTGCCGCCGACCTTCTGGCGGCCTGCATCTCGGCCGGGGCGGGGCCACGGGAGGCGGCGGAGGCGGTCGGGGAGTCGCTGGGCGGGCAGGTCGGCGAGCGGCTCGCGCGGGCGGCGGCCGAATTGCGGCTCGGGGGTGAGCCGGCACGCGCCTGGGGGTGGTTGGCGCAGATACCGGGCGCGACAGGGCTGGCCCGCTGTCTGGAGCGCGCCGACTCCACGGGCGCGCCGGCCGCGGAGCCGGTGTCCCGGCTGGCCGAGCGCTTCCGGGCCGACCGGGCGCGGTCGGCCGCGGCCCGGGGCCGCAAGGCCCAAGTCCTGATCACCGCACCTGTGGGGCTGTGCTTCCTGCCTGCCTTTCTGGCGGTGGGGGTGGCTCCGGTGGTGATCGGCCTGGCCGACGGACTGCTGAACGGCAACTGAGCAACTGAACGAGATCTCTTGGGGGTTGATATGTGGAATCCGATGCGGGTATGGCTGCGCGGGCTTTCGCGCAGGATGCGCAGGGACTCGGGGATGACGACGTCCGAGTACGCGATGGGGACGATCGCCGCGTGTGCCTTCGCGGCCGTTCTGTACAAGGTCGTCACGAGCGGGGCCGTCTCGGGGGCGCTCCAATCGGTGATCGGGAAAGCCCTCAATGCGCAGTTCTGAGGTGCGCGACAAGATGTGCGACGAGGTGCGCGGCAGGGCGCACGACCGGGGGTCTGTGACGGCGGAGGCGGCCGTCGCGGTGCCCGCCCTGGTGGTCTTCGCCATGGCCCTGGTCTGGGCGCTGATGGCGGCCTCCGCGCAGATCCAGTGCGTGGACGGGGCCCGGGCCGGGGCCCGGGCGGCCGCCAGGTCCGAACCGCGGGCGGCCACGCTGGCCGCCGCCCGCTCGGCGGCCCCGGCTGGTGCGCGGGTCACGGTGAGGCGGGCGGGGGACCTGTGGCGGGTACGGGTCGAGGCGTACACTCCCGGCCCGGGCACGCTGGCCCTGACGCTGAGCGCGGAGGCGGCGGCCCTCGCCGAGGACACGGTGGGGCGGGACGCGACCCGGCGGGACGCCTCCGCCGAGCAACCGGCTGCCGGTGAGGCAGCCACGCGCCGAACCGCCACCGCGGGCCCGGCCACTCCGGAGGCGACCCGATGACCCGGGACCGCGGGCCCATGACCCGGGACCGCGGGCCGATGACGCAGGATCGCGGGCCCATGACCCGGGATCGCGGGTCGGCGACCGTCTGGGCTGCCATGGTCACCACCGTGCTGTGTGTCGTCTTCGCCGTCGTCCTGGCCATGGGGCAGGCGGTCGTCGCCCGGCACCGGGCCGGCTCCGCCGCCGACTTGGCGGTGCTTGCCGCGGCCGATCACGCCCTGCGGGGCACGGCCGCGGCCTGCGCCAAGGCGGTCGAGGTGGCCAGGGCGCAGGGCGCGGCAGTGCTGCGGTGTGCCGTGCGGGGCGAGATCGCCGAAGTGACGGCTCAGGCCCGCTTCGGGCCGTACGCGCCGACGGTCAGGTCGCGGGCGGGGCCGCCGGTGCTTCCCGGAGCCCGGGCGGGGCCGCCGGGGCTCCCCGGAGCAGTTCCGTGAGGAGGCGGACCGCGCCGCGCTTGTGCAGCGGGTCGTTGCCGTTGCCGCACTTGGGGGACTGGATGCAGGACGGGCAGCCCGCGTCGCACTCGCAGGAGGCGATCGCCTCACGGGTGGCCGCGAGCCACTCACGGGCGGTGTGGAAGGCCCGCTCGGCGAAGCCCGCGCCACCCGGATGGCCGTCGTACACGAAGACCGTCGGCAGCAGCGTGTCCGGATGGAGCGGCACGGACACGCCGCCGATGTCCCAGCGGTCGCAGGTGGCGAAGAGCGGCAGCATCCCGATGGAGGCGTGCTCAGCGGCGTGCAGGGCCCCGCCCAGCTGCTCCGGGCCCACCCGGGCGGCGTCCAGCTGGTCCTCGGTGACCGTCCACCACACGGCCCGGGTGCGCAGGGTGCGCGGCGGCAGATCGAGTTTGGTCTCGCCGAGCACCTCACCGGTGATGAGCTTGCGGCGCAGGAAGGAGACGACCTGGTTGGTGACCTCGACGGAGCCGTAGCAGAGGCGTCCGTCGCCCCATGGGATCTCGGTGTCGGTTTCGAGTACGGAGATGGAGGTGGTGTCGCGGGCGGTGGTGGAGTACGGCGGGTTGGCCTCCTCGACGAGGGCGGCCGAGTCCTCCAGGTCCAGGTGCTTCACCAGGTACGTACGGCCCTGGTGGAGGTGGACGGCACCGTCGTGCACCGAGGTGTGGGCGGCCGACTCGTCGACCGTGCCCAGCAGCCGGCCGGTGGCGGCCTCGACGATCTGCACGGGGCGGCCGCCCTCGCCCCGGATGTCGGTGAGGTCGGCGGCCCGCTCGCGGCGGGTCCAGTGCCAGCCCGACGCCCGGCGGCGCAGCAGCTTGGCAGCCTCCAGCTGGGGCATGAGCTCGGCGGTCGCCGGGCCGAAGAGATCCAGGTCGGCGTCCGTGAGCGGGAGCTCGGCCGCGGCAGCGCACAGATGGGGGGCGAGGACGTACGGATTGTCGGGGTCGAGGACCGTGGACTCCACGGGCTGCTGGAACAGCGCCTCGGGGTGGTGGACGAGGAAGGTGTCCAGGGGGTCGTCGCGGGCGACGAGGACGGCCAGGGCGCCCTGGCCGGAGCGGCCCGCGCGGCCCGCCTGCTGCCACAGGGAGGCGCGTGTGCCGGGGTAGCCGGCGATCACGACGGCGTCGAGGCCGGATACGTCGACGCCGAGTTCCAGGGCGGTGGTGGCGGCCAGGCCGAGGAGCTCCCCGGAGTGCAGGGCCCGCTCAAGGGCGCGCCGCTCCTCGGGGAGGTAGCCGCCCCGGTAGGCGGCGACACGCGGGGGCAGTGAGCGGTCCACCTCCGCCAGACGTTCCTTGGCGATGACGGAGATGAGCTCGGCGCCACGCCGGGAGCGTACGAAGGCGACGGTGCGGACTCCCTGCACGGTCAGGTCGGTCAGGAGGTCGGCGGTCTCTGCGGTGGCGGTGCGGCGTACGGGCGCGCCCTTCTCGCCGTGCAGCTCGGTGAGCGGCGGCTCCCAGAGTGCGAAGACGAGCTCGCCGCGGGGCGAGGCGTCGTCGGCGACCTCCTGGACGGGCAGTCCGGTGAGCCGGCCGGCGGCCACAGCGGGTTCCGCGGCGGTGGCGGAGGCGAGGAGGAAGACGGGATTCGCACCGTAGCGGGCGCATACGCGGCGAAGGCGGCGCAGCACCTGGGCGACGTGGGAGCCGAAGACACCCCGGTAGGTGTGGCACTCGTCGATGACGACGTAGCGCAAGGAGCGCAGGAAGGAGGACCAGCGGGGGTGGGAGGGAAGTATCCCGCGGTGGAGCATGTCCGGGTTGGTGAGGACGTAGGTGGCGTACTGCCGCACCCATTCGCGTTCCTCGACCGGCGTGTCGCCGTCGTAGACCGCGGGGCGGACGCGATTGCCGAGCGGCGCGCTGAGCGCCTTGACCGCGCGGAGCTGGTCGGCGGCGAGGGCCTTGGTCGGGGCGAGGTAGAGGGCCGTCGTACCGCGTCCATTCGGGGCCTCGGCTCCGTCGAGGAGGGCGGTGAGTACGGGAGCGAGGTAGGCCAGCGACTTGCCTGAGGCGGTTCCGGTGGCGATGACGACCGATTCGCCGTCCAGAGCGTGCTCGGCGGCGGCTGCCTGGTGGACCCAGGGGTGCTCGATGCCCGCCTGCTGAATGGCGTTGATCACTTCCGGGCGGATGCGGTCGGGCCAGACGGCATGGCGGCCGGGCCTCGGGGGCAAGTGCTCCGTATGAGTGATGCGCGCGGCCCGGCCCGCCCCCGCGGTGAGCCGGTCAAGGACCATACCGGGGGAGGGGCGGGTGTCCCCGCTCTCGGGAGGTCGTCTGGGACGGTGATTCATGGCCATCGGCACCGAGTGTGTCACCGGCGTGACGGACAATGGTCCCAAGGCGTCGTGCATGGCTGCTGGTAAGTGATTGAATGCCATCGCGGCTGGCGACCGTCCTCCGGCTCCGCCGGGGAGACCTCAGGGGGCGGCCGCTCGATAGCAAGGTGCTGGAGGATCCGTGGACCTGTCCCTGTCGACTCGCAATGTGTCCGGCCCTGGTGGCGACCGTACGGTCGTCGAGGTCGGTGGCGAGATTGATGTGTATACCGCGCCCAAGTTGCGTGAGCAGCTGGTCGAGTTGGTGAACGACGGCAACTACCACCTGGTTGTCGACATGGAAGGTGTGGACTTCCTCGACTCCACCGGCCTCGGCGTGCTCGTGGGCGGCCTGAAGCGCGTTCGCGCGCACGAGGGCTCGCTGCGCCTGGTCTGCAACCAGGAGCGCATTCTCAAAATCTTCCGGATCACAGGTCTGACCAAGGTGTTCCCCATCCACACCACGGTCGACGAAGCTGTCGCGGCCACCGACTGAGGTCGGCCGGAGACTGCCGGAAGTAGGGAGGGGCACCGGGCATCCAGCCCGGGCCCCTGAGATGCACGCCCGAACGTCCAAGGGGGATTGCATGGCCACCGTTGAACTCCGCTTCAGTGCTCAGCCTGAGCATGTCAGGACCGCCCGTCTGGTGGCCGCTGCCGTGGCTCGCCGGGCCGGGGTCGACGAGGCCGTGCTGGACGAGGTCCGGCTCGCGGTCGGCGAGGCGTGCAGCCGTGCCGTCGGGCTGCACCGCAGCTATGGCATCACCTCCCCCGTGCAGGTTGCGCTGTCCGAGGAGGAGAAGACCTTCTCCATCGAGGTCAGGGACGAGGTCCCGGGTGCGGGCGCCGAGGGATCCACCGCGGTCCCGGGCGGGCGCAGCGGCACGGACGAGGACACGGACTCCGAGGGTGAGGACGAGATGGGCCTCGCGGTCATCAGCGGTCTCGTCGACGACGTGGAGGTCAGTTCCAGCGAGGAGGGGGGCGTAATCCGGATGAGTTGGCCGACGACGCCCGTCACCGTGCTGCCCTGACTCTTGATGATCGACAACGGGGGCATGCCACCGGCCCTTTGATCGTCTTTATTCGATACGGCCCCGCTGAGCAGGGCCTTTTCCCTTTTCTCTAGATCATTTAATACGCGTCAATGCCTTTGCCCCATTACTTCTTTCGGGGGCTGTTTCGGGACCCGATCATTTGCTGAGTAGCAAGCGAAGGTCAATTTCATTTGCCGCGCCCTGTTTCGATCAGGTTCCGCTCCCTACAATCCGTCCACATCTTGAGCTCTGAGCGTCAAGGAGGACGAATGGCGGGGCTCGTCAATACAGAACTGTCCGATCAACCCACTTCTCTCGCAGCCGCGGTACTGACCGACGACAACCGACTGATCGTGATCGTCATCGCCGCAGTCGCGGTGGCGGCCTTGATCGTCGCCCAGCTGCTGGTGCGCCAGGTGCTGGCCGCCGGCGAGGGCACCGATTCCATGAAGAAGATCGCGGCAGCAGTGCAGGAAGGCGCGAATGCCTATCTCGCACGGCAGTTGCGCACCCTCGGTGTCTTCGCCGTCGTGGTGTTCTTCCTGCTGATGCTTCTTCCGGCGGACGACTGGTCGCAGCGCGGCGGTCGATCGGTGTTCTTCCTGGTGGGTGCGCTGTTCTCGGCGGCCACCGGATACATCGGCATGCGTCTTGCCGTGAGAGCAAATGTGCGCGTGGCCGCGGCCGCGCGTGAGGCAACACCGGCGGAGGGCGAGCCGGAAAAGGATCTGACGGCCGTATCGCACAAGGCTATGAAGATCGCTTTCCGGACGGGAGGCGTGGTCGGCATGTTCACGGTGGGCCTCGGCCTGCTCGGTGCCTCCTGCGTGGTTCTCGTCTACGCGGCCGACGCCCCCAAGGTGCTCGAGGGCTTCGGCCTCGGCGCCGCACTGATCGCCATGTTCATGCGTGTCGGCGGCGGCATCTTCACCAAGGCCGCCGACGTCGGCGCCGACCTCGTCGGCAAGGTCGAGCAGGGAATCCCCGAGGACGACCCGCGCAACGCCGCGACCATCGCGGACAACGTGGGCGACAACGTCGGCGACTGCGCGGGCATGGCGGCCGACCTCTTCGAGTCGTACGCCGTCACGCTCGTGGCGGCGCTCATCCTCGGCAAGGCGGCATTCGGCGACGCCGGACTCGCTTTTCCGCTGATCGTCCCGGCGATCGGCGTGGTCACCGCGATGATCGGCATCTTCGCGGTCGCCCCGCGGCGCGCCGACCGCAGCGGGATGACCGCCATCAACCGCGGATTCTTCATCTCCGCGGCTATCTCGCTCGCACTGGTGGCCGCAGCGGTCTTCATCTATCTGCCGTCCTCGTACGCCAAGTTGGACGGCGTCACCGAGGCCGCGATCCGTTCGCACCCAGGGGACCCGCGGGTTCTGGCGCTCGTCGCCGTCGCCATCGGCATCGTGCTGGCGGCCCTGATCCAGCAGTTGACGGGGTACTTCACCGAGACCACCCGCCGTCCCGTGCGGGACATCGGCAAGTCCTCGCTGACCGGACCCGCCACCGTCGTGCTGGCCGGCATCGCCATCGGTCTTGAATCCGCCGTCTACACCGCGCTGTTGATCGGCCTGAGCGTGTACGGGGCGTTCCTGCTCGGCGGTACGTCGATCATGCTCGCCCTCTTCGCGGTGGCGCTCGCCGGCACCGGCCTGCTCACCACCGTCGGCGTCATCGTCGCCATGGACACCTTCGGTCCCGTCTCCGACAACGCGCAGGGCATCGCCGAGATGTCCGGCGACGTCACGGGCGCGGGCGCGCAGGTGCTCACCGAGCTCGACGCCGTCGGCAACACCACCAAGGCCATCACCAAGGGAATCGCCATCGCCACGGCCGTACTGGCCGCGGCGGCGCTCTTCGGTTCGTACCGCGACGCCATCGCGACCGCGGCCCGGGAGGTCGGCGAGAAGGTCGGCGACGGCGCCCCGATGAACCTGGTGATGGACATCTCGCAGCCCAACAACCTGGTGGGGCTGATCCTCGGCGCCGCGGTCGTCTTCCTCTTCTCGGGTCTCGCGATCAACGCGGTGTCCCGGTCGGCGGGCGCGGTGGTCTACGAGGTGCGGCGGCAGTTCCGCGAGCACCCCGGGATCATGGACTACACCGAGAAGCCGGAGTACGGGCGCGTCGTCGACATCTGCACCAAGGACGCGCTGCGCGAGCTGGCCACACCAGGTCTGCTCGCCGTACTGACCCCGATCGCGGTCGGCTTCTCGCTCGGCGTCGGAGCCCTGGGCTCCTTCCTCGCGGGCGCGATCGGTACCGGCACCCTGATGGCCGTCTTCCTGGCCAACTCCGGTGGCGCGTGGGACAACGCCAAGAAACTGGTCGAGGACGGCCACCACGGCGGCAAGGGCAGTGAGGCCCATGCCGCGACCGTCATCGGCGACACCGTCGGCGACCCGTTCAAGGACACCGCGGGCCCGGCCATCAACCCGCTGCTGAAGGTGATGAACCTGGTGGCGCTGCTGATCGCGCCCGCGGTCGTCCAGTTCAGCTACGGGGACGACTCCAGTGCCGGAATGCGCGCGCTGGTGGCGGTGCTCGCCATTCTCGTCATCGTCGGCGCCGTGTACATCTCCAAGAGGCGCGGCATCGCTGTGGGTGACGACGACAACCTCGCGGAACGGAGCGCGAAGTCGCCTGATCCAGCGGTGGTTTCGTAACACCTGCTCAAGAGGCGGGCGGGCGGCGCGCATTGACGTGCTGTCCGCCCGTTTGCATGCCGCCGTGGGCCGTCGTGAGCCTTGTCTCCCTTGGTGCAAATGGTCACAAAAAGCCATCAATCGGATGTGCGACATGCGGTTGTCGCCCACTTGGCGTGTATGTTCCGGGGCCGAGAGCCTTGGAAGGGACCAATCCGGTGAACAAGAAGCTTGCGGCCGCACTGTCCGGCGGCGCGGTACTGGTACTGGCACTGTCCGGCTGCAGCAGCGACGACGGTGACAGCAAGGTGAATGCCTGGGCCAAGAAGGTCTGTGACCAGGCGCAGCCGCAGATCCAGAAGAGGGCCAACGCCCAGCAGACCATCATCTCGACGGCGGCGGACGGCAAGCCGTCCGACATCCAGGCCGCCGACTCGAAGGCCTTCCAGGACATCGCCGACGCGGACAAGGCGCTCGCCACCGCTGTGCAGGGTGCCGGTACGCCGCCGGTCGACAACGGCGAGAAGCTGCAGCAGGACGCGGTCAAGGAGCTCAACGACACCGCCACGGCCTACCTCGGTCTGAAGAAGCAGGTCGACGCTCTCGACGCCAAGGACCAGCAGAAGTTCGCGGACGGCCTGCAGGGAGTCGCCGACGGTCTGAAGAAGATCGAGAAGATGGACCAGGACGCGCTGAAGAAGCTGCAGTCCGGCGAGCTCGGCAAGGCGATGGCGAAGGAGCCCGGCTGCCAGGCGGCGAAGACGTCGAGCCCCGCCGCCGGCGGGACAGGATCGGCCCCGTCCGCTCCGGCCAAACCGTCCGGATCGGCGTCCACGAAGGAGTAGGGCCACCCCGTAGGCGGCGTTTGTCAGTGGTGGCCGCCACAATGGGCAGGTGAGTACGACCAGCCTTGTCCCAGGCCTTCCCTCGCCCGACCGCTCGCCCCGGCTGCGCGAGGCGCTCATCGCCGCCGCCTTCACCGCCGACGGGCTGCTCGACCTGCTCGGCGCACCCGCGTACGCCGCCCTCGCCCGCAGCGAGACCGTGCCCGCCCTGCGCGCGACCCGCGGGGACGGCGTCCTGGACACGCTCGTACGACTGTTCCTGCTCCAGCGACCCGTCGCGTACGAGCGGGCACGGGCCGCGCTGCCGATCGAGGAATGCCTGGCCGACGGCTGGCTGGTACGGGACGGCGACGACGTACGGGCCACGGTGGACGTGCGGCCGTACGGCGGTCCGGAGGCGCAGGACTGGTTCATCGTCTCCGACCTCGGGTGCGCGGTCGGCGGCGCCAGCGGTGCGAGCGGCCAGGGCGAGGGAGTCGTCCTCGGCGTCGGCGGGGCGTCCACCACGCTCGCCGGGATCACCGTCCGTACGCCGGTGTCCTCCGCGCTCGACGTGGGCACCGGCTCCGGCCTCCAGGCGCTGCACGCCGCGCAGCACGCGACCCGTGTCACGGCCACCGATCTGAACCCGCGCGCCCTGCACTTCGCGCGGCTCACGCTCGCGCTCTCCGGGGCGCCGGAGGCCGATCTGCGCGAGGGCTCGCTCTTCGAGCCGGTCGGGAAGGACATGTACGACCTGATCGTGTCGAACCCGCCGTTCGTGATCTCCCCCGGTGCCCGGCTGACCTACCGGGACGGCGGGATGGGCGGGGACGATCTGTGCCGATCGCTCGTTCAGCAGGCGGGGGACAGGCTGAACGACGGGGGTTACGCCCAGTTCCTCGCCAACTGGCAGCACGTGGAGGGGGAGGAGTGGCAGGAGCGGCTGCGTTCCTGGGTGCCGCGCGGCTGTGACGCCTGGATCGTGCAGCGCGAGGTGCAGGACGTGACGCAGTACGCCGAGTTGTGGCTGCGCGACAGCGGCGACCACCACGACGACCCGGCCGAGTACGCGGCTCGGTACGACGCGTGGCTGGACGAGTTCGAGGCGCGCAAGACCAAGGCCGTCGGCTTCGGCTGGATCACGCTCAGGAAATCCGGTTCCGACCGCCCGTCGATCGTCGCCGAGGAGTGGCCGCACCCGGTCGAGCAGCCGCTGGGTGAGAGCGTGCGGGCGCATTTCGCGCGGCAGGACTATCTGCGTACGCACGACGACGCGGCGCTGCTCGCGGACCACTTCACGCTGACGGCGGAGGTCGTCCAGGAGCAGGTCGGGCTGCCGGGCGCGGAGGACCCCGAGCATGTGGTGCTCCGTCAGAACCGCGGAATGCGCCGGGCCACCAAGGTCGACACGGTCGGCGCGGGCTTCGCCGGCGTGTGCGACGGGACGCTGAGCGCCGGGCGGATCCTGGACGCCATCGCTCAGTTGCTCCACGAGGACCCGGTGCTGCTGCGCGACCGCACGCCGCAGGCACTCCGGCTGCTGGTGGAAGAGGGCTTCCTGGAGCCGGTTCGCTCATGAGGTGAAACCGGCCAACATCCAGAAGAAGCCAACATCCAGAAGAAGAAGGGGAGCGGCCGCCTCCGCCATGCCCTCGGGGGCCCCGCTCCGACCGGCCCGGTCGCGGTGCCGACCGGCACCGCGACCGGGCGGGTGAACCCACGCGGCGTTCACCCGCAATTCGCACCCGTGACGCCCGGAGGTGCCAGCCTCGGCCTCCGGGGCAGCACCTTGGCATCAGCGAAAGGCCGGGTACGGACATGGAGAGCGGGCCAGCGATCTTCGCCGGGACGGCGTTCACGCTGTTCGGGGCCGGGCTGCTGCTGTGGACGGGAGCGCGTCTGCGGCACCGGGCACCTGTCGCGCACGGAGTGAGTCCCGCCACGGCCGTCGCGCTCGCGACATTCTTCGGAGCCGCGTTCCTCGCCCTCGGCGTGTGGTGCTTCGGCCGCGTCTGATCTGCTTCTGATCCGCCTCTGATGCGCGGTCTGATCCGCGGTCTGATCTGGGTCTGGTCCGCGGTCGATCTCGGGGCCGAAGCCCTGCCGTGCCGGTCTTGTGCCGGTCCGGGCGGCAGGAATAGCCGGAGTCGGGTTACCGTTCGAGTGGCCGTTGCGGGCTTTTGCCGTTTGACACGGGGGCGGGTTGTACCGTCACACTCCGCAGCGACAGCAGCGTCACAGCCGTGCCGCACCCAGTGCCGTACTGCCGTGAACGCCCACATAGCGTCGACCGGAGAGAAGAGCGAAGTTGTCCCCGACCAGCGAGACCGCACAGGGCGGCCGCCGACTCGTGATCGTCGAGTCGCCTGCCAAGGCGAAGACGATCAAGGGCTACCTCGGCCCCGGCTATGTCGTCGAGGCGAGTGTCGGGCACATCCGCGACCTCCCGAACGGCGCCGCCGAGGTGCCCGAGAAGTACACCGGCGAGGTGCGGCGCCTCGGTGTCGACGTCGAGAATGACTTCCAGCCGATCTATGTCGTCAATGCCGACAAGAAGGCCCAGGTCAGGAAGCTCAAGGAGCAGCTCGCCGAGTCCGACGAACTCTTCCTCGCCACCGATGAGGACCGCGAGGGCGAGGCCATCGCCTGGCATCTCCTCGAGGTCCTCAAGCCCAAGGTCCCCGTCCACCGGATGGTCTTCCACGAGATCACCAAGGACGCGATCCGCGAGGCCGTCGAAAACCCCCGCGAGCTCAACAAGCGCATGGGTCGACGCCCAGGAGACCCGCCGTATCCTCGACCGTCTCTACGGCTACGAGGTCTCGCCGGTCCTGTGGAAGAAGGTCATGCCGCGGCTCTCCGCCGGCCGTGTGCAGTCCGTCGCCACCCGCCTCGTCGTCGAGCGTGAGCGCGAGCGCATCGCCTTCCGCTCCGCCGAGTACTGGGACCTGACCGGCACGTTTTCCACAGGCCGCGCCGGTGACGCCTCGGACCCCTCCACACTCACGGCCCGCCTGAACACCGTCGACGGACAGCGCGTCGCCCAGGGCCGCGACTTCGGTTCGGACGGGCAGCTCAAGTCCGGCCAGGTCCTGCACCTGGACGAGGCGAACGCCCGCGCGCTGGCCGCCGCGCTCCAGGACGCCTCGTTCGCCGTCCGCGCGGTCGAGTCGAAGCCGTACCGCCGCTCTCCGTACGCACCTTTCCGTACGACGACGCTGCAGCAGGAGGCCTCCCGCAAGCTGGGCTTCGGGGCCAAGGCCACCATGCAGGTCGCGCAGAAGCTGTACGAGAACGGCTTCATCACCTATATGCGTACGGACTCCACCACGCTCTCCGACACCGCGGTCTCGGCGGCCCGGGCGCAGGTCACGCAGCTGTACGGCGCCAACTACCTGCCGGACAAGCCGCGTGTGTACGCCGGGAAGGTCAAGAACGCGCAGGAGGCGCACGAGGCGATTCGTCCTTCGGGTGATCGTTTCCGCACTCCGGCCGAGACGGGTCTGACCGGCGACCAGTTCAGGCTCTACGAGCTGATCTGGAAGCGGACCGTGGCCTCCCAGATGAAGGACGCGGTCGGTAACAGCGTCACCGTCAGGATCGGCGGCCGGGCGAGCGACGGCCGGGACGCCGAGTTCACCGCGTCCGGCAAGACGATCACCTTCCACGGCTTCATGAAGGCTTACGTGGAAGGCGCCGACGACCCGAACGCCGAGCTCGACGACCGCGAGCGCCGTCTGCCGCAGGTCGCCGAGGGCGACGCGCTTGCCGCCGAGGAGATCTCGGTGGACGGCCACGCGACCAAGCCGCCGGCCCGCTACACCGAGGCCTCGCTGGTCAAGGAGCTGGAAGAGCGAGAGATCGGCCGCCCGTCGACATACGCATCGATCATCGGCACCATCCTCGACCGCGGTTATGTCTTCAAGAAGGGGACGGCGCTCGTACCGTCGTTCCTGAGCTTCGCCGTGGTCAATCTGCTGGAGAAGCACTTCGGCCAGCTTGTCGACTACGACTTCACGGCCAGGATGGAGGACGACCTCGACCGCATCGCGCGGGGCGAGGCCCAGGCCGTGCCGTGGCTGAAGCGCTTCTACTTCGGCGAGGGCGACGACGCGGGCGCCGCGTCCGGCGTCGGCAACGGCGCCGGCGACCACCTCGGCGGTCTGAAGGAGCTGGTGACCGACCTCGGCGCGATCGACGCCCGGGAGATCTCCAGCTTCCCGGTCGGCGAGGGCATCGTGCTGCGCGTCGGCCGCTACGGCCCGTACATCGAGCGCGGTGAGAAGGACGCGGAAGGCCACCAGCGCGCCGACGTCCCTGAGGATCTCGCTCCGGACGAGCTCACCGTGGAGTACGCGGAGGAGCTGCTGGCCAAGCCGAGCGGCGACTTCGAGCTGGGCACGGACCCGGTCAGCGGGCACCAGATCATCGCGCGGGACGGCCGGTACGGCCCGTATGTGACAGAGGTGCTGCCCGAGGGCACCCCGAAGACCGGCAAGAACGCGGTCAAGCCGCGGACGGCCTCGCTCTTCAAGTCGATGTCGCTGGACACGGTCACGCTCGAGGACGCGCTGAAGCTGATGTCCCTGCCGCGGGTCGTCGGCGTCGATGCGGACGGCGTGGAGATCACCGCGCAGAACGGCCGGTACGGCCCGTATCTGAAGAAGGGCACGGACTCGCGCTCGCTGGAGAGCGAGGACCAGCTCTTCAACATCACGCTGGACGAGGCCCTCGCGATCTACGCGCAGCCGAAGCAGCGCGGGCGGGCCGCCGCCAAGCCGCCGCTGAAGGAGCTGGGCACGGACCCGGTGAGCGAGCGCCCGGTGGTGGTCAAGGACGGCCGATTCGGTCCGTATGTCACCGACGGCGAGACGAACGCGACGCTGCGCACCGGCGACAGCGTCGAGGACATCACGCCGGAGCGCGGCTACGAGCTGCTCGCCGAGAAGCGCGCCAAGGGGCCCGCCAAGAAGACGGCGAAGAAGGCTCCGGCCAAGAAGGCGCCGACGAAGAAGACCGCCGCCAAGAAGACCGCTGCGAAGAAGACGGTCGCGAAGAAGACCGCTGCGAAGAAGACGGTTGCCGCAAAGAAGACGGCCGCGTCGGCGGACGAGTAAGTACGCATGTCGTCGCGTATTACGGGCCCTTTGTGAGAGGGAGCTTTCTCATCCTCCGTACAAAGCGCCCGTATGTTCGGCCAGGCCTCCGGGGAGCGGGGCACTCCGGATAGGCTGGGCGGATGACGCGAGCCGAGCAGCCAGCCGAGCAGCAGGCGGTCGTGAGCACCGTCTCAGAGACTGCCTCAGACTCCGACGCAACCGACGCACTTGCCGCGGACTCACGTGAGCGAGCCGTGCGCGCCCTGCTGCGCTTCCCTCCGCTGAGGCGGTTGTGGAGTGCCCAGGTCGCGGGCGGTGTCGGGGACGCCGTCGCCGTTCTTGTGCTTCTGCTGCTGACGCTTCAGGCGGCGGTCGCCGCGGGCTCGTTCGGGTCCGGCTACCGCGGGGCGGCCTTCGCCGTCGCTGCCGTGCTCGGCGCGAGGGTCCTCGCAACGCTGTTGTTCGGGGCCGTACTCCTCGGCCCGCTGACGAGCCTCACCTCGCCCAAGGGGCCGCTCGACCGGCGCTGGACCATGATCGGCGCGGACGGGCTGCGTCTCGCGCTCCTCGTGATCGCGCCGCTGTGGGTCGACTGGACCCCCGACAACGCGCCCGCGATCCTGCTGATCACCGTCTTCGTGACGGGAGTCGCCGAGCGTTTCTGGACGGTCGCCCGCGACGGCGCGGCGCCCGCGCTGCTGCCCGCCCCGCCGCTGGAGGGCGCTGCGGTGCGCCCGCTGCCGGACCACATCGACGCGCTGCGCCGGCTCTGGCTGCGTACGGGCTTCGCCGTGATCCCCGCCGGGGCCGCGGTACTGCTGGTGGCCACGCTGATCGGCAATCTGCTCGGCTCGGGCATCGAGTGGTTCTCGCTGCACCAGGCGGCCCTCGGTTCGTATGTCGCGGCCGGTCTCTTCGCCGCGTCCGTGTCGACGCTGTACTTTGTCGAGCTGCCCGGCTCGCTGACGCCGCGGCCGCGCTCGCCGCTCGAAGGACTGCGCCGCCCGTCCACCGGCAACGGCCTGGACAAGGGGCGTACGGGCGCCATTCCGCTGTTCGTACTCGCCTGCGCCGCGGTCGCGGGCGCGATCGCTTCCGCCGTCGCCGTCTCCGTACTGCACGCCTTTGACCTGGGCGGCGGGCCCGCCGCCTTCGCGCTGCTCGTGCTCGCGCTGACCGGCGGTACGGGGCTGGGCATCCGCGGGGCCGCGTCCGTACTGCCCACGCTCTCCCGGCGCCGGCTGCTCTCCCTCGCGGTCGCGGTCACCGGAGTCGCGCTGCTTGCCATGGGCCTGGTGCCGGACACCGCGAGCGTGCTGTTCATCGCGCTGCTCGCAGGCCTCGCGGCCGGTGTCGCCGCGAGCACCGGGCATGCGCTCGTCGACCAGGAGGCGGAGGACTTCCGGCGCGCCCGGATCACCGAACACCTCCAGGCGGTCGTCCGGGTCGCCATTGGCCTCGGCGCGCTGGCGGCCCCGCTGCTGTCCGCCGCGATCGGGCCGCACCGGCTGGCGAGCGGCGACTTCGTCTTCGCGCACGGCGGCGCGGCGTTCACGCTGATGCTGGCCGGCGCGCTGCTGCTGCCCGTGGCGGCGATCGTGCTCGCGAAGACCGACGACCGGTCGGGCGTGCCGCTACGCCGCGATCTGGGCGACGCGCTGCGCCGCGGGTCCGACCCCGCGCAGGCGCCGGCCGCCACCGGATTCTTCATCGCCATAGAGGGCGGCGACGGGGCCGGGAAGTCCACGCAGGTCGAGGCGCTCGCGGAGTGGATCCGGGCCAAGGGCCACGAGGTCGTGGTCACGCGCGAGCCGGGTGCCACGCCGATCGGGAAGCGGCTGCGGTCGATCCTGCTCGACGTGTCTTCGGAGGGGCTGTCGAACCGCGCGGAGGCACTGCTGTACGCCGCCGACCGCGCCGAGCACGTCAGTTCGGTCGTACGGCCCGCGCTCGAGCGCGGCGCGATCGTCATCTCCGACCGCTACATCGACTCCTCGGTCGCCTACCAGGGCGCGGGCCGCGACCTGTCGCCGACGGAGATCGCCCGTATTTCCCGGTGGGCCACGGACGGACTCGTACCGCATCTGACGGTGCTGCTGGACGTCTCGCCGGAGACCGCGCGGGAACGGTTCACGGAGGCACCGGACCGGCTGGAGTCGGAGCCGGCGGAGTTCCACCATCGGGTGCGTGCCGGGTTCCTGACGCTGGCCGCGGCCGATCCGGGCCGGTACCTGGTGGTGGACGCGGGCCAGGAGCCGCAGTCGGTCGCCACCGTCGTACGGCACCGGCTCGACCAGATGCTGCCGCTCTCCGACGCCGAGGTGAGGGCGCAGGCGGAGGCGCGCAAGGCGGCCGAGGAGGAGGCCCGGCGCAGGGCCGAGGAAGAGGCCGCGCGCAAGGCGGAGGAAGAGCGGATCGAGCGCGAGCGGCAGGAACAGCTCGCGAAGCTCCGCGCCGAGGAGGAGGAGCGCAAGCGCCACGAGCTGGAGGAGGCGCGGCAGCGCGAGGCCGAGCGGCAGGCGGAGGAGGCCCGGCAGCGGGCGGAAGAAGCGCGCCGCCGGGCGGAAGAGGAACGCCGCCGGCGCGAGGCGGAGGAGAAGGCACTCCGGGCGGAAGAGGAACGGCGTCGCAGGCAGGCCGAGGAGGAGGCCCGGCTGCGGGCGGAGACGGAGGAACGTCGTCTCGAGAAGCAGCGGAAGGCGGAAGAGGCGCTGCTGAGGGCGGAGGAGGCGCGACGGTTGGCGGAGGCGGCTGCTGCGGCTTCAGCTTCAGCTTCGGCGAATGACCTCACGGTGCCGACGCCGGTGGTCAGGCCGGACGAGGTGACGCAGGAGGTCCCGTCGCCGGTGACGCCACCGTCGCCTGCGGCGGATGAGACGGCTGTGCTCCCGAAGTTCCCGGCGGACGCGGAGGAGACGGCGGTGCTTCCGCCGGTACGGGAGGACGCACGGGACGCTGACGCCTCCGGCAAGATCCCGCCGGGCATCTTCCGCGACGAGGCGCCGAGCGCGGACGCGGACGCGAACGACCGCACCCGCGAACTCCCCCAGGTCGACCCGGACTCGGGCCGCCGTCGCCGCCGCTCGGACTGGGCGGAGGAGACGCCACTGGACGACCTCCCGACCCTGGCGGACGAACTGCTGGGCCCGCACGACGAGGACGACAACGGCGGCGGCCGGGGCAGGCGCTGACGGCCCGCTGACCGCCCGGCGCGGGCGGCCGGGGACGCCGGTCGCGGTCGCGGGTCGCGAAGACAGTGCTGTCGGGGGCCGGGACGTCGTTTCGCGCCGCGACGCGAACACTCGGCGGGTGGTGCGCGCCGCTCGCGTCGCGAGCTGTCGCTCCTGGGGCGCGGGTGCCACTTGCGCCGCGAAGCGAACGCTCCGGGGTTTGTGGGTGCCGCTCGCGCTGCGAGGCGAGCGCTCTCGGCTGCGCGGGCGTGGCCTCCGGCCGCGAAGCGAACGCTCCGGTTTGTGCGTGCCGCTTGCGTCGCGAGCTGTCGCTCTTGGGGGTGTGGGGGCGTCAGCCCCCACGAACCTCCCTCCCCCCGGGGGGCCTGGGGGCCTGCCCCCAGTTTCGGGAAGGGGCGGGGTGGGAGAAAACTCCCCGCCCCGGCCGCGCTGTCAGACCCCTCCCCCACAATGGGAGACCCCAGCACGAAAGGCGGGTGACCGCACATGGCCGTATGGGACGACGTCGTCGGCCAAGAGCGCGTCCAGGCGCAGCTTTCCGCGGCCGCGCGGGACGCCGACCTCCGCGTCACCGTCGAAGCCCGCGGTGAGCAGCCCCCCGACGCGTCGAAGATGACCCACGCCTGGCTGTTCACCGGCCCCCCCGGCTCCGGGGGGTCCACCGCCGCGCGGGCGTTCGCCGCCGCGTTGCAGTGCGTCAGCCCCGACCGGGCCCTCGGCGGGGAGCCCGGCTGCGGGTTCTGCGACGGCTGTCACACCGCCCTCGTCGGTACGCACGCCGACGTCGACGTGATCCGTACGGACCAGCTGTCCATCGGCGTCAAGGAAACCCGCGAGCTCGTCCGCCGCGCCCAGCTTTCCCCGGCCGGCCGCCGCTGGCAGGTGATCATCCTGGAGGACGCCGAGCGCCTCACCGAGGGCGCGGGCAATGTTCTGCTGAAGGCCGTCGAGGAGCCCGCTCCCCGCACCGTGTGGCTGCTTTGCGCGCCGTCCCTGGAGGACGTGCTGCCCACGATCCGTTCCCGCTGCCGGCACCTCACTCTCCGTACGCCGCCCGTTGCCGCCGTCGCCGACGTACTGATCAGGCGCGACGGCATCGAGCCCGACGTCGCCGCGGCCGCCGCCCGCGCCACCCAGGGGCACATCGGCCGGGCCCGCCGCCTGGCCACCGACGAGCGGGCCCGCGCCCGCCGGGCCACCGTTCTCAAGCTGCCGCTGCGCGTCGAGGACATCGGCGGCTGCCTCAAGGCCGCGCAGGAGCTGATCGACGCCGCGGCCGAGGACGCCAAGCAGGTCGCCGAGGAGGTCGACGTCAAGGAGACCGAGGACCTCAAGGCGGCTCTCGGCGCGGGGGCCGGCGGACGGATGCCGCGGGGGACAGCCGGGGCGATGAAGGAGCTGGAGGACAGGCAGAAGCGGCGCAAGACGCGTTCGCAGCGGGACAGCCTGGACCTGGCGCTCACCGATCTGACCGGCTTTCTACCGCGATGTGCTCGCGCTCCAGATGGGCTCCGAGGTCGCGCTCGCCAATGACGACGTACGGGACGCACTCGACCGGATCGCCCGCGCATCAACCCCCGCGGGCACCCTGCGCCGGATAGAGGCGGTGGTCGCCTGCCGCCAGGCGCTGGACACCAATGTGGCGCCGCTGCTGGCAGTCGAGGCGATGGCGGTGGCACTGCGCGCCGGGTGACCGGCGAGGCGGGTGCCCGTCCCGGGGCGGGGGCGACCGGCGTGGCCGAACGGCGGGCCGGCCGACAGGCGGCCGACTTGCCGCGCGGGCTGACCGGCCGCGAGGCTGACCCGGCGCGCCGGCTGACCCGCGCGTGCCGCGGGCGCCGCTGACCCGTTTGACCGGCTCACCCGTACGTGCGCCGAAAGGCATCACCGCTCAGCGCGCACTACGCTCCGGGGATGGACACCAGGCGCCTGTTCCGCACCTTCACCCTTGCGCTGGCCACGGCCGGTCTGCTGATCTCCGGCTGTACGGACGGGAGTTCGTCGCCGAGCGCCTCTGCGACCGCCTCCGCCGCGGGCGACAGCGGATCCGCCCCCGACGCCGCGCTCAAGCCGTACTACGCGCAGCAGCTGAAGTGGCGGCCCTGCGGCGTTCCGGGATTCGATTGCGCCACCATGAAGGCCCCGCTGGACTACGCCAAGCCCGACGGCGAGTCGATCAAACTGGCCGTCGCCCGCAAGAAGGCCACCGGCCCCGGCAAGCGCCTCGGCTCGCTGCTCGTCAACCCCGGCGGCCCGGGCGGCTCGGCCGTCGGCTACCTCCAAGGGTACGCGGGCGTCGGCTACCCCGCCCCCGTCCGCGCCCGGTACGACATGGTCGCCGTCGACCCGCGCGGCGTCGCCCGCAGTGAGCCCGTCGAATGCCTCAGCGGCAAGGAGATGGACGCGTACACGCAGGTCGACCTGACTCCCGACAACGCCGCCGAGACGACCCGGCTCACCACGTCGCTCAAGGATTTTGCGGCGGGCTGCAAGAAGCGTTCCGGCGAGGTCCTGCCCCATGTCTCCACGGTTGAGGCGGCCCGTGACATGGACATCCTGCGTGCCGTGCTGGGCGACAAGAAGCTGAATTACGTCGGGGCTTCGTACGGCACCTTCCTCGGTGCGACGTACGCCGAACTCTTCCCCGACCGCGTCGGCCGCCTCGTCCTCGACGGCGCGATGGACCCGTCGCTGCCCTCCCGCCAGATGAACCGCGACCAGACCGCCGGCTTCGAGACCGCGTTCCAGTCCTTCGCCGTGGACTGCATCAAGCAGGAGGACTGCCCGCTCGGCACCACGTCCGCCGCCGACGCCTCCAAACGCCTGAAGGCCTTCTTCTCGGCGCTCGACGCCCAGCCCATCCCGACCGGCGAGAGCCGCAAGCTCGGCGAGTCGCTGGCCACCACCGGAGTGATCGCCGCGATGTACGACGAGTCCGCCTGGCCCCAGCTTCGCGCGGCCCTCGCGAGCGCCATGGTCGGCGACGGCGCGCCTCTCCTCGCGCTGGCCGACAGCTACTACGAGCGCGAGGGCGACGGCTCGTACGCGAACCTGATGTACGCAAACGCCGCCGTGAACTGCCTCGATCTGCCGCCCGCCTTTACCGCCCCGGCGGCCGTGCAGTCCGCGCTCCCCGAGTTCGAGAAGGCGTCCCCGGTCTTCGGCAGGGGCTTCGCCTGGGCCTCGCTGAACTGTGGGTACTGGACCACCCCCGCCACCGGCGCGCCGCACCGGATCGAAGCGAAGGGCGCGGCCCCGATCGTGGTCGTCGGCACCACCCGGGACCCGGCCACCCCCTACAAGTGGGCGCGAGGACTGGCCGAGCAGCTCTCCTCCGGGACCCTGCTGACGTACGAAGGCGACGGCCACACGGCGTACGGGCGCGGCAGCGACTGCATCGACACGGCGATCAACACCTACCTGCTGGAAGGCACGGTTCCGCCGGAGAACAAGCGCTGCCGCTGAGCGCGAGCCCGTTGGCCCGCAAGCCGCTGGTGGGCGCCAGGCCCGCCCGTGCCCGGCGTCCTTGAACTCGGGCAACAGCCACGCCTATGGCGCGCAAGTAGACGGGGGTGCGGGGTGCCCCGGACCTGGTTCGGGGCACCCGAAACAACCCTGTAGACTTGGCGCCGCTGCTGATGCGAACGTGTCCTCGCGAGGACGGGTATATCCGCAGCTTGCCGCCTTAGCTCAGTTGGCCAGAGCAACGCACTCGTAATGCGTAGGTCTCGGGTTCGAATCCCGAAGGCGGCTCTGTAGAAGCCTCAGGACTCACTCGCCGTGACCTGGGGCTTTTGCTTTTGACGGATGCGGCGGTGATGTCGATCACGGGCCGTCTTGCTGCCTGCGGTCTCAGTCTTGGTCTCAATACCAGGTTCGGCCTGGGGCATCGAAGAGCTTCCAGCACTTCAGGCGCCGACGAGAGCAGGGGGCGTCTCGTCGGTGACGAGCGGGGACGGGCCGATCGGCTCGTCCAGTGCGCCGGAGTCGGCGACCCACAGGCGGACCGTGCGGGCCGCCTCGGGGATCGTGATGAACACCTCGTGCTCATGCATCGACAGGTTCTCAGCGAGCTTGCGCCGACGCTTCTGCACGTCATCCGTCGACACCCCGGACGGCAGGGTCACGTCGACTTCCACGCCGAATCCGGCAATCCGGATCGCTCCCAGCATCGACGCGCCCGCGTCGCCCATGTCCTTGATGGCAGTGCGAAGCGGCGCGATACCGAGGTTGCGCAGGGCAAGCACGACGATCGAGGGGGTGATGGGCTCTCCGTCGGTGTCGCGGTCGCGGACCGGAAGGTGCCCACTGGGGTGCGGCCTGCTGGTGCTTGCCCACCGCCCACAGCCCGACCAGGGCAGCCCACGGGCCGATCGTAACCAGCGGACCCCACACGACCGAGGCGATGAAGACGGCCAGGTGATGAGCTGGACCACGGCCATGACCGGGGTGGCGACGTCGGCGAAGTCCTTGTTCGCCACCGCCACCGCCACCGCCATGGCGATGCCGAGCAGGAGCAGGACACCGGTGCCCATTCCAGCACCGGCAGCAACGCCGTTGGCCGCATCCAGCGGTGCGGTGAGCAGGTCCATACGGCGCTGGTGGCGCGCCTGGCGGAAGCGCTGCCCGCGCTCCTCCCCCTCCGCGGCCACCTCGTAGTTGCCGGCCGCTTCAGCGGCCCGGAGCATGCGCTCGTACCGGGAGGCGGTGCGGCCCTCCCAGGTGCGGCGGGCCACGATCCGCGTCCCGCCCAGGACGTACCCGTCGCGCAGGTCAGTCACGATCCGCTCGCACACGCCCTTGCGGCTGAACTGCATCGCGTGGACCAGCTCGTGCACGAGCGTCACGGCGAACTGGGCAGGGTCTGCGTGGTGGTCGACGTTGACCAGGACCAACACCCCGCCGCCTGCGAGCGGGACGGCACGGGCGCCGGCATCGCGGGCATACCGGTTTGCCTCCCGCAGCGCGCGGGCCTGCATCCGCTTGTCGACCCCACCGGCCAACTCGACTTCAGCGGCCACCGCGAGTTCCGCCAGGCCCGCGGGGCGGTGAGGGTGATCTGAACGTCCGGCATGCGGCCGGACACCGACCGGTCCACGAGCGTGACGGCCTGCTCAGCCAGGCGCTTGGCCGTGCGCAAGGTCCCGCCGTAGCCGAACAGCTTGTGTGTGCTGACGGTGAGCTTAACCATCTCTCTCCGTTCATCGCCGCAGGTCAGGTGGTCGGGCGCGGCAGCGCCCGGCACGTCTCGGAGTGCGCCTGAGCCCAGGACTTGACGTTGTGGCTCATGCCGGTGGGATTCGTGTAGGACGCCTCACAGCCCCCGCAGACGGCCGCATAGCGGTCCGGCAGGGCAGTGGTCGGCTGCGGGGCAATGTCGACGGTGGCCCCGCCGATCGTCAGGAACCGGAACAGCACGTTCGCGGGCCAAGCGGTCTTGCCAATCACAGCAATCTCCTTGAACAGATGGGGTGTTCAGGCAGCGCACTGTTCGGGCGGATACGCGCAGGTCACGCACATGCCGAGCGAGCGCGGGATGCAGTACCCGGCGTCCAGCCGACACTTGGGGCAGGTGCGGCGGGCGAGCATCGCCAGAGCGAGCGCGCCCCACTTCCGCGACGTCATCGGCCGAACCGGCTTTGCGCAGTCGACGCGGTAGAGGTGGGCAACCAGGACCCCGGACTTGCGGCCTCGGCAGCGGCGCACGACCTGCGCGGCGACCGGCTGCCCGCCGGGCCGTAACCCAAGGCCACGGAGCTGACGCCGGGTGGCGTAGCCGTCCGGCGCGTACCGCCATGGGTAGGTCGAAACCAGCGGGTTCGCGGGATCTGAACGCTGGTGTGTGCCGAACCTGCGGGTGGGGGTGGCTCCGCGAGGGGAAAGGCGCTCGGGTTCAGCCCGATGAGGGGGCCTGAGTGCCTATTATTCGAAGCCCTGGCAGGTCTAAGCTCGGCTGATGACCTTGGAATGGGAACAGGTAATTGTTCACTCGGTAGATCCGGTGGCCTTGGGGCAGTGGTGGGCTACGGCTCTTGGTTGGGTTGTGGTGCACTCCTCTGATGATGAGTTCGAGATCCGCCCGGAGCCGGATCGCCTGCCGGGGT
Organism: Streptomyces sp. V1I1; assembly: GCF_030817355.1. Taxonomy (NCBI): domain Bacteria; kingdom Bacillati; phylum Actinomycetota; class Actinomycetes; order Kitasatosporales; family Streptomycetaceae; genus Streptomyces; species Streptomyces sp. V1I1. The sequence goes on along the minus strand of NZ_JAUSZH010000001.1, from coordinate 3,651,887 downwards.
TGGACTTCGTCCGGCTTGATGAGAGCAAGAAGGTTAAGAGCCGACTGCATCTCGACTTCAGGCCTGATGACCAGGACGCCGAGGTGGCTCGTCTGGTGGCTCATGGCGCACAGCGTGTTGATATTGGCCAGGGTGATCAATCGTGGGTTGTATTGGCAGACCCCGAAGGTAACGAGTTCTGTGTCCTTGGCCAGCGGCGTCAGTAAGGCTCACGCCTGGGTGGGGTCGATGGTGAAGCATTCGGGGTGGGCGGCGCGGACGTAGTGGATCGCGGTGTGCGAGGTGATGCCGAACAAGCGCATCAGCCGGACCGGGTCAGCGGTCTCTCGTGCCTCGTCGAGGAATCGGTCCTGTCGAAGCGTGTGAAGTTGATTCCGATCCGATCGCGAAGCGCTTGAAAGTTGGAGATGCCGACGGTGGGCTGATCGACGTGCATGGCTGTGATGGGGCTGACGATCAGATGCGGGTTGGTGATCAGTGGCCAGCGGCGGTGGCGCTCGACCAACCAGTTCTTGACCAGCTGCAGGGCGAACTCGTCCAGGCAGACCTCGTGGTCGAGCCGATGCGGTCTGCGGATCCGCAGACGTCCTGTCAGAGATCAGGACGAGGGCGAGCTTGTCCTTGGTGCCTGGGACTTGCTCCAGGAGCCCCCTGAGCCGGTCCGACGGGATGGCCCGGGGGACCCTGACGGGAGCTGTGTGAGTTGCACGTTCCGGGCTGGGTCGCGGAAAACTCGGCGCTCGCGTCGTAAGGCCCTGAAGAATGACCTCAGCCCGGTGAAATACGAGTAGTTGACGGCAGCCGACTTCACCTCGTTCTCGGTGACTTCGTTGAGCGAGGTGAGGTGGTCCCAGGTATCCAGGACAGCCACGACGTGGAGTACTCCACCGTCCTCACGACCCCCCCCGTGTCGGAAGCATCCCCTGAAGGATGCCCCCGGCCCCCGAGGCCCAAAGCGGACTTGAGCAACCCCAGAGGTGCCGCACAGGATGCCCGCCGGCCGCGAGGGACGGACCGCGGCGACCGCGGCGCTGAAGGATCAGCTCAGCCCTTGGCGGCCTCGTCGATGCGTCGGCGGAGGCGCCGCATCCCGCGGAGCCACCGTTCGGTGTCGGTCGCCCGGAAGCCGTAGTGGTCCCGTACTTCAGGGTGGGGAAGGATTAGGAACCGCCCGTCCGCGAGCCCCTCCATGACCTCGTCGGCCACTTGCTCGGGTTCGAGGACCGCTCCGGCGAGCACTGTCTTGGCGGCCGCGTCGGTTCGCTCGTACATCTCGGTGCGAACGCCCAGCGGGCACAGGACCTGGACCGTCAGGCCCTTGTCGCCGTGGGTGGCCGAGAGCCACTCGGCGAAGGCCAGCGCGCCGTGCTTGGACACCGAGTAGGACGCCGATTCGAGGTGGGTGAGCAGGCCTGCTGCGGAGACCGTGGCCAGGAAGTGGCCGCGTCCCCGTTCCAGCCACGGCCCGACCAGGTGACGGGCCGCCCGCACGTGACCCATGACGTTCACCTGCCAGACCTGGTCCCACACCTCCTCAGGGGTGTGCTCCCCACCGCCGGGCTCGATGCCGGCGTTCGCGCAGAACAGGTCGATCTCGCCGAGATGCGCGCGCGCCGCCGCCACCAGGGCGGCCACGCTCTCCTCCGCGCCGGCGTCGCCCGGCACGGCGAGCCCGCCGACCTCGGCGGCCACCCGGGCGGCCGCTGCGGCGTCCAGATCGTTGACCACGAGCCGGGCACCCTCGGCGGCGAACCGGCGGGCCAGCGCCGCACCGATGCCCGACCCGGCCCCCGTGACGACCACACCCGCGTCCTTGAGGTCCATGGCTGCCATCTGCCTCACTCGTCCGCGACCTTGAGCACCAGCTTGCCGAGGTTCTCACCGCGGAACAGCCGCAGCAGGGTCTCGGGGAATGCCGCGACCCCGCCGGAAACCACGTCCTCCATCGACCGCAGCCGGCCCGCCGCCAGCCACTCGGCCAGCTTCGTGGTGGCCTCGGCGTACCGGTCGGCGTAGTCGAAGACCACCATGCCGGTCATGGACGCGCGGTTGACGAGCAGCGACATGTAGTTGCTCGGCCCCTTGACCGGCTCGGTGTTGTTGTACTGGGAGACCGCGCCGCAGATGACGATCCGGGCGCCGCGCGCCAGCCTGGTCAGCACCGCGTCCAGGATGTCGCCGCCGACGTTGTCGAAGTAGACGTCCACACCGTCGGGGGCGTGCCGGCGCAGCGCCTTCCGCACGTCCTCGGTCTGGTAGTCGATCGCGGCGTCGAACCCGAACTCGTCCACCACCGAACGGCACTTTCGCTCACCTCCGGCGATGCCGATGACCCGGCAGCCCAGGATCTTGGCGATCTGGCCGACCACGCTGCCGACCGCACCTGCCGCTCCGGAGACCACGATGGTCTGGCCGGGCTTGGGACGTCCGATGTCGAGCAGGCCGAAGTAGGCCGTGATGCCTGTCATGCCGAGAGTGCCGAGATACACCGGCAGTGGCGCCAGCGCCGGGTCGACCGTGGTGACGCCGCGCCCGTCCGACACGCAGTACTCCTGGACGCCGAACGTGCCCGACACGTGGTCCCCTACCGCGAAGTCGGGGTGCCGGGAGGCGACGACCCGGCCTACCGCTCCGGCGCGCATCACCTCGCCGATTTCGACGGGCCGGATGTACGACTTGCCCGCGTTCATCCAGCCACGCATCGCCGGGTCGATCGACAGGTAGAGCACCTGTACCAGCAGCTCGCCGTCTCCCGGCTCGGCGACCGGCTCCTCGACGTACTCCCAGTCGGTGGACCGGGGCTGCCCCACGGGGCGTGCGGCCAGGCGCAATTGATGGTTGGTGCGGCTCATCTCTGCAGCTCCTAGGCTTGCATACCGACTGGTAGGTACGGGCCTCGTGAGGCTAGATCCTGCCGCACCAGGACGCAAGTGGTCCCACCAGCGGCCGCGAGTGGTGCGCATCACATCGCGGCCGCGATGGGGCACCCCAGTGATCTTGCGAGTCCCCTTGGTCGCTAGCGGCGGGCCGCCGGGGTGTGCCGGGTGCGGCCGAAGAGCGCGGCGCGCAGTGGCGGGCCGAAGACGCGGTGGACATCGGTGGCGGTCAGCCCCGCGGCTGGGGGCAGTGGGTTCAGGTATCTGATGAAGATCAGACCGGCGATCACGCCGACGGCGGCGGTGGCGCGCGCGGTCGCGTCCGGGCCGCCCAGAAATTCAGCAATCCCGCCGAGCAACTCGCGTTCGAGGTACTCGCGGAACACGTCCATCACGTTCTCGTCCTGCAGCGCCATCCGGTGGGGTATCTGCAGCGGTTCGCTGTGGTCCCACGCGTCGGTGACCGCGATCAGCAGCCGCTCAGGCAGGCCGGCTCGTTCGCCGGTCAGGGCTGTGGACAGGGCGAGTGATTCGCCGCACGGCAGCGTCACCGACTCGCCGAACAGGCCCTGCTTGCTCCCGAAGTGGTAGCTGATCAGGGCCGAGTCGACCCCGGCCGCGGCCGCGACCGCGCGCACGGTCGTGCCCCGGTAGCCACGTTCCAGGAACAGGCCGCGGGCGGCCTCGACGATGTGGGCTTTCGTGGCCGGATTACCGCGGGGCCGACCGCGAGTTTTATTCATCAAGGTTGAAATCTTGCGGCGTCGATCGTCAGTGTCAAGGCATCCAAGCCCGGACCTCCCGGGGCGGGGTGAAGGAGAACGCAATGCGTATCGTCGTCTTCGGCGCGGGTGGCCCGACCGGCCGTCAGGTGATCGAGCAGGCCCTGGCCGCGGGGCACGAGGTCTCCGCGGTGACCCGCCGCCCGGAACTGCTCCCGCCGCAAGGGGGGTTGACCGTAGTCAGCGCCGACGTCACCGACGCCGAAGCGGTCGACAAGGCGGTCGCCGGCAGCGAGGCAGTGCTGTCCGCCCTCGGGGTTCCGTTCAGCCGCAAGCCGATCACGACGTACTCGCAAGGGGCGACCAACATCGTCGCCGCCATGCAGCACAACGCCGTGCGGCGGCTGGTGGTGGTCAGCTCCAGCGTCGCCGATCCCGCGTGGCACCCCACCGGGGAGTTCTTCTTCAACCGGGTGATGGACCCGTACTTCAACAGGGTCGCGGGCCGGACTCTGCACGAGGACATGCGCCGGATGGAATCGGTGGTCAGGGCAAGCGATCTGGACTGGACGATCGCCCGGCCGTGCGGGCTGTTCGACAACCCCACGGTGACGGACTACGAACTCGCCGAGAACAGCGCCGACGGCCTGTTCACGGCTCGCGCCGATCTCGCCGCCGGCATGCTGCGGCAGCTTGAGGACGACCGCTTCGTCCGGAAGGCGATGGGAGTGATCACGACGGAGGTCAGGCCCAGCATCGTCAAGCTGATGTGGAACGAGGGCGTCGCCCTCCACGCGCGACGCGCGCGCGGTCGAGGTCGAGCTCACCGCTGAGGGGCGGCGCCGTTTCGAGGAGGCCGACGCCACGCGGCGTGCGTGCCTGGCGCCGGTCTTCACCGACGTCCTCGACGAGGCGGACCTCAGGGCTCTGGACGCGGTCTGGCGCAAGCTCAAGCAGCACAAGGACGCATGAGGCCGACGCGGTCCTGGCAGGTTTGGGGATCTGGACCACCGGACCCCCGCCCTCGGTCACACTCCTCCGTCGCGGCGTGTCATACCTCTGACGGACCGAACACCGTCCACGTGACGAGCAGCATGACCACCACCTGAGGAGTGCGCCATGACCGAAGGCATCAAGACGATCATCTACCCCGTGAAAGACCTTGCGAGCGCGAAAGCCCTGTTCACCAAGCTGCTGGGCGTCGAGCCCACCATGGACGAGCCGTACTACGTCGGCTTCCGGGTCGCGGGCCAGGATGTCGGTCTCGATCCCCACGGCCACAGCAGGGGCATGACCGGACCCGTCGCCTACTGGAACGTGGACGACATCAAGAGCAGCGTGAAGGCGCTTCTCGACGCCGGGGCGGAGGAGGTGGAAGGCGTCAAGGACGTCGGCGGCGGCAAGCTGACCGCCACGGTGAAGCACGCGGACGGCAACGTCATCGGCCTCATTCAGCCTGCTTGAGGGTACGAGTCACCTCAGACGCACGGGCGGCGCGGTCGCCAGGGCAGCATGCGGTGACCGCGCCGCCCGTCCGCGACGACGTCGACGCCAAGGAGGCCGCTTCGGATGACCCCACCCGCCCGGACCCCGGAACAACGCAAGCAGGACGCACTGATTCGGCTCGAGCAGGACGTCGACGCCTGGGTGGCGACGGCCGACCCGGAGAGCGGGACGCCGTATCTGGTGCCGCTGTCCTTCCTGTGGGACGGCGTCACGCTGCTGGTGGCCACGCAGTCCTCCAGCCCTACCAGCCGCAATCTGCAGGCCACCGGAAAGGTCCGCCTCGGCATCGGCCCGACTCGCGATCTCGTACTTGTCGAGGGAACCGTGCTCGCACTGGAAGCCGCCGAGTTGAAGGACGAGGTCGGCGACGCATTCGCGGTCAAGACGGGGTTCGATCCGCGTGAACTGACCAGCCCCTACCTCTACTTCCGGATTCATCCGCAGCGGATTCAGGCCTGGCGCGAGGCCAACGAGATCGAGGGCCGCGAGCTGATGAGCGGTGGGCACTGGATCGTCGCCTGACACACGGATCACACCAACGGCCATCCGCCCGGACGGGGTTCGACCGCGTCGTCCGGGCGGAGACACCTCTGCTGCGTCCCCAGGAGCACCGGGACAGGCCCGGTGGAAGGAACTGCGGATCCGGCCGCGCGGCGACACTCCCCCGAGTGTGGCTTCCACGCCGAGCACCGGCCGGCCGGATCCGATGCATCGATCCAAACAGTCGTCGCCAACAGATCGCTAACATATGGCCAACGCTCATGGCGCGGGATTGGCTGAGACTGGTCGGGAGGATGCGGATGCGGTTCGGGCTGCTCGGCCCTCCTGCCGTGCACGACGCCTCTGGCGAGCCGCGCCCCCTGAACAGCGCCAAAGCCCGCGCCCTGCTTACCGCGCTGCTGCTGCGGCCGAATCGCGTCGTCCCCGTGGACGAACTCAAGGCCGCCCTCTGGGGCGACGCGCCGCCCGCATCCGCCCATGCCTCCCTGCACAATCACGTGACCCGGCTGCGCCGGCTGCTCGCCGAGGACGACCGGCTGCGTGCCGCCCCGCCCGGGTATCTGCTGCGGGTCGAGCCGGGCGAGCTGGACACCGAGGTGTTCGAGGAGCAGGTGCGCACCGCCCGTGCCGCGTACGCGCGGGGCGACTGGGCCGCCGTTGCCGAGGCCGCCCGACTCGGGCTCGCGCTGTGGCGCGGCAGCCCGCTGGCCGGGCTGTACGACCCCGACGAGGGCACGCCCGCGCTCGTACAACGGCTGCGGGAATCGCGGCTGCTGATGCTGGAGTGGCGGTACGACGCGGAGCTGCAGCTGGGCCGTCATGACCGGGTCGGGCCCGAACTCGCGGCGCTCGTCGCGGAGTTCCCGCTGCGGGAGGCATTCCACCGGCAGCTGATGCTGGTCCTGCACCGTACGGGCAGGCAGGCGGAGGCACTCGCCGCCTACCAGTCGCTGCGCCGCACGCTCGTCGAGGAACTGGGCGTCGACCCCGGGCCGACGGTGCAGGAGGCCTACCAGGAGGTGCTCCGTGCGCCGACAGCCGCAGCCGCGGGGCCGGCCGGAGCCGCAGCCGCAGGGCCGGCCGCAGCCGCAGCTTCAGCCGAGTCGCGGCCGCCCCCGCCCGCCCAACTGCCGCCCGCACCCGCCCATTTCATCGGCCGAGAGGACCTGCTCGCCGAGCTGCGCGCCGCCCTCGCCCTCGACGGCGGCGACGGTGTCAGCCGCCCCGTCGTCGTCTCCGGGATGGCCGGAGTCGGCAAGTCCGCCCTCGCCGTGCGAGTCGCCCACGCGCTGCGGGACGACTTCCCCGACGGGCAGCTGTACGTCAATCTGCGCGGCGCCACCCCCGGCGTGACCCCGCTCGACCCCGGCCACGCCCTCTGCGCCCTGCTGCGCGATCTCGGCGTCGACCCGCGGCGGGTGCCCGGCGAGGTGGACGCGGCCGCGGCCCTGCTGCGGTCCACCCTCGCGCCGACCCGGACCCTCCTCGTACTCGACGACGCCGCGTCCGCCGCCCAGGTGCGGCCGTTGCTGCCCGCCGGGCCCGGCTGCGCGGTCGTCGTCACCAGCCGCTCCCCGCTGACCGCGCTCGACGGCGCGGCCCGCTTCCCGCTTGCGCCGCTGTCCGCCGCGGACAGCGGGATGCTGCTGCGGGCCGTCTCGGGGCGCGGCTTCGAAGAGGGCCTGGAGCGGCTCGTCGAACGGTGCGGCCGGCTGCCCCTCGCGCTGCGCGTCGTCGCCGCCCGCCTCGCCGCCCGCCGCGCGCTCACCGCCGACGTACTCGCCGGGTTGCTCGACGCTCAGGCCGGCCGGCTCGACCAACTCGACTACGACGACCTGAGCGTGCGCGGTTCGCTCGCCGTCGCGCACGACGGCCTCGACCCGGACGCCGCTCTCGCGCTGCGCCGGCTCGGCGCGGTCGACCTGCCCGAGTACGGAGCGCCCGCCGTCGCCCGGCTGATGGACACCGACGAGCGGCGCGCCGCGGCCGCCCTCGACCGGCTCGTCGATGTGGCGCTGCTGGAGGAGGTCTCGTACGGACGGTTCGTGCCGCACGACCTCGTACGGGACTTCGCCCGGGAACTCGCCGAGCGGGACGACGACCGGCAGCAGGCCGCCGAGCGCGTCCTCGTCTGGTACGCCGAGGCCACACGCCAGATCGGTATCGCGCTGCTCCCGCCCGGTCAGGAGGCGGGACTGCGGCTGCCCGGCCCGATCGGCGAGGCCATGCCTTTCGAATCCGCCGAACAGGCCCTGGCCTGGGGCGATCTGGAACTGCCCAATCTTCTCGCGCTGATCGAGCGGTACGCGTCGGAGTCGGCGACGGCGCTGCTGCTCGTACGGGCGGGCTTCACGTATCTCCAGCGGCGCGGCAGGCTCCAGGAGCTGGCAGTGATGGGCGAGTTGGCCCTGGATGCGGCACGCAAGCTGGGCGACACCGCGGCCGAGGCGCACGCCCTCTCCGACCTCGCGGGCATGAACTTCCTCAGCGGCAGGGCCGAACGAGCCCTCGCCCTCAACGAGTCGGCCGTCACGATCTGGCGCACCCTCGGCGACGATCGCCGCATCCAGCGCGGCCTCGGCAACCGCGGGATGCTGCTGGAGGGACTCGGCCGGTACGAGGAGGCGGCCGAGGCGCTGGAGTCCGCCCTCGCGTGCGCCCGTCGGCTCGGCGACGCGCACGGCGAGGCCATCATCCTCAGCCACCTGGGCAATCTCCTCGAGCACACCGACGCCCGCGCCGCGATCGCGTGCCACGAACGCAGCCTGGCCGCGGGTGTACAGCTGAACAGCGAGATCCTGCGGCTCACCGCCCACTGCAACATCGGCTACGCCCATCTCACCCTCGGCGAACCGGCCGCAGCGGCCCGGCACTTCGACGAGAGCCTCGCCCTGGTCGGCGACGACGGAGACTGGCACACCCAGTCCCAGGCCCGCATCGGCCGGGTCCGCGCCCTGCGCGAACTGGGCCGGGCCGAGGAAGCCCACCGCGAATGCACGCTGCTGCTGGAGCGCGCGGGGTCCCGCGCCGACACCCAGATGCAGGCTCTCGCCCGCCACCAGCGCGGACTGCTCGTGCACGCCGAGGGCGGCGAGGACGAGGCGCGCGAGCTGTGGGAGTCGGCGTTGAGCGCGCTGGAGGCACTCGACGGCAAGCACGCGGCGCTCATGGGGGAGTTGCGGGAGCTGCTGGGCCGGCCCCTGCCCGGGTGAGAAATTCCCTGTGAAACATTCCTTCCGTCCCACCGCGTCAATGAGGTGAAGGGGCAAGCAGCCCCGCTGAGCCAGCTGACCAACGGGGATGAACGGGGAGGGCATGAAACAGTCCAGCGCGGATGAGTTCATGGAATTCGCAGCCGGCCGCACACGCCATCTCTTCCGCTCCGCATGCCTGCTCACGAGCGGCGACACCCATCTCGCCGAGGATCTCGTGCAGGAGACGCTGAGTCGTATGTACGTCCGGTGGGGGCGGATCGAGAAGATCGGCAACCCGGCCGGCTATGCCCAGACCGTCCTCGTACGCACCTTCCTCACCCATCGGAGGCGGCGCTCCGCCACTGAGCGCCCCACCGGCGAACTCCCCGACACAGTCGCGGCGGCGCAGGACCTCGACCCGGCGCTGCGGCTCGCACTGCTCCAGGCGCTGGGGCAACTGGCTGCCAAGGACCGGGCGGTGGTGGTGCTGCGGTACTGGGAAGACCGCAGCATCGAGGAGACCGCCGAGGTGATGCGCTCCAGCTCGGCTTCGGTACGTACCAGGTCATCGCGCGCTCTGGCCAAACTCCGCGAACAGCTCGGCGGCAGCATCGCCGAGCTCATCGCCCGCTGACCTCACCTTCACTGCTCACTCACCTTTCGGGAACTGGTGGTTCTCCATGCCTTTCGAAGACGAACTCGGCGAAGCCCTTCGCCGTACTGGCGACACGTTCGACACAAACCTCCAAGGGCTGGCGGAAGCCGGACTGACCCGTGGCCGGCGCACCCTGTGGCGCAGGCGTGCGGCCACCGTCACCGCGAGCGTGGCGCTGCTCGGCGTCATGAGCGCGGGCGTGGTCTACGGAGGCATGTTCGACGACGGCCGGGACGGTGCGAACGTCGCCGCGCGCAAGTCCGATGCCGAGCAGACGGTCTCCATCCTCAAAAGGCTTCTCCCGGAAGGGAAGGTCAGCCAGGAACGCGCGGACAAGCCGGGCAGGAACTTCGGGTTCTACTCGGGTGCGTCTCTCGTCTTCGACGACGGCAAGGGCGCGGCCGCGATCTCGATCACGTTGGGCAGGGACGACTCGCCCCTGGGCAGCATCTCCAGCACGGCGGGGTGTCCGGTCGGTGCCGACGGCGTAGGGCGCTACGGCCCCAACGGGACCTGTACGACAAAGAAGTTCGAGGATGGCTCCAACCTGCTGCTCACTCAAGAGCACGAGCCTCCGTACCGCGACAAGGACACCAAATTCTGGTCGGCCCGCCTCATCAAGCCGGACGGTTCGATGCTCACCGTCACGGAATGGAACGCACCCGCCCAGAAGGGGGCCAAGCCCACGCGCCCCAACCCGCCGCTGACGCAGAAGCAGCTGACCGATCTTGTGACGGCGAAGGAGTGGCGCACCACACTGGACTCCTTCCCCCGGCGTGGGGGCGGCGTCCATGACGAGGGCCCGACCGGCTACGAGCTCGTGGACACCCTCAAGCCGCTGCTCCCGTCGAGCCTGAAGCCGTTCGGCCCCGCGGGCGGCACCAGCCTCACGGACTTCGTCAGCCTCGGCGTCAATGACGGCAAGGGCGAGACGCACGTCGAAGTCAATGTCGACCATCGCGGAACCAACGACGGCGATCAGGTACGGATCGACGAGCGGCAGGGCCCGACCGCGTGGACCGGCAAGGGCGCGGTGCTCCGGTCCGTCACCGCCGTTCGGCCCGGTGGTTTCCGGGTCGTCGTCACCACGTACAACGCGGGCACCGCGTTCGGCGATGCGACCCGCGCCACCCCGCCGCTCACCATGGAGCAGCTGAGGACCATCGCAACCAGTCCGGAGTGGGACAAGCTCAAGTAGGCATCGGCATGCATGCCGGTGTACGTCACTTCGCGTCGGCGTAGCACTGAACCACCGCCGTCGTGAACGGAAACCGCACCGGCGTCTCACCGAAAGCGATCCGCCCGGCCAGCTCCCCGGCCGCGCGGATCGCCTTCGCCACGTCCTGAGCCTCCTCGGCCGGGCAGTGCACGATCACCTCGTCGTGCTGGAAGAAGACCAGCTCCGCGCGCATCCCCGCGGTGGCCTGCCGCAGCGCCGCCAGCATCAGCAGCGCCCAGTCCGCCGCGCTGCCCTGGACCACGAAGTTACGGGTGAAACGGCCCCGCGCCCGTGCGTTCGTCGATGCGTAGCCGGGGGTGAATTCGGTGTCCGAGGACGGGAGTTCCTCGCTCTCCTGGGGGATTCCCGCCTCCTCGTCGTCGCCCGACCCGACCGCCCTCGGGCTGGTGCGGCCCAGCCAGGTGCGTACGAGCCGGCCTTCCTCGCCCGCGCGGGCCGCGTCGTCCACGTACGCCACGGCCAGCGGGAATCTGCGTCGCAGCATGGCCAGGTTCTTCAGGCCGTCGCCCGACGTCTGGCCGTAGATCGCGCCCAGCAGCGCGATTTTCGCGTGGTCGCGGTCGCCGGAGAAGGCCCGGTCGGACAGCGCGGAGTACAGGTCGCCGTCGTGGCCCGCGACCTCCATCAGGCCGCGGTCGCGGGAGATCGCGGCGAGCACCCGGGGCTCCATCTGGTCGGCGTCCGCGACCACGAGCCGCCAGCCCTCGTCCGCGACCACCGCGCGCCGGATCACCTTCGGGATCTGAAGTGCCCCGCCGCCATTCGTCGTCCAGCGGCCGGAGACCGTGCCGCCGGGCAGATACTCGGGGCGGAACCGCCCGTCCCGCACCCAGTCCTGGAGCCAGCTCCAGCCGTGCGCCGTCCAGATGCGGTACAGCTTCTTGTACTGGATCAGCGGCTTCACCGCTGGATGGTCGAGCTCCTCCAGCTCCCAGCGGCGCGTCGACCTCACCTTGATCCCGGCCTGCGTGAAGGCCTTCACCACGTCCGCGGGCAGATCGGGGCGCACGCGGCGCCCGAACGCCGCCGACACCTCGTCCGCCAGTTCCGCCAGACGGCGCGGCTCGCCTCCGCCCGCGTACCGCTCACCCAGCAGCTCGTGCAGCACGTCCCGGTGGACGTCCGCCCGCCACGGCAGCCCCGCCCGGTTCATCTCCGCGGCCACCAGCATCCCCGCCGACTCGGCGGCCGTCAGCAGCCGCATCCGCCCGGGGTGCTCGGCCGCCTCGTGTCTTCGCTGCTGGTGGGCGTAGACCTCAAGCAGCGCCTCGAGCGGTACGGCCACGGGCTGCGGCTCGAACAGCGAGGACTGCGAGCCCGGTTCGGCCGCGCGCTGCGGCGGATCGGGTGGTACGGGGCCGTTCCGCAGCCGGGCCAAGGCGGCGGCCGCCGACCGGGGCTCGCCGAGCCGGCCCTCGTGGCCGAGCAGCAGCAGTTCCGCGTCCTCGATGTCGTAGCACCGCTCGACACGCACCCCGGCCGCCAGCAGACGGGGGTAGATCTCGGCGGTGGAGCGCCAGACCCACCGGCCGACCTCCGGCCGGGACCGGACGGCCTCGACCAGATCGGGCTCCAGCTGGACGGGCCCGGTGGGCAGGCCGTCGGGGCCGAGGGGGACGAGCCGCGCCCCGTCGCCCTCCGCAGCCGCCAGAGCCCATCGTTCGCCCATGGGTTCGAGTGTGGCAGCCGCCACTGACAACCGCCGGGACCTCCTATGCCACGGCGTGGAACAGTGCCGACGCCTCGCCCCGCGACGCGACCCCCAGCTTGGTCAGGATGTTCGCGACATGGAACTTCACGGTCGACTCGCTGATGTGCAGCTCCTGCGCGATCACGCGGTTGCGGTGCCCGCGGGCCAGATGTGTCAGCACCTCCAGCTCCCGCGCCCCCAGCGAGCCGAGCGGATCGGTGGGCATGGGCTGGGGCGTCCCCAGCGGGAACGTCGCCGTGATCGTCGTGCCCCAGCCCGGCACCGCGTCCACGTCCAGCCGCCCGCCAAGCGCGTCGAGCCGCTCCCCGACCCGGTGCGCGCCGAGCGCGCAGGAGGTGAGCTCGCCGGGGCCGTCGTCCCGTACCTTCACGCGCAGCTCGGTCTCGGTCAGATGCCAGCCGACATGGATCCGGCTGAGCCGGTCCTGTTCGAGGACGGTCAGCAGTAGGGCCCGTGCGACCGCGCGCGCCGCGTGCGCCACATCGGCGGCCAGCGGCCGGGCGGTGTCCGGCGCACCCAGCTCGAGACGGACCGGGCTGTAGCGCAGCATCGGCCGCAGCGAGTCCGCGAGCCGGGCGAAGGCCTGCCCGGCGGGCTCCTCAGCGACCGCCTGGTCCCGTTCCCGTTCGGTCCGCAGCTCCACCAGCGCGGTGACAGCGAGTTCGACGGCGGCGGCGCGGGCGGCGCTGTCGTCGAGGCCCCGGCTGCGCAACACTCCGAGCAGCCCGGACAGCGCGGTCGCATGAGTCTCGGTCAGCTCGGCGATCACCCTGGCCCGTTCGCCGGCCGAGGCCCGCGACTGGGCCAGCGCGCCCGGCACCGCTTCGGTGGCGAGCCGGTCGAAGTGGCTGGTCACCAGGTCCCACATGGCCTGTACGACGGCGGTGTCGGGCGCGGCGACGACGCTGTCCTCACTCCGTACGAGCACGAGCAGGGCCCCTCGCGCGGTCGCGTCGCTGGCCACCGCGAGCACCGGGTACTTGGCCCCGCCGAGCTGCGCCGTGCCCTGCCAGGGCTGTCCCGCGGGCACCCTCGCGACCAGCGGATGCAGTTCGGCGACGGTGATCCGTCCGGCCGGTGAACCGCTGTCGCCGTGCGTCTTGAACGGTGAGTGCGCGCAGTGTGTGGAGAGCTCGGCCGCGGCCAGATGCGGGACGAGCCCGTGCAGGGTCGCGGACAACCGGGGCAGGATTTCGCCCAGCGGCTGCCGGATCACCTCGTAGGCGGCGGCCAGTACGGGCGCGGCGGGCGTGGATCCGGTGAGTTCCATGACGGCCAGCGTACGACCGCGGGCGGCGCGGGCGGCTGTCCCTTCGGCCAGGTCGAACCATCCGAAAGGCGGGCCGGGTCTGGCCCGCCGGGGATCGAGTGTTGAACCCGGCGGAAGGAGCCAAGCATGGAAGCGATCGTCTTCGAGGAATTCGGCGGACCCGAGGTGCTGCGCCTCATCGAGGCCGAGGAGCCCCACGCGGGCCCCGGTCAGGTGCGGGTCAGGATCAAGGCAGCGGGTGTCAACCCGGCCGACTACAAGATCCGTTACGGCTGGATGCAGGAGGTCTTCCCGACGTCGCTGCCCGCGACTCCGGGCCTGGAGTTCTCGGGGATCGTCGACGAGGTCGGCGAGGGCGTGACCGGCGCGGCCGTCGGCGACGAGGTCCTGGGGTGGACCGTCACCGGGGCGTACGCGCAGTACGCCCTGGCCGAGTCGTTCGCCCCCAAGCCGGCCGAGCTCGACCGGGCGGCGGCCGCTGCCCTGCCCGTCGCGACCGAGACCGCCCAGCGGGTGCTCGACCTGCTCGGGGTGCAGGCGGGCGAGACCCTGCTGCTGCACGGGGCCGCGGGCGCGGTCGGCGCGGCAGCCACCCAGCTCGCGGTGGCGGCGGGCGTGACGGTCATCGGCACGGCCTCTCCTTCCGGTCACGACTATCTGCGGGAATTGGGCGCGACTCCGGTGGCGTACGGCGACGGGCTGGTCGCGCGGGTCCGCGCGGCCGCTCCCCAGGGTGTGGACGCTGTTTTCGACGCGGCGGGCAAGGGCGCGCTGCCGGGCTCGATCGAGCTGCGCGGCGGCACGACCGACCGGATCATCACGATCGCGGATCCGGAGGCGGCCGCGCACGGAGTGACGTTCTCGGGGGGCGGCACCGAGGCGCCGGAGACCGCCCTCGCCGAGCATGCACGGCTGGCGGCGAACGGCAGGCTCCGGATCCCGGTCGTGGAGGTCTTCCCGCTGGAGGAGGCGGCGAAGGCGCAGGCACTGAGCGAGACGGGCCATGTACGGGGGAAGCTGGTGGTCACTCCCTGACGACGATCTAGGATCGGTCAGGTTTGTTCGGAACTGACCCAGGGGTGGGGGAATCGTGGTGCGAGGTCTTCTGCGCGGTGTGAGTGCGGGGCTGGTCCCGGTGGCGCTCGCGACGGTGGTGCTGACCGGCTGTTCGTCGGAGAGGGACTCGGACCGGCCTCAGCCCGGGGCAAGCGCGAAGGGCGCTGCGAAGGGGGAGGCGCAGGGGGCCGGCAAGGGGGACGCGGCCAAGGCCGCCGCGAAGGGCGGCACGGTCGGTGGTGCCGGTTCGCCGTGCGCCCTGCCCGTCTCGTTCGACCTGGCGGCCGGCTGGAAGCCGAAGGCCGTCAAGGAGGACAAACAGTTCGGGCTGCTGAAGCAGGGCCCCGTCACCCTCATCTGCGAGATCGACGCCAAGCCCGCCGGGAACATCGGCTTCCTGCGCGTCTGGACCGGGGGCCGCGCCGGTGACGATCCGCGCAAGGCACTGGAGGCGTTCGTCGCCGAGGAGGCCAAGAGCCGGGACAAGGTCGCGTACGCCCAGATCAAGGCGGGCGAGTACGCGGCCACCGAGGTGACCTACCTCAACACCAACGAGTTCCTGGACGCGCCCAAGAAGGAGCGGGCGCTCGCCTTCACGACCCCCAAGGGCGTGGTCGTCGTGCATCTCGGTGGACTGGACACCGAGGAGCACGAGGGGATGCTCCCGGCGTACGAACTGGCGAAGAAGAGCGTCCACGGCGCTTAGGGGGTGTCCGGCGAGCCCGCCGGAGGTGCCCGATCGCGCCACCGCTGTCAGGCTCGTTGTATGCGAATGGCACTGGCACAGACCGACTGTGTACTGGGCGAAGTGGACGCGAATCTCGAAACGGCCCGGGAGCAGATCGAGCAGGCCGCCGCCCAGGGCGCGGACCTCGTCGTCTTCCCCGAGCTGAGCCTGCACGGCTATCACCTGGGCGCGCTGCGGCGGGACACCTCGGTGCAGGCACGCGATCCGCGGCTGCTCAAGCTGGGGACGTACGGCGCGGACGTGATGGCCGGGTTCCACGAGCACACCTCTCTGCGGGCGTACAACACCTGCGCGTACTACAGCGGCGGTGAACTCCTGCACACGCACCGGAAGTTGTATCTGCCCAACTATCTGGCGTGGGAGGAGCGCAAGCACGTCAGCCCCGGCCAGTTGGTGCGCGCGTACGACCTGCCGGGCGGTGCCGGTCGCGCGGCCACGCTCATCTGCAACGACGCCTGGCAGCCGGTGCTGCCGTGGCTCGCCGTGCAGGACGGGGCGGAGGTCGTGATCGTGCCGGCGAACAGCGCGGCCAGCCTCGATCCGGAGGCGATGGACACGGGCCTGTACTGGGACAGCCTGCTCACCTATACGGCGCGGATGCTCCAGTGCTGGGTCGTCTTCGTGAATCGAGTGGGGAGCGAGAACGGCGCCTCGTTCTGGGGCGGTTCACGGGTGGTCGACCCGCGCGGGTCGGTGGTGGCCCAGGCGCCCAAGTGGGAGCCCGGGCTCGTGACCGTGGACATCGACCTCCACGAGGCGCGGCGGCAGCGGCGGGCGGTGCCGCTGGTGGCGGAGGCGCGGCTGGGGCTGATCGACCGCGAGGTGCGGCGGCTGATCGACGAGGGCGGGGACAGCTAGGCCCTGTCCGGCCGACCAGGGCCGGGCTCGCGTGCCCTGGCACGGCACCTCTCCCCCGTAGCCCTTCGGGCACGGGAGGTACCCCCATCGCCAGACCCGCTCCCTGATCCGGCCTGATCGACCGGACAGGACCTAGTAGGGCTTTGTTAGGTGGTGTCGTAGGGCTGCCAGGGGGTGGGTTGTCGGCAGGTGGGGCAGGTGCCGGTCCAGGTGGCCAGGAGGTGTTGGAGGAGATCCAGGGCCTGGTAGAGGGTCAGGCCCTGGCAGGGGCTTTTGGGCAGGTCCGCTGTTCGGTCAGGAACAGGTGGGCGGCGGTGACGAGGGTGACGTGCCGGTGCCAGCCGGTGAACGAGCGGCCCTCGAAGTGGTCGAGGCCGAGGGTGGTCTTCAGCTCGCGGTAGTCGTGCTCGATGCGCCACCGCAGTTTCGCGATGCGGACAAGGTCGCGGGCGGGGATGTCTGCGGGCAGGTTCGAGATCCAGTACTTGACCGGCTCGTCCTCGCCTTCGGGCCACTGGGCGATGAGCCAGGTCAGCGGGATCGTGCCGTCGGTGGCGGGCTTGGGCCGCCGCCCCGCGAGACGGATCCTCACAAGAACGAAGTGCGAGCTCATCGCGGCTTTGGAGCCCCTGCGCCAGGTCAGGGTTCGTCCCTGGCGTCGTCCGGCGGCCAGCACGTGATCCCGTAAGGACACCGGGCGGGTGCGGTAACGCGGAAGGGGCCTGGGCCCCAGGCCGCCATAGGCAGGCTGGTGGGGTTCGGCATCCTCACTGTGGGCGGTCATTTCGGCCTTGGCCTGCAGGACGTAGGCCAGGCCGCGGTCTTCCAGGCCGCGGCGGAAGTCGGCGTTGGCGCCGTATCCGGTGTCCGCGACCAGCACCGCCGGCTTCAGCCCGGTGCCGGCCAGGTCGTCGAGCATCTCCAGCGCCAGCTGCCACTTCGGGCGGTGATGCTCGTCATCAGGGATGCGACAGCGTTCCCGACGGCTGGCCGCTTCTGGCGTGTCCCAGCTCTCGGGAAGGAACAAACGCCAGGACAGCGGACACGAGGCGGTGTCGGAAGCGGCGTGGACGCTGACGCCGATCTGGCAGTTACCGACCTTGCCCAGGGTGCCCGAGTACTGCCGGGCCACCCCGGGCGACGAGATGCCGTCCTTCGGGAACCCGGTGTCGTCCACCACCCACGCCTGAGGACGGACCACCCGCACGGCCCGCCACGCCAACCGGGCCCGCACCGCGTCAAAGGCCCAGGTGGAGGACGTGATGAACTGCTGAAGCTGCTGGTGGTCCACCCCCAGGCGCCCGGCCATCGGCTGCATCGACTTACGCCGGCCGTCCAGCAGCAGCCCCCGCAGATACAGGGCACCCTTCTCACGCTGATCCCGCCGCACCAGCGGCGCGAACACCTCCCCACCGAACTCCTCCAACCGGACACGACACGAAGCGAGTTCCCCGACCCTCATACCAACAGCGAACTACCAGACACCCAACGCGACAAGACCCACCTAACAAAGCCCTACTAGTGCCGCATCAGGCAACGTTCGCCCTCTCGACGGGCGTGACTCCGTCTCGTGTGGAGCAGCAAGTCATGCGCGATGATGCGACGCGGCCCAGGATCGCTATGTGAACAGGCGGACGTCGCCGTCGCCTGATTCCGGCCCAGACGTGGCAGCCCCATGCCGCGTCTCCGCGATCTGGAAGGACCCAAATGCCGATCGTCCTCATCTCCCCCGAGTTCACACAGGAGCAGTACGAGGAGACCAACCGCAAGTTGACGGGGGGCAAGAACCGGATGGAATCTCCAGCCGACTGGCCCGTAGAAGGTTTGCTCGCACACATCGCGGGACAGGGCGAGAGCACCTTCCGCGTCGTCGACGTCTGGGAGTCCGAGGAGGCCCTCAACCGCTTCGCCGAGATCCTCATTCCGATCCTCCGTGAGGCCGGTGTCGAGGGCGACCCGGAGGTGTATCCGGCACTCACATATGTGTCCGCCTAGGTGATCAGCCGCCTCGGGGCAGTGCTGTGCCCCTCCCAGCGGCGCGGATGCCGCCGACGGGGAGCCTTTTCACGCGATCGAACAGCGTCAGGTCAGCCAGTGCCGCAACAGGAAGGACTCGCGGCGGAGTACCGCCTGGTCATCTGGGAGCCGCAGTCCCGGGAGCCTGTCTGCCGCGGGTGTGAACCACCGGGTGCTGCGCTGGCTCAGGCCACGTTCGCGCGGGTGACGACCGCGCGGAGGCGTTCGTCGGCAGCGTGCTTGTTCCGCCAGATGATGTAGCGGCGGATCATGCTGCCCTGCTCCTTGTGGCTGGTGTGGTCGGTGCCGTCCAGCGCGAAGTAGCGCAGGGCGGTGAACTGGGCCTCGATGCGGTTCAGCCAGGAGCTGTGAGTCGGCGTGTAGGCGAGCTCGACGTTGTGCGCCGCGGCCCAGTCGCCGACCCGGCTGTCCTTCTTCGTGGCCAGGTGCGGGGAGAAGTTGTCGAGCACGACCGCGATCCGGACCTGAGGCGGGTAGAGGCTGCGCAGGTAGCGGCAGAACTCCAGGAACCTCGTGCGGTGCTTTCTCGGCTTGATATGGCCGTAGAGCCTGTCCTTGCCCAGGTCGTAGGCGGCGAACAGGTGCCGGACCCCGTGCGGGCGGGTGTAGGTCGCCCGTCGGCGGGGCCTCGGCTCCCGGCCGGGGTCCTTGTGCTGCCCTCCGCGATCAGCCCACTGCCGCCCCGGGTGGGGCTGGAGGTTGAGCGGCCCGAACTCGTCCAGGCAGAAGACGACTTCGGGCTCGCCGTCGTCGGGTATGACCTCTCTGTCGGCGATCGCGTAGAGGTGCTCGACCCTGGCCTTCTTGGCGGCGTAGTCGGGGTCGCGCGAGGTCTTCCATGTCTTTATGCGTTGAAAGGAGACGCCCTCCTCGCGGAGCAGGATCCGAAGGCCCTCGTGGCTGATGTCGTCGACCACCCCCTCGGCGACCAGGAAGTCGGCCAGTTTGGCCAGGCTCCAGGTCGAGAACGGCAAGCCGTGCTCGATCGGCTTGGACTTGGCCATCTTCTTGATCTCCCGGCGCTCGGACAGCGTGAAGGTCCTCGGACGGCCGCCCTTGTACTTCGGGTAGAGCGAATCGAAGCCGTCCACGTTGAAGTTGTGGATCAAATCCCGGAGCCGGTCCGCGCTGGTGAACGTCACCCCCGCGGTCTTCGCCACCGGCATGCCCTGCGCGGACAGCAACACCATCTGCGCGCGCCGCCATGTCACCACCGACCCAGTACCCCTGCGGACGATCCGCAGCAGCCGCTGCGCCTCATCGTCATCAATCTCTCGGACGCGTACCCGTTCTGCCACGCGCACAGCCTGGCGGCACCCCGCTGGCAGGACCAGCATCCGAACGGTACGTCACATCACAACAGCGCAAACGTTTGCTGATACGGCACTAGGGACTCCGTTAGGTTGCTCTGGCTCTTGGGTTCTGGCTGGTGGTGGACGTTCTGGGCAGGGGGCGGTGGCAGGTGGTGCAGGTGCCGGTCCAGCAGTTCAGCAGGTCCTGGATGGCGTCGAGGATCTGGTAGAGGGTGTGTCCGCTGTATCGGCTTTTGGGGCCAGGCGCTGTTCGGTGAGGAACGCGTGGGCTGCGGTGACCAGGGTGACGTGGTGATGCCACCCGGCCCAGGAACGTCCCTCGAAGTGGTCCAGGCCGAGGCCGTGCTTGAGTTCCCGGTAGTCGTGCTCGATGCGCCAGCGGATCTTGGCCAGGCGGACCAGTTCAGCCAGCGGGGTGCTGGCGGGCAGGTTGGACAGCCAGTAGTCGGTGGGTGCTTCGGCGCCTTCGGGCCACTCGATCAGCAGCGTCACGTCGGGCAGGACGCCGTCCCAGAAACCCTCCCGGGCGGTGGCGGCGGCCTGGGTCAGGCGGCGGGCTCGGACCCCGGCCGGCCGCACCCGCAGCGCCAAAAAGTGCGAGCGCATCGGTCCGCGGGAGCCTTCCCGCCAGGTCACCTCGGTGAAGGCCTGCCGCCCAGGGCCGGCCGCGAGCGCGGCGACCGAGGACGGCTTGTCGCGGTAGCGGGGCTGCGGCTTGCGGCCGTTTCCGGACCACGCCGGGGCGGTGGGCTGCGCGTCGTGCGGGTGGACGGTCACGTCCGAACGGACCGCCACGACATATCCGATGCCCCGCTCGCTCAGGCCGTCGCGGAAGTCGGCGTTCTGCCCGTAGCCGGCGTCGGCCGAACAGGACCGCGAGACAGACCTAACGGAGTCCTACTAGTGCTGGATTCCTCAAAGGCAGTACACATATCGGCGTCGTAGTTGGCGGGTTGGCGGGGCTGCTCGGCCCCAGATCCATGGTCTGGCACGGGCGTTGAGCTGGGCGGTGGCCACGGCCGTGGCTTGGGTGATGTCGTCCGGGTTGGCGAAGGACCGGCCGGCCAGGGCTGCCTTGCGGAAGATCCGCCACCAGCCCTCCTGCAGGTTCAGCCAGCACGCGCCGACCGGGATGAACGCGTGCCGGATCCGAGGATGATCCTCCAGCCAGGTCCGGGTGGACAGGCTGTTGTGGGAGGACAGGTTGTCGGTGACGATCCAGATCTCCCCGGTCGGGTTGGCGTCCTCGACCTGTTGCAGGAACTGCTGGTAGAAGGCGCTGTTGCGGGAGGATGCGGCCATGGTGATCTCCTGGCCGTCCCTCACGCGCAGGCCGCCGTATACCCAGGTCTTCTCCGGCCCGCGGCTGTAGTCGATCTCGTTCTTGATGCGATGCCCGTCCGGCGACCAGCCCGGTGCAGGTGGGAAGGCGCGCGGGATCACCGGCCCGAGTTCGTCGGCGCACACGACCGTCGCACCGTCCGGCGGGTGGGTGTAGAGGCCGATGATCCGCGTCCTTTTCCCGCGAAGTCCGGGTCCTTCGAGCGGGTCCAGGAGCGGGTGCGGCGCCAGCGCACCCCCTCGGCCAGCAGGATTCTGCGCACTTGGGAGCGGCCGACCTCGATCCCCAGCCGCTGGGCCTCGGCGGCCAGGGAGTCCAACGTCCACTCCGACGCGCCGCCCTCGTCCGCGGCCCACAGGTCCCCGTATGGCTGCATCTCCAGCCTCCCGGGCGGCACCTGCTTGACCAGGGCGATGATCCTCGACCGCTCGGCCTCGGTGATCCGCCGCTTGCGGCCCTGCCCACCGAGATCTTCCAGGCCCTCCAGACCGGCGCGGTTGAAGCGGTGCAGCCACCTGCGCACCGTCTTCTGACTGCAGCTCAGCTCATCCGCGATCGCCGGCACCCGCTGCCCCGCCCAGCTCAGTTCGATCATGCGGGCCCGCATCACCACATCCCGGGGGGCCTTGCGGGCTCGCGAGAGTCGATGGATGACCGCCTGCTCGCCCTCGTCACGGCTTTGTCGTGCTCGTAACACCATCAACCAGCACCCGCCCCCGAGCACCCGAACCGCCCCGCCACCAGCACATATACCCAACCAAAGCGGAATCCAGCACTAGTTCCTGCGTCTCGCCGCGGACCGCCGCCCGGTCGTACGTCCCGCTCCGCCGCGCGGCGGAGCGGGATGCTCCCGTACGCCGATGTCGCCGGCGCACCCCCGGCCCGAGCATGAACGCATGCTGAAGATGAGCGCTCTGCCGAATGTGCCGCGCTGGGCCGTGCTCGCGGCCCACGGCGTACCACTGGTCACCCTGCCGTCCGGGCTGTGGCGGATCGCCCTGGTCGCGGGGTTGCCGTTGCTCCCCCAGGCCGTCCCGAACTGGGGAGAGGGGCTGTACATCGTCATGCTCAGCGTGGTCTCGGAGTGCCTCGCGCTGCTGACCCTCGGGCTCGTCCGCCCGTGGGGCGAGCTGGTGCCCCACTGGATTCCGCTGATCGGCGGGCGGAGGGTGCGGCCGGGCGCCGCGGTGGTCCCGGCGCTGCTGGGTGCGGCCGGTCTGACCGGGCTCTGCGCCTGGTCGTTCTACGCCCAGTTCGCCGGTCTTGGCGACGGACTGGACGGCAATGCGCTCCAGGACGCGGTGCTGGTGGTCTGCTATGTCCCGCTGCTCGCCTGGCCTCCGCTGCTGGTTGCGGTGACGCTCGAGTACCGCCGGCGCCGTACGACGGCCTGAGTTCGGGCGCGGGTCGCCCGCCAGGCCGGGAGCAGTGCGGCCGCGATGGCGATCACCGCGCAGGCTCCCGCCGCCGCGCCGACCGTCCCCCATGGGACCGACACCGCGACGGGCGCGGACAGGGCGGCCAGCGCGGAGCCGAGTCCCGTGAGATTGACGGCGGTCACGGCCAGTCCAAGACCCGCGCCGATTCCGACCGCGAGCAGGGTCTCGCCCGCGACGACCCGCAGGATCTGGGCGCGGCTCGCGCCCGCCAGCCGTAGCGAGGTCAGCTCTCCCGCCCGTGCCGATGTGGCCATGAGCAGGGTCCCCGCCAGCGCGATCGCCGTGTAGACGAGGGCGATGCCGAGGACGACCAGCAGGCCCAGGCGGGTCTGCGGGCTGGTGCGGGGATGGGTGGCCGCCGCCCACGCGTCCGTCGTCCTGACCGTGCCGCCGGTGGTGCCCCGTAGCGCGTCAGTGGAGGCATCCAAGTCCGCTCCTTCCGCGAGCTGTACGTCGATACGGTCGGCCTTCGCCACGGGCGCGTTGGCTGCGGTGATGAACGCGCCGTTACTTCCGGTTCCGATGGCGAGTACGGCGGCGATACGCAGCGAGGCCGGGCGGCCGTCGCCGAGCCAGACGTCCACCGTCTCGCCCACCGTGTGCTTCTCCCACTCCTCGTTGACGACGATCGAACGGTCGTCGAGGTCGCGCAGATCACCCGCGACGACCGGCAGCCGGGCGAGGCTCGCGAAGGCGGCCGGGTCGGTGACGGCCCGGGCGTCGGATCGGATGAGGGCGGTGCCTTCCTCCCGTACGAAAACGGCGGTGGACGCGGAGGCGGAGAGTGTCGCCCCGGGGAGCTCGCCCGGCTCCACAGGCTTCAACTCATCGCCGTTGACGACGAGTTGGGCGGCGGTCTGGGTACGTGCCTCGGCCGCCTTCGCCTCCGTCACCGTCGCGGCGGAGCCGAGCAGCGAACCGGCCAGCGCGACCGTGACCAGGACCGGCGCGGCGACGGCAGCGGTCCGGCGTACGGCCGCCGCCGTGTTCTCCCGTACGAGCATCCCGGTGACCCCCGGCAGGGGCAGCAGCCCGGCCGTACGGCGTACGAGCAGCGGCGCGAGGAGGGCGACGGCGGTGATCAGGACCATCGGCTGTGTCGTGTACGTCTTGCGTTTCAGCAGGCCGGAGGGGTCCGTGGCGAGCGTCAAGACCAGCAGCCCGGCACCGGCTGCGAACAGCGCGAGCCCGGCCAGACGCCGCCCGAGCGGCATCGCGCCCGTGTCCACGTCCGCCTCGCGCAACGCCTCGATGGGGCCGATGCGGCCCGCCCGGCGCGATGCCGCCCACACTCCGGCGAGCGCGAACAACAGCCCGGTCCAGAAGGCGGCATGGAACGGCCAGGCGGCCTCGCGGATCGTGAACCACTCCGGCGCCACCTCCCCGTCGACCAGCAGCCGGGCGAGTCTCGGCGCACCCCACGCACCGAGCGCGCAGCCCGCCGCCGAGGCGAGCGTGCCGATGACGAGGGCCTCGGTCAGGAGCAGCCTGCGGATCTGGCCGGGGGTCGCGCCCGCCGTGCGCAGCAGTCCGAACTCCCTTCTGCGCAGCGCCACCGCGAAGGCGAACGTCGACGCGACGACGAAGACGGAGACGAAGGCGGACACGCCACCGGCCGTGCCGAGCAGGGAGTTCACGGCGACGAGGGCCTCGGCGTCGCGCTCGGGGTCCGGGTCGGCACGGCGGCGTTCGTCGCCGGTGAGCACCTGGGCGCGGTCGCCGACGACCTTGCGTACGGCCGCGGCCGGGGCGTCGACGCCGACCGCGTCCCGACCGCCCCGCTGCACCACCGGGCCGAGAGCGCGAAGCCGGTGCACGAGTTCGATATCCACAGGGTGTGGATGGGGCAGGGGCAGGCGGCGCCTGGACTCGACGGCGAGGGTGTCCGTCCCCATCACCACAACCGGCGAGGACGCGAACCGCTCGGGCGCGAGCTTCGGGGCGTCGAAGGTCGAGGCGAGGCCGAGCCCCATCGCGGCGATCAGCCCGACGCCGAGCGCGAGCGCGACGAAGCTCGCGACAAAGGTGGCCCAGCGGGCGCGCAGCGCGGCGAACGCGACGGTCAGCACGGCACGGCCTCCAGACCATCGAGTCCATCGAGTCCATCGAGACCATCCAGCCGCGCCAGCTGGGCGGCTACCCGCTCGGCACTCGGCGCGGCCAGCTCGCCGCCGACCCGCCCGTCGACCAGGAATACAACCCGGTCCGCGTACGCCGCCGCCACCGGATCATGGGTGACCATCACAATGGTCTGCCCTTTCCGGTCGACCAACTCCCGCAGCATGACCAGCACTTCACGGCTGGTCCCGGTGTCCAGCGCCCCGGTCGGCTCGTCGCCGAAGAGCACGGCGGGCCGCGTGATCAGCGCCCGCGCGATCGCCACCCGCTGTTGCTGCCCGCCGGACAGCTCCCCGGGCCGGTGCCGCGCCCGCCCTTCGAGCCCCACCCGGGCGAGCGCCTCCCGTATCTCCGTACGCGCCGGCCGCCTGCCCGCCAGCCGCAGTGGCAGGGCCACGTTCTGCGCGGCACTCAGCGAGGGGACCAGATTGAACGCCTGGAAGACGAATCCGATCCGCTCCCGCCGCAGCAGCGTGAGCCTCCGCTCGCTGAGCCCGCCCAGCGCGATCCCGTCGATCTCGACGCTCCCGGACGTGGGCCGGTCGAGCCCGGCGGCGCACTGGAGCAGCGTCGACTTGCCGGAACCGGACGGCCCCATGACCGCGGTGAAGGAGCCGGCGCGGAGGTCGAGGTCGACGCCGTCGAGGGCGGTGACGTCGCCGTAGGCCTTGCGGACGGCCCGGAGCCGTACGGGGTTGGTGTCCATGCCTCCAGGCTTCCGTTTCCCGGGGCGGTGATCACGACCACTGGGGGGCGTCCTGGCGGTAGGGCCTGCCCTACCCCGTGGGATCATCTGGGCGTGAGCACGGTCGGCACGGTGGAGAAGGCCCTCGCCGTCGCGCTGTACGCCGACGGGGACGAAGGGCTGGACACCGGTGCGTCCCTGCTCGCCGCCGATCCGTCCGCCGACGCGGTACTGCGGCTGCGCGGCGAGGAGCTCCTACGCAGTGCCTGGGAGCGCGGCTGGCAGCCGGCCGACGTCGTACGGATCGTCCGGCACGACCTGGACGAGGCGCATGAACGGCTGGTCGCCGCGCTGATCGTGGGGGAGGGCGGGCGGTACGCACACCTCGCCCCACGCTGGCGGGCCCAGCTCGACGAGCTGAAGCGGGCCCCTTACGCCGCGGACCGCTTCTCGTACGCCACCGCCGTACTGGAGCTGTACCGGCTGCTGCTCCGGCTCCCGGCGATCGAACCGGTCGGCCCGGTCCCCGGCGCACCCTTCTCCGCCGAGCCCGCCCCGCACGAGCCGCGCATGCTGACCCGCATCCGCGCCCTGCTCGCCAAGGCGGAGGCGACCGGCTACCCCGAGGAGGCGGAGGCGCTCACCGCGAAGGCGCAGGAACTGATGGCCCGCCACAGCCTCGACGAGGCGCTGCTCGCCGCCCGGACCCACCGCCCCGACGCACCCGCCGCCTGCCGTATCGGCGTGGACGCCCCGTACGAAACGGCCAAGGCGATCCTCCTCGACGCGGTCGCCTCCGCGAACCGCTGCCGGGCGGTGTGGAACAGCGCCTTCGGCTTCTCGACGGTCGTCGGCTTCGACGGCGACCTCGAGGCGGTCGAGCTGCTGTACACCTCGCTGCTGGTCCAGGGGACGACGGCGATGACCCGGGCGGAGGCGGGCCAGCGCGCGGGCGGCCGCAAGCGTACGAAGACCTTCCGCCAGTCGTTCCTGATGGCGTACGCCCACCGGCTGGGCGAGCGGCTCGCGGCGGTGGCGGACGAAGTGGTGACCGCGGACCTGCTGCCGGTGCTGGCGTCGCGGGACGTGGCTGTCACGGACCGCGCGGAGGAGATGTTCCCGCAGACGACGACCACGCGGGTCCGCGGCGTGACGGACGAAGCGGGCTGGACCCACGGCAGGGCGGCGGCGGACAACGCGCAGGTGTCGAAGACGCACCCCCGCATCACTCCTTGACGAAGTCCGAGTATCGGCTGTGCTGATGTGCGGTACTTCGTGTGGATGCCTGGCCTGAGTCGTGCTTGACCGGTTGCCAGGGTGCCTGATGCGCTTGGGCAGTTGGGGTGTCGATCTCGGGGGTCTCATGAGGATGAGGCGAGGCATGGCGATCGCCGTTGTCGCCGGTGGCGGCGCGGCGACGACCATGCTCGTGGGGCTGGTCACGAACGCGGTGTCGGAGCAGTCTCGCTGGCCTTCCTGGCTCGGCTGGATGCAACAGCGCCCATGGCTGTCATTCGCCATGCTGGGCGTGGTGCTGGTCGGTCTGACCGCGCTGCTCGCCGCTCTGGCCGACATCGGTACGCCGGAGAACAATCAGCAGCCGCTCGTCCCGCCGGACGATGAGACGGGGCCTCCGGGGGCGGCCCTGGTGCTGCGGTCACTGCCGCGGGACACTGCGGCGTTCACCAACCGTTCGGAGGAGCTCTCGCGGTTGGTAGGTTCGGTGGAAGCCTCCCAGGGGAGTGGGGAGTCGCTGCCGGTGCATGTGATCGACGGGATGCCGGGGGTCGGGAAGACGACGTTCGCGGTGCACGCCGGACATGTGCTGGCGAATCGGTTTCCGGACGGGCAGCTCTTCGTGAACCTGAACGGGCATACCCCGGGGCGGAGCCCGGTGCAGGCGGCTGATGCCCTGGCCTCGCTGTTGGCAGCCACGGGGGTGCCCGCGCAGCGGATACCGGTCGGGGATGACGCAGGGGTGGTCACCCAGGCGCGGGCCGCCATGTGGCGGAGCCGACTGGCCGACAAACAGGCGTTGCTCATCCTCGACAACGCAGCCAGCTACCGGCAGTTGGAGCCGCTGCTTCCCGGCGGGAGCGGCTGTCTCGTCCTGGTGACCAGCCGGAGGCGGCTGGCGGCGCACGAGGAGGTGGTGCTGGCGGTCGAGGCGCTGCCGCGGGATCATGCGATCGATCTCTTCACGAGGCTGAGTGGGCGATCGGCGGAGAGCTTTGAGAGGGCCGTGCTGGAGGAGCTGGTGCAGCTCTGCGGATATCTGCCGCTGGGCGTGTCTTTGCTGGCCGCTCGGCTGCGTCACCATCCGGCGTGGAGTGCCGAGGATCTGAGGGGGCGGCTGCTGGCTGCACGGGACCGGCTGGGAGAGATGCGCGCCGGCGAGCGCGCGGTGGCCGCGACGTTCGATCTCTCCTACCAGGACCTTCCGCCAGAGCTGCAACGGTTCTTCCGACAGCTCGGCTTCTATCCGGGCACGGACATTGACGCACATATCAGCGCCGCGCTTGACTCGATTCCGGTGGCGGTGGCCCGCCGGTACCTCGACGCGCTCTACGACGACCATCTGATCGAGGAGAACCCGGGGAGCCGCTACCGGCTGCACGACCTCTTACGTGACTACGCCCGCGGGCTCGCCGACGAGGGGGACAGTATGGATCACACTCAGGCTGTGCAGCGCGTGTGCACCTACTACCTGGCCACCCTCGCCGACGTGAACAGACACTTGGCCCGTGGTGGCGCGACAACGGTCGCGCCGCCTCCGCCCGCTCCCGGCGGGGCGCCGACCGTGGAGAGGCCGGCTCTGCCGCGTCATCGGCGCGAAGGGGTGTGGTTGGGGGGCCGACAGCAAGACGGTGTGGTGCGAGCTGGAGGATGCGTAGTTCAGCGGCGGCCCCCTGCCCCGGGACAGAGCAGGGGGCCGTGTGTCAACGCTCCTGGACGAACGCCCTGCCCTCGTGGGCGTCAGCGGAGCAGGACTTCTTCTCCGTAGCGGTCATCTTGCGGCTCTTGACGACCACCGCGTTGCTCTTGCCGTCCGTGCCGTTCGCGGCCGGCCCGGTGATGGTGTCCTGCCAGAACCAGTAGTAGTGGCCCCACTTGGGGCTGTCGTAGTGGGTCTGCCAGGTGCCGGAGACCATCTGCATCACCTGGGCGCGGGAGATCCAGCCCACTTCACCGGGCTTGACCGTCATGCCCAGGGAGCTGCTCTCCGAGTGCGTGCTCGACCAGCTGTGGTTGTAGCTTGCCGTCACGCTCAGGTCCACAATGCCCGCGATCTTGCCGCCCGCGGTGACCGAGACGCCGACCGAGTCGGTGGAGCCCACGGTGTCGTTCCAGGTCATGGACTGAGTGGCGTCCGAGGTACTGCAGTTGAACAGCGAGTCGGAGACCTGGTGGAACCGACCCAGGTACGCCTGGCCGAGCTGCGGCGAATTGAAGGTGCACTTGCCCTCGCCCGAGGCGCAGTCCGCCGTGAGCTGCTGCCGTGTCGGCTGCTCCTCGGCGAACGCGGACGGGGTGGCGGCCACGGCCATCCCGCATGCGGCCACGGTCGTGGCCAGTAACCGGCCGCCGTACCGTATGACGCGGTTGTTCGTCATTCTGATGCCTTTCGCATGTGCTGGGGGGTCGGTGAAGCCGCCTGCGGGATACGGGACTTGAGGCACCCCCGATGCCCGCGGGAGATCACCGCCTGGTGCGCAAGTGATTGTCCTGACAACGGGCCCGTCGCGCCAGGGTGGTCCCGGCCGCCCGTCCGGATTGCGATCGGCACAACGACGACGGGCCGCGAACCCGTGCAGGGTCCGCGGCCCGTAATCGACCTCGTACGTCAGAGACGTCAGGAGCGTCAGGGAGTCGGGATGCCGGTCGGCAGCCCCGTCGGCAACTTGCCCGGGTCGGTCTTGGTGAGCGTGTCCTTCGCGCCGGCGTCCCACGAGACAACCAGGGTCGTGCCGTCGTTGGACTCGATCGAGCCCATCGTGCGGTCGGTGTTCCCGTCGGCGCACTTCAGGGACAGCATCGGCTTGCCATGGTCCGTCACCTGGCCTGTGCAGACGTGCCCGTCGGCAACGACGGCCGCGATCTTGCCCGAGACGGACAGCGCGACGGTCTTGCCGTCGGTGACACCGGCCCAGGCGCCCTCGATGCTCCCACTCGCGGCCGCGCCGTCGCCGTCGCCGCCGCCCGTCTCCGTCGGCTTGGCAGACGTCTTGTCCTTGCCGGAGTCGTTGTCGCCGCTGCTGCAGCCGGTCAGCGCCAGAGCGGCGACGAGACCCGCCGCGACCACTGAAGTACGTACGCGCTTGTGCACTTGTCGGTCCCCCGTTGTCGGTTTCAAGACCGCGCCAAGTTACCAGGAGGCCTTACGAACTCCCGGGAGGAATCCGGCGTGTGCCTGCTCACGGAGCCGCACGCGCGAAATGCCGAACTTCCGCAGATGTCCGCGCGGCCGGCCGTCCACGCTGTCCCGGTTCCGCACCCGCGTCGCGCTCGCGTCGCGCGGCTGACGCCGCAACTCGGCCTGCGCGGCGACCCGTTCGTCCGCGCTCGCGTCCGGGCGGCGGATGATCTCCTTCAACTCCGCCCGCCGCTCGGCGTATCGCTCGACGACTTCCTTACGCCGCTCATTGCGGGCGATCTTGCTCTTCTTTGCCATCAGACCTTCACCCCGCGGGCACGGATGCGGGCCACGGCGGCCTCGATCCCGATCGTGTCAATGGCCTTGATCGCGCGGGCGCTCAGCGTGAGCCGGACATGGCGGCCCTCGCTCGGCAGCCAGTAGCGCTTGCGCTGGATGTTGGGGTCGAAGCGGCGCGACGTGCGCCGGTGCGAGTGGGAGATGTTGTTGCCGAAGCCCGGCTGGGCGCCGGTCAGCTGGCAGTGGGCGGACACAGGTGATTCACCTCTCGTTGACGGGGTCCATGGCGGGGCCCATTTGGTAATGGAAACCATTTCCATATACTAGCCTCATGGCCCGCAACGAACTCCGCCCCGTCATCAAGCTCCGCTCCACAGCAGGCACCGGCTACACCTACGTGACCCGCAAGAACCGCCGTAACGACCCCGACCGCATGACGCTGCGCAAGTACGACCCGATGGTCGGCAAGCACGTCGACTTCCGAGAGGAGCGCTGAACAGCGCGATGAAGTCCGGTATCCACCCCCCGTACGGCCCCGTCGTCTTCCGCGACAAGGTGGCCGATTTCGCCATCCTCACCCGCTCCACCGCCACCAGCGAGAAGACGGTCGAGTGGGAGGACGGCAACACCTACCCCGTCATCGACGTCGAGATCTCCTCCGCGAGCCACCCCTTCTATACGGGGACCGCGCGGGTGCTCGACACGGCCGGGCGAGTGGAGCGCTTCGAGCGGCGGTACGGAGGACGAGCGTGAGGCTCCCCGTCGTGCTCGTCGCCGGGCTGCACTCCGACGCCCGCAAGGCCGCCGTGGAGCGGCTGCTGGCCACGGTGCCCGGCAGCGTCGCGCTCCACCACGACCTGTCGACCGCCGCGCAGGGGACGGTAGTACGGAGCGTCCGCGACGCACACGGCGTGCAGAACACCGGCGAGACGCCGCTGGTCAACGACTGCGCCTGCTGTGCGCTGCGCGAGGACCTGGTGCCCGAGCTGGAACGGCTCGCGGACGGCGGCACGACCCGGCTCGCGGTCGTCGAGCTGTGGGACTCGGTCGAACCGAAGGCGATGGCCGAGGTCGTCGAGGCGCACGGCGGCGAACGCCTCACCGTCACCTCGGTGATGACCGCCGTCGACCCGGCCCTGCTGCTGCCCTACCTCGGCAACGGCGACGATCTGATCGACGTGGGGCTCGCGGCCGCCACCAGCGACCAGCGCACGGTCGCCGACACCTGGGCGCGCCAGTTGGAGTACGCGCCCGTGCTCGCCGTCGTCGACAGCGAGGAGGCCGACGACGAGGACCGCGCGCTGCTCGCCCAGCTGCACCCGACCGCCCGCCAAGTCGAGGTCGGCGGAGCCGAATTGGCCGCCGCCGCGCTGGCCGGCTTCGACGTGGAGGCGGCCGCTGCCGCCCAGCATCCGGCCTGTGCGCTGCTGCCGCAGGAGGCGGACGACTGCGGGGTCGGTACGTACGTCTGGCACCGCCGCCGCCCCTTCCACCCGGAGCGGCTCTACCAGGCGCTGGAGGACCTGACCTGCGCGGCTGCCCGCAGTCGCGGCCGCTTCTGGCTCGCGGACCGCCCGGACACCCTGCTGGCCTGGGACGCGGCGGGCGGCGCGCTCTGCGTGGAGAACGCGGGCCCCTGGCTCGCCTCGCTGCCGGACGCGGCCTGGGACCTGGTCCCGCCGGTCCGCCGGGCCGCGGCCGCGCTGGACTGGCACCCCGAGCACGGGGACTGCTGCCAGCACCTGGTCTTCACCTCACCGGGACTGGACCGCCACGGCCTGGAACAGCTCCTCGAATCCTGCCTGCTGACCGATGCCGAGTACGCCGCTGGCCGCGAGGCCTGGAAACGGCTGCCGCCTGCCTTCGACTCCCTCCTGGAGGTCTGATGTCCCCCCGCCGCACCGACCCGCGCAAGCCCGTCAAGTCCCGCCCCAACCCGCTGGACCAGGCGAAGATCACGTACATCGACTACAAGGACACGGACCTGCTGCGGAGGTTCATTTCCGACCGCGGCAAGATCCGCAGCCGCCGGGTGACCCGGGTGAGCGCCCAGCAGCAGCGTCTGCTGGCCCGTGCGATCAAGAACGCCCGTGAGATGGCGCTGCTGCCGTACTCCTCCGGAAAGTGATGCGCAGGAGACTTCGCCCGGGCTCCCCGGATCACCTCAAGGTGCTCCGGGGGGCCCGGACTTTTACCTGGGCCTGGGAGCCAGAAGGGCGTGGAACACGTCTCTTCCTTGTGCACGAGAGATTCGATCACCCGCTGGAGAAGCTGTAACCGAGGGAACACCCCGCGTGCACGTGCATCTGCCCGTGCAGCCGTTCATGCATTGGCATATGAAACACAGCTATGATCCGGGACAGTTGACACCTGCACCTTGTACCCCGGGAGCGTTCTCGTGCACCACGCGTACAACGGCATGGCGGCCACGGAGCTTCACGGGGTCGTCTGGCAGAAGAGCAGACACAGCAACTCCCAGGGATCCTGCGTGGAGTTCGCCAAACTGCCGGGCGGAGACGTGGCGATGCGCAATTCACGGCACCCCGACGGCCCCGCCCTGGTCTATACGCCCGCCGAGATAGAAGCGTTGCTGCTGGGCGTCAAGGACGGGGAGTTCGACCACCTGGTCTAGGCGTCCGGGTTCGTGGGTGCTGTGGGCCAGGGGGCGTTGGTGGTTGCTGTCCGGTGGGTGGCTTCGCGAGCCAGCCGCCAGACTGCTCGGCCCCGGCGGCCTAGCCCAGCCGGAACAGTGCCCAGACGACCTTGCCGTGCAGCGACCCGGCCAGTGGGTGCCAGCCCCAGCTGTCGCTGAAGGAATCCACCAGAAACAGACCGCGGCCCGACTCTGCACCCCCGCTCGGGTCGGGAAAAGGGGCGTCCTCGCTGTCGCCGGACGCCCCTGGACTGTCGTGGCTGGGATCGCGCACCGCGCATACCAGCCGGCTCGTCCAGCGCATCAAATGCAGCCGTACGGGCGGATCCTGGGACTCCCGGATCTCCCGCGGGGTGTCGGCGGGCAGCGCGTGCCGCAGTGCGTTGGTGACAAGTTCGGAAACGACCAGCGCGACATCGTCGAAACGGTCGTTGAGCTCCCACTGCCCGAGCGTCGCCTTGGTGAACTGCCGTGCTCCGCGCACCGCTTCATAGCGGGCGGGCAGGGCGCACGAGGCTGAGCTGGAAACCGCTGCGGGATCGATTGGGGGCAGCCCCTGCCGTAACGGCTCGAGCATGGTCGATCCATTCGGTCCCATGCGAGGCACTCCCAGGAATCGCGGCTGTGACGCTACAACACGAACGAGCACGCAGGTGCGCGAGGACCATGGTTCCCAATGCGTAGAGCAGATGCAAGGGCAGATGCACGTGCACGTGCCCGACCTGTCCGCCCAGGTGCCGGTTCTTACTCATTTCTTCCGCAGATCTCTTTCACCCCCTTCCCAAGGCCGTCTCATTTCCGTAATCGAATGAGTACGGGCTGAAGCGTTTTGGTGGCAGAATCCCGGTCTCGGGGTTCGGGGGCACTCCGCGAGACAGGCATCGACACACATCGGCACACACATCGACGTAGCGAGACCTAGCGATGGGGAGGGTTGGAGTCGTGACCGCAGGCGAGTCTTCCGGTTCCGTGGTGCGGCGCATCCTGTTGGGCTCCCAACTGAGGCGGCTGCGCGAGTCGCGCGGCATCACCCGCGAGGCGGCTGGTTACTCCATCCGCGCATCCGAATCCAAGATCAGCCGCATGGAGTTGGGACGGGTGAGTTTCAAGGCGAGGGACGTCGAGGATCTGCTGACGCTCTATGGGGTCGCCGACGAATCCGAGCGCGGGTCCCTCCTCGGCCTCGCCAAGGAGGCCAATGTCGCCGGGTGGTGGCACAGCTTCGGCGACGTGCTGCCCGGCTGGTTCCAGACATATGTCGGCCTGGAAGGCGCCGCCTCGCTCATCCGAATCTACGAAGTGCAGTTCGTACACGGCCTGCTGCAGACCGAGTCGTACGCGCACGCGGTCGTCACCCGCGGCATCCCCGACGCCCCGCGCGCCGAGATCGACCGCCGGGTCGCGCTCCGCCTGGAGCGCCAGAAGGTCCTCGTCTCCGAGCGCGCGCCCCGCTTCCACGCCATCCTCGACGAGGCAGCCCTGCGCCGCCCGTACGGCGACCGGGCGGTGATGCAGAGCCAATTGAGGCATCTGATCGAGATCTCCGAGCAGTCGAACATCACCCTGCAGGTGATGCCCTTCAGCTTCGGCGGGCACGCGGGCGAGAGCGGCTCCTTCACCATGCTGCGCTTTCCCGAGTCGGACCTCTCCGACATCGTCTATCTGGAGCAGCTCACCAGCGCCCTCTACCTGGACAAGCGCGAGGAGGTCACTCAGTACGAACGAGTGATGGAGCGTCTTCAGCAGGAGAGCCCGGATCCGGCCGAGAGCCGGGATCTTCTCCGTGGTCTACTCCAACTCATCTGAAACACAAGTACGATGACGTGAAGTCAGGCATCTGCTTCTG
The DNA here is from genome assembly GCF_030817355.1 of Streptomyces sp. V1I1. Lineage (NCBI taxonomy): Bacteria > Bacillati > Actinomycetota > Actinomycetes > Kitasatosporales > Streptomycetaceae > Streptomyces > Streptomyces sp. V1I1. Next base: position 3,617,463 of record NZ_JAUSZH010000001.1, on the reverse strand, counting down.
CAGTAAGGAATCGGATCACATGTCCTTCTTCACCGAGCTGGCCCACCAGTACATCGATGGCGAGTGGAGGCCGGGAAGCGGCTCCTGGGACATCATCGATTTCAACCCGTACGACGGGGAGAAGCTGGCCTCGATCCCGGTCGCCACCGCAGCGGAGGTGGACCAGGCCTACCGTGCCGCGGAGCGCGCGCAGGAAGCCTGGGCTGCGACCAATCCGTACGCCCGCCGACTGGTCTTCGAGCGCGCGCTGCGGATCATCGAGGACCGCGAGCAGGAGATCACCGAGACGATCATCGCGGAGCTGGGCGGCACGCATCTCAAGGCGGCCTTCGAACTGCACCTCGCCAAGGAGTTCCTGCGCGAGGCGGTGCAGCTCTCCCTGCGGCCCGAGGGCCGGATCCTCCCCTCGCCGGTCGACGGCAAGGAGAACCGTGTCTACCGCCTGCCGGTCGGCGTCGTGGGCGTCATCAGCCCCTTCAACTTCCCCTTCCTGCTGTCGATCAAGTCGGTGGCCCCGGCGCTGGCGCTGGGCAACGCGGTGGTCCTCAAGCCACACCAGAACACCCCGATCTGCGGTGGGTCCCTGGTGGCCAAGGTCTTCGAGGACGCGGGCCTGCCCGCAGGACTCCTGAACGTCGTCATCACCGACATAGCCGAGATAGGCGACGCGCTGCTGGAGCACCCGGTGCCGAAGGCCATCTCCTTCACCGGCTCCGACAAGGTGGGCAAGCATGTCGCCACCGTCTGCGCGGCCAACTTCAAGCGCGCCATTCTCGAACTGGGCGGCAACAGCGCGCTGATCGTGCTGGAGGACGCCGACATCGACTACGCGGTGGACGCGGCGGTCTTCAGCCGTTACGTGCACCAGGGCCAGGTCTGCATGGCCGCCAACCGCGTCCTGGTGGACCGGAGCGTGGAGAAGGAGTTCACCGAGAAGTTCGTCGCCAAGGTCAAGACCCTCAAGGTCGGCGACCCGGCGGACCCGCAGACCCACATCGGCCCGCTCATCAACTCCTCGCAGGCCGACGCGGTCACGGCGCTGGTCGACCAGACCGTCGAGGCCGGTGCGACCGCGCTGCTGCACGGGACGTCCGAGGGCAATCTCGTGGGCCCGTCGGTGCTGACCGGTCTCGAGGCCGACTCGCCGGTCCTGCAGCAGGAGATCTTCGGCCCGGTCGCGCTGATCGTGCCGTTCGACGGGGAGGACGAGGCGGTCAGGATCGCCAATGACACTCCGTACGGACTGAGCGGCGCGGTGCACACCGGTGACATCGAGCGGGGTGTACGGATCGCCCAGCGGATCAACACCGGAATGATCCACATCAACGACAGCACCGTCCACGACGAGCCGATCGTCCCCTTCGGCGGCGAGAAGCACTCCGGCAGCGGGCGGCTGAACGGCGAGTCGATGATCGAGGCGTTCACCACGCAGAAGTGGATCTCGGTGCAGCACGGCCGCTCGCAGTTCCCCTTCTGATATCTCCGCGGCCTGAGATCTCGGCGATCTGACATCTCCGCGACGCCGGACCCTTGCGGACAGAAGCTGACCGCAAGGGTCCGTAGCTTGGTCGTTGTCAGGACGGCACGCCAAGCTCGGAGGGGCGGACATCATGGTCACTCACGTTCCCGCAGAAGCCCACGGCGACGAGCGCGGCGCGCTCCTCTCCTTCGTCGAGGCGCAGCGCGGCGCGATCCGCCGCTCGGTTCTCGGACTGACCGAGGAGCAGGCGGCGAGCCGCCCGAGCGCCAGCGAGCTCTCGCTGTCCGGACTGCTCAAGCATGTCGCGGAGACGGAGCTGAACTGGCTGCGGATGGCGCAGCAGAAGCCGAACGACAAGGCGCGCAACGAGGAGACCTGGGGCGACAGCTTCCGGCTTGTCGGCGAGGAGACGATCCCGGGGATGCTGGCCTTCTGGGACTCGGTCGCCAAGGAGACCGACGAGTTCATCCACTCCGTGCCCAGCCTGGACGACACCTTCCCGCTGCCCGCCGCGCCGTGGTTCCCCAAGGACGGCGCGGTGTCGATGCGCTGGCTGATGCTGCATCTGGTGGAGGAGATCGGCCGGCACGCGGGCCACGCGGACATCATCCGCGAGTCGCTGGACGGCAAGGGCGCATTCGAGCTGGTGGCGCTGGAGAGCGGACAGAGCTGGGGCGAGTAGCGGGCCGGCAGGCGCCCTCTCGCCGGCTGATCCGTCTGCCTCCGTGTTTCTCCGCGTACCCTAGTCAAAGTTGAATAGGAAGGGTACGCGGATGTCAGCGATCCGGCTGCTGGTCCTTGGAGCCGTACGCCAGCACGGGCGGGCGCACGGCTACCAGGTCCGCAACGATCTGGAGTACTGGGGCGCCCACGAGTGGTCCAACGCCAAGCCCGGCTCGATCTACCACGCGCTGAAGCAGATGGCGAAGCAAGGTCTGCTACACGCCCATGAGATCGCGCCGTCGACGGCCGGCGGCCCGCCGCGCACCGAGTACGAGATCACCGAGAAGGGCACCGAGGAGTTCTTCAGACTGCTCCGGGAGTCCCTGACGGTCTACGACCAGAAGCTGGATGTCCTCTCGGCCGCGATCGGCTTCATCGTCGAACTGAAGCGGGACGAGGCCGTGGCGCTGCTGAAGGGGCGGGTGCGCGGCCTGGAGGAGTGGCGGGCCGCGGTGACGGAGTACTACACCCCCGAGGAAGGTCCCCAGTCGCTCGGGCACATCGGCGAGATCATGAATCTGTGGGTCGGCTCGGCGGACTCCGGGGCCGAGTGGACGCGGGGCCTGATCCGGCGGATCGAGGAGGGGGCGTACACCTTCTCGGGGGAGGGTGATCCCTTCGTGGGGGTGCTCGCCGAGGGCGAGGAGAACCCATATGCCACGGGTGTGCCGCATGAGGGAGATCAGAGCTAATCAAGTTTGACCAATCGCGGATTCGGGGATACTTTGCGGCAGTAGTCAAGTTTGACTACTAGCTTTGCGGGTGCTTGAGGTGCTGGAGGAGACGCATGACGGACGCGATCGTCGTCGAGGGCGCGCGGAAGCGGTACGGGGAGAAACGGGCCCTGGACGGACTGGATCTGGCGGTGGCCCGCGGCACGGTGCACGGGGTGCTCGGGCCCAACGGCGCGGGCAAGACCACCGTCGTACGCATCATGGCGACGCTGCTGCGGCACGACGAGGGCGTGGTGCGGGTGGCAGGCCATGACGTAAGGACCGAGGCGGTCGAAGTGCGGCGGCGGATCGGGCTGCTCGGGCAGCACGCGGCGGTCGACGAGGAGCTCGGCGGCCGGCAGAACCTGGAGATGTTCGGGCGGCTGTACCACCTGGGCGCCCGGCGGGCGGGCGCACGGGCGGACGAGCTCCTGGAGCGGTTCGGGCTCGCGGACGTGGGCCGAAAGGCGGTCAAGCAGTACAGCGGCGGGATGCGCAGGCGGCTCGACCTGGCGGCGTCGCTGATCACCGAGCCGGAGGTGCTGTTCCTGGACGAGCCGACGACCGGGCTCGACCCGCGCGGGCGGGCCGAGGTGTGGAGCGCGGTGCGCTCACTGGTCGGCGGGGGCACGACCGTACTGCTGACCACGCAGTATCTGGAGGAGGCCGATCAGCTGGCCGACCGGATCTCGGTGATCGACGCCGGGCGGGTGATCGCGGACGGCACGGCGGACCAGCTGAAGGCGAAGCTCGGCGGCGACCGGATCGACATCGTCCTGCATGACGCGGGACAACTGGCGTGCGCTGCCTCGCTGTTGGCGGGCGAGGCAACCGTGGATGAGGACCGGAGACTGGTCAGCGCACCGGTGAACGACCGGATGGCGGCTCTGACCGAGGCCGTGCGCGCCCTGGAGGCGGCCGGTATCGAGGCGGAGGACATAGCCGTCCGACGCCCCACGCTCGACGAGGTGTTCCTGCACCTCACTCAGGAGGTGTCCGCATGACCGTATGGGCTCTCACCGACTCCTGGACCATGACCCGGCGCGAACTCGCCCACTGGGCGCGGCAGCCGGTGCAGGTCGTCGTCGGCCTGGTCTTCCCGGTGATGCTGCTGCTGATGTTCGGCTATCTGGTCGGCGGTGGACGGGGCGTCGAAGGGGCGTACGTCGGCTTCCTGGTCCCCGGCATGCTCGCGCTGACCATGGCGTTCGGCCTGGATTCGACGATGCTGGCCGTCACCCAGGACCTGGGCAAGGGGGTCATCGACCGGTTCCGCTCCATGCCGATGGCGAGCTCCGCGGTGCTGGTCGGGCGGAGCGTGGCGGACATGCTCCAGTCGGCGCTCAGCCTGCTCGTGATGATCGGCGTGGGGTACGCGATCGGCTGGCGCTGGCACGGCGGGTTCGGGTCGTTCCTGGGAGCGGTGGGGCTGCTGCTCCTGCTGCGGTTCGCGATGCTGTGGATCGGGATCCATCTGGCGATGGTCGCGGGCAAGCCGGAGATGGTGCAGGCCGTGCAGATCCTGGTGTGGCCGATCGGCTTCCTCTCCAACGCCTTCGCGACGCCGGAGTCGATGCCGGGCTGGCTGGGCGCGGCCGTCGAGTGGAACCCGATGTCGGCGACGGCCACGGCGGTACGGGACCTGTCCGGCATCCCGGGCGTGGCTGAAGGCTCCTGGGCGGCGGAGCACGCCCAGCTGATGGCGGCGGTGTGGCCGGTGGCGCTGGTGGCGGTGTTCTTCCCGCTGGCGGTGCGGCGGTTCCGGCGGCTCAGCCACTGAGCGCGGGGCGGGGCGGCCGTCAGTGGTGGAAGGCGGTCGCCGCCGCCGTGTCCTTGCTCAACGGGTAGGGCTGGCGGCGCAGTTCGGGCAGCAGCCGGTTCAGATCATCCATCAGCAGCTCCGCGAGATCGGAGGAGAAGCCGTTGCGGCAGACCACGCGGAGTACGGAGAGATCCTCCCGGTTGGCCGGGAAGGTGTACGCGGGCACCAGCCAGCCGTGCTCGCGCAGCCGCCGCGAGACGTCGAAGACGTCGAAGTTCTGCACGCCTGGCGCGGTGGTGACGGCGAACACGGGCAACTCGTCGCCGCGGGTGAGGAGTTGGAAGTCGCCCAGGGCCTCGAACCGGCCGGCGAGCCCGCGGGCGACGTCCCGCGCAGTCTGCTGGACGGCCTGGTAGCCCTCCCGGCCCAGTCGCAGAAAGGTGTAGTACTGCGCGACGACCTGGGCGCCCGGGCGCGAGAAGTTCAGGGCGAAGGTGGGCATGTCGCCGCCCAGATAGTTGACCCGGAAGACCAGTTCATCGGGCAGTTCGGCGCCCGAGCGCCACAGCGCCCAGCCGACGCCGGGATAGACCAGGCCGTATTTGTGCCCGGAGGTGTTGATCGAGGAGACCCGCGGCAGCCGGAAGTCCCAGACGAGGTCCTCGTCGATGAAGGGCGCGACCATCGCGCCGGACGCCCCGTCGACATGGACGGGGATGTCCAGGCCGGTGCGCTCCTGTAGGGCGTCCAGGGCGGCGCAGACCTCGGCGACCGGTTCGTAGGACCCGTCGAAGGTCGAGCCGAGCACGGCCACTACGCCGATGGTGTTCTCGTCGCAGAGGTCGGCCGCAGCCTGCGGATCGAGATGGAAGCGGTCGCCCTCCATGGGCACAAGCCGCGCCTCGACTTCCCAGAACGTACAGAACTTGTCCCAGCAGACCTGGACGTTGACGCCCATCACGATGTTCGGGCGGGCGGTCGCGGGATAGCGGTCGGCGTTGCGCTTCGCCCAGCGGCGCTTGAGCGCCAGACCGGCGAGCATGCAGGCCTCGCTGGAGCCGGTGGTCGAGCAGCCGACCGCGGCGGCCGGGTCCGGGGCGTTCCAGAGGTCGGCGAGCATGGCCACACAGCGCCGCTCCAACTCGGCGGTGCGCGGGTATTCGTCCTTGTCGATCATGTTCTTGTCCTGGCACTCCGACATCAGCACCCCAGCCTGTGGCTCCATCCAGGTGGTGACGAAGGTGGCGAGGTTGAGCCGGGAGTTGCCGTCGAGCATCAGCTCGTCATGGACCAGGCGGTACGCCGTCGAGGGCGGCAGCGGGCCGTCGGGGAGCCGGTGGGTGGGCGGGGCCGAGGTCATTCCGCTGACCGGGTCGGCCGCGCCGTAGAAAGGGTTGAGGGCGAGCATGCGCGCTTCCTGCTCCTTCTCGGGGGCACCGCTGCCCGCGCCCTGGTGGAGTGGCATCGTCCTCACCGCCTTTCTTGCTCCCGGCTGTAAGCGTTCAGGTCTCAGGCTCATACGGGCTTGCACCTCACGCAACGTGAGGCAGCAGTCTGAGACGCGCAACGAGAAACGAAGGAGCGGAAAGCGATGAGCTACTTGGTGGGACAGGTCGCCTCATTTGCCGGAGTGACGGTGCGCACGCTGCACCACTACGACGAGATCGGACTGCTCTCGCCGAGCGGCCGCAGCCACGCGGGCCACCGGCGTTACGGCGACGCCGACCTCGACCGGCTGCAGCAGATCCTGTTCTACCGGGAGCTCGGCTTTCCGCTCGACGAGGTCGCGGCACTTCTCGACGACCCGGACGCGGACCCGCAGGAGCACCTGCGCAGGCAGCACGAGCTGCTGACGGTCCGGATCGAGAAGCTGCAGAAGATGGCCGAGGCCGTCGAACACGCCATGGAGGCACGGAAGATGGGGATCAACCTCACGCCCGAGGAGAAGTTCGAGGTTTTCGGGGAGTACGACCCGGACCGGTTCGACGAGGAGTCGCGCCGGCGCTGGGGCGACACGGAGCCGTACCGGGACTCACAGCGCCGGGTCGCCACCTACACCAAGGACGACTGGCTGCGGATCAAGGCCGAGGGCGCCGGGAACACCAGCGCCTTCGTCGCCCTCATGGACGCAGGAGTGGCCCCGGACTCGGAGTCGGCGATGGACCTGGCCGAGCAGCACCGGCAGCAGATCAGCCGGAACTTCTACGACTGCACGTACGAGATCCACACCGGGCTCGCCGAGATGTACGTCGCGGACGAGCGCTTCAGCTCCACGTTCGAGCAGATCAAGCCCGGCCTGGCGGGCTATCTGCGTGACGCGATCCTCGCGAACGCGGTGCGGGGCAGCTGATCGCGTCCTGCGGCGGCAGCGGCGGGTCCGGTCCGGGGCGCGGGCCTCAGGGCGCCGGGGCGGGTGCGGTGCGGGCCTGCGGGCGCTGGGTCCGGGCCGGACTGGCGCGGCCCCGGCCCGGACTCCGTCCGGCTCAGCTCCGGGCCACGACCACCGCCGTGCCGTACGCGCAGACCTCCGTGCCCACGTCCGCCGCCTCCGACACGTCGAAGCGGAACATCAGCACGGCGTTGGCCCCGCGCGAGCGTGCCTGCTCGACCAGGCGCTCCATCGCCTGGTTGCGGGTCTCGACCAGGGTCTTGGTCAGCCCCTTCAGCTCGCCGCCGATCATCGACTTGAGGCCCGCGCCGATCTGGCTGCCCAGATGCCGTGAGCGCACGGTGAGCCCGAAGACCTCTCCGATGACCTCCTGCACCTGAAATCCGGCCACGTCGTTCGTGGTGACGACCAGTACGTCGGACTGCGGGCCCTGACCGCCGCCGTAATCCTCGATGCCCATCTGCGTCCACCTTCCGTACGGCTCCCATAAAGCTCTCTGAGGCTTGTGACGCACAGCTTTGTCCCAGTCCGAGCACAGTGCATCCTGGGCGGGCCGATGGAACGTGGAACGGCTGCGATGCGTTGATAGCTTTGGTCTGCCGACCGCGCCGAATATCGACGGCCGAATCGACGATCGACCGACTATCGACTCAGGAGCCCGGACCTCGTGACTACCCTTGCGCTCGGACCGAGCTGGCTGGACCCGGACTATCTGATCTCGACCTTCGGTCTGATCGGGGTCCTGGTCATCGTCTTCGCCGAATCCGGCCTGCTCATCGGCTTCTTCCTGCCGGGTGACTCGCTGCTGTTCACCACCGGGCTGCTGGTGACCACCGGAGCGCTGGACGAGCTCCCGCTGTGGGCGGTGTGCGCCCTGATCGTCCTCGCCGCCGTCATCGGCGACCAAGTCGGCTATCTCTTCGGCCGCAAGGTCGGCCCGTCGCTCTTCAAGCGCCCCGACTCCAGGCTCTTCAAGCAGGAGAACGTCGAGAAGGCGCACGAGTTCTTCGAGAAGTACGGCCCCAAGTCGCTGGTGCTCGCCCGCTTCGTGCCCATCGTGCGTACGTTCACGCCGATCATCGCCGGTGTGAGCCGGATGAACTACCGCTCGTTCATCACCTTCAACATCATCGGCGGCACCCTGTGGGGTGCGGGCGTCACCCTGCTCGGCGCCGCGCTCGGCAAGGTCGAGTTCGTCCACAAGAACATCGAAGCGATCCTGATCCTCATCGTGCTGATCTCGGTGGTGCCGATCGCGATCGAGTTCCTGCGCGCCCGTTCCCGGGGCAAGAAGGAAGCCGCCGCAGCGGGACCGGCCGACGAGGTGCCGCCGTCCCAGCGCGGCCGCCACGCCAAGCGCTGAATCTGCAGGTCTGTACGTACGAGAACCAGAAGCTGCTGTACGTACGAGAACCAGAAGCTGCTGTAGGTACGAGAACCCGCTGTAGGTACGAGAACTAGAAGCCGCGCGTCCGCTTGGCCGCGCGGCGTTCGGCCCGCCCCTCGGCCGGCACCTGCAGGAACAGCCGGGAGATCTCGCCTCCCAGGTTCACCCCGATCGCGATGGCCAGCGCCAGGGCGGCGGCCTTGGACAGTGAGGCGAGCCCCGCGTTCAGGTCGTTCCTGGCGATCTCCAGCAGTCCGAAGTACGTCGCGCTACCGGGCAGCAGTGGCCCGATGGCAGCGGTGACGTACGGCAGCGCGGAGGCGAAACGATAGCGCGAGAGCAGCTGCCCGAATAGGCCCACCAGACCGGCCGCCGCAGCCGTGGCCGCGACCGGCGGGATCTCGGCGGTGTCCGCGAGCGCGCCGTACACCACCCAGGCCACCCCGCCGTTGAGCGTCACCAGCAGCACGGTGTTGCGCTCCTGCTGCAGCATTACGGCGAAGCACAGTGACAGCGCCATCGCCGCCAGCGTCTGCACGACCGGCCGCTCGACGCTGTGGATGGCCGTCTCCGGGTTGAGGCTCGCGCCCAGCGCGAGGCCCAGATAGAGCACGCTCAGTACGCCGATGACGATGCCGACGACGAGATAGCCGACTTCCAGCAGTCGGGCGGCAGCGGTGATGTAGAAGCCGGTCAGACCGTCCTGTACGCCGGCGACCAGGGCCCGCCCCGGGATCAGCGCGAACAGCCCACCGGTGATCACCGCGGAGGCGCGTACATCCAGCGGCGACAGTGTCAGCGCGACGCCCATCGCCGCCGACGGCATGGCCGCCGCGACGAACTGGTAGAACTCCGGCAGCCCGCGACCCGCGCACAGCCAGGCCAGCCGGTCGCCGAGCATCGCGCTGATCGCCGCCGCCACGAACACCAGCACCCCGCCGCCGACCAGCACGGACGCCGCGCCCGCAAGCAGGCCGCCGGCCGCGGTGAGCGCCCAGCCGGGGTAGGGGTGGCGGTTGCGGCGGATCTCGGCGAGACGCCGGTAGGCCTCCTCCAGCGAGACGTCGACGTCCTCGGAGCTGATGTCGTGGACGAGGCGGTAGACGGCGGCCAGCCGGGTGTAGTCGGTGCCCCGGCGCCGTACGGTCCGGTTCGCCGTCACCGGGTCGTCGACCAGCGACGGCTGGTAGGTGATCGACAGCAGGGTGAAGGTGACGGTCGGCTCGCAGCGGTCGAGGCCGTACGAAACCGTGATGGCGAACATGGCCGCCTCGACGTCCTCCGCGCCCTCGCCGCCCGCGAGCAGCAGCTCGCCGATACGCAGCGTCAGGTCCAGCACACGCGGCACCGCGGGACCGGCCTCGTCCTGCCGCTGCGCGTGCTCCGGCACCGGCCGCTCGCCGACCGGGATGCGCAGCATCGCCCGCATCCGGTCCTGCCAGGGCGCGTGCTTGGTCAGCCGGATCACCGGCATGCCGTGCGCGGGGGTGAAGGCCGGCGGCGACTTCTTGGCGCTGTAAGTGCTGGGCGGTGCGAAGGCGGAACCCTCCTGCTCGGCGGGCACTTCGGGGGCGAGCCCTGCCGGAACCGCGAACTCCGAGGACGGATGGTCCTCCTCGGGTGCCTCCGGCTGTCCCACCCCAGCCGGTGGGGTGAAGGCGCTGTGCGCCTCGTCGGACTGAGGCTTCCGGTCTTCCGGACCCTCCGGCTCCGCCACCACGTGCTGCCCTCGCTCCCGATCGTGTCGCCGTGTCAGCCCAGTATGGGCACGCCCACGCGATCACACGCACCCCGGTCGTCGGCCACCGGTCCAGGACGCAGGACGGGCGGCGCACCCCGTGGGGTTCGCCGCCCGTACGAGAAGCTCAGCGCGAGGTCAGTGCGCGCCGCCCTGCGCCTCCAGGCGCTTGTAGGACGCCTCGATCTCCGCCTCCGCCTCGGTGCGGCCGACCCAGTTCGCGCCCTCGACCGACTTGCCGGGCTCCAGGTCCTTGTAGACCTCGAAGAAGTGCTGGATCTCCAGGCGGTCGAACTCCGACACGTGGTGGATGTCCCGCAGGTGCTCCACACGCGGGTCGGAGGCAGGCACGCAGAGCAGCTTGTCGTCGCCGCCCGCCTCGTCCGTCATCCGGAACATGCCGATCGCGCGGCACTTGATGAGGCAGCCGGGGAACGTCGGCTCGTCAAGGATGACCAGCGCGTCCAGCGGGTCGCCGTCCTCGCCGAGGGTGTTCTCGACGAAGCCGTAGTCGGCCGGGTAGCTGGTCGAGGTGAAGAGTCGACGGTCCAGGCGGATCCGACCGGTCTCGTGGTCCACCTCGTACTTGTTCCGCGAACCCTTCGGGATCTCGATGGTGACGTCGAACTCCACGGGTGGCTCCTCCATGATCAACACATACGTCTGGTGATTAAGTGTCCCTCACGCAGATGTGTGATCGCGAAAGGGGTTGGTGCGAGGTGCCAGAGGTCAGGACGTGGCAGCTCGCCGCAGGCGCCGCCGTGGCCGGCCTCGCCCTCGCCGGCGGGGCTGTGGCCGCGGCCGGTCCATGGGACTCCGGCCAGCGTAAGGCCGAGAGGGACTGGGCCGCTGCCCGGAGCATCCCGGGTGGCGCACATCACGAGACCCCCAGGCCGAAGCGCCCGGCGCCCGCGCCCAGTGCGCCCGGCGTGCTCGCCGCCCTGGGCGCCCCCACGACCACGGCGCCGGCCCCGCGGACGACCCCCGCCGACCTCGCCAGGGTGCTCGCCCCGCTGCTCGGCGATCCCGGCCTCGGCACGGTCCGCACGGCCTCTGTCATCGATGTCGCGACCGGCAGGCAGCTGTACGGAAAGGGGGCCGCGGACCCGATGACCCCGGCCTCCACCATCAAGATCGCCACGTCGGCTGCGGCCCTGTCGGTGCTCGGTCCGGACCACCGCATCCCCACCACGGTCGTCGCGTCCGAGGACGCGAAGGAGCTCACGCTGGTCGGCGGCGGCGACGCGACCCTCGACACCGCGAGCCTGCGCACCCTCGCCGACCGTACGGCGCGTGCCCTGCGCGAGCGCGGGGTGAGAACGGTTCGCCTGACGTACGACACCTCGCTCTACAAGGGCCCCGGGATGCACCCCATAGGCCCCAACATGAACATCGCCCCGGTCAGCGCGCTGATGGTCGGCGAAGGGCGGCTCGGGGTCACCTCCCAGGCCTCGGGCTCTGGGGGAGAGGGACCCACCGGCGCCGCGCACCGCAGCGGCGACCCGGCGGGCGATGCCGCCCGCGCCTTCGGGCGGCTGCTGGCCGAGCGGGGCATCGACAGCTCAGCGACGCCCGCCGCCGGCCGGCCCGCGGCCGGAGCCAAGCCCGTCGCCAAGGTGCTCTCCGCACCCCTCTCGGCCCTGGTCGAGAGGACCCTGACGCACAGTGACAACGACATCGCCGAGGCCCTCGCCCGCCAGACCGCCCTGGCGACCGGCGAGGAGGCGAGCTTCGCGGGCGCAGAGCGCGCCGTCACGAAGCAACTGACCCGGCTGAAGCTCCCGTTGACAGGTGCACGCTTCGCCGACGGCAGCGGACTCAGCCGCCAGGACAAACTCTCCGCCGGCCTGCTGACCGCGCTGCTGGCCCGCGCCGCCGACCCGGCCCACCCCGAGCTGCGCCCGGTCCTCACCGGCCTGCCGGTCGCGGGCTTCAGCGGGACCCTTCAGACCCGCTACAACGAGACCTCACCGGGTACCGGACTGGTGCGCGCCAAGACCGGCACGCTGACCGGTGTGAACACCCTTGCCGGCACGGTCGTCGCCCCGGACGGCCGTCTCCTCGCCTTCGCTTTCCTGGCCGGGAACACCCCGTCCAGGGACGACGCACAGCCCGCCCTGGACCGGCTGGCCACCGCGCTGGCATCGTGACGTTCCCGGCGAACCGGCCGGTTCCAACGACTCACCGACGGACGAGCCGACAACGTACGGTTGACGCATGACGAGCATCGGTGGTGCCGAGATGGTCGACTGGAACCTCGCTGTGGCGACCGCGACCCGCTTCGTGCGGCCCGGGCCCGACGTGAGCAGGGACGAGGCGCGCGCCGTCGTCGCCGAGCTGCGACGGCATGCCAAGGCGTCCGAGGAACATGTGCGGGGCTTCACCCGGATGATCCCGGAAGGCCATGAACCACTGGACACCCCTGTCCTGGTAGTGGACCGGGCCGGGTGGGTCAGGGCGAACGTCGCCGGCTTCCGTGAGCTGCTCAAGCCGCTGCTGGACAAGATGCAGGAGCGCCGCCCGGGCGGCGCCGGCGGCGCGGTGCTCGGCGCGGTCGGCGGCAAGGTCACCGGCGTGGAGCTGGGGATGCTGCTGTCGTTCCTGGCCTCGCGGGTCCTCGGGCAGTACGAGACCTTCGCCCCGCCCACCCGTGAGCTGCCCGCCGGAGAGAAGGGCGGCGGACGGCTGCTGCTCGTCGCCCCGAACATCGTGCACGTGGAGCGCGAACTCGAAGTCGACCCGCACGACTTCAGGCTCTGGGTCTGCCTCCATGAGGAGACACACCGCACCCAGTTCACGGGCGTGCCGTGGCTGCGTGACCACCTTGAGGGGGAGATCCAGTCATTTCTCGGCGAGACCGACGTCGATCCGATGACAGTCCTGGAGCGCTTCAGGGAGGCCGCCCAGTCGCTGTCCGGCGCGCGCCCCGAGGGTGAGGAGGACGAGAGCGGCCGCTCCATCGTCGAGTTGGTGCAGACTCCCGCCCAGCGCGAGATCCTCAGTCGGCTGACCGCCGTCATGTCGTTGCTCGAGGGCCACGCGGACTACGTGATGGACGGTGTCGGGCCCGATGTCGTGGCCTCCGTCGCCGAGATCCGGGAGAAGTTCCAGCAGCGCAGGGCGCGTGGCGCGAGCCGTCTCGACCAGGCGCTGCGCAAGCTGCTCGGGCTCGACGCCAAGCTGCGTCAGTACCGCGACGGTGAGCGTTTCGTGCGCTCCGTCGTGGAGGAGGTCGGTATGGATGGATTCAATCGGGTCTGGACGTCCCCGAACACCCTGCCCACCAAGGCGGAGATCGCCAAACCGGCGGACTGGGTCGCGAGGGTGCACCGTAAAGCAGAGTCGTGAGCGGGCGGCGGTCGACGGCAGAAGAACGCCCCCGTAATCACCCATCCGAGGGACCGTAGGCAATGGGTAGGCGTGCAATGCTCGGGTATCGGCTCGGTTCTGTCACCATCGACGCACTCTGAGTGACTGATCCTCTGCTCCCCACTCCGACCGAGGCACCCCCCAACCTTTCACGAAGGGCACCGGACATGGGTCCCCATCCTGCGGTCGCGGCGATACGCCTGGCGGTCCGCCGCGTACTCCACGACGTACTCACCGAACACTCCCAACGCGTCGCGCGCTCCGTGAGCCACGCGACCTCTGCGTACCCCGTCTACTCCGCGTCCCCCTCGTGCTCGGCGTCCTCCGCGTCCTCCGCGACGAAGACCGCGAGCCCCACCTCCGCAGGCGAGCAGCCGCTCGTCCTCGTGGCGTGCTCCGGCGGCGCCGACTCCATGGCGCTCGCCTCCGCCCTCGCCTTCGAAGCCCGCAAACTCTCCGTCCGGGCCGGCGGCATCACCGTCGACCACGGCCTCCAGGACGGCTCCGACCTCCGCGCCGCCGAGGTCGCCGCCCGGCTCACCGCGATGCAGCTCGACCCCGTCGAAGCCATCTCGGTACGGGTCGGCCGGGACGGCGGACCGGAGGCCGCGGCCCGTGACGCCCGCTACGCCGCCCTCGACGATGCCGCGGAGCGCTACGGCGCCGCCGCCGTGCTGCTCGGCCACACCCGCGACGACCAAGCTGAAACCGTCCTGCTGGGCCTCGCCCGCGGCTCCGGCATCCGCTCGCTGTCCGGCATGGCGGCCATCTCGGGAGCCGCCGGCCGTTACCGCCGCCCCTTCCTCCAGCTCGACCGGCAGACCGCCCGCAAGGCCTGCATGGTCCAGTCGCTGCCCGTCTGGGACGACCCGCACAACGCCGACCCGGCCTACACCCGCTCCCGGTTGCGTCACGAAGGCCTGCCCGCCCTGGAGAAGGCGCTCGGCAAAGGCGTCGTCGAGGCCCTGGCCCGTACCGCGCAGCTCTCCCGCGACGATGCCGACGCCCTGGACACCTGGGCCGCCGATGCGGACGCCGCCGTACGGGACGACGCGGGTCAGCTTCAGTGCGCGAAGCTGTACGCGCTGCCGCCCGCCGTGCGCCGACGAGTGCTGCGCCGGGCCGTCATCGATGCCGGCGCGCCCGCCGGTTCACTCTTCGCCCGGCACGTCGAGGAGGTCGACCGCCTGATCACGAGCTGGCGCGGCCAGGGAGCCATCAATCTGCCCGGCCGCGTCGAGGCGCGACGGCAGGGTGGCAGACTGGTCATTCGGCAAGGCTGACGCAGCACGACGAAAGTGGCCCGGGTGAACGAGAAGGACATGGGCACCGACCTCCAGTCGGTGCTCATCACCAAGGAAGAGATCGACGCGAAGCTGGGCGAGCTGGCCGCGAAGATCGACGCAGAGTACGCGGGCAAGGACCTGCTCATCGTCGGTGTCCTCAAGGGTGCCGTGATGGTGATGGCGGATCTGGCGCGTGCGCTGTCCACCCCCGTCACCATGGACTGGATGGCGGTGTCGTCCTACGGCGCGGGCACCCAGTCATCGGGCGTGGTCCGGATCCTCAAGGACCTGGACACCGACATCAAGGGCAAGCACGTCCTGATCGTCGAGGACATCATCGACTCCGGCCTCACGCTCTCATGGCTGCTGTCGAACCTCGGCTCGCGCGAGCCGGCCTCTCTCGAGGTCTGCACCCTGCTGCGTAAGCCGGATGCCGCGAAGGTCGCGATCGATGTGAAGTGGATCGGCTTCGACATTCCCAATGAGTTCGTCATCGGGTATGGCCTGGATTACGCCGAGAAGTACCGCAATCTGCCGTTCGTCGGCACGCTCGCACCGCACGTATACGGCGGCTGAAGCCCCCGCAGAGGCACGGGAACCCTGGCTCCCTTCCCGCCGTTGGAGCAAGGGAAGGCGGTCGCGGGTGACAATGCTGGGGTACCGTCCGAAGAACAGTCTTTTCTCACAGCAGCATTTACCTACGGGCAGGAGGGACGGGGCGAATTCGCTCCGTATGGATGGACGTGAAGCGATACTTCCGTGGGCCGGTCATGTGGATCGTGCTGGCCGTCCTCGCCGTGGTCGTGTTGATGCAGGTCGTCGGCTCGTCCGGCGGCTACAAGACGGTGGACACCGGCGAGGTCGTCCAGGCGATCGACAAGAACCAGGTCGACCAGGTCAAGCTGACCACAGGCGACGAACAGATCATCAAGGTTGATCTGAAGGGCGACCAGAAGGTCAAGGGCAGCGACAAGATCCAGGCGAGCTACATCGGCACCCAGGGTGCCGATCTGGCCGAGAAGCTGCAGACGAAGTACGAGGCCGGCGACATCGAGAAGGGGTACACCGTCTCGCCGTCGAAGCAGAGCCCGTTCCTCTCGGTGCTGCTCTCGCTGCTGCCCTTCGTTCTGATCGTCGTGGTCTTCCTCTTCCTGATGAATCAGATGCAGGGCGGCGGCTCCCGAGTCATGAACTTCGGGAAGTCCAAGGCCAAGCTGATCACCAAGGACACTCCGAAGACGACCTTCTCCGATGTGGCGGGGGCCGACGAGGCGGTCGAGGAGCTCCACGAGATCAAGGAGTTCCTGCAGGAGCCGGCCAAGTTCCAGGCGGTCGGCGCCAAGATCCCGAAGGGTGTGCTGCTGTACGGCCCGCCCGGCACGGGCAAGACGCTGCTCGCGCGCGCCGTCGCGGGCGAGGCGGGCGTCCCGTTCTACTCGATCTCCGGTTCCGACTTCGTCGAGATGTTCGTCGGCGTCGGCGCCTCCCGAGTGCGCGACCTCTTCGAGCAGGCCAAGGCGAACGCCCCGGCGATCGTCTTCGTCGACGAGATCGACGCCGTCGGCCGGCACCGCGGTGCGGGTCTCGGCGGCGGCCACGACGAGCGTGAGCAGACGCTGAACCAGCTGCTCGTCGAGATGGACGGCTTCGACGTGAAGGGCGGCGTCATCCTGATCGCCGCCACCAACCGGCCGGACATCCTCGACCCGGCGCTGCTGCGCCCGGGCCGGTTCGACCGGCAGATCGCCGTCGACCGCCCGGACATGATGGGCCGTCTCGAGATCCTCAAGGTCCACCAGAAGGGCAAGCCGGTCGCCCCGGACGTAGACCTGGGCGCTGTCGCCCGGCGTACGCCCGGCTTCACCGGCGCGGACCTGTCGAACGTGCTGAACGAAGCGGCGCTCCTGACGGCGCGCAGCGACAAGAAGCTGATCGACAACCACTCCCTGGACGAGGCGATCGACCGCGTCGTGGCGGGCCCGCAGAAGCGGACCCGGATCATGTCGGACAAGGAAAAGAAGATCACCGCGTACCACGAGGGCGGTCACGCCCTGGTCGCCGCGGCTTCGCCGAACTCCGACCCGGTCCACAAGATCACGATCCTGTCCCGTGGGCGGGCGCTCGGCTACACCATGGTCCTGCCGGACGAGGACAGGTACTCCACCACTCGCAATGAAATGCTCGACCAGCTGGCGTACATGCTGGGCGGGCGCGCGGCGGAGGAGCTCGTCTTCCACGATCCGACCACCGGTGCGGCCAACGACATCGAGAAGGCCACGGCCACGGCCCGCTCGATGGTCACGCAGTACGGCATGACCGAGCGGCTCGGCGCGATCAAGTTCGGCGCCGACAACACCGAGCCGTTCGTGGGCCGTGAGATGGGTCACCAGCGGGACTACTCCGAAGAGGTCGCGGCGCTGGTCGACGAAGAGGTCAAGAAGCTCATCGAGACCGCGCACAACGAGGCCTGGGAGATCCTCGTCGAGAACCGCGACGTTCTCGACAACCTGGTCCTCCAGCTGCTGGAGAAGGAGACCCTCGGCAAGGAGCAGATCGCCGAGATCTTCGCGCCCATCGTGAAGCGCCCGGCCCGCCCGGCGTGGACCGGCTCCTCGCGGCGCACGCCGTCGACGCGGCCGCCGGTGCTCTCGCCGAAGGAGCTGGCGCTGACCAACGGCGCCGTCGGGTCCAACGGCGCGGTGCCTACGGACGCCGCCCCGGCGATCGAGGCGGTCCCGGAGGAGCGTCCGGAGAGCTGACCCGTCCGGCGCTGTGGCCACACAGGGCCCGGAATGGATGCCGCGTCCCCCAGGTGTTTTAGCCTGGGGGACGCGGCATTCCCGTATGCCCGCACGTTAGAGGTAACAGGAACGAGGCACAGATGACCGACCCGGTGACGCTGGACGGCGAGGGCACGATCGGCGAGTTCGACGAGAAGCGGGCCGAGAACGCTGTACGCGAGCTCCTCATCGCGGTCGGGGAGGACCCAGACCGCGAGGGCCTGCGGGAGACGCCGACGCGTGTGGCGCGCGCGTACAGGGAGATATTCGCGGGGCTGTGGCAGCAGCCGAAGGACGTCCTGACGACGACGTTCGACCTCGGTCACGACGAGATGGTCCTGGTGAAGGACATCGAGGTCATGAGCTCCTGCGAGCATCACCTGGTGCCGTTCCACGGGGTTGCGCATGTCGGGTACATCCCGTCGGTGGACGGGAAGATCACCGGTCTGTCGAAGCTGGCCCGCCTCGTGGACGTCTTCGCGCGGCGGCCGCAGGTGCAGGAGCGGCTGACCACGCAGATAGCGGACTCGCTGATGGAGATCCTGGAGCCGCGCGGCGTGATTGTGGTCGTCGAGTGCGAGCACATGTGCATGACGATGCGGGGTGTGCGGAAGCCGGGGGCGAAGACGATTACTTCGGCGGTGCGGGGGCAGTTGCGGGATCCGGCGACGCGCAATGAGGCGATGAGCCTGATCATGGCCCGCTGAGCCGCCGCCCCTTCGGGGCTGCCTCGATGTCCGGTTCGCTGGGGGGCATGCCCCGGTCCCTGGGCGGAGGGGTACGCGGGGTGCGGGCGCGCGGTCCGTTACGCGCGGGCCGCGCTCTCGCCCTCGTCGTCGTCCTCCGGGAGTTTGCAGACCCGCTCCAGGAAGAACGCCGCCGCGATCACGCCGATCCCCGCCAGCACCGAGAAGCCCGCATAGATCGCCTGGTCCCGGCGGGCCGGGATGTCCAGAGAGCTCAGTAGGTACACGCCCGTGCCGCCGTACATGCCCGACACCAGCGCCGCCACCAGCGCGCTCGCCTGGCCGAAGACCACCGCGCGCGCCGCCATCAGCGGCTCAACGCCCTTCGCGCCCGGGCGTCGTTCGCGCTGGGCCCGCAGGCGGGCGCGGAGCGAGAGCGCGGTCGCGGTGAGGATGACGGCGATCACCACCAGCACGATCGGCGCGGCCAGCGGCACGCTCGGCAGGGTGCCGAACGCCTCCCACAGGCGGGCGCCGCCCCAGGACAGCACCCCGGCCGCGGCGAAGAGACCGGCCAGTACACCGAGCCGTAGTTGCTTCACCGAGAGTGCCGCCCTTCACCTGTCCGCCGTACGCAAGAGCCTAACGACTAGTCGGGCAGACGGAGTTCCAGGTCGGCGCGGGGAACCACGGCCTCCCGCCCGACGCCGGCCAGCAGCTGCGCCACCGGACCGTAACCCGGAATCTGCGCCTCCGGCTCGACGTCGTGCCACGGGGCGAGCACGAAGGCACGCTGGTGCGCGCGCGGGTGGGGCAGCGTGAGCGACGGGTCGTCGGAGACCACGTCGGCGTACGCCACGATGTCGACGTCGATGGTGCGCGGACCCCAGCGCTCCTCGCGGACCCGGTCGAAGGCCTCTTCGATGGCCTGGCCACGCTCCAGCAGGGAGGACGGCGGAAGTGTGGTCTTGATCACAACGACTGCGTTGAAGTACGAGGGCTGGCTGCCGGGCTCGACGCCCCACGGCTCCGTCTCGTACACCGGAGACACGGCCTTGACCCGCAGCCCGGGCGTGTCCTCGAGCGCGTCGATCGCGCCCTGGAGGGTCTCCAGGCGGTTGCCGAGGTTGGAGCCGAGGGCGATCACAGCCCGTTTCGGATTGGACAGGGTGACGTCCGCCGCGTCGACCTGCTCCACCACGGAGGCGGGCACCGGCTGCACGGTCGGGTCGCTCTGCGTCCCGTTGGAAAACACGGTCATACTCGGCTCCGGGTGATCGTGATGGTCACGTCGTCGAAAGGCACCGTGATCGGTGCGTCCGGCTTGTGCACGACCACTTCGACCTCTTCGACGCCGTCGTGCTTGAGGCACTGCTGGGCGATCCGCTCCGCCAGCGTCTCGATCAGGTCGACGGGCTCGCCCTCGACGACCGCCACGACCTCCTCCGCCACAATGCCGTAGTGCACGGTCTTCGCCAGGTCGTCGTCGGCCGCCGCGGGGCGGGTGTCGAGGCCGAGCACCAGGTCCACGATGAAGGTCTGGCCCTCCTCACGCTCCCGGGGGAAAACGCCATGGTGCCCGCGGGCCTTGAGGCCGCGCAGCGCGACACGATCCACGCGAATCACTCCTGCTGTCGTTGGTCTTGCGGGCACGCGGCCGCGTGCGGTCGGCCCGTGTCCACCATCGAATCTACCTGCGAGCACTGACAGCGCTCGCCCACGGGTGCTGTGGACGAAGGCCCCCGCGAGGCTGGAAGCCGCCCCTACCCGGAGGCCCGGAATTCCAACCTCCATAGGGCCACTTACCCACTTACGAGGGGGTCTCGTCGTCCTCTTCCTCGTCGCTTTCCGCCAGTACGGGTGATCCGTGATGTGACCAGATCTTCCATCCGTCGGATGTGCGACGGAACACATTGGTGGCGACGACGAGCTGACCGACGAGGGGGCCGAGTTCGCCGCTCTCCTCGGCGGGGCCGCCGCTGAGGATGTTCTCCGTACAGGTCACCAGGGCGGTGTCGCCGGCGAGGCTCACCTTGACGTCGGTGAGGAAGAACTGGATGTACTCGGTGTTCGCCATGATCAGGGCGTACGAGCGGAGCACTTCGCCGCGGCCGGAGAGCACGGGCCAGCCGGGGTGGATGCACGAGATGCCCTCGTCCAGCCAGAGGCCGGAGAGCTCTTCGAAGTCACCGCGCTCCATCGTCTCGTAGAACGTGGTGTTTGCCGCTTCGACCAGCTCTACCTCGGTACGGCTCACCGGGCGGCCTCGACGGCCCGGGCGACGCGGACGGCGTCGGCCGTGGCGCGTACTTCGTGGACCCGGACGGCCCAGGCGCCCTCGTGCGCCGCGATGGCGGAGACCGCGGCGGTGGCGGCGTCCCGCTCCCTGGCGGGCGGCGGGGCGCCCTCCTTGGCCAGTACGTGGCCGAGGAACCGCTTGCGGGAGGCGGCGACGAGCACGGGGCGGCCGAAGGCCCGGAGCTCGGCGAGGTGGGCGAGGAGGGCGAGGTCGTGCTCGGCCTGCTTGGCGAAGCCGAGGCCGGGGTCGATGACGAGGCGCTCGGGGGCGATGCCGCCGGCGATGACGGCGTCCATGCGGTGGCGCAGCTCGGCGACCACTTCGGTGACGACGTCGGTGTAGACGGCGCGGCTGTTCATGTCGTGGCTGAAGCCGCGCCAGTGCATGACGACGAAGGGGACGCCGGTGGCGGCGACGGCGGGGACCATGCGGGGGTCGGCGAGGCCGCCGCTGACGTCGTTGACGAGGACGGCGCCGGCGGCGACGGCCTTTTCGGCAACGGAGGCGCGCATGGTGTCTACGGAGACGGTGACGCCCTCGGCGGCGAGGCCGCGTACGACGGGGATCACGCGCCGCAGTTCCTCGTCCTCGTCGACGCGGCTGGCGCCGGGCCTGGTGGACTCGCCGCCGACGTCGACGAGATCGGCGCCTTCGGTGACGAGGTCGAGGCCGCGCTTGACGGCGGCGGTGGTGTCGAACCAGCGGCCGCCGTCGGAGAAGGAATCGGGCGTCACATTGACGACCCCCATGACCGCACAGCGATCCCACTGCGGCAGCCCGCTGGCTGTGCCTCGTCCGCGCAACGTACTCATACGCCCAGCCTAGGCCCGCGAGCGGGGCCACCAGTCACGCCGGTGGGCTCGGGCGGGGTTTGCTCCCCACCCGCCCGCCCTCGAGATGCGGGGGTACGGGGTACCCCCACGCCGCCGCCGGGCGCGGCAGCTTCGCCCCGCCCGGCGGAGGCCCCGGGGGGCGGGAAGCCCGTCAGGCCGGACCGCCCCGCAGCCGGCAGTCGGGCGTGGCCGACTGTGCCGCGGCCAGCAGTCGGCCCGGGCTGCCGGGCCGGACCGTGCCCCAGTCGGCAGTCGGCAGTCGGCAGTCGGCAGTCGGCGGTCGGCAGAGTCGGCAGTCGGGCCGTGCACGTGCCGTGGCGGGCAGCCAGGCCGGGCCGTCCGCGCCGCTGCGGCGGCAGCTTCGCGGGCGCGGAGAAGGGCTCTCCGGGCGGGAAGCCGGCCAGGGCCCCGCTTCCCGCGGTCCGGGCGGCGGGGTTACCCCCTGGCCCCGGGCGGGAAGCCCGTCAGGCCGGACCGCCCCGCGGCAGGCAGCCGGGCCCTGTCGACCGTGCCGTTGCGCCGCAGTCGGGGCCGGACCGGCCCCGCCCCCTGTTCCCTACGCCGCGCGGATCTCGTGTTCCGGCTGGGGCGGCGTGATGTGGGCGCACGGGCGCGGTTGGCGCGTCGGGCGGCGGCGGGGGAAGAGGCGGGGGAGCGCGACGTTCACGAAGCCCTCTGCCTGCATCGCGGCGAAGCCGATGCGCGGGAGGTCGCGGGTGTTGCGGAAGACCACGAAGCGCGGCTCCCATCGGGGCTGGAACTTCGCGTTGAACTTGTACAGCGACTCGATCTGGAACCACCGGGACAAGAACACCAGCAGGCCGCGCCACATCCGCAGGACCGGCCCCGCGCCGATCTTCTCGCCGCGGGCGAGTGCCGAGCGGAACATCGCGAAGTTGAGCGAGACCCGCTCGATCTTCAGCCCCGGCGACGCCTGCAGCGAGGCGACGATCAGCAGTTCGTTCATGCCCGGGTCGGCCGAGCGGTCGCGCCGCATCAGTTCCAGGGACATGCCGTCCGTACCCCACGGGACGAAGTGGATGATCGCCTTCAGGTCGCCGTAGGGGGACTCCGCGTCCTGCTTGTGGGCCGTGGCGATCACCGCGTCGCCGTCGGCCGGGTCGCCTATCCGGCCCAGCGCCATCGAGAAGCCCCGCTCCGTGTCGGTGCCGCGCCAGTCCGTCGCGGCCAGCCGGATCTGCTCCAGCTCCTCGTCGGAGATGTCACGAGCGCGCCGCACCCGGGTCTCGTAGCCATTGCGCTCGATGCGCTTCACCATCTGGCGTACGTTGCGCATCGCGCGCCCGGTGAGGGAGAAATCCGCGACATCCACCACCGCCTCGTCACCGAGTTCCAGCGCGTCCAGCCCCGTCTCCCGGGTCCAGACCTCGCCGCCGGTCTCCGAACAGCCCATCACCGCCGGGGTCCAGGAGTGTGCCTTCGCCTCGTCCATGAAGCGCTCGATCGCGCCCGGCCAGGCCTCGACGTCGCCTATCGGGTCACCGCTGGCGAGCATCACGCCGGAGACGACGCGGTAGCAGACCGCCGCCTTGCCGCTGGGCGAGAAGACGACGCCCTTGTCGCGGCGGAGTGCGAAGTGACCCAGCGAGTCGCGGCTGCCGTGCCTGGCCAGCAGGTCGCGCAGTCGGCGCTCGTCGTCCTCGGTGAGGCGCGCGGCCGGGTGCTCCGGCCGGAAGGCGAAGTAGATCGTGGTGACGGCGGTCAGCAGGCCGAGCGCGCCGAGGGAGTACCCGACGGTCCAGGAGACCCTGCCGGCGTAGTCGACTGGGCCTTCGAAGCCGAAGAGCCCGTACAGGACGTGCTCCAGGCGGTCCGTCAGACTCGGGCTGCCGACCACCTTGCCCGGGTGCGCGCTGACGATGATCAGGCCGAGGCCCAGCGAACCGGCGCCCATGAGGATGAAGTTGGCGAGCGCCTTCCACCGGCTGCGTGGATCGGGCAGCGCCGCGAACTCACTCCTGTGGCGCACCAGCAGCGTCAGAAGCACCAGCGAGAGCAGTACACCGATGACCGAGTGCCGATAGACGAACTGCCCCACGGCCCCGGCGGGCAGCAGAATCACCGCGGCCCGCCAGGCCCGGCGCTTGTGGCGCTTGAGCCCGTGGGCGAGCAGCAGCAGCAGTACGCCCGCGCTCAGCGAGAGCGCCGCGGCGAACGGCCCGGTTGCCCCCGGCAGCACCTCGGCGAGGGAGTGCATGCGGCTGTGCCGGAAGCGGGGAAAGACCCCGGCGGCGATGTCGATCAGGCCGACGAGTGTGCAGGCCGTGCCGACCAGCGAAGGGACCACTTCCGGGCGGGGGCCGCGCAGCACGCGACGTACCCAATCCGGAACCAATCCTGATTTGTCCTCATCTACCGTTACAGACATCGCTTCCCGTGGCTCCGCGAGAGATCCTGTGTCCGTGAGCCGCAGAACAGTGAGCTCCGGACGATTTGCGCTCTCTAGGACGGGACTTCCGGGGGGCGGGTTCACTCATTCACAGGAAATTCTCAAGGAAGAAAGCTCACGCGACTCATGGGTCTGACCAGTAACAAAGTTCTGGCCTTGGCCATCCTCGTGGCCCTGCTGCTGTTCGCAGCCACGATCTGGCTCTGGCCGCGGCTCGCCCGCCGCGGCTGGCGCGCCATGTCCGGGAGGATCGGGCTGCTGCTGGTGACCCAGCTCGCGCTCTTCGCCGCGGTCGGCCTCGCGGCCAACAACTCCTTCCTCTTCTACGGCTCCTGGTCCGACCTCTTCGGTCAGAAGCAGGACCTCGGTGTGGTCGTGGACCACTCGGCCGGCGGAAAACGGATCAAGGTCGTCGAGAAGCAGAAGCTGGATGTGCCGGGCGGCTCGCGGCCCGCGACGGGCGGTCAGATTCAGAAGGTCGTCATCGCGGGTGAGAAGTCGAAGATAGACAGCCCGGCGTATGTCTATCTGCCGCCGGAGTATTTCCAGCCGAAATACGCGAAGAGTACATTTCCGGCTGCTCTCGTGCTGACCGGATACCCGGGGACCGCGGAGAATCTGCTCAAGGGACTGAAGTACCCCAGGACGGCGTATCAGCAGGCCAAGGCCGGCAGGATGCAGCCGATGATCCTGGTCATGCTGCGACCGACCGTCGCGCCGCCGCGGGACACCGAATGCGTGGACATACCGGGCGGGCCGAAGGCCGAGACCTTCTTCGCCAAGGATCTGCCGAAGGCGGTCTCGGCGACCTACCGGGTGGGGACCAAGCCCCAGAACTGGGGCTTCATCGGGAATTCGACCGGCGGCTACTGCGCGCTGAAGATCGCGCTGCACCACCCGGAGCAGTTCGCGGCCAGCGCGGGCCTCTCCGCGTACTACAAGGCCGCCGACGACCCCACCACCGGTGATCTCTTCCACGGCAACAAGAAGGAGAAGAACCGGGCCAACCTGCTGTGGAGTCTGGACCACCTGCCGCAGGGGAAGTCGTCCTTCCTGGTGACCACTTCCAAGGAGGGCGAGGGAAACCTCAAGCCGACCCTGCAGTTCATCGACAAGGTGAAGTCGCCCGCGCGCGTCTCGTCGATCACGCTCGACAGCGGCGGGCACAACTTCAACACATGGCGGCGCGAGATCCCGCCGGCCCTGGAGTGGATCAGCGGCAGGCTCAGCGCTTCGTGAACTGTGCTTCGGAGCGAACTGTGCTTCGTGAACTTCGCTTCGTGAACTACGTAGCCGACTTGACCGTTTCGATCGTCTCCAGCGCGACCGCGGTACGGGGGATGTCCTGCTTGTCCGCGTCGATCGAGCGGCGCAGCGCCTCGTGCAGCCGGGCCGGTGTGAGGACCCCGAGGAATCGCCCGGTCTCCTCCTTGTCGATCACCGCGATCCAGCCCGCGTCGTGCTGGAGCATGGTGGCGAAGGCCTGCTTGAGGGAGGCGCCGACGGGCAGCCAGGCCTCCATCCGGCGGGCGTGTTCGCGCACGGAGCCGGGCTGCCGCGCCTGCTCTGCGGAGATCCAGCCGTGCAGATTGTCCTCGTTGTCCAGCACGACGGCCCAGCGGGAGCCGAGCTCCCGAGGCAGCGGGTCGTCGAGATGGACGACGGGCGGCTGCTCCAGATCGCCCTCCTCGATGGGCGTGACGGACAGCCGCTTGAGGCCGCGGTCCGCGCCGACGAAGTCCGCGACGTACGGCGTCGCGGGGGCGCCGAGGACCGCGGCCGGGGCGTCGAACTGCTCGATCCGACCCTGTCCGTAGACGGCGATACGGTCGCCGAGGCGGACGGCCTCCTCGATGTCATGGGTGACGAAGAGCACGGTCTTCTTGACCTGGGACTGGAGCCTGAGGAACTCGTTCTGCAGATGCTCGCGCACCACCGGGTCGACCGCGCCGAACGGCTCGTCCATCAGCAGCACGGGCGGGTCCGCCGCCAGCGCCCGGGCCACGCCGACGCGCTGGCGCTGGCCGCCGGAGAGCTGCTCGGGGTAGCGGTCGCCGTACGTCTTGGGGTCCAGGCCCACCAGGTCGAGGAGCTCGGCGGCGCGCTCACGGCCCTTGCCGCGCTGCCAGCCGAGGAGATGGGGCACGGTCGCCGTGTTCTCCAGGACCGTTTTGTGCGGGAAAAGGCCGACCTGCTGGATCACGTAGCCGATACGGCGGCGCAGCTGGACGGGGTCGATGGCGGATATGTCGGCCCCGTCGAGGAATATCCGGCCGCTACTCGGCTCGATAAGACGGTTGACCATCTTCATGGTCGTGGTCTTGCCGCAGCCGGACGGTCCGACGAGCGTGACCAGCTCGCCCTCGGCGACCTCGAACGACAGGTCGTCGACCGCTGTCGTCCCGTCCGGGTACCGCTTGGTGACGTGCTCGAAACGGATCATGGTTCCCCATTGTGGCGGGTGTTGTGTGAAAGCCATGTTGCTGCAATGTGGCGGCCCTCGGCGATTGTCAGTGCTCAGGGATATGGTCGCCAGACATACATACGTTCGGTACTGCTGGGGAGGTGGGGATGGGTGAGTACGCAGTTTGTGGCGCAAAGCTGCCTGGCGGCCAATGACTGGATCTGCGGGGAGTACGTCCGCACCCGCAGCCAGGAGCTGACCGATGCGACAGTCCAGCATGTCTGGATCACGGTGGTGTCCGTCCTGATCGGCCTTGCCGTGGCCTTTCCGCTGGCGCTGCTCGCCCGCGCCGAGCCGCGGTTCGCGGGCCCGGTGCTGGGGTTCACGACCCTGCTCTACACAATTCCGTCGCTGGCGATGTTCTCGCTGCTGCTGCCGGTCTTCGGCCTTTCGGCGGCGCTGGTGGTGACCGGCCTGGTGCTCTATTCGCTCACCATTCTCGTACGGAACATCATGGCGGGCCTCGACGCGGTGCCCGACGAGGCGCGGGAAGCCGCGCGCGGTATGGGGTACGGAGCGGGGCGGCTGCTCTGGGAGGTCGAGCTGCCGCTCGCGCTGCCCGCGTTGATGGCGGGCCTGCGGATAGCGACCGTCTCGACGATCGCGCTGACGACCGTCGGCGCGCTGGTCGGCAAGGGCGGTCTGGGCAATCTCATCGACGACGGGGTGCAGACCACCTTCAAGGCGCAGGTGCTGACCGCGTCCGTGCTCTGTGTGCTGCTGGCGGCGGTGGCGGATGTGCTGCTGCTCGGACTCCAGCGGCTGCTGACGCCCTGGACCCGAATACGCACCGTGAAGCCGTCCGTGAAGCCGTCCGTGAAGCCGTCGGTGGAGCGCACGGCGAAGGTGAAGGTGACGGGCTGATGGGGGTAGTGGCCGACGCGTGGACGTGGCTGACCACCGGCTCCAACTGGTCGGGGGAGAGCGGCGCCTGGCACCGTCTTGGCGAGCATGTGTACGTCAGCGGGATCGCCCTCGCGCTGGCCTGCGCGATCGCCCTGCCGGTCGCGCTGTGGCTGGGGCATCTGGGCCGGGGCGGCGCGCTCGCGGTCAATATCTCCAACGCCGGACGGGCGATCCCTGTCTTCGCGGTCCTCGCCCTCTTCATGCTCACGCCGCTGCGCAGCGCCGGCTATGTGCCGACGATCATCGCCCTGGTGCTGTTCGCGGTCCCGCCGCTGCTGACCAACGCCTATGTCGGCATGCGTGAGGTGGACCGGGCGGTGGTGGAGGCCGCGCGGGGGATGGGGATGTCGGGCGGCCAGCTCTTCTTGCGGGTCGAACTGCCCCTCGCCTACCCGCTGCTCATGACCGGGCTGCGGTCGGCCGCCGTCCAGGTGGTGGCCACGGCCACGATCGCCTCGATGGTCGGCCAGGGCGGCCTGGGCCGGATCATCACCGCGGGATTCAACACGTACAACACCCCGCAGGTGGTGGCGGGCGCGCTCCTCGCGGCGCTGCTCGCGCTGCTCGTGGAGGGGGCGCTGGTGGCGGCCGACCGGCTGTTGAGCCCCCTTCGTAAGACCGTGTGACAACACTTGGACGGAGAACCTGATGATCAAGACCTCGCGCATCGCGGGTGCGGTACTCGGTGTGGTGGCCCTGACGGGTTCTCTCGCCGCATGCGGCGGCGACAGCCTGGAGAAGGAGAAGGGCGGCTCGGTATCGGGCGATGGGACGGGCAAGAAGGGCGCGCTCGTCGTCGGCGCCGCGTCCTTCACTGAGTCCAAGGTGCTCGCCGAGCTGTACGCGCAGCTCCTGGCCGACGCCGGATACAAGACGTCGGTCACCACGGTGAAGAACCGTGAGCTGTACGAACCCTCCCTGGAGAAGGGCGAGATCGACGTCGTACCGGAATACGCCGCGACGATCGCCGAATTCCTCAACGCGAAGGTGAACGGGCCGAAGGCGCCCGACGAGAAGCCGGTGGCGTCCGGCGACGTCGACGCCACCGTCGCCGCTCTCACCAAGCTCGCCGAGCCGCGCGGACTGAAGGTGCTGCCGGCCGGCGCGGCCGTCGACCAGAACGCCTTCGCGGTGAGCAAGGAATTCGCCGAGAAGAACAACCTCAAGACACTTTCCGATCTCGGCAGGTCGAAGCTCAAGGTGAAGATCGCGGCGGGCGACGAGTGCGAGGTGCGGCCGTTCTGCGCGCCCGGTCTGAAGAAGACGTACGGCATTGACGTCACGGGCATCGACCCCAAGGGAGTCGGCACCCCGCAGTCCAAGCAGGCGGTCAAGGACGGCGCCGACCAGCTGGTGCTGACCACGACCACCGACGCGGTGCTGGACGGCCTGGTCTTCCTGGAGGACGACAAGAAGCTCCAGAACGCCGACAACGTCCTGCCGGTGGTCAATGCGAAGGACGCGGGATCGAAGGAGATTGCCGACGTCCTCGACAAGCTCACCAAGGCGCTGACCACCGAGGATCTCGCGGAGTTGAACCGCAAGGTGGACGCCGAGCGCGCGAAGCCCGAGGACGCGGCGAAGGCATATCTCGAGTCGAAGGGCCTGCTCAAGAAGTAGCGGCGGTGCGGCCCGGCGTTCTTTCAATGAGAGATTTGCCGGGCCGAGACCCCATTCGGCGTCTACGCACGGTAAATTTCAGGCCATGCCACGTGGACGCCACCGCCATTCCCCGCCCCTTCACAGGCTGCTGCCGCCTTTGGCGGTCGCCGGAGCGTCGGTGCTGTGCGCCGCCGGCGCGTGGTTTCTGGCGGAGCCAGTCGTGCTCCGCTCGCTGGTCACTGCCGCGACGGCCGCCGCCGTCACCGGCGCGGTCCTGATGCGAAGTTGGGACCGGGCCGCCGGGCGCCGGGTCGCTGAGCTCACGCGCGCTCGCGCGAGCGACCAGTGGAAGACCGAGGAGCGCATAGCCGAACTCGAGACGGACGTCGAGGAGTCGCGCGAGCTGCGCGCCAAGCTCGACGCGAAACTCCGGGCAAAGCGGGTCGAACTGGCCGCGCTGCGCAGTGAGCACGCCGCGCTGCTGCGGCGGTACGCGACCGCCGAGACCGAGCGGGCCGGGGTGCTCGAGGACCGCCGCCAGCTCGCGCTGGAAGCGGCATCCCCGGTCAAGGCGCTGCCCCCGGCGGGGACCACGCCCACCCCGGCGACGTATCTGCGCGCCAACAAGGCACTGGATGACCTGTCGCGCAACGCCGCCGCGCAGGAGGCGAAACGTACCGTCGAGGAGGCCCGAGCCCGCGATCTGGCCGAGCGGGCCCGTGAGGCGGACGAGTCGCAGGGGAAGCACGCGGCGGTCGCCGGGGGAGAGCAGCACACCCGCCCGTCGTCCGCCGTCCCCGCTCGTCGTCCCGTCCCGGCGGCGGCAGCGATCGTTCCGTACGGTCCGCAGCGCCGTCGGCCCAAGCGCCCCGAGGGCGGCTTCGACTTCTTCGGCACGGGCGGGGACGCCGCTCCGGGTCCCGGTGCGCAAAAGGCCATAGAGGCCGTGCAGAACGAGGACCTCGCGGACGTGGTGGGCGAGGAGCTGGCCTCGCAACGTACGGCGGACTCGCGCGCGGTCGGCAAGGTCATCGACCTGACCGCACACGACGAGACGGAGCAGGTGGACGTGACGGAGCTGCGCGACGCGGTGAGCTGACGACGGACCCGGCTGACGGACCCGGCTGACGGTCCGGGTGCTACTTCGTCCGAGTGCTGCTTCGCCCGAGTACTACTTGTCGATGTCGCCGACGACGAAGAACAGCGAGCCCAGGATCGCCACCATGTCCGCGACCAGCGTCCCCGGCAGCAGCACCGTCAGCGCCTGGATGTTGTTGTACGACGCCGAGCGGAGCTTCAGCCGGTAAGGCGTCTTCTCGCCCTTGGAGACCAGGTAGTAGCCGTTGATTCCGAGCGGGTTCTCTGTCCAGGCGTAGGTGTGGCCCTCGGGCGCCTTCAGCACCTTCGGCAGCCGCTGGTTGATCGGCCCCGGCGCGAGCTCGGCGATCCGGTCCAGGCACGCGTCCGCCAGTTCCAGCGCGTTGTGGGTCTGGTCGAGCAGCACCTCGAAGCGGGCCAGGCAGTCGCCCTCCGCCCGCGTGACGACCTTGAGGGTGTCCTGCAGCTCCCCGTACGCCAGATACGGCTCGTCGCGCCGCAGATCGAAGTCGACGCCGGACGCGCGGGCGATGGGGCCGCTCACTCCGTACGCGTGCACCGCCTGCGCCGACAGGACGCCCACGCCGCGCGTACGGCCGCGGAAGATCTCATTGCCGAGGACCAGCCGGTCGTACACGTCCATCCGCGAGCGGAGGGCGGCGACGGCTTCGCGGGCCCGGCCGAGCCAGCCCGCCGGGAGGTCCTCCTTGAGGCCGCCGACACGGTTGAACATGTAGTGCATCCGGCCGCCGGAGACCTCCTCCATGACGTGCTGGAGGTCCTCTCGTTCACGGAAGGCGTGGAAGATCGGGGTGATTCCGCCCAGTTCAAGGGGGTACGACCCGAGGAACATCAGGTGGTTGAGGACGCGGTTCAGCTCGGCGAGGAGCGTACGGGTCCAGACCGCGCGTTCCGGGACCTCCATGCCGAGCATCCGCTCGACGGCCATCACGACGCCGAGCTCGTTGGAGAAGGCGGAGAGCCAGTCGTGGCGGTTGGCCAGCATCACGATCTGGCGGTAGTCGCGCGCCTCGAAGAGCTTCTCGGCGCCGCGGTGCATATAGCCGATGACCGGCTCGGCCTGCTGGATCCGCTCCCCGTCGAGTACGAGGCGGAGGCGGAGGACGCCGTGGGTGGAGGGATGCTGGGGGCCGATGTTGAGCACCATGTCGGTGCTTTCCGCCGCGCCGCCGATGCCGACCGTGGTCTCCGTCATGGCGCCAGTATCCCCCGGGCGGGGCGCGGCCGGGGATCCGCCCCAGACCCCGGTCCTCAATCCCCGGACGGGCTTGAAGATTGCGCCGGGCCGCCCACCCGCTGCACCAGCCAGCCGAAATCGCCCAGGCCGCCCCGCGCCCTCAGCTCCGCCGCCTCGCCCGCCGAGGCCAGCGCGCGGACGTACGCCGCGGGGTCGGACGTCGCCAGCGACAGCGGGGGCCGCCCGCCCGTGATGCCCAGGCGAGCCAGGGCATCCCGCTGGGGCAGCAACTCCGCGCCCGGCAGCGCACACGCGTCCAGCGCCACATGGGAGGTGATGTCGCAGCTGCCGTCCGGGACGGGAGGAACCTCGCGGCCCGCCCGGAAGCCGGTCAGTGTGCCGAAGAGCGGCCGGGCGTCCCGTACATGCGCGTAGTCGGCCGCGACCGCCAGACCGGCCTCCAGCGTGCCCACCGCCGCCGACCATGCCTCGTCGCGCGGGCGGCCGATCTCCGCCCGCGTGCCCGGCTCCGTCAGCGGCCACCAGCGGGCCAGCCAGTCCGCGTCCGCGCCGCCCACGGGGGAGCCGAGGCGCTCCGTGCCGTCCGGGCGTACGAGGACGTAGCGCGCCACCCCGTCCGGATCCACCTCGGCGACGTCAACCGGGACATTGTCCAGCCACTCGTTGGCGAAGAGGAGGCCGCTCACGCCCGCGGGGGGCTCGGCGGCCCACTCGATACGGGGGTCGAGGCCGGCGGGGCGGGCGGCACGTTCGACGGCGTACGCCCGGACCGGGAAGCCGGACGGGAGCACCGCCAGCACGCCCGTCAGGAGCTCCCCGCGGCCCGCGCCGATGTCGACAAGCGCCACCTCGTCGAGATCCGCTCCTTCCGCCGCGGTGAGGAGGAGACGCGCGACCGCCGCGGCGAAGAGGGGCGAGGCGTGCACGGACGTACGGAAGTGCCCGGCCGGTCCCTCGGGCTTCAGATAGAAGCCGTCGGGCCCGTACAGCGCGGCCTGGGTCGCTTCCCGCCAGCCGCGCCACTTACACGTCTCACCCGTTGCGTCATCCATCACGCGACCAAGTCTCCACCTTGGGGAGTACGCTTCCGCCGTCCGGATCGCTCCTCCGGTTGACCCTTGCACCTATCTGCTTTCCCTACGCTGGGTTACGTGCAGCTCCTCTATGACTTCATCCGCAGACACCCGACGGGCGTCGACACCTTCTGGGCTGTCGTGCTCTTCGGGTTCTCAATGCTGTGGGTGATCACAGCTGCCCCCGTCGGGGTCGAGCCCCGGACAGCGGCTGCTGTGATCGTTCTCCTGCTGAGTCTGGTCGTGGCCCTGCGCCGCCGTATGCCGGAGAGGATGCTGGTCCTCGCCGCCGTACTGGGAGTCGCCCAGCTCGCACTGGACGTCGAGGTCAACCCGGCCGACTTCGCGATGCTGGTGATCATCTACACCCTCGCCGCGCACGACGGCTCGCGCTGGGCGTCCCGGCTGGCGCTCGTCGGCGGGCTGTCCGCGGCGCCGTTGGCGCAGGTGCGCTGGCCGATGGAGGACACCGGCGCCGGCGGCAAGATCTTCTTCACGATCGTCATGAGCGCGACCTTCGCCCTCGCCTGGGTGCTCGGCGACTCGATACGGACCAGGCGCGCGTACTTCGCCCAGCTCGAGGAGCGCGCGACCCGGCTGGAGAGGGAGCGCGAGGCGCAGTCGAAGGTCGCGGTCGCGGCCGAGCGCGCCAGGATCGCCCGCGAGCTGCACGATGTCGTCGCGCACAACGTCTCGGTGATGGTGGTGCAGGCGGACGGCGCCGCGTACGTCATGGACGCCGCGCCCGACCAGGCCAAGCAGGCGCTGGAGACCATCTCGACCACCGGCCGCCAGGCGCTCGCGGAGATGCGCAGGCTGCTCGGCGTGCTGCGCACCGGCGATGCCAAGGAGAGCGGTGAGTACGTCCCGCAGCCCGATGTGCGGCAGATCGAGGACCTGGTCGAGCAGGTGCGCTGCGCGGGTCTGACCGTGGACTTCAAGATCGAGGGCACGCCGCGGGCCCTGCCGAGCGGCGTCGAGCTCACCGCGTACCGCATCGTCCAGGAGGCGCTGACCAACTCCCGTAAGCACGGCGGCCCGGAAGTCGGCGCCAGCGTACGGCTGGTCTACTTCGACGACGGCCTCGGCCTGCTGGTGGAGGACGACGGGCGCGGCGCGGCACACGAGATGTACGAGGACGGCGGCGCCGACGGCCGGGGCCACGGGCTCATCGGCATGCGCGAGCGCGTCGGTATGGTCGGCGGCACGCTGGACGCCGGGCCGCGGCCCGGCGGCGGCTTCCGGATCAGCGCACTGCTTCCCCTCAAGCCCGCCCACTAGAGCCCCCGCCCACTTGAGCCCCGCCCACTAGAGATCCCGCCCACTTGAGCCCCCCGTCCACTAGAGACCGAGGACCCTGCTGACATGTCCATCCGTGTGATGCTCGTCGACGATCAGGTGCTGCTTCGCACCGGATTCCGCATGGTGCTCGCAGCCCAACCGGACATGGAGGTCGTCGCCGAGGCGGGCGACGGCGCGGAGGCGATCGAGAACCTCCGCTCCACGGCCGTGGATGTGGTGCTGATGGACGTCCGTATGCCGAGGCTGGACGGCGTCGAGGCGACCCGCCGGATCTGCGCGGAGCCGGACGCGCCGAAGGTGCTGATACTGACCACCTTCGACCTGGACGAGTACGCCTTCTCCGGGCTGAAGGCGGGCGCCAGCGGCTTCATGCTCAAGGATGTGCCGCCCGGCGAACTGCTCGGCGCGATCCGCTCGGTGCACAGCGGCGACGCGGTCGTCGCGCCGTCCACGACGCGGCGGCTGCTCGACCGGTTCGCACCGTTGCTGCCGAGCAGCGGCAAGGAGCCGCGGCACAAGGAGATCGAGAAGCTCACCGAGCGGGAGCGCGAGGTGATGCTGCTGGTCGCGCAGGGGCTGTCGAACGGCGAGATCGCGGGCCGTCTGGTGCTCTCGGAAGCCACGGTCAAGACGCATGTGGGCCGCATCCTCACCAAGCTGGGCCTGCGGGACCGGGTGCAGGTGGTGGTGCTGGCGTACGAGACGGGACTGGTGCGGGCGGGCGGGGCCGGCTGATCAGTCTTCCCGGGGGACGAGGTCCAGTGGGTCTTCCCGGAGGACGAGGTCCAGCAGCCCGGGGAAGCGCGCGTCGAACTCCGTACGCCGCAGCCGGTTGACCCGCTTCGGCCCTATGTCGCGCTGCTCGACGAGTCCGGCGGCGCGCAGCACCGAGAAGTGGTGGCTGATGGCCGCCTTCCGTACGGGCACGTCGAAGGATCCGCAGGTGCGCGTCCAGTCCTCGGAGACGCCCAGTTCGCGGACGAGTCGCATGCGTACGGGGTCGGCAAGGGCGTCGAGCGCGGTCAGGAGCGGGACGTCGGCGGGGTGGGTGTGCTCGGGGGCGGGCCGGTGGCTGCTCATGTCGCGTGTGTTCCTCCTTGCTGAGTGTTCGATGGCGGTCATACACTTCGAGTGTTCGCTCTCCATTGAACACCCTAGGCTTTCACGACGGAGGAGTTCGGCATGCGCGCGATCCAGGCGACGGAGTACGGCGGCCCCGAGGTGCTGCGGCTGGTCGAGACGGATGCGCCGGAACCCGGGCCCGGTGAGGTGGCGATCGATGTCGCGTATGCCGGGGTGAACTTCGCGGAGATCAAGGCCAGGCGCAGCGGCTATAGGGCATCAAGTCTCCCCTTGCGTCCGGGACTTGAGGTCGCGGGCCGCGTCCGGGCGCTCGGTGCGGGCGTCACGGAGCCGGCCATCGGCCAGGAGGTCGCCGCGTTCACGACCCAGGGCGGCTACGCCGAGGTCGCGCTCGCCCCCGCCGCCACCGTCTTCCCCATTCCGGCCGGGCTCGCGCTGCGCACCGCGGCCACCCTGCCGACCGTGCTGCCCACCGCGCATGCACTGGTCCATGAGATGGGGCGGCTGCGTGCGGGCGAGAGCGTGCTGGTGCGGGGCGCGGCGGGCGGAGTCGGCACAGTGGTGGGCCAGTTGGCGAAGCGGGTGGGCAAGGGCGCGGTCTACGGAGTGTTGTCGTCCGCCGCCAAGGCCGACTTCGCTCTCGAGCACGGCTACGACCAGGTCTTCGTCGGCGACGACTGGGCGCGGCAGCTGGCCGATGTCACCGGCCGGCGTGGGGTCGACCTGCTGCTCGACCCGATCGGCGGCGAGCAGCTGCGCCGGAGCCTGGACTCGCTCGCGCCGTTCGGCCGGGCGGTGTCCTTCGGCAACTCGAGCGACGAGGCGCCTTGGCAGTTCGGCGCGGCCGAACTCGGGCCCGGTGCAAGGTCGGTGGCCTTCTTCTCGATCCTGACGCTGGCGGAGACGGCGCCGGACGCGCTGCGCGCGCTGTCGGAGCGGGCGTTCCGGCTGGTCGCCGACGGGGAGGTGGAGCTTCCCGTGACCGCCGAACTGCCGCTCGCCGAGGCGGCGGAGGCACACCGGCTGATCGAGAGCCGTACGACGACGGGCAAGCTGCTGCTCCGCGTCCAGGGTTAACGCAGCACGGTCTCCAGAAAATCACTCCCCAGCCGGGCGACGGCGGTGACGTCGAGCTGGTGCAGTACGTACCGGCCGCGCCGCCGCGTGGAGATCAGCCCGGCCTTCTTCAGCACGGCGAGATGGCGGGAGACCTCGGGCGCGGTGATCCCGTACGCGTCCGCCAGCTCGCTCGTCGTGAACGGGGCACGGGCGAGGTTGCGGCACAGGCGCATGCGCATGGGGTGGGCCAGCGCCTCCATCCGCAGCTTCAGCAGCTCGACGGGGGCGGGGCCGGCAGTGCGGGCGAGCCGACTGGGTAGTGGATCACCGGCCGGTGGGCCGGCACCGGTGGGCGGCCCGCCCGCGCACCGGTGGGTCCCCCCGCGCCGCGAAGCCGGCGCTCTCGGGGGTGTGGGGGCGTCAGCCCCCACGTTCCCCTCCCCCCAGGGGGCTGGGGAGCATCCCCAGTTTCGGGAAGGGGCGGGGTGGGGGAGCTACCCCACCCGCCGCACAAACTCCGCCGCCGCCTT
This sequence comes from Streptomyces sp. V1I1, assembly GCF_030817355.1. Classification (NCBI taxonomy): domain Bacteria; kingdom Bacillati; phylum Actinomycetota; class Actinomycetes; order Kitasatosporales; family Streptomycetaceae; genus Streptomyces; species Streptomyces sp. V1I1. The sequence goes on along the minus strand of NZ_JAUSZH010000001.1, from coordinate 3,581,272 downwards.
CCTCACGTCCTCCCCCGTCCACTCCAGCCCCTCCGCCCCCACCGTCACCTCCGTGACCGCGATCCCCGGCGGGCAGCCCTCCGTGAACCACCTGCGGAACAGCGTCACTCCCGTCTCCTCAGACTGGCCGAGCGCCGCCACATTCAGCGCGTCCGCCTCCGACGCCAGCCAGACCTGGAACTGGTGCGTGTGCGGCTCTTCCGGGTGGATGCGGAACCACGGGACGCCCGCCTCCGCGAAGCCCTCCCGCAGCGCCGCTGCCACGACCTTCGCGTGGGCGACGTACGACGGCAGCCGTGGCAGCTCCCGTTCCAGGCCCAGCAGCGCCGACAGGGCCGCGGGGTACTGCTGGAAGATCTGGCCGCCGTAGCGATGGCGCCAGGCAATGGCTTCGTCGACCAGCTCCGGCGGGCCCGCGAGCACCGCGCCCGAAATCGCGTCCAGGGACTTGTAGAAGGACACGTACACGCTGTCCGCCAGCGACGCGATCTCGTCCAGCGCGCGGCCGAAGTGCGGGGCGCACTCCCACAGGCGCGCGCCGTCGAAGTGCACCACTGCATCGCGTGAGCGCGCCGCCTCCACGACCGCCACCAGCTCGTCCCACGTCGGCAGGACGAAACCCGCGTCCCGCAGCGGCAGTTCCAGCATCAGCGCCCCGAAGGGCTCGTCGAAGTCGTGTACCTCGTCGGCCGTCGGCAGCCGCGGCGCGCTCGTCGGGTGGACCGTACGCAGCCCGCTCACCACCCCGACCGCACCCCGCTCGTGCAGCTCCGGATGCGCCATCGGATGCAGCGCGACCGTCGCGTTCCCGGTACGCCCCGCCCAGCACCGCAGCGCCACCTGCTGCGCCATCGTCCCGGTCGGGAAGAACGCCGCGGCCGGGAAGCCGAGCAGCTCCGCCACCCGCCGCTCCAACTCGGCGACGACCCCGTTGCCGTACACATCGGTCCACTCGTCGAGGTCGTAGACCGCCCCCGCGTCCGCCGCAAGCGCCGTCAGCCGCTCCCCGACGCGGCGGTCCGCCGAGGCCCGCCACAGCACCCGGTGCGAGGCCCGCCACGCGGCGAGCCTGCGCCGCCGCTCGTCCTGCTCGCCCACTTCAGCCTCTTCAGCTTCAGCCATGCCCCGATCATCGCCCACGCCGCCGCCCACAGGCTGTGGACAACCGCAAGGGTGCGAGTGGCGCTGGCGTAGCATGACGAGAAATCGTCCGGTACCCCCCGCGGACTGGAACGGAAGGCCCCGCCGCGTGAATGCCACAGCACCACAGGAACCGCTCGACCCGCGGGACCGCCCAGCCCGCCTCACCGTGGGCGTCGTCGGAGCAGGCCGTGTCGGCCCGGCCCTCGCGGCATCGCTTCAGCTGGCGGGACACCGGCCGGTCGCCGTCTCCGGCGTCTCGGACGCGTCCGTACGACGGGCGGCCGTCCTGCTCCCCGACGTACCCCTGGTGACCCCCGCAGAGGTCCTCGCCCGCGCCGAACTGGTGCTGCTGACCGTCCCGGACGATGCGCTGCCTGCGCTGGTCGACGGACTCGTTGAGACCGGTGCGGTACGTCCCGGGCAACTGCTTGTGCACACCTCCGGTCGGTACGGCGCGAAGGTGCTGGATCCCGCCATGCGGGCCGGCGCGCTGCCGCTCGCGCTGCACCCGGTGATGACGTTCACGGGGACGAGCGTGGACGTCCAGCGGCTGGCGGGCTGCTCGTTCGGAGTGACGGCCCCCGAGGAACTGCGGCTGGCCGCCGAGGCGCTGGTCATCGAGATGGGCGGCGAGCCCGAGTGGATCGAGGAGGAGGCCCGCCCGCTCTACCACGCGGCTCTCGCCCTCGGCGCGAACTACCTGGTCACGCTGGTCGCGCAGGCGATGGAGCTGCTGCGTACGGCAGGGGTCGGCGCCCCTGACCGGATGCTCGGCCCGCTGCTCGGCGCGGCCCTCGACAACGCTCTGCGCTCCGGCGACGCGGCCCTCACAGGACCCGTCGCCCGCGGCGATGCCGGCACCGTCGCCGCCCATGTCGCGGAGCTGCGCAAGCACGCCCCCGGCATGGTCGCCGGTTATCTGGCGATGGCGCGCACCACCGCCGACCGGGCTCTCGCGCACGGCCTGCTCAAACCGGAGATGGCGGAGGATCTGCTGGGCGTCCTCGCGGACGGTGACCCCCGATGAGCCGCAGTTTCGAACTCGTACCGACGCGCGAGGCGCTTCAGTACGCCCTCGACCACCGCGCCGCCCCCGGCCGCACCGCCGTCGTGATGACCATGGGCGCGCTCCACGAGGGGCACGCCTCCCTGATCCGCGCCGCCCGGGCGGAGGTCGGGCCCGAAGGCTTCGTGACGGTCACGGTCTTCGTCAACCCGCTGCAGTTCGGCGCGGGCGAGGACCTGGACCGTTATCCCCGTACCCTCGAAGCCGATCTCAAGACGGCCGAACAGGCGGGCGCGGACGTGGTGTTCGCACCGTCCGCCGACGAGGTCTACCCCGGCGGCGAGCCGCAGGTCAGGATCGCCGCGGGCCCGATGGCCGAGCGCCTTGAAGGGGCTTCGCGACCCGGCCACTTCGACGGCATGCTCACCGTCGTCGCCAAGCTCCTCCACCTCACCCGCCCGGATGTCGCCCTCTTCGGCCAGAAGGACGCGCAGCAGCTCGCCCTGATCCGCCGTATGGTCCGCGATCTGAACTTCCCGGTCGAGATCGTCGGTGTGCCGACCGTCCGCGAGAGCGACGGCCTCGCGCTGTCCAGCCGCAACCGCTACCTGTCGGCGGCGGAGCGGCGCACCGCGCTCGCCCTGTCCGGCGCGCTGTTCGCGGCCCACGACCGGCTCGCCGCCCAGCAGGCGCTGCACGCCCGCGCCGAGGCCACCCCCGGCACGCACGCCCGCGCCGCCGCGCTCTCCGCGATCGGCGAGGCGCGCGCCGCGGCCGACGCACACGCGGTGGCCCAGGCGGGACCGGGCGGCGCCGACGGCGTACGGGCAGCGGCCCGCGCCGTCCTCGACGAGGCGGCGCAGGCTGTGCCGCCCCTCGTCCTCGACTATCTGGCCCTGGTCGACCCGGCCACCTTCGCCGAGGTCCCCGACGACCACACCGGCGAGGCGATCCTCGCGGTGGCCGCGAAGGTCGGCGCGACGCGCCTGATCGACAACATCCCCCTGACCTTCGGGCCCCCGGTCTTCGGGCCCCCGGTCTTCGAACCGCCGCCCCTCGGATCTCAGCCCGCCGAATCGCCGCCCCTCGAATCGCCGACGCCCGACTCCCCGACGCCCGACCATCCCCCGACCCTCGAACCCCCGACCTTCGGAGCCGCCAAGTGACCGGAATACGGCTGACCGCCCCCGCTCCCGGCTGGGCCATCGACGCCGACGTCGTCGTGGTCGGCTCCGGCGTCGCAGGCCTCACCGCCGCACTGCGCTGCGCGGCGACCGGGCTGAGCACGGTCGTGGTCACCAAAGCCCGTCTGGACGACGGCTCCACGCGCTGGGCGCAGGGCGGCATCGCCGCGGCGCTCGGCGACGGCGACACCCCCGAGCAGCACTTGGACGACACCCTCGTCGCGGGCGCGGGCCTGTGCGACGAGGAGGCGGTACGCACCCTGGTCACCGAGGGCCCCGACGCCGTACGCCGGCTGATCGCCACCGGTGCGCACTTCGACACCTCCGAGGCCGGCGAGATCGAGCTCACCCGCGAGGGCGGCCACCACCGCCGCCGTATCGCGCACGCGGGCGGCGACGCGACGGGGGCCGAGATCTCCCGCGCCCTGGTCGAGGCGGTCCGCGAGGCCGGTCTGCGCACCATCGAGAACGCCCTGGTCCTGGACCTGCTGACGGACGCCGAAGGCCGTACGGCAGGCATCACCCTCCATGTCATGGGCGAAGGCCAGCACGACGGCGTCGGCGCGGTCCACGCCCCCACCGTCGTGCTCGCCACCGGCGGCATGGGCCAGGTCTTCTCCGCCACCACCAACCCCGCCGTCTCCACGGGCGACGGCGTCGCGCTCGCGCTGCGCGCCGGAGCGGAGGTCTCCGACCTCGAATTCGTGCAGTTCCACCCGACGGTGCTCTTCCTCGGCGCGGACTCCGAGGGCCAGCAGCCGCTGGTCTCCGAGGCGGTACGGGGAGAGGGCGCCCATCTCGTCGACGCATCCGGCACCCGCTTCATGCTCGGTCAGCACGAGCTGGCCGAGCTCGCCCCCCGCGACATCGTCGCCAAGGGCATCATGCGCCGCATGCAGGAACAGGGCGCGGCGCACATGTACCTCGACGCCCGCCACTTCGGCGCCGAGATGTGGGAGCAGCGCTTCCCCACGATCCTGGCGGCCTGCCGCACCCACGGCATAGACCCGGTCACCGAGCCCATCCCGGTCGCCCCGGCCGCCCACTACGCCTCCGGCGGCGTCCGCACGGACCTGCGCGGCCGCACGACCGTGCCCGGGCTCTACGCCTGTGGCGAGGTCGCCTGCACTGGCGTCCACGGCGCGAACCGGCTGGCCTCCAACTCCCTTCTGGAGGGCCTGGTCTTCGCGGAGCGCATAGCGGCCGACATCGCCTCCCGCGCCCCGCTCCTGGCCGGTGCGGCCGCCGAGCCCCCCACCCCGTCCGTACTTCCGCTCATCGCCCCCGAGGCGCGAGCCGACATCCAGCGGATCATGTCGCAGGGCGCCGGTGTGCTCCGCTCGGCCAGTAGCCTGGCCGACGCGGCGGCCGCGCTGGACGCGGTCCACCGCAACGCCGTGCACGACCAGGAGGGTTCGGGCAAGACGGCCGAGCCCGGCGTCGAGTCCTGGGAGACGTCGAACCTCCTGTGCGTTGCCCGCGTGCTGACCACCGCGGCCCTTGAGCGCGAGGAGACCCGCGGCTGCCACTGGCGCGAGGACCGACCCGAGCGCGACGACGCCGACTGGCGCCGCCATCTCGTCGTACGTCTCGCTCCCGACCGGAGCCTCGTCGTCCGCCGCACCGAGAACACCGCTTTCGCCCCGACCGTCCCCGACGCCCCCAGGGAGCCGTAACCGTGAGCACGCCCGAAGAACGTCCGCGTCCCGTGGACGTACCGCTGATCCAGATCGGCGCCCCCGCGACCGAGGCGGGCGGCTGCGGAGACGCCTGCGGCTGCGGAGACGACGAAGCGTACGAGTGCGGTCTCGACCCCGCCCTGGCCCGGCTGCTCGCCGACGCGGGCCTCGACCCGGTCCAGGTCGAGGACATCGCGCACCTCGCGCTCGGGGAGGACCTCGACGGCAGCGTGGATGTGACGACCGTGGCGACCGTCCCCGAGGACGCCGTCGCCACCGGCGACTTCACCGCCCGCGAGGCGGGCACGGTCGCGGGCCTGAGGGTCGCCGAGGCCGTCCTGTCGATCGTCTGCACCGAGTCGTTCGAGGTGGAGAGGCACGTCGAGGACGGCGACCGCGTCGAGGCGGGACAGAAGCTGCTGTCCGTCACCACCAACACCCGTGACCTGCTCACCGGCGAGCGCAGCGCGCTGAACCTCCTGTGCCGCCTGTCCGGCATCGCGACCGCGACCCGCGCCTGGGCCGACGTGCTCGAAGGCACCAAGGCCAAGGTCCGCGACACCCGCAAGACGACGCCCGGCCTGCGCGCCCTGGAGAAGTACGCGGTGCGCTGCGGCGGCGGCGTCAACCACCGTATGTCGCTGTCCGATGCCGCCCTGGTCAAGGACAACCACGTGGTGGCGGCGGGCGGCGTCGCCGAGGCGTTCAAGGCCGTACGGGAAGCCTTCCCCGACCTCGCCATCGAGGTCGAGGTGGACACCCTCCACCAGGTACGCGAAGTCCTCGACGCGGGCGCCGACCTGATCCTGCTGGACAACTTCACCCCGGCCGAGACCGAGGAGGCCGTCTCGATCGTCGCTAGCCGCGCCGCTCTGGAATCCTCCGGCCGTCTCACCCTCGAGAACGCCCGCGCCTACGCCGAGACGGGCGTCGACTACCTCGCGGTGGGCGCGCTCACGCACTCCTCCCCGATCCTCGACATCGGCCTCGACCTGCGCGAGGCAGGCGTCTGATGCTGCTCACGATCGACGTCGGCAACACCCACACCGTCCTCGGCCTGTTCGACGGTGAGGAGATCGTCGAGCACTGGCGCATCTCCACCGACGCACGCCGCACCGCCGACGAACTGGCCGTCCTGCTCCAGGGCTTGATGGGCATGCACCCGCTGCTCGGCGACGAGTTGGGCGACGGCATCGAGGGCATCGCCATCTGCTCCACCGTCCCCTCCGTCCTGCACGAGCTGCGCGAGGTGACCCGCCGCTACTACGGCGACGTGCCGGCGGTCCTCGTCGAGCCCGGCATCAAGACCGGCGTACCGATCCTGATGGACAACCCCAAGGAGGTCGGCGCGGACCGCATCATCAACGCGGTCGCCGCCGTCGACCTGTACGGCGGCCCGGCGATCGTCGTCGACTTCGGCACGGCGACGACCTTCGACGCGGTCAGCGCGCGCGGCGAGTACGCGGGCGGCGTGATCGCCCCGGGCATCGAGATCTCCGTCGAGGCGCTCGGCGTGAAGGGCGCCCAGCTCCGCAAGATCGAGCTGGCCCGCCCGCGCAGCGTGATCGGCAAGAACACCGTCGAGGCGATGCAGTCCGGCATTGTGTACGGCTTCGCGGGCCAGGTCGACGGCGTTGTACGGCGCATGAAGGTCGAGCTCGCGGACGACCCGGACGAGGTCACCGTGATCGCGACCGGCGGCCTGGCCCCGATGGTGCTGGGCGAGGCGTCGGCGATAGACGAGCACGAGCCGTGGCTGACGCTGATCGGCCTGCGCCTGGTCTACGAGCGGAACGTCTCCCGGATGTGACGTTCCCAGATTTCACGGGGTCGTGGTGCTCGTGGGCCAGGGGCGTTGCTGGTTGCCCTCCGGTGGGTGGTTTCGCGGGCTGACCCTCCCGTGCTACCGCCCCTCCGGGTGGGGAGGGACCGTGCAGGGTCGGCCCGCGGGCGAACCCCGGCGTTTCCGGGTTTCCAGGGGGCGGGCCCGGACCGGGTGCCTGCTGGTGGGAGGGGCCGTGCAGGGTCGTCCCCGCAGGGGATCGGCGGCCGGACGCGGTGATCAATACGGACCCCTTGATGCCGCCGACCCCGAGGAGTCGAGCCCGGAGGGGCCCCGGAACCCGCGCCGCACGGCACCGGGCAACCCCGCAGCCCGCGCCGCGGACCCCCGCACGCCACGGCACCGGGCCACCCCACGACCCGCGCAACGCACCCCGCACCCCGCGGCCCAGCCGCGGCACCGCATCCGCCGCGCCCGGGCTTGCTCAATTAACCCGATTTTGTCCAAGTCGCACGTATCGTCGGCCCATGCCCACGCCATACGGATCCCGCGGCGGCATGGCCTTCAGCGCAGACGAGCTGCGTGTGCTCCGACGCGCCCTCGCCATCGCCCTCCATCCCGTCCCTCTCGCCGACGACGACGTCCAGGACGCTCTGCGTCTGGCCGATTCCGTGGACGAGGCGGTACGCGAGGCCGGCCGACTGCGTACGTTCCTCCTCGCCGACCTTGTCCGCTACCGCGAAGCGCTCCCCGGCTCCGCCGCGGGCTATCTGGAGCTCCTCCAGGACGCCCTGGCCACCGGCTACCACCCACGCCCCGAAGACCTGGCCGCGCTGCGCACGCTGCGCTCCAACCCCGTCGGAGCCGCCGTGCTGCACCGTTGCCAGACGCTCGCCGAGCAGTCCGTACGCGCCCGGCTGGCCGGCCGCGCGGTGCGGGCCGCGGTCACCGCCCCGGCCCCCCGCACCCGGCTCCTCGCGCTCGTCGGCGGCCGCGCTGCCGAGGACCCCAAACCGCAGCAGAAGCCCCAGCAGAAACCGCAGCAGAAACCCCAGCCCAAGCCGCCCGCGCCGGGCGAGAAGCCGGTGCCGAAGCCGTCCGAGGTCTTTCCGCCGCGCCGCCGGCCCGTGCCCCCGCCCGAACAGCTCGCGGCCGGATAGCTACTCTGGGAGCCATGGACTACGTATCCGCGCTCCTGCCCCCAGTGGTGATGGCCGTCTTCTTCACCGCTCTGGTCGTGACGATCGTCAAGAGCCAGGGCGGCCCGAACAAGGCCAAGGAGGACGCGATCGTGGACGCCGCCGTGGCTCGCGCGCAGTCCGCCAAGCAGGCCGGCCGCGGCGACTGATGCCGTCGCACACTGAGGACGTACGGCCGATTTTTAGCCGTACGTCCTTTTTTGTTACGTCAATAACCAGCCATTCCGAGGTCTCCCACTATGGTGGTTATGTGCCTCGCCAATTGGGAGAGCTGGAAGACGCCGTCATGACACGCGTCTGGCAATGGAACCGGCCGGTCACCGTCCGGGAAGTCCTCGAAGACCTTCAGCAGGAACGGTCCATCGCCTACACCACCGTCATGACCGTAATGGACAATCTCCATCAGAAGGGCTGGGTCCGCCGAGAAGTCGACGGCCGCGCCTATCGATATACGGCGGTCTCCACCCGGGCTGCGTACTCGGCCGCACTGATGAACGAAGCCTGGTCCAAGAGCGACAACCCGGCGGCCGCACTTGTCGCCTTCTTCGGCATGATGTCGCCCGAGCAGCGTGAAGCGCTCCTTGCCGCGGTCCGACTCGTTCAGGGGGATGTTCAGGGCGAGGTTCCTGGCGGGGTTCCTGCCGAGGTTCAGGGCCAGGTTCCCGGCGACGAGGCCGCCGACGGCGGGACGTCCCCGGAGCGATAGCGTCGGGGCATGCCTTATGCCGCAGCAAATGCCATCACCGTCAGACGGGCCAGGACCAGCGATGTGCCGTCGGTCCGGCGACTCGTCGACCCGTACGTGAGTGAAGGCATCCTGCTCGACAAAGCGACGGTCACTCTTTACGAAGCCATCCAGGAGTTCTGGGTAGCGGAACGCGACGAGGATGCCAGGGTGGTCGGCTGCGGCGCACTGCATGTGATGTGGGAAGACCTCGCCGAAGTGCGTACTCTCGCCGTCGATCCCGTCTTCAAGGGCACCGGCATCGGACATCAGGTGCTGGACAAGCTGGTACGGACGGCCCGCTGGCTGGGAGTGCGCAAGGTTTTCTGCCTCACCTTCGAAGTGGACTTCTTCAGCAAGCACGGCTTCGTGGAGATCGGTGAGACACCCGTCGACGGAGATGTCTACAGCGAGCTGCTGCGTTCCTATGACGAGGGCGTCGCGGAGTTCCTCGGGCTCGAACGAGTGAAGCCGAACACCTTGGGCAACAGCCGGATGCTTCTGCACCTGTGATCACCGCTTGAGGCGGATCCCTATGTCCGAATCGCGCACGTTTCCCGTGTTCTCGAGGTTCTGAACCTCTGCCAAGGGTTTGTGTTTTTCAGGGAAAAGCGGTTTCCTTTCCGCGTACTGCATTTTCGATGAAAGGAAATCCGGTGGCACAGAAGGTTCAGGTCCTTCTTGTCGATGACCTCGACGGTGGCGAGGCGGACGAGACGGTGACGTTCGCTCTGGATGGCAAGACCTACGAGATCGACCTCACCACCGCCAATGCGGACAAGCTCCGCGGTCTGCTCGAGCCGTACGCCAAGAGCGGCCGGCGTACCGGCGGCCGTGCCGCGTCCGGCCGTGGCAAGGGCCGTGCGGCTGCCGGCGGCAACAAGGACACCGCCGAAATCCGTGCCTGGGCCAAGGCAAACGGCTTCGAGGTCAACGACCGCGGCCGAGTCCCGGCAACGGTCCGCGAGGCTTACGAGAAGGCCAACGGCTGAGTATTCGCACGCGGCGTATTCGTACGCAGCAATCGGGCCCGGTGGCACTCAGTCGCCACCGTGTCCACAAGTCGTACGAGATCGGGGCTGATTCCCCCACCGGCTGCGGCACTGCGCCCGAAAGGGACCAGGGCCGGCAGCGTCGGTTCCACTTCGCGCCCCGGCACGGGGGGTCGCAGCCATACGGCGGCCCCCCGGGAGCCAGGACATCCCGGCGGCGGCGGGGCGGTCATCAGGCCGCCCGTGCCGATGGCGGTCAGATCGAGAGCGATCCCGCCCCACTCCAGCCACTCGAGCAGCCCAGGCAGCTCGTCGGCGCTGCCCGCGGCCACCAGGAGCCGCATTCTGTGCCCCATGAGGGCCACGGGCCCGGCGGTCTTCGTCCGGCGCAGCACAGCGGCGCCCGCGTCGGCGGGCAGCTCCAGCACATCGAAGCGCAGCCCGGTCAGCAGCCGCACCGGCGACCCGTCGGCGGCGGCCCAGCCGAGCTCGTTCTCGTACCACCCCGCTACGCCGCCGTCTGACGGCGTGCGGGGGAGCGGGACGGTGAAGGCCATACCCCGGGAACTCCGGACCAGCCTCGGGGGTTACGCAGAGTGGATGCGTGATTGCGTACAGTGCCCGACTTGGGGGCGTGTGGGCGCATTCGGGGGCGCAAGGTTGTTCGCCCGTAGCTGAGGGAACCGGTGCGAGCCGCATGGACTGTCAGTGGTTACGGGTAAGACATTCCTAGTGGGAAGGGGCGACACGCCTGCTTGGCCGTCTTACGTTCGCCATCGGCGTAGTGATGGTGAGGGTAACTGCCTGGCCTGCGGGAACATCGTCTCGCACCATCGGGTTGGAGCAGGTGTCGGCGTTCAGCGGTCAGGAGGCCATGGACGGGTGTCGGCAGTTGGAATGAGCGGTCCCCGCTTGCGGGACTAAGCTGCGGAAGGACAGGGAGGGGATCGTCCCCAATCTTTCTGACCGCTCTGAGGAGCGATTAACGATGTTCGAGAGGTTCACCGACCGCGCGCGGCGGGTTGTCGTCCTGGCTCAGGAAGAAGCCCGGATGCTCAACCACAACTACATCGGCACCGAGCACATCCTCCTGGGCCTTATCCACGAGGGTGAGGGTGTCGCCGCTAAGGCCCTGGAGAGCCTCGGGATTTCGCTCGAGGCGGTCCGCCAGCAGGTGGAGGAGATCATCGGCCAGGGGCAGCAGGCCCCGTCCGGGCACATCCCCTTCACCCCTCGTGCCAAGAAGGTCCTGGAGCTCTCGCTCCGGGAGGCCCTCCAGCTCGGCCACAACTACATCGGCACCGAGCACATCCTGCTCGGCCTGATCCGCGAGGGCGAGGGCGTCGCAGCCCAGGTCCTCGTGAAGCTGGGCGCCGATCTCAACCGGGTGCGGCAGCAGGTCATCCAGCTGCTCTCCGGCTACCAGGGCAAGGAAGCCGCCACGGCAGGCGGCCCGGCCGAGGGCACGCCCTCGACCTCGCTCGTCCTGGACCAGTTCGGCCGGAATCTCACCCAGGCCGCTCGTGAGTCCAAGCTCGACCCGGTCATCGGGCGCGAGAAGGAGATCGAGCGGGTCATGCAGGTGCTGTCCCGGCGTACGAAGAACAACCCGGTTCTCATCGGCGAGCCCGGCGTCGGCAAGACGGCGGTCGTCGAGGGCCTGGCGCAGGCCATCGTCAAGGGCGAGGTGCCCGAGACCCTCAAGGACAAGCACCTCTACACCCTGGACCTCGGCGCGCTGGTCGCCGGCTCCCGCTACCGCGGTGACTTCGAGGAGCGCCTGAAGAAGGTGCTCAAGGAGATCCGCACCCGCGGCGACATCATCTTGTTCATCGACGAGCTCCACACCCTGGTGGGTGCGGGCGCCGCCGAGGGCGCGATCGACGCGGCATCGATCCTCAAGCCGATGCTGGCGCGGGGCGAGCTGCAGACCATCGGCGCCACGACGCTGGACGAGTACCGCAAGCACCTGGAGAAGGACGCCGCGCTGGAGCGCCGCTTCCAGCCCATTCAGGTCGCGGAGCCGTCGCTGCCGCACACCATCGAGATCCTCAAGGGCCTGCGGGACCGTTACGAGGCCCACCACCGCGTCTCCATCACGGACGAGGCGCTGGTCCAGGCCGCGACGCTGGCAGACAGGTACATCTCGGACCGCTTCCTGCCGGACAAGGCGATCGACCTGATCGACGAGGCCGGATCGCGGATGCGCATCCGCCGGATGACCGCGCCGCCGGACCTCCGCGAGTTCGACGAGAAGATCGCGGGCGTCCGCCGCGACAAGGAGTCGGCCATCGACTCCCAGGACTTCGAGAAGGCGGCCTCTCTCCGCGACAAGGAGAAGCAGCTGCTTGCCGCGAAGGCCAAGCGGGAGAAGGAATGGAAGGCCGGCGACATGGACGTCGTCGCCGAGGTCGACGGCGAGCTGATCGCCGAAGTCCTCGCCACGGCGACCGGCATTCCGGTCTTCAAGCTGACCGAGGAGGAGTCCTCGCGCTTGCTCCGTATGGAGGACGAGCTCCACAAGCGCGTCATCGGGCAGAAGGACGCCATCAAGGCGCTCTCGCAGGCCATTCGCCGTACGCGAGCGGGTCTGAAGGACCCGAAGCGCCCCGGTGGCTCGTTCATCTTCGCCGGCCCGTCCGGCGTCGGTAAGACCGAGCTCTCCAAGACGCTCGCCGAATTCCTCTTCGGCGACGAGGACGCGCTGATCGCCCTCGACATGTCGGAGTTCAGCGAGAAGCACACGGTTTCCCGTCTCTTCGGTTCCCCGCCCGGATACGTGGGTTACGAAGAGGGCGGCCAGCTCACCGAGAAGGTGCGCCGGAAGCCGTTCTCCGTCGTCCTCTTCGACGAGGTCGAGAAGGCCCACCCCGATATCTTCAATTCCCTTCTGCAGATCCTGGAGGACGGTCGGCTGACCGACTCCCAGGGCCGCGTCGTGGACTTCAAGAACACGGTCATCATCATGACGACCAACCTCGGGACCCGGGACATCTCGAAGGGCTTCAACCTGGGCTTCGCCGCGCAGGGCGACGTCAAGTCGAACTACGACCGGATGAAGAACAAGGTCAACGAAGAGCTGAAGCAGCACTTCCGGCCCGAGTTCCTCAACCGTGTCGACGACACGGTGGTCTTCCACCAGCTCACCGAGGAAGACATCATCCAGATCGTCGACCTGATGATCGCCAAGGTGGACGAGCGCCTGAAGGACCGTGACATGGGCCTGGAGCTCAGCCCCATGGCCAAGTCGCTCCTCGCCAAGAAGGGCTACGACCCGGTTCTGGGCGCCCGGCCGCTGCGCCGGACGATCCAGCGCGAGATCGAGGACATCCTGTCGGAGAAGATCCTCTTCGGCGAGCTGCGCCCCGGTCACATCGTGGTCGTGGACACCGAGGGCGAGGGTGAGGAGAAGAAGTTCACCTTCCGTGGCGAGGAGAAGTCGGCGCTGCCCGACGTCCCGCCGATCGAGCAGGCGGCCGGCGGTGCCGGTCCGAACCTGTCGAAGGACGCGTGACGCTCGCGCTGAGCTGAGCTGAGCGATTGAAGGGGCTGCCCCGGCCCCGTACGGAAACGTACGGGCCGGGGCAGCCCCTTTTTCGCCGTCCTCAGCGGTAGTCGATGATCTGTCGCTTGGGAAGGCCGGAGACGCTGAGCGTCAACCCGGCCACGGCCCGCAGCGGTGTCAGATTCAGCTTTTCCTCCCCCATCGTGGGGTACGAGATGAAGAGGGAGCTCAGCCGGGATATCCGGGCCATCGCCCCCACATCGACGGCGGAAACCCGCACGGCATTCAGCTCGACCACGTGCAGAGCGTCGAGTTCGGGGAGGAACGCGAGGCTTTCCACGGCGGGGCAGCGATTGATGGCCACCCGCTGGAGCTGTGAACCGCAGCAGCGCAGGAAGGCCAGGTCGGTGAGGAGCTTGTTGTCTGCGATGTCGATGGTATCGATGCTGTGGCCGTCGAGGTGGGACTCGAGGTCGGCGGCGCTGAAGTCACCCGTGATGTCGAGGTGCCGAACGTGTGACAACACGGGGAGCTGTGCCAGCTGTTCGCGGGTGGTGACGTGCAGGGGCACGTCCGTCAGATCGACGCGAGCCAGGACTTCGCGGGCGAACGTGCCGGCCGGGTAATTGGCCCAATTGCGCGCCAGTAAGAAGGCCAAGCGGAATCGGCCGTCGGACACTTCCGCGAAACGCCGGGCGTAGGGGACGGCGTCGGCGCCGCCGATCTCGTTGATCAGATCGACCACACGCTTGTCCTTCGCCGCGTCCCGGTCGTCGGGACCGGGCAGAAGCGGCAGCACATACGGCCCCAGCCGGGCCAGCAGGTGCAGCTCGGTGGCATTGCGGGGCGGGACGACAGACGTGATCCCCGACCGCACGCGCTTGAGAGTGGTCGCGGTGGTCGCGTCCAGCCACGCCGCGTGCTGTGCGCACAGCGCCGCCAGTACATACAAGGCGGTACGCCTGCCTTCCCGCTTCCCCAGCGAGGAGCCGGCGGCCATCAATCCATTGACCAGCACGGTCAGTTCCCGGCGGGAACAATGGCCCGCGGCCAGCAGCAGGACGTCCTGCCATTGCTGCTCATGGGCGTGCTGAAGCGCCTCCTGGATGTGGTCGCCTTCGACGAACTCCTTGGCCACCAGGAAGTCCTGGAAGGTGCGGTGGGCGAACTGGAAGTCGTCGTCGCCGCGTTCCTGGAGGAGACCGCTGCGGTTGAGCAGATGATTCAGTACATCCTCGGGCGTGCCCTGCTCCTGTACCCGTGGCATCCCCGGCAGGGCGCGGTTCAGTTGGTGCAGGGCCTGTTCCCGGGTGAATTCGGCCTGGCCGCCTCGCACCAGCCATACCGCGATCCGCTGGAGCAGCTGCAGATGCTCCTCCACATTCATGGAGATGCCTTCGGGCGCGTCGATCTTGCGGCGCTTGTCGCGGTTGCCGAGGAGCATCTGGAGCGCGGACTGGTAGAGCGCCCATCGGGTCTCCGGCAGGAAACCCTGGCGCAGCCGGTGCAGGGCGCAGATGACCGCGCAGAGCAGCGGCGTACGGGCGAGATCGCTGAGCGCGCGGTTCTGCTCGAACTGCTGGGCCAGGTCCCGTTCCAGGTCGTCCAGGTTCTCGCCGTCGTCGCCGTCCAGGCGGGCTGCCCTGTGCCATGCGGCGACGAAAGCGTGGATGTCCGAGCCGGTCATCGGCAGCAGGCTGAGCTCCTCGAAGTGCTCCGACTTCAGCCAGTCCGGCTCGACCGCGAGCGGCCGTACGGTCACCACGCACCGGGTGCCGGGGAAGCGGCGGGTGACCGGTCGACTCACCGTACGCCTCAAGGAATCCCCGGTTCATCGCGAGTGTCTGCAGGGGAAGGCACTCGACTCGCTGGTGGCCACGGCCGCGAGGGACCTCCTGGACGATGCCGAGAAGCCCGTCGTCGGCGAAGACCGGCGCACCGGAGAGCCCCGCGAGCGGCGATGTACCGTCGGCGGGCTCGCTCGCGGGAGGCCGGTCGAACTCGAACACCATCGTGCGCCGGATGAGCCCGGCCATGGGAAGGATCGTCCCGGTGTACTGATCGAGATCCAGCTTGCGGCCACTGTCGTACCGCTGGATGCGGGGGAAGCCGATGATCTCGCAGTGCGGCAGTGGCCGGTCGGCGGCCACGGTGCTCATGCGAGGCAGCTGCGTGCGTGCTTCCGGCTTTCGCGTGATGTGCAGCAGCGCTGCATCGAGGCCCTCGTCGGACCAGACCAGCCGGCAGGCCAGTTCGCCGGCGCTGCCGGGGACGGCCACCCGGGCCGTGTCGGCGGCGCCGATGACATGCGCGCACGTGAGCACTGTGCTGCGGCCGATCAGTACGCCGCTGCCCTGGTGTTCGGACAGGACCGCGACGACACTCCGTGACGGCGTCATGGATGACGAGCGGGCCATCAGTCAGCGGGTCCGGCGCCGAAGTCGTCGGTGCTGCCGAGATGTTCGTTGCCGACCTTCCAGCGCCCGCCCGTGGCCGCGTTCCGCGGCTTGAGGGTGAAGGCGATCTTGTGGGTGTGGCCGGTGGTACGGGCGGCGTCCGCGCCCGCCTCCACCACCCAGGCCTTCACCTTCGCGCCGCCCTTGACCTCCTTTCGGAGCTCGATCGTGAACTCCATCTGAATGTCCCCGACTTCGAAGGCGACCGGCTGACCGGTGGCCCGGGTGGCCGCGTCGAGTAACTGGTCCCGTACCGACTGGATGGCGTCGGCGAGCTCGATGTCCGTCATGGCCCGGACCGTACCTTCCGTACGGTCCGGGCGACCGGCGTTTCAGCAGAACTTCGGCTTCTGCCAGGAGCATTCGAGATCCGCCGCGGGATCCGAGCTGCGCGGGCCCCGCGGCGGTACGGCGGCGATGGTGTCCCCGGCCGTGTCGGACCTGGCCAGGGTGACCACGATCGCGTCCTCGATGCTCTTCACCGACGAGGCTAGGTAGTTGTTGAGGACGACGCTGTAGACGAGCTCGCGGCCGCCGGCGTCCGTGACGTACCCGGAGAGAGCCGAAGCGCCCGTCAACGAGCCGGTCTTGCCGCGGGCGTTGAGGGCCGCCGGGGTCGCGCACATCCGGGTGCGCAGGGTGCCGCCGATGGCGCGGTCCGGGTTGCAGGCCACTGGGAGGGATGCTGACCAGTCGGGGTACCAGGGGGCGTCTTGGACCGAGAGGAGCAGGGTGGCGAGCTGCTGGGCCGGGAAGAGGTTCATCCGGGTCAGGCCCGAGCCGTCGAGCTGGCGGATGGTGGAGGTCTGCACGCCCTCCTGCTTGAGGTAGCCGGTGATCGCCGACAGGCCCGCGTCCCAGGTGCCGCGGCCGGCCGTCTCGTAGCCGATCGTCTTGGTGAGCGCTTCGGCGTGCATGTTGTTGGACAGCTTCATGAACGGGAACATCAACTCCCGTAGCGGCATGGAGCTGTGCGAGGCGAGGAGCTTCGCGTCGGACGGGGTTGGACGGCCGAGGCGGGGGCCGCCGGCGATGCGTACGCCGTGGGCGGCGAGCGCGTCGGAGAAGACCGCGGCGGCGTAGCCGGTGGGTTCCCACACGCTCACCCACTCCTTGGTGGCGCTCGCGCCGACCGGGATGTTCCCGCTGACGGTGATCGTGTTGGTGCCGTGCTGCCGCTCGACGGCGAGGGTGTCGGGCTGTCCGGCGGGGACGGTGGTGCCGCGGATGTCGATGCGTACGTAGTCGGTGGGCGGGGTGAGCTTCACGCGCGGCTTGTCGCCCGGCGCGGCGCCGGGGAGCGCCTCGACGACGACCGTGCCGGAGTCGTAGTCGGTGTCGGGCGCGACGGTGAGCGGGGAGATCTGCGCGGAGTAGTACGAGGACTCGTCGTCCCCGGCCCAGGAGCGGCCGAGGCGCTGGGTGTCGAAGCGGGTGTCGTCCGCGACGAGGCGGCCGGTGACGCGGGTGACGCCGGAGGCGGCCAGGTCGGCGGCGAGCCGGTCGTAGTCCTTGGCGAGCGTGGTCGGGTCGCCGCTGCCGCGCAGATAGAGGTCGCCGCGGAGGGTGGAGCCGTGGCGGCGGCCGGTGGACAGGACGTCGGTGCGGTAGCGGTATTCGGGGCCCAGCAGCGCCATCGCGGCGGCGGAGGTGGCGAGCTTGGTGTTGGAGGCGGGCATGAGGCGGTCGGCGCCGTCCCGCTGATAGAGCCGCTCCCCGGTGGCGGCGTCGGCGATCACCACACTCGCGGCTCCGCCGTCCATGCGGGCGTCGGCGAGGATCTTGTCGATGGCGCCCTTGAGGCCGGTGTCGGAGGGACCGGCCCCGGCGGGCGCGCTCCAGGTGAGCGTGCAGGCGAGCCCGATGACCACGGGCAGGATCCAGCCGCGGGGGCGCCGGTTCGAGCGAATTACGGATCTACTCGTGGCACACACGGGTCTACTCATGGCACAGGAGCATCCCGGACGGGGGTGCGCGCGGGAAGAACGCGTGGGCCGTCCGGAGGGGCCAGGACGGGTTCCGAAGGGGTCCCGGAGGGGTCTCGGAAGGGTCTCGGAAGGGGCTCGGAAGGGGCTCGGAAGGAGCTCGGAAGGAGCTCGCGGAGGGGCTCGCGGAGGGGCAGTTCTCGGTTGAATCCGTGACAAGGCACACAGGGGTTTCGGGGCCTACTAGCCGGAGTAGTGGGCTGGATCGGCTCTGATGCGGGACCTCGGGCCTGGGTCGGCGGGGACCGTGGGCCCTTCGGTGTCCGATGGCGGGTGATCCGGGGTGGATGTCGTATTCGCACGGTTCGTGTGTGGTCCGTACGTGGAGCTAAACCTGTCCACGTAGGGAGATTTTGACCGATTTGCGAAGAGGCCTCGAAAGGGGATCGGGGGGCGTCAAGGGCCGAATTCAAGGTGGGGCGGCTACGACCCTATGTCGTAGATGGGCGGTTTTGGGCCTTGTGGGGGCTTGGGTTACCAAGGGATGGCCAAGCCCGGCGCAGAGGTGCCGGGTCCCTTTATGCCCCGGAGGTTCACTCCAATGTCGCAGCGCGCCACGTCCCACCTTCCCCGCCCGTCCGCTCTCCGTACCCGCGCCGCCGTGCTGGCCGCCGGTCTGGGAGCGTCGATGGTGCTCGGGGCCGGGGCCGCGTTCGCCGCTGGGACCAGTGCGCCGGCGGCTGCCGGTTCCGCCACCGCGGTGGACGCCTCGAGTGCCGTCGCCGCGCAGGCCCTGGCGCAGTCCAAGGCCGCCGCAGCCGCGAAGGCGGCCGCCGCCGCGAAGGCAGCGGCCGCGAAGGCAGCGGCCGCGAAGGCCGCAGCCGCGAAGTCGAAGGCTGCCAAGCCCAAGGCTGCGAAGAATGCCGTGACCTGGGTCAAGCCCGTCACCGACTACAAGCTGACCGCGAGCTTCAACCAGGGCGGCAACATGTGGTCGCACAAGCACTCCGGCCAGGACTTCGCCGTCCCCGTCGGCACCCCGGTCAAGGCCGCCTTCAACGGTGTCGTCGTGAAGGCCGGCTCGAACGGCGGCGGCGACGGTCCCGCGTACGGCAACGCCATCGTGATCAAGCACACCAACGGCAAGTACTCGCAGTACGCCCACCTGTCGAAGGTCAACGTCACAGTCGGCAAGAGCGTGAAGGCGGGCCAGACCATCGCCCGGTCCGGCAACACCGGCAACTCATCCGGTCCGCACCTGCACTTCGAGATCCGTACGACCCCGAACTACGGTTCCGCGCTCAACCCGATGGCCTACCTGCGCTCGGCCGGCGTCACCATCTGACGCTCGGGCCTCTGGCGCTGCGGAGCTGCGGCGGGTGTGCCTGCCGGTGACCGTCAGCCTGTGACTGTCAGCCTGTGACGTGGTGAGCCCGGCTCACCAGATCGATGGCGACCTCGAGGACGGCCTGGCGCTTGTCCTCGGGGTCGGCCTCGATGTCCTTCAGTACGAACATTCCGGCGTGCATCGTGAAGAGCGCGCTGATGCAGCGGACCTGGTCGGCCAAGGGCGCCTCCGGCTCCCTGATGAGCTCGAGCATCACCATCATGCGGTCCTTGAAGGTCTCGCCGATGCTCAGATCGCGCATCGTGGCCTGGTTCTCCTGCATGAAGCGGAAGAGCGGGGCCGCGCCGACGAGCGTCTCGCTGTAGCGACGCAGGATCTCCTGCTTGGTCTCCAGCGTGTGCGGCTGGGTCTGCCCCCACTCGATCAGCTCGTCCATCGGCCTCGTCAGGTCCTGGAAGCCCTGGGCGCGGGCGGCCTCATGGTCGGCGTCATGGCGATCATCGGGGACCTCGTGCCGCCGCGGGAGCGCGGTAAGTACCAGGGCATGATGGCCGCCGTCATGGCCGTCGCCATGATCGGCGGACCGCTGGTCGGCGGGACCATCACCGACCACCTCGGCTGGCGCTGGCGCTTCTACATCAACCTGCCGCTGGGCGCCGTCGCGCTGGCCATGGTCACCGCGGTGCTCCACCTGCCGAAGAAGGAGCGGACCAAGGCGCGCATTGACTATCTGGGCGCCGGGCTGCTGACACTGGGCATCACCTCGATCGTGCTGGTGACGACCTGGGGCGGTACGGAGTACGCCTGGGACTCGACCGTGATCATGGAGCTCATCGCGATCGGCGTGGCCGCGCTCACCGGCTTCCTGTTCGCCGAGACCAGGGCGGCCGAGCCGATCATGCCGCTGCACATCTTCCGCAGCCGCAACTTCACGCTGATGTCGGTGATCGGCTTCATGGCCGGGTTCATGATGTTCGGCGCGGTGCTGTTCCTGCCGCTGTTCCAGCAGTCCGTCCAGGGCGCTTCGGCGACCAACTCCGGTCTGCTCCTGCTCCCGATGCTGATGTCGATGCTCGTCGTCTCGATGGTCGCGGGCCGGATCACCACCAGCACCGGCAAGTACCGGCTCTTCCCGATCGTCGGCGGCGGGCTGATGGCGACGGGGCTGTTCCTGCTCGCGCAGATGGACACCGAGACCTCGCGGCTGACCTCCGGCATCTACATGGGGGTGCTCGGCGCCGGCATGGGCTTCCTGATGCAGATCACCATGCTGGTCGCGCAGAACAGCGTCGAGCAGAAGGACATGGGCGTCGCGTCCTCCGCGACCACCCTCTTCCGTACGCTCGGTGCCTCCTTCGGCGTCGCGATCATGGGCGCGCTGTTCACCGGTCGGGTGCAGGACGAGATGGCGGCGCGCGGCGGGTCCGCGGCCACCCAGCAGTCCGCGCAGCTGGACGCCGCGAGCCTGGCGAAGCTGCCGGACCCGGTCCGTGAGGCGTACGAGTTCGCTGTGGCGTCCGGGACGCACGTGGCCTTCCTGGTGGGTGCGGCGGTCGCGGTGATCGGCTTCACGGCGGCCTTCTTCGTCAAGGAGGTGCCGCTGCGCGGGGCGGGACCGGCGCCGGCCGCGACCGCGGCCGCCCCGACCGTGGACAAGGTGGCCGAACAGGTCTGACCTCGACGAACCCCCTGGCCGACGGCCCCCGGTGTGCACGCCTGTGTGCACGTCTGGGGCCGTTGTCAGTGGTGCGTGTCAGCATCGGGTGTGTGGAAAGCACCACTGCGGCGCCGGCGCGCCTCGCCCATCTGCGGCAGCTGCGCCTCGCCAAGGACGCCATGGACCGTGACTGGGCCGAGCCGCTCGACCTGGACGCGGTGGCCGCCCATGCCGGGTATTCGCGCTACCACTTCGTACGCGCCTTCAAGGCGGTGTACGGGCAGACGCCCGGCCAG
Organism: Streptomyces sp. V1I1; assembly: GCF_030817355.1. NCBI lineage: Bacteria > Bacillati > Actinomycetota > Actinomycetes > Kitasatosporales > Streptomycetaceae > Streptomyces > Streptomyces sp. V1I1. Next base: position 3,560,375 of record NZ_JAUSZH010000001.1, on the reverse strand, counting down.
TATCTGTCGCGCAGGCGGATAGACCGGGCCGAGGAGCTGCTGCGCTCGGCGGATCTGTCGGTCACCGAGATCTGCACGCTGGTCGGCTTCAGCAGCCTGGGCACGTTCTCGACCCGGTTCAAGAAGCAGACCGGGCTGACCCCGAGCGAGTACCGCGCCAGGCATGTGGGGCGGGGAGCCGCGCTGATACCGGGGTGCTACGCCCTGCTGTGGGCGGGCGGCTTCCCGGGCAAGGAGAAGCCTCTTTCCAAGCAGCGCAATTCTGAAGAAGCCGACTGACCGGGCCGCTGCCTACGGTGGCAAGGCAAGCCGGAACCACGCCTCACCGAGGAGCACCTCATGATCAAGGGTCTTGCCATTTCCACGGTCTGGGTCCTGGACCAGGACAGGGCGAAGGAGTTCTACACCGAGAGGCTCGGCCTGGAGGTCCGCACCGACATGACGATGGGCGAGGGAGGCATGCGCTGGCTGACGGTCGGCGCCAAGGACCAGCCCGATGTGGAACTGACGCTCATGGTGCCGGGCGCGCCCGCGATGGACCCGGAATCCGCCGAGGCCATCAAGAAGCTCATCGCCAAGGGGGTCATGGGCGCCGGAGTGCTGACCACCGACGACGTCCACGGCGACTACGAGAAGCTCAAGGCACGCGGCGTGGAGTTCGTACAGCCGCCGCAGGACCGTCCGTATGGCACGGAGGCGATCCTGCGCGACGACTCGGGCAACTGGTACTCGTTCACCCAGCGGCGCGAGGGCGGGCTCGACCTGGACAAGGACTGGTCCTGCTAGTCCGGGAGCAGGGCGCGCCCTAGTCCGGCAGCGGCATCATCGGGAAGCTGCCGGTGTTCGTCGGCGCGTGCTCGGGGAGCCAGAGCACCGCGATCGCGCCGCCCGACTCGCCCAGCGGCGTCGCCATCCCCTCCGGCGCGGCATTGCGGAACGTCAGCCGCGCGCCGAGGACCCGCGCCTGGCCCGCCGCGATCGTCAGGCCCAGGCCGTGGCCCGTCCCCGCGCGGTCGCTGGCGCCCGTGCGGAAGCGGCTCGGGCCCTCCCGCAGCAGCGCCTCGGGGAAGCCGGGACCGTGGTCGCGGACCCGCACCACGCGGCCCTCGACCGTGACCTCGACCGGCGGCTTGCCGTACTTGGCGGCGTTGGTCAGCAGATTGAGCAGGATGCGCTCCAGCCGCCGCGGATCGGTGCTGACCCACGACTCGTGCACGACGCGGACGACCACATCGCGGTTCAGCACTGTGATCCGGCGGCTGACAAACTCACCGAGCGAGATCTCCTGGAGCTCGGCCCGCTCCGACGCGCTGTCGAGCCTGGCCACCTCCAGGACGTCCTCGACCAGCGTCCGCATGGCCTGCGCCCGGTCTCGTACGAGCTCGGTGGGGCGGCCGGGCGGCAGCAGCTCGGCGGCCGTGAGCAGCCCGGTGACCGGGGTGCGCAGCTCGTGCGCGATGTCGGCGGTGACCCGGCGCTCCGCCTCGATGCGCTCGTTCAGGGCGTCGGTCAGCGCGTCCACGGCGCGGGCCAGATCGTCGGTCTCGTCGCGTACGACACCGCCGATCGCGTCCCTGACCCGTACCTCCGTATTGCCCTGCGCGACGTTGCCGGCGGCCGCGGCGGCCTTGCGCAGCCGGCGGGAGAGCTGCCCGCCGATCAGCACGCCGAGCGCGCAGCCGCCGAAGACCACGGAGACCGAGCCGATGATCAGCGCCCGGTCGAGATCCTTCATGACGGTGGCGCTGCGGCCGGCGAACTGGGTGTGCAGGGAGAGCACGTCTCCGTTGGACAGCGGTACGGCGGCCCAGATGTCGGGCGTGCCGCCGTTGCCCTCGTCCACGTAGGTGCCGCGCCGCTTCTCGCGCATCAGCTTCTGGAGTGACCTTGGCAGGGCAGAGTCATTGATCTTGGTGTTGAAACGCGGGTCCTTGTTCTTGGACGTCTCGTACCAGCGCTGCGCGAGCAGCACCCGGTCCATCTGCACATCGCGGGCGTTGTCCAGCATCGAGACGCGGGCGGCGTTGTGCACGACAAGGCTCAGCGCCATGGCGATCAGCGCGCCGACGCCCGCGATCGCGATGCTGATCTTCCAGCGGACTCCTGTGCGCAGTACGAGCCGCTTCATGCCTTGAGCTTGTAGCCGAAGCCGCGGACCGTTTCGATCCGGTCCTGTCCGATCTTGGTGCGTAGCCGCTGGACATGGACGTCCACGACCCGGGTGTCGCCGCCCCAGCCGTAGTCCCACACCCGCTCAAGCAGCTTGTCGCGGGAGAGCACGGTCCCGGGCGTCGACGAGAACTCCAGCAGCAGCCGCATCTCGGTCGGCGTCAGCGCCACCGGCGCACCCCCCTTGCGCACTTCCATGCCCTCCGTGTCGATCTCCAGATCGCCGAAGGCCAGGAGCGGCCCCTGCGGATCCTGACCCGCCGGGGCCGCACCGCCGCCCGCCGCGCCGACCGCGTGGCCGAAGCGGCGCAGCACCGCGCGGATGCGGGCGACCAGCACCGCGCCGTCGAACGGCTTGGTGACGTAGTCGTCGGCGCCGGCCTCCAGGCCGAGCACCACGTCGATCGAGTCGGCGCGCGCCGACAGCATGATCACGGGCACGGTCGACTCGTCCCGGATGCGACGGCACAGGCTCACGCCGTCCAGACCCGGCACCATCACATCGAGCAGCGCGATGTCCGGCCGGTTGGCTCGGAAGGCATCCAGGCCCTGCAACCCGTCGGGCATCGCGGTGACCACGAAGCCGTCCCGCTCCAGGGCGAGCTGGGTCGCCTCACGGATGACGTCGTCGTCCTCGACGAACAGGACATGGGTCTCTGCCATCCCCGCTGCTCTCAGTTCTCGTTCGGTACGGGCGGTTCGGTGGCGACAACCTCGCCCTCTCCGACCGTTCTGCTGAATTCGTTGCGTACCCAGTACTGCTGGACGAACTTCCCGCCCGACCAGTGGTACGTGGTCACTTCCTCGCCGGACGGCTCGGCGACCGGATCACCCTTGGCGTACACCTGCTTGGTCACCACCAGGTCGCCCCGGTCGATCGCGGAGTACACCGCGGGCTCCTCGGCGGCGAACACATTCTCGTACTTGTCGCCGGTCCGGCGGTACACATACGTGCCCATGCCCACCGCGTCACCGCACGTCAGCACATTGACGACGACATCGGGCGAGGAGCCGCCGGTGAGGTTCCCGTAGGAGGTGTCCACCGGGTAGGAGTCCCGGGCGCACGGCTTGAGGTCGGCCTTGACCCGCTCGCTGACCTTCGGATCGCTCATGATCAGCTTCACCGCGCTGACGGCCTCGGTCTTCTGCGCGCCGCCGGTGGGGGACGCGTTGGACGAGGGGGTGGCCTTGGCGACCGCGTCGGCATGCGCCGCGCCTTCGTCCTGAACCCCGGTGCCGCCCGTGGAGCACGCGACGGCGAACACGCCTACGGCGGCGAGCCCGGCCATCGCCGCGCCGCTCGCCGCCAGGCTCCTGTTGCCGCCTCTGCCAGTCAGGCCGCGCACCGCTCCTGCCCCCGTCCGTCGCACTCACCGTTACGCCGCACCTCGCCGCGCTCCAGGGCACGGATGTCCAGGTCCCGGCTCTCCAGCTCCTGTCGGAGCCGGGCCAGCGCCCGGTGCAGCGTGCTCTTGACCGTACCGGCCGACATACCCAGCGCGGCAGCGGTCTCCTCCGTGCTCATCTGCTCCCAGTGTCGCAGCACCACGACGCTGCGCTGCTTGGGTGCGAGCACCTTCAGGATGTCCATCAACAGGGCGCGGTCCGCGCGCTGCTCACTGCCGTCGTCGACGCTCGCGTCGGGCAGCTGCTCGGTCGGAACCTCTTCCAGCTTGCGGGCGCGCCACCACTCCGTACGCGTATTTATCATCACGCGGCGGAGGTACGCGTCGGCCAGCGACTTGTCCGCGATGCCGTCCCAGCGACCGTAGGTGCGGACCAGAGCGGTCTGCAGCAGGTCCTGCGCGTCGATCGGGTCGGGGACGAGACGCCGGGCGCTGCGCAGAAGCGCCTCCTGCCGGTTGCGTACGTACTCTTCGAATTCGAGCACCTCGCCGTGCGCCATTCCAACCGCCTCCGTCCCCGTGAGCCCCGCGACAAGCACTGCCGTTCCCTTGTGTCACAAGAAGCTACGGAGGTGTTGTCACGGGGCTGTGCGGAGCAGCCGTCGGAGGGCGCACGGCCATCCATCGGTTGTGTAACAGCAGATGTTTCAGGTGCGGTTCGAGTGGGAAACGGCCGACGGCTCAACTGTGAGGGAGTCGGTAGAATCCGTTCTCCAGCGGTTCCACGAGCCCGTCGGCGACCAGTCCGTCCAGCGCCCGGGCCCGCTGGACCGGCTCGTGCCAGACCGCGTCCAGCGCCGACTGAGGCACCGGCGCCACCGCCTCGCGCAGCACGGCGAGGAGCCTGCCGCGCACCTGCCGGTCCGTTCCCGCGTACGTCTGGCCGCGGCGCGCGGGACCTTCGTACGCGGGCTTACCGGCCAGCCGCCACGCACACCGACCGGCGATCGGGCAGCGCGCGCAGTCCTCGTTCTTCGCCGTGCACACCAGCGCGCCCAGCTCCATGGAGGCCGCCGCCCAGCGGGCCGCGGTCGCCTCGTCGTCGGGCAGCAGCGCGCGGGCCAGCTTGCGTTCGACGGCGGTCGTCGCGGTCGGCGGGTACTGGATGCCGGTCGCGGCGCGGGCCAGGACCCGGCGGACATTGGTGTCGAGGACGGCATGGCGCTGTCCGTACGCGAAGGAGGCCACCGCGGCTGCCGTGTACTCCCCGATGCCGGGCAGCGAGAGCAACTGCGCGTGGTCGCTCGGCACATCGCCGCCGTGCCGCTCCGTTATTGCCTGCGCGGCCCCGTGCAGGCGCAGCGCACGCCGCGGATAGCCGAGCCGGCCCCAGGCGCGGACCGCCTCGCCGGGTGCGTCGGCCGCCAGATCGGCCGGGCGCGGCCAGCGCGCCAGCCACAGCTGGTACACGGGGAGCACCCGGTTGACGGGTGTCTGCTGCAGCATGAACTCGCTGACCATCACACCCCAGGCGCCGGCCTCGGGGCGGCGCCAGGGCAGATCGCGGGCGTGCTCGTCGAACCAGGCGATGACCGGCGTGTGGAGGGACGCCGCGTCGGCCGGGGCAGGGTCTGTGGTGATGTCAGTCATGGCACTCTGATCCTGGCACGACAAGGGGAGCGGACGCTGCATACGCTCCGGGCGCCGCCGAGCCTCAGTCCCGGCCGCCCGGTGAACCAGAACACCACGTGGGCGAATTCCCGCCGCGGGCCCGCCCGCCGCCAGGTGACGCCGCGGGCCCGCCCGCCGCCAGGTGACGACGAACGCGGCTGATGCTGCGGCCCATGGTCACGGACCGTACCCGGCGGGCCCGTATCCTCACCCAGAGCGATCGGTAAGGGGTGGCCTTGACGAAAGTCGGGGATGCTTGCGGCGCCGACCGTGATGATGATCGCCAGAACTCGCGAAGTCGGGCGGCGGATGGGACGGGAGTTGGCCACGTTCTCTCGTAGAGTTTGGGCCGTGGGATCTCTGCGCAATCCGATCGGGCCGCTACCCTCCTCCATCTACTGGCGACGGAGGGCAGTCGCGGCGTCTTTGATCGCGCTGCTCGCGCTGCTGACCGTATGGGCCGTCAGTTCCGGTGGCGGCAACGGCAACGGAGACCGGGACGACGGCAGCGCCAACGGCTCCGGTCCCGCGCCCTCCATCACCCCTGGGCCCTCCCAGTCCGGACCCGCGATCAGTGAACAGCCGGGCGGGCGCGACGAGTCGGGCGACTCCGGCGAGAGTGACGGCAGCGCCGACGGCGGCGGTACGGACGCGGGCGCCGACGGCGGGGCGGGCGGTGACGGCGGCAAGAACGGCGACAACGGCACGGGTGGCGCGGCCAGTGGCGGCGCGGGCGGCCAGCAGGTCCCGGCCGGTTCGACCCTCCCCGACTGCTCCCCGGGCGCACTGAAACTGACCCTGCGCAGCGTCAAAGTCTCGTACGAGCCGGGGGAGAAGCCCACGTTCCAGCTGGTCGCGTCCAACTCGTCGGCGACGACCTGCAAGGCGGACTTCGGTCCCAAGGTGGCGGTGCTGACGGTCACCGACGACGAGGACGACGACGTGTGGTCCTCGAAGGACTGCCCGCGCACGGCCGGCGGTCTCCTGCTGCGGGTTCCGGCGGGCGCGACGATCACGCACACGGTGGAGTGGGACCGCAGGCGGAGCGCGCCGCAGTGCGCGACGCCGCCCGCGGGGGCGGTCGCCTCCGGTACGTATCTGGTGGAGGCGAAGTTCCCGGGGGTGACGGTGCTGCCGGCGTCGTTCCGCCTGGAGAAGGAGTAACTCGCCGGGGGCGTCCGGCGGCCACCGAGCTACACGTACCGCTCGAGGATCGACGACTCCGCGAGCCGCGAGAGGCCCTCCCGCACACTGCGGGCCCGCGCCTCTCCCACGCCGTCGACCGTCTGCAGATCGTCGACGCTCGCCGCGAGCAGCTTCTGCAGGCCGCCGAAGTGCTCGACGAGCCGCTCAATGATCGCGCCCGGCAGCCGAGGCACCTTCGCCAGCAGCCGGTAACCGCGCGGCGACACCGCTGAGTCGAGCGTCTCGGGCGAACCGCTGTAGCCCAACGCCCTTGCCACTACGGGCAGTTCGAGCAGCTCGGTGTGGGTGAGGTCGTCCAGCTCGGTGAGCGCCTCGTCGACCGTGCGGGACCGCTTCGCCGTCGGCTCCGGCACATAGTCGCGTACGACCAGCTCACGCTCCGGCTCCACGCCCGCGATCAACTCGTCCAGCTGGAGGGAGAGGAGACGGCCGTCGGTGCCCAACTCCACCACGTACTCGGCGATCTCGGTCGCGATCCGGCGCACCATCTCAAGGCGCTGTGCCACCGCCGTGACGTCCCGGACCGTCACCAGGTCCTCGATCTCCAGCGCGGAGAGCGTGCCCGCGACCTCGTCGAGGCGGAGCTTGTACCGCTCCAGTGTCGCGAGCGCCTGGTTGGCGCGGGACAGGATCGCGGCCGACTCCTCGAGAACCCGGCGCTCCCCGTCCACGTACAGCGCGATCAGCCGCATCGACTGCGACACGGAGACGACCGGGAAGCCGCACTGCCGGGAGACCCGGTCCGCCGTGCGGTGGCGGGTGCCCGTCTCCTCGGTGGGGATTGACGCATCCGGGACCAGCTGCACACCGGCCCGGTGGATCTTGCTGATGTCCTTGTCGAGGATGAGCGCGCCGTCGAGCTTGCACAGCTCACGCAGCCGGGTCGCGGTGAACTCCACGTCCAGCACGAAACCGCCGGTGCACATCGACTCGACGGTCTTGTCCATGCCGAGGACGATCAAGCCTCCGGTGTTACCGCGGAGGATCCGCTCCAGGCCGTCGCGCAGGGCCTGACCGGGCGCGACCGCGCTCAGGGCGGCGCGGATCAGCGCTTCGTTGCCGGAGCCTCCGCCGGACTTTCCGGGTGCTGCTGCCCGGTCGTTGGCTGCCACTGCACTCCTCCGGCTCGTACGGATGGGCGAGACCAGGGCAAAGTCTACCGGCGCGTGTCGTCGTCCTGTGGGGCGTCCGTCCGCTCTTTGCGCGGAGCAGCCACCGAGCCCCCCTGACGCCCCCGCGGGAGCACCCTCAGCGCGTCTCCCATATCGGCCACTTCTGTGACCTTCATGCCGGCCGGGACCTTGCCGGGGTCGGACGGGACGAGGGCGTGCGTGAAGCCGAGCCGGTGTGCCTCGGCGAGCCTGCGCTGGACGCCGGTGACCCGTCTGACCTCGCCCGCGAGACCGACTTCGCCGATCGCGACCAGGTTCTTGGGCAGTGGGGTGTCGCTGGCGGCCGATGCCAGGGCGAGCGCGATCGCCAGGTCGGCCGCGGGCTCGGAGAGCTTCACTCCGCCGACGGTCGCGCTGTAAATGTCGCGTTTGCCCAGTGCGGTGATCCGGCCGCGCTGCTCGAGGACGGCCAGCATCATCGAGACCCGGGAGGTCTCCAGCCCCGATGTGGTGCGCCGGGGCGAGGGGATCTGCGAGTCGACCGTCAGCGCCTGCACCTCGGCGACGAGCGGACGGCGGCCTTCGAGGGTGACCGTGAGACAGGTGCCGGGGACGGGGGCGTCCCGGCGGGTGAGGAACAGGCCGGAGGGGTCGGCGAGGCCGGTGATGCCCTCGTCGTGCAGCTCGAAGCAGCCGACCTCGTCCGTCGCGCCGTAGCGGTTCTTGACGCCTCGTACGAGCCGCAGACGCGCGTGCCGGTCGCCCTCGAAGGACAGCACGACGTCCACCAGGTGCTCAAGCAGCCGCGGTCCGGCGATCGCGCCGTCCTTGGTGACATGGCCGACGAGGAGCGTGGACATGCCGCGCTCCTTGGAGGCGCGGATCAGCGCGCCGGCGACCTCGCGGACCTGGGCCATGCCACCGGGAGCGCCGTCGATCTCGGGGGATGCGACGGTCTGTACGGAGTCGAGGACCAGCAGCGACGGCTTGACCGCGTCCAAGTGGCCGAGGACCGCGGAGAGATCGGTCTCGGCGGCGAGATAGAGGTGGTCGTGCAGCGCGTTGATCCGGTCGGCGCGCAGGCGCACCTGGCTCGCGGACTCCTCGGCGGTGACGTACAGCGTGCGGTGATCGTCGCTGGCGGCCTTCGCGGCGACGTCGAGCAGCAGCGTGGACTTGCCGACGCCCGGCTCGCCCGCGAGCAGCACGACGGCCCCCGGCACCAAGCCGCCGCCGAGGACACGGTCCAGCTCGTCCACGCCGGTGGGGCGGGCGGTCGCCTGTCGGCCGTCGACCTGGCCGATGGGGAGGGCCGCGGTGGAGACGCGGCCGGCGGCGGTCGTGCGGACAGCCGGTGCGCCGTACTCCTCGACCGTCCCCCAGGCCTGGCACTCGGGGCAGCGGCCGAGCCACTTGGCGGTCGTCCAGCCGCAGTCGGTGCAGCGGTAAGACGGCCGGTCCTTCGCGGATTTCGTACGGGCAGCCATGCGCAAACCGTAGCGGGGCCCACTGACAACGCCGTCGCCACCGCCCCTGCGGGCTACTTCACGACCTCGAAGCGCAGGTGGGTGATGTCCGACGACTCCAGCGACCAGGTCCGCCGCAGCTCGACGGGCCCGCCGACATGGTCGAACAGCCGCTTTCCCGCGCCGAGCAGGACCGGGACGAGCATGATGTGGATCTCGTCCAGCAGACCCGCGTTAAGCGCCTGCTGCGCGGGAGTCGCACCGTGCACGCCGACGTGCTTGCCGCCGGCGGCCGCCCTCGCCCGCGCGATCGCCGACTCGATGCCGTCCGTGACGAAGGTGAACACGTCCGGCGCGACCACGTCCGCCGGGTCCGGCGGACGGTGGGTGAGGACGAAGCAGGGGATCTTGCCGGCCGGACCGCCGTCGCCCCAGCCGCCGTCGCCCTCGCACACGTCGTAGGAGTGCCGGCCCATCACGATCGCGCCGAGGTTTTCCACCATCTCGGCAAGGACCTTGGCGTCGGTCTCGTTCATCTCCTCAACCCACCGGTGCAGGCGGCGTCCACCCACGCCCAGCGGCTCCTCGCGGGTGTCTTCCGGCGCGGTGATGAAGCCGTCCAGTGACATCGACATACCTGAGATGACCTTGCTCATGAAGGGTTGACCGTCCTCAGCCTCGGAACTCATCGGAGCCCGGCGTACGCCGGTGGCCCGCTAGGGGTGGAATTAACGATTCCTGTCCCTCTTCGAGCGATCTGTTCACCCGAAAGGATTAAAAGTGTTCAAGGGGTACGAAGGGGATGTACTCCAGCGCCTACGGTCACGGGCGTGACGAGCAGCAGGCTGGAACCTCCCACGCACACCACCGGCGCACACCGGGCGAACCGGCGCGTGTCCCGTCCGTCCGCGCAACAGCCGCTCGCGCGCTATGAGCCGTACCTCGACGGCCTGTTCACGTACTGCCTCTCCGTGCTCTGCGACCACGAGGCGGCGACCGCGCTCCTCGGCGACGTACTCGCCATCGCCGAGCGGCAGTACGGGCGTTGCCCGGCGGGCGAGGCCGAGCGGAAGGCATGGCTGTACGCGCTCGCGCGGTGGGCCTGTCTGCGCCGGCTGACCGAACAGCGGCGCAAGCGGCAGGGGACGCACACCGGACGCCCCGCGCGGCTCGCCGCCTCCGGGGACGCCGCGCCCCCGGTCCCGGAGGAGGCCGCCGAGCGCCGCCACCGTGAACTGGCGCTGCTGGCCTGGCCGGAGGCGGCCGGGACGACACCCGAACAGCGCGAGGCCCTGGAGCTCGCCGTCCGGCACGGGCTCGGCTCGCGCGAAGTCGGCGCCGTCATCGGCCTGGACGCGAGGGCCGCGCGCGAGCTGCTGGCCGCCGCGGCCTGCGAGGTCGAGCGCACCTGGGCCGCGCTCGCCGTCGTCGAGACCGGCAACTGCCCGGCCGTCGCCCGGCTCACCGGCGATCACCAGGTGCTCCTCTCCGCCACTCTGCGCCAGGAACTCGTCCGGCACGTCGCCGACTGCCCCCGCTGCCGCCGCACCGCCGAGCGCGCGGGGGCGGGCGGGCCGTGGCCGGGGTCGGCCGTCACCCCGGCCGCGCTGCCGCTGGTCGAGGCGCCGCGGGCCGCCTCGTATGCCGCGATGCTGCGCGTACCCCGCGCCCGGGCCGCCGCGCCGCGCTTCGGCCCCGGCGGCTTCCCGCTCGACCCGAAGGACCACGCGGCCCGGCGGGACCGGCTGCGGGCGCGCGCCGTGACGACCACGGTCGTGGCGACCGTCGTCGCGGCGCCGGTGTTCGCGCTCTGGGCGGCGTACCGGGGCGCGCCGCTGACGGGGGAGGGGCGCGACGGCTCCTCGGTCTCCGCGAGCGCGGCGGACGGGCCGAATGGCATCAACGGCGAGCCGTACGACCACTACGAGAACGCGGGCAACGCGCAGGCGGAACCGGACCCGAGGTTCACGGCGGGCTCGCGCTCGCCGGACGTCTCCGTCGAGGTCATCAGCGCGGGTACCCCCCTCTCGCCGTCCCGCTCCGGCGTTTCTGGCCCGGGCCGCCTCACGGTCGAGGCTGAGCCCGCCGGCGACACGACGCGGATCACGATCACGGCCTCGGGCGGCTCCCCGGCGGCATGGTCGGCGTGGACGGACGCTCCCTGGCTGTACATGAGCCACTCCTCGGGCACGCTCAGCCCGGGCGAGTCGGTCACGATCTACGTCACGGTGGACCACGACCGGGAACCGGAGGGGCCGTGGACGGCGCGGGTGGGCGTGGACCCGTCGGGCGCGGTGGTGGAGATCGACGGCTACGGCGCGACGAGACCGCCGACACCCTCGGACCCGGCCCCGACGCCGACGGACCCGACGCCCACGCCGACGGACCCGAGCCCGGCGCCCTCTGACCCGTCACAGACCCCGACGCAGGAAGCGCCACCGGCGGACCCGCCGCCGTCGGACCCGTCCGCATCCGCATCCCCGTCGCCGAGCTGAGCCACCCGCGGCACCGGGCCACCCCGCGACCCGCGCAACGCACCCCCGCGCCGCGGACCCCCGCAGCCCGCCGCAACAGGCAATCCGCGGACGCCGCACCGCGGGCTCCGCAGGTGCTACCTCGGGTCCGCCGGGTGCGGGGCCACCAAAGGGAGCTGCGACGACAGGCGGGCCTCGCACAGCTCCGCCAGGACGTCGTACGCCTCCTTGCCCATCAGCTCCGTCAGCTCAGGGCGGTACGTCACATACACCGGCTCCCCCGCCCCGTGCGCCGACGTCGCCGACGTGCACCACCAGTGCAGGTCATGGCCGCCGGGGCCCCAGCCACGGCGGTCGTACTCCCCGATCGAGACCTGCAGCACCTTCGTGTCGTCGGGGCGCTCGATCCAGTCGTACGTACGCCGCACCGGCAGCTGCCAGCACACGTCCGGCTTCGTCTCCAGCGGCTCCTTGCCCTCCCGCAGCGCCAGGATGTGCAGCGAGCAGCCCGCCCCGCCCTCGAACCCCGGGCGGTTCTGGAAGATGCAGGACCCCTCCCAGCGGCGCGTCTGGCGTTCGCCGTCGTCGTCGGTCTGGACCCAGCCCGTCTCCGTGCCCACGTTGTGGAACTGCCACAGCTCCGGCGTCAGCCGCGCGACGTTCTCCGCGACCCGCTTCTCGTCGTCCTCGTCGGAGAAGTGCGCGCCCAGCGTGCAGCACCCGTCGTCCGCGCGGCCCGCCTGGATGCCCTGGCAGCCGCTTCCGAAGATGCAGGTCCAGCGCGAGGTCAGCCAGGTCAGATCGCAGCGGAAGACCTGTTCGTCGTCGCCGGGGTCCGGGAACTCGACCCACGCTCGCGCGAAGTCCAGGCCCTTCTCGTCGTGCTTGGAGGGCTTGATCTGCTTCGGGGGCTTGGCTTTGCCCTGCTTCGCCTTTTTCGTCTTTGGCACAGGGCAAGCGTATGCGCGTGACAGCAGTAGCGTTCCGTTCATGAGACTCGGAGTCCTCGACGTCGGTTCGAACACAGTGCACCTGCTGGTGGTGGACGCCCACCCGGGCGCCCGCCCGCTGCCCGCCCATTCGCACAAGGCGGAGTTGCGACTCGCCGAACTCCTCGACGGGGACGGGGCGATCGGACCCGACGGCGTCGCCCGGCTGATCGAGGTGGTCGGCGACGCGGTGCAGGCCGCCGAGGACCAGGGCTGCGAGCAGGTGCTGCCCTTCGCGACCTCCGCGGTGCGGGAGGCCAGCAACGCCGACGGGGTGCTGGCCCGGGTCAAGGCCGAGACCGGGGTCGACCTGCAGGTCCTGACCGGCGAGGAGGAGGCCCGGCTGACCTTCCTCGCGGCCCGCCGCTGGTTCGGATGGTCGGCCGGGAAGCTACTGGTCCTGGACATCGGCGGCGGCTCGCTGGAGATCGCGTACGGGATCGACGAGGACCCGTACGTGGCGGTGTCGCTGCCGCTCGGCGCGGGCCGGCTGACGGCCCTGCTGCCCGGCGACCCGCCCGACCCGAAGGACGTGAAGGCGCTGCGCCGCCGTATCCGGGCCGAGATCGCCCGTTCGGTCGGCGAGTTCAGCCGGTTCGGGAAGCCGGACCACATAGTGGCGACGTCCAAAACCTTCAGGCAGCTGGCCCGTATCGCGGGTGCCGCGCGCTCCGCCGATGGCCTTTACGTGCAGCGTGAACTGAGTCGTAAGTCACTGGAGGAGTGGATGCCGAAGCTCGCCGCCATGACGGTCGAGCAGCGCGGCACCCTCCCCGGCGTCTCCGAGGGCCGAGCCCGTCAGCTGCTGGCAGGAGCGCTGGTCGCGGAGGGTGCGATGGATCTGTTCGGGGCTCCGGTGCTCGAAATCTGTCCCTGGGCGCTGCGCGAGGGCGTCATTCTGCGGCGCCTGGACCATCTCCCGGCCTCCTAGCGGCGGCCCGTACCCTGTCTCCCGTGGCAGAACCAGTGGTGCGTATCCCGGATGCGAAGGTTGTCCTGTCAACGGCTTCCGTCTATCCGGAGTCGACGGCGACGGCCTTCGAAATTGCCGCGCGCCTGGGCTACGACGGCGTCGAGGTCATGGTCTGGACCGATCCCGTCAGCCAGGACATCGAGGCCCTGCGCCGTCTGTCCGACTACCACCAGGTGCCGATCCACGCCGTGCACGCGCCCTGTCTGCTGATCACCCAGCGGGTCTGGTCCACCGACCCCTGGGTGAAGCTCCAGCGGGCGCAGGCGGCGGCCGAGAAGCTGGGCGCCTCGACGGTCGTCGTGCATCCGCCGTTCCGCTGGCAGCGGCAGTACGCCCGGGACTTCGTCACCGGGATATGGCGGATGGCGCACGAGACGGATGTCCGGTTCGCCGTCGAGAACATGTACCCGTGGCGCTACCGGGACCGCGAGATGCTCGCGTACGCCCCCGACTGGGACGTCACCAAAGAGGACTACCGGCATTTCACGGTCGACCTCTCGCACACCGCGACGTCCCGTACCGACACGATGGCCATGATCGACCGGATGGGCGACCGGCTCGGCCATGTGCACCTCGCCGACGGCAAGGGGTCCGCGAAGGACGAGCACCTGGTCCCGGGGCGCGGCAACCAGCCGTGCGCCGAGCTGCTCGAGCGCCTGGCCCGTACCGGCTTCGACGGCCATGTCGTCATCGAGGTCAACACCCGGCGCGCGATGTCCGCCGCCGAACGCGAGGCCGACCTCGCCGAGGCGCTCGCCTTCACCCGGCTGCATCTGGCGTCGGCCGCGTCTTCCGGGGTGCGCGGCTCATGACCGGCGCTGCGGCTCCGCGGCGGCGCGGCCGTCCGGCCCGTACGGGAGCGGGAGAGGGCCCCGGCGCCCGCGAGCGGATCCTGGAAGCGGCCCGTACGGAATTCGCCGAGCGCGGCTACGACAAGACGACCGTCCGCGGCATCGCCAAGGCGGCGGACGTCGACCCCGCACTCGTCCACCACTACTTCGGTACGAAGGACGAGGTCTTCGCGGCCGCCATCGAGGTCTCCTTCGAGCCGACTCTGGTCATCCCGGAGATCCTGGGGCAGGGCGCGGACGGCATCGGCGAGCGGCTCGCCCGCTACTTCATCGGGGTGTGGGAAAACCCGGCGACCCGGGCCCCGCTGCTGGCGATCATCCGTTCCGCGCTCACCCACGAGGCGGCGGCGAAGGTACTGCGCAGCTTCGTACTGCGGCGGCTGCTCGAGCGGATCGCGGGCGATCTCGACGTACCGGACCCGAAATTCCGCGCGGAGCTGGCCGCCTCGCACATGATCGGCATCGCGATTCTGCGCTATGTGATCAGGGTGGAGCCGCTGGCCTCGGCGGACCCGGAGGAGATCATCGCGATGGTGGCCCCCACGCTGCAGCGGTATCTGACCGAAGCCTGAGCGGCAGCTGACCGAAGCGTGAGCCTCGCGTCCCGTATAACGGACAGACTGTCCAGATCTTGGAGCCGCGGCGTAGGCTCGACGGGAGCCTACCCGTCTGAAGGAGCGAGCGACGATGCCCGAGCTGAGGTCCCGCACTGTCACCCACGGCCGCAATATGGCGGGCGCCCGCGCCCTTATGCGGGCGTCGGGCGTAGCGGGCGCAGACATCGGCAAGCCGATCGTCGCGGTCGCCAACTCATTCACCGAGTTCGTGCCCGGCCACACCCATCTCGCCCCGGTCGGCCGGATCGTCTCCGACGCGATCCTGGCCGCGGGCGCCGTGCCCCGCGAGTTCAACACGATCGCCGTCGACGACGGCATCGCGATGGGCCACGCCGGCATGCTCTACTCCCTGCCGTCCCGCGACCTGATCGCGGACAGCGTCGAGTACATGGTCGAGGCGCACTGCGCGGACGCCCTGATCTGTATCTCCAACTGCGACAAGATCACCCCCGGCATGCTGATGGCCGCGCTGCGCCTCAACATCCCGGTGATCTTCGTCTCCGGCGGCCCGATGGAGGCCGGCCAGGCGACCCTCGTGGACGGCACGGTCCGCAAGCTCGACCTGATCAACGCCATCGTGGACGCGGTCGACGAGAACGTGTCGGACGAGGACGTCCTCCGTATCGAGGAGAACGCCTGTCCCACCTGCGGGTCCTGTTCCGGCATGTTCACCGCCAACTCGATGAACTGCCTCGCCGAGGCCATCGGCCTGGCCCTCCCCGGCAACGGCTCGGTGCTCGCCACCCACACCGCCCGCAAGGCGCTCTACGAGAACGCCGGCCGCACGATCGTCGAGATCACCAAGCGCTACTACGAGCAGGGCGACGAGTCCGTCCTGCCGCGCAACATCGCCACCCGCGAGGCCTTCGAGAACGCCATGGCGCTCGACATCGCCATGGGCGGCTCCACCAACACGATCCTGCATCTGCTCGCCGCCGCCCAGGAGGCCGAGCTCGACTACGACCTGACCGACATCGACGCCGTCTCGCGCCGCGTCCCGTGTCTCGCCAAGGTCGCGCCGAACGTCGCCCCCGGCGGCACGTACTACATGGAGGACGTGCACCGCGCGGGCGGCATCCCGGCGATCCTGGGCGAGCTCTACCGCGGCGGGCTCCTCAACGAGGACGTCCACACCGTCCACTCCCCGTCCCTCGCCGACTGGCTCAAGACCTGGGACGTGCGCGGCGGTTCCCCGTCCGCCGAGGCCGTCGAGGTGTGGCACGCGGCCCCCGGCTGCGTCCGCTCCGCGACCGCATTCTCCCAGTCCGAGCGCTGGGAGTCCCTCGACGTCGACGCCGAGAACGGCTGCATCCGCTCCGTCGAGCACGCGTACTCCAAGGACGGCGGACTCGCCGTGCTGAAGGGCAACCTCGCCGTCGACGGCGCTGTCGTGAAGACCGCCGGCGTGGACGAGTCGATCTGGACCTTCGAGGGACCTGCCGTCGTCTGCGAGTCGCAGGACGAGGCCGTCGACAAGATCCTCCGCAAGGAGATCAAGGAGGGCGACGTCGTCGTCATCCGCTACGAGGGCCCGCGCGGCGGCCCCGGCATGCAGGAGATGCTCTACCCGACGTCGTTCCTGAAGGGCCGCGGGCTCGGCAAGGCCTGCGCGCTGGTGACGGACGGCCGCTTCTCCGGCGGCACATCGGGCCTGTCGATCGGGCACGCCTCGCCGGAGGCGGCGAGCGGCGGAACCATCGCGCTCGTCGAGGACGGCGACCGCATCCGTATCGACATCCCGAACCGGTCGATGGAACTCCTCGTCCCCGAGGCGGAGTTGGCGACCCGCCGCGAGGCGCTGGGCGGTGTCTACGCGCCGAAGGACCGCGAACGGAAGGTCTCGGCGGCGCTGCGCGCGTACGCGGCGATGGCTACGAGCGCCGACAAGGGCGCGGTCCGGGACGTGTCCCGGCTGGGCTGATCCCGGTCGCACAGCCGGTCGTGCAGCAGGCTCACCATTTGGTGGGGTCCCGGGCGTCCAGCGCGAAGACGGAGCCGTCCGGGGCCGTGCCGAAGAGCTTGTCACCGGCGACGACGGGTGCGGGCAGCACCGACGCGAAGGTGTAACGCCCGTCGTCCATACGGGGTTTGGTCTGGCCGATGAGCACACCGCGTACGGCGTCCACGGCCAGCAGCCGCCCGTCCCCGGCCGTCACATACACCGCGCGGGCGTCGGCGGCGGGGCGTGAGAGATGGGTGACCGAGGTCTCCAGCCGCCACAGCTGGGCGGGCTTCGTCCCGCCGGTGCCGAGGGCGAGGAGCGCGCCGCCCGATCCGCTCAGGTAGACGGTGTCCCCGGCCACGGTCGCCTGCGCCTGGTCGACGGGCGCGGGCAGCGGGATACGGCGTACCGCGCGCGGCTTGCCCGCGGTGTCGAGTCGTACGACAGCGTCCGTGAAGCCGTCGGTGTTGGCGGAGAGCAGATACAGGAAGCCGCCCACCGACCGCGCCGGGCTCAGCGTTCCCTTGACCCGCTTTTCCCAGAGCAGGTCGCCACTGGCCGGGTCGACCGCGCTGACCAGTGTCGACGTACCGTCAGCGGAGGGTGTGACGGCGAGCGCGGGTCCGTCGCCGCCCGTGGACGCGACCCACTGGCTGCCCCTTCCGCCGCGCTGCCGGGTCCAGCGCTCCTTGCCCGTAGCGGCGTCGACGGCCCGCACCACCCCGCCGTCCGTCACCAGCAGCACCACGTCACCGGCAGGCCGGACCGTGGAGTACCGGGAGATGTCGACGTCCCAGCTGACCTCGCCGGACTCCGGGTCGAGCGCCTCGAGCCGGTCCCCGCCGGGTGCGACCACCTGCAGCAGCCCGCCGGCGAGTACGGGCGTCATGCCCTCGTCGGTCTGCGCCGCGCTGTCGCCCGTCTTCGCCGACCAGAGGGTCTTGCCGTCGGCGGGGTTGAGGCGGGTCGCCTTGATGCCGGGCGCCGTGCAGTAGAGCCCGGAGCCGGCCGACGCGCAGACCGGCGTCCTGTTCTCGTCGTCCCCGCCGCGCAGGGGCACGCTCCAGGGGCGGAAGGTCTGCTCGGCGCGGGGCACCGAGGGTGCGGGAGCCGCGGTGTCGCCGTCGCCCACGGTACGTACGACCACGATCCCCGCCGTGACCAGCACCGCCAGCGCCGCGCCCGCCCAGCGGATCTTCCGCCGGGTCAGGGGGCGGTGTCCCGCAGCGGGCACCAGGGGCGCGCTCTCGCGGGGGTCCGGGGTGCGCTGCGCCGGTATGTAGGCCTGGGTGTCGTACGACGAGGAGGGCGAGGACCCGCGCAGCGCGACCATCAACTCGTACGGCGTCGGCCGTTCCGCCGGGTCCTTCGCCAGACAGCGCCGGAACAGCGGCACGAGATCCGCCGGCACACCCGCCAAGTCCGGTTCGTTGTGCACCACTTGGTACGCCACGATGTACGGGCTGTCCGAGTCGAAGGGCCCGCGCCCGGTCGCCGCGTGCACCAGCACGGCCCCCATCGCGAACACATCGGCGGCGGGCCCGACCTCGCGCGGACGCTGGAACTGCTCGGGCGCCATGAACGGCGGCGTACCGATCAGCTTGCCCGTCTCCGTACGCAGATCGCTGTCCGCGGGACGGGAGATGCCGAAGTCGATGACCTTCGGCCCGTCGGGAGCGAGCAGTACATTGCTCGGCTTGAGATCGCGGTGCACCACGCCGACGCGATGGATGTCACGCAGCGCCTCGGCGAGACCCGCGCCCGCCTTGCGCAGTTCCTCCGAGCCCAGCGGCCCGTTCCGCTTCACCCGCTCGGCGAGCGTCGGGCCCTCGATGAACAGCGTGGCCATCCAGGGCCGTTCCGCCTCCGGGTCGGCGTCGACGACGGGCGCGGTGAAGGCGCCGCTGACCTTGCGGGCGGCCGCGACCTCCTGCCGGAAACGGGCTCTGAACTCCGGGTCCGATGCGTGTTCGGCATGGATGACCTTGACCGCGAGGCGCAACCCGGAGGCGGAAGTGGCCAGGTGGACGACGCCCATGCCGCCGTTGCCGAGGCATGCCTCAAGACGGTACTGCCCGGCATATTCCGGATGCTCCGCTTCCGGGAACCGCCCGGTGCTGCGCAGCGGTGGCATCTCCCACCCCCGTGTTGTTCGTGCGCAAGCGCGACGCACGGAGCCTAGTCGATGATGCGTGTGATGCAGGTGTGGGTTGCTAGCCTGCGCGGCGTACGGAAGAGACCGTACGGATCAAGCCACATCAACGGGGGAGAGTTTCATGGCTGTTGAAGAAGTGCAGTCCGAGAGTTTCGACGAGGCCACGGCCAAGCGCTATCCGGTCGCGCCCGGAGTGGCGCTGAACGTACGCAGTGGCCCAGGCACCAACTACCGGCTCATCAAGGTGCTGCCGGTCGGCTCTCGGGTGCCGATCAACTGCCAGAAGCCGGGTGAGTGGATCAGTGGTCCGTACGGCACCACCAACCTCTGGGACAACATCGCCAATGGGCAGTTCGTCTCGGACGCGTATGTGAACACCGGTAGCGACGGCTATGTGACGATCCGCTGCTCCTGACGGGGTGGCCGTGACGCCCGGGGATAATCGACCCCGTGAGCGAGCAGAGTAAGCAGAGCGGGACGAACGCCGGCGGCGGTCCGCAGCCCGAGCCCATCCGTTTCTTCGGCACGACCTGGATCGGCCACGACGGGGGCTACGGGCTGCGCCGCGCCGGCGTCGCCGCCGGTGCCCTCGCCGCCGCCGTAGCAGGCTGTCTCGTGCTGCGCTTGGCCTACCAGGGTCTGGCGATCGCCGACGTGGGCGGCTTCGTCAACGCGCTGGTCGTCGTGATGTTCGCGATCTGCAGCGCCGTCGCCTTCCGCAAGACCTGGGAGGGCTTCACCCGCCGCCCCACCGGTTCCGCGACCGAGGATTCGCTGCGCAGCCTCAAGGCGATCGGCTTCGTAGGCTCGCTCCTCGCCTACTTCTTCCGCTCGCTGACCGAGGCACCGGGCGAGAAGCTGCGCCGCGAGGAGTACGAGACGGCCCGCAGCCAGTACGAGAAGCGCCGCGGCGTCCGTACCGGCAACCCCGCCGCCCGCAAGGGCAAGGGCGGCAAGGCCAAGCGCAAGTAGCCACGGCCTGATCCGGTTCGTACGCTCCGACGCACGCCCGGCACCCGCACGCCCGGCACCCGCACGCCCGGCACCCGCACGCCCGGCACCCGCACGCCCGGCACCCTTACCGCACCGCGCCCGCGTCCTGATGGGCCGCGCGTGGCGGTCCGGCTGATCCCCGGCCTCAGCGCGACCTGCGCGAGAACCGCCCGACCAGCCCGACGACGCCCATCACGAGCGCGCCCCGCCACAGGCCCTCCCACAGGCTGCCGAAGAACCCCTGTGTGGTGAGCGCCTGCTGGACCACCACATCCGCGGCGACCATCAGCGCGCCCGGCACGGCCGCGACCCGCCATGGGTGGGCCGCGGCCCAGCGCCGTATCCGGCGGTCGGACGGGCTCCCCGTGCCCGGCTTGTCGCCGAGCACCGCGCCCGCCCCGCCGACCATGAAGAACAGCATCAGCGCGACCGACA
This sequence comes from Streptomyces sp. V1I1, assembly GCF_030817355.1. Classification (NCBI taxonomy): domain Bacteria; kingdom Bacillati; phylum Actinomycetota; class Actinomycetes; order Kitasatosporales; family Streptomycetaceae; genus Streptomyces; species Streptomyces sp. V1I1. The sequence goes on along the minus strand of NZ_JAUSZH010000001.1, from coordinate 3,539,976 downwards.
GCGCGCCGGCCAGCACGCCGAGGCCGATTCCCTCGCCGATCATGCCGAGCGCGAGGGCAACGCCGCCGCCCAGCCCGCCGACCGCCGCGGCGGCGCGCCACGGCCCGAGCGTCACCGACGCGACGGCCAGCCGCCGCCGCTCGGCCTTCGAGATCTCACTGTTGTGGCTCATATGTCAACCGTCCGCCGCCCGTGCCCCCAACGCCATGGGGGATGCCCCTGACACGCCCCCCATCTCTCGACGGGCCTCATCTCTTGACGCTGCACCGCTCTCTTGACGTGGCAAGGCCGCCAGCGCATTATTCATCACATGATGAATTATTCTGGAGTTGCCGTCCTGGCCCGCGGCCTCACAGTCGTACGAGGCGAGCGCACCGTCCTGCGCGGCATCGACTTCACCGTGCCGCCCGGCCGGATCACCGGCCTCCTCGGCCCCTCCGGCTGCGGCAAGTCGACCCTGATGCGCGCCGTGGTCGGCACGCAGGCCAAGGTCACCGGAACCCTCGACATCCTCGGCAGTCCCGCGGGCGACGCCACCCTGCGCTCCCGTATCGGCTACGTCACCCAGGACCCGGCCGTCTACGACGACCTGACGGTCCGCCAGAACCTGGACTACTTCGCCTCCGTCCTGCAGCCCGGCCGCCGCCACCGCGACACCCGCCGCGACTACGTCACCCGTGCCATCGCCGACGTAGACCTCGTCTCGCACGCCGACTCCCTGGCCGGCCGGCTCTCCGGCGGCCAGCGCAGCCGCGTCTCCCTCGCCGTCGCCCTGCTCGGCACACCCGAACTGCTCGTCCTCGACGAACCGACCGTCGGCCTCGACCCCGTCCTGCGCCGTGATCTGTGGAATCTCTTCCACCGTCTCGCCGACGAGCGCGGCGCGACGATCCTCGTCTCCTCGCACGTCATGGACGAGGCGGAGCGCTGCCACCGCCTGCTCCTGATGCGCGAGGGCGAGATCCTCGCCGAGGACACCCCCGACGACCTCCGCTTCCGAACCCGCTCCCAGACCGTCGAAGCCGCCTTCCTCCACCTGGTCGACGAGGCCAACGCCCGGCAGGCCGATTCCCCGCAGCAGGCCGATCCTCAGCCCAAGGCCATTCAGGAGAACGCCCGATGAACGCCTCCCGCACCCTCGCCACCGCCGCCCGCGTCCTGCACCAGCTCCGCCACGACCCGCGCTCCATCGCACTGATGGTCTTCGTGCCGTGCGTGATGCTCTTCCTGCTGCGCTACGTGTTCGACGGCAGCGAGCGGACCTTCGACTCCATCGGCGCCTCGCTCCTCGGCATCTTCCCGCTGATCACGATGTTCTTGGTGGCCTCCATCGCCACCCTGCGCGAACGCACCTCAGGCACCCTGGAACGCCTGCTCGCCATGCCCCTGGGCAAGGGCGATCTGATCGCCGGCTACGCCCTGGCCTTCGGCCTCGTCGCCATCGTCCAGTCCCTCCTCGCCACCGGCCTCGCGCTGTGGGCACTGGGCCTGGACGTCATCGGCTCGCCCTGGCTGCTGCTCCTCGTCGCGCTCCTCGACGCCCTGCTCGGCACGGCACTGGGACTCTTCGTCTCGGCCTTCGCCGCCTCTGAGTTCCAGGCGGTCCAGTTCATGCCGGCGGTGCTCTTCCCGCAGCTGCTGCTCTGCGGCCTGTTCACGGCGCGCGAGAAGATGCAGCCCGTCCTCGAGGGCATCTCGAACGTCCTGCCCATGTCGTACGCCGTCGACGCCATGACCGAAGTCCAGCGCTACCCGGACGCCACCGGCGACTTCACCCGCGACGTCCTGATCGTCGCGGCCTGCGCGGTCCTGGTTCTGGCCATGGGCGCGGCGACGCTGCGCCGCCGCACCGCCTAGTTCCGCGTGATGGTGTCCCCGACCTTGAGCTGGCCGGGCACCGGCCTCCGAGGCGCGGGCGGGCCTGCGCTCGCCCGTACCGCCCCTCGGACGCCCCGGCACAGCCACGCCCCCGGTGCGAGGATGGCGACACGTATCCCCACCGGCGAGGTGAACAGAGCCATGACCCAGACAGTCGCAGTCCTCGGAACGGGCAAGATCGGCGAGGCCCTCCTCAGCGGCATGATCCGCGCCGGCTGGCGCCCCGCCGACCTGCTGGTCACCACCCGCCGCGCCGACCGCGCCAATGAGCTCCGCACCCGCTACGGCGTCGAGCCCGTCACCAACCCCGAGGCCGCCAAGCGCGCCGACACCCTCATCCTGGCCGTCAAGCCCCAGGACATGGGCAAGCTCCTCGACGAACTCGCTCCGCACATCACCGCGGACCGCCTTGTCATCAGCGCCGCGGCCGGCATCCCCACCTCCTTCATCGAGGAACGCCTGACCGCAGGCACCCCCGTAGTCCGTGTCATGCCCAATACGCCCGTACTCGTCGACGAGGGCATGTCCGTGATCTCGGCCGGCAGCCACGCGACCGCCGAGCACCTCACCCACACCGAGGAGATCTTCGGCGGCGTCGGCAAGACCCTCCGCGTCCCCGAGTCCCAGCAGGACGCGGCCACCGCTCTGTCCGGCTCGGGTCCGGCGTACTTCTACTTCCTCGTCGAGGCCATGACCGACGCCGGCATCCTCCTCGGCCTGCCCCGCGCCCAGGCCCACGACCTGATCGTCCAGGCCGCCATCGGCGCCGCCGTCATGCTCCGCGACAGCGGCGAACACCCCGTCAAGCTCCGCGAAGCCGTCACCTCCCCCGCCGGCACCACCATCAGTGCCATCCGCGAACTCGAGAACCACGGTGTACGCGCCGCCCTGATCGCCGCCATCGAGGCGGCCCGCGACCGCAGCCGCGAGCTCGCGTCGGGCAACGGCTGACGGTCCCGGTCACGGCTGGACGGCTGGGACGGAGTCGTCCTCCGCTACCTGGGCAGCAGCCCGATCGCCCTATAGGCGGCATCAACTCTCGGCCGGGCCATCCCCCTGGCCCGCTCGGCTCCCTTCCTCAGCACCTCATCGACGTGTCCCGGATCCGCCGCCAGCTCCGCATGTCGCTCCCTCACCGGCATCAGCAGCTCCACCACCGCCTCGGCCGTGTCCTTCTTCAAGGCCCCGTACGACTCATATACACCGGCCAGGTCGATTGGGTTCCCACCCTCACAAGCCGCCAGCATCTCGAGCAGATTCGCGATGCCCGGCTTGCCCTCGCGGTCGAACTCGACCTCACGCCCGCTGTCCGTGACCGCCCGCATGATCTTCTTGCGCACCACATCCGCGTCGTCCAGCAGATAGACGATCCCCGCCCCGGACTCGTGCGACTTCCCCATCTTCGAGGTCGGGTCCTGCAGATCCATGACCCGCGCAGCCACCGGCGGATGCGTCGCCTTCGGCACGGTGAACGTGTGCCCGTATCGCTGGTTGAACCGCACCGCCAGATCCCGCGTCAGCTCCACATGCTGGGTCTGGTCCTCACCCACAGGCACCTCATCCGTCCCGTAGGCCAGGATGTCCGCCGCCATCAGCACCGGATAGGTAAGCAGGGACAGCCGCACACTCTGCCCGGTTGCCCGCGCCTGCGTGCCCTTCTCCTTGTACTGGATCATGCGCCGCAGCTCGCTGTCCGTGGCCGTGCACTCCAGGAGATACGACAGCCGCGCGTGCTCGTCCACATGACTCTGTACGAATACGGTGCACAGCTCCGGGTCCAGCCCCGCTGCCAGCATCAGCGACGCGGCCTGCCGACTGAGTCTGCGCACCCGCGCCGGATCGTGCTCCACGGTCAGCGCGTGAAGATCGACCACGCTGAACAGCGAGTCCGCCTGGTGCTGATCGACCTCGGCCCACCTGCGCAGCGCCCCGAGGTAGTTGCCCAGCGTCAGATGCCCCGTGGGCTTGATCCCGCTGAAGATCCGCGTCATCACGCTCTCCGTCTCCTGATCGGAGCCGCCGCGTCCAGCGGCCGGACTCCCGGAGGGAGAAACGAGAACGGCCGCCGAAGCGGCGGCCGTTGAGTGCATGCGTAGGTGCCGGCCGCCGTCAGGCGGCCCACCACTGAAGGAGGCACGTACGCGTTGTCATACGTACGAGACTACGGGCCCCAGCCCCAGGTTGACAGCGGATACCGCCATCCGTAGTGTTCTCCGAGTTGTCCGACGTGAGCACCGACTTCGGCCGGTCCCCGGACAGCCATTCCGCAAGACCGACTACAAGCGAGCGACACTCCGTCGCCCGGCTTTCTGTGCGCTTTTGCGAAATGAGGAATCCGCGTTCGAATGAGCGCAGCCCCGATTAGCGTCGGGGGCCAGGATTCCGCTAAAGTCTCACTCGTCGGAACGGCCCAACAGCCGGAAAGGCAACCCGAGTTCGACCGGGAATCAGACCCGAAAGGATCTGATAGAGTCGGCACCGCCGGAAAGCCGAAAGGCCGGAAAGCGAGCCCCTTCTGACGGGGAATCGGACACGAAAGAGTCTGATAGAGTCGGAAACGCAAGACCGAAGGGAAGCGCCCGGAGGAAAGCCTCAGAAAATGTTCTGCGGTGAGTACGAAGGAAGCGTCCGTTCCTTGAGAACTCAACAGCGTGCCAAAAGTCAACGCCAGATATGTTGATACCCCGTCCATCTTCGGATGGTCGTGGTTCCTTTGAAGTCCTACTGGCCCATGTGGCGGGTAGGCATTTACACAGCGAGGATGCTGTGGACGGCAGGCCTTATTCCGGTCTGACCGTTCCGCTCTCGTGATGTGTGTCCCGATTACGGGAAAACATTCACGGAGAGTTTGATCCTGGCTCAGGACGAACGCTGGCGGCGTGCTTAACACATGCAAGTCGAACGATGAAGCCTTTCGGGGTGGATTAGTGGCGAACGGGTGAGTAACACGTGGGCAATCTGCCCTGCACTCTGGGACAAGCCCTGGAAACGGGGTCTAATACCGGATAACACTTCCTTCCGCATGGGAGGAGGTTGAAAGCTCCGGCGGTGCAGGATGAGCCCGCGGCCTATCAGCTTGTTGGTGGGGTGATGGCCTA